>JANNVJ010000126.1:0-62846 GCA_031414375.1 Haliea sp.
AGTCAAGCCGACGTTGCAGAACGTATGGGTACAAAACCGCCAGCAGTGACCCGGCTTGAATCTTCGTTGGGCAATGGCAAACATTCCCCTTCACTTGCTACGCTGCAAAAGTATGCCCATGCGGTCGGTTATGAATTGCAAGTTAAGTTAGTACGCCAGTGAAAACAGCGCATAATCGGGTAGCCGAGGGTCTCTAACCCTCAGCCCCACAATCACAAGCAGTTCGGCTTTCGGTTTGAACATGGTGACGCGTTTGACGTTGAAGTCTGCGATTACCATTAACGAGAGGTGTAATCTATGGCTATTCCCAATACTGGAATGAAACGCAGGCCTACCCATCCGGGCGAGTTGCTGCGAGAGGATTTTCTACCTGATTATGAGTTAAGCGTAGCATGACTGGCGGATGCGTTGGGAGTGTCGCGGCAATCAATTAATGAATTGCTGCGCGAGCGGCGAGCAGTCAGTCCAGAAATGGCTATCAGGCTCGGTCGGTTGTTTGGTAACTCCGCGGAGTTCTGGCTAAATGCCCAGCATGCCGTAGATCTTTGGGAGGCGAACCAAGTACTCAAATCTGAAGTTGCTCGGATTCGTCCATTGAATGCCGCATAGCTATAAGGTGTCACCTTTTTCGCAGAAACACCCACGCGTTGACTCGCGTGGGTTAACGCCGCCATAAGTAAGACCACGTTCACATGGCAATCAACGAAGACTACGGAACTAGCGAACCCGAACGCACCGAGGTCGATCAGCTCGCCGGGGCAACACTGCTCGAATTCGGCAGCCCGGGGTGTGGACACTGTCTTGCGGCCCAGCCGCTGCTGGCGTCCGCATTCGCCGCACATCCGAACGTGCGACACATCAAGATTGCCGATGCGAGCGGACGTCCGCTCGGGCGCTCCTTCCGCGTCAAGCTCTGGCCCACCCTCGTATTTTTGCGCGACGGCCATGAAATCACGCGATTAGTGCGGCCCGGCGACGTGAGCAGCATCGCGAATGCGCTAGCTAAAATCGACGTTGCGGAATAAATGCGTGCGCTCCTTACTGCGTGTAACCATTCCAGTTCACCAGACTCGGCGGCTTAGTGGTCGTCAAAAATGATGCTTTGACTACAGTATCATTATTGATACTATATCTTGGTGGCAGAAATCGAAGATATTCTCAACCAAATGAAGCGAAGCCCAAAAGGTATTCGCTTCAATGACTTATCGAAAGTGTGCGCGCATTTTTTCGGTGAGCCCAGACAGTCGGGTTCCAGTCACAAGGTTTTCAGGACGCCTTGGCAGGGCGACCCGCGCGTAAATATTCAGAACGCCAAAGGAAAAGCCAAACCTTATCAGGTCCGGCAAGTGTTGCAGGCGATAGATCGCCTTGAGGTGCAGAATGAAGAAAGAACTTGATCGATACACTTATAGAGTGACCTGGTCTGAAGAAGATGGGGAGCACGTCGGTCTTTGTGCCGAATTTCCTAGCTTGAGCTGGTTGGATGCTACTCCCGAGAAGGCATTGGCCGGTATCCGCAAGCTGGTCAAAAGTGTTTCGAGAGATATGGCCAGGTCTGGGGAGAACGCCCCGGAGCCAATTTCATTGAAGAATTACAGCGGAAAATTCATGGTTAGGGTGCCTCCACAAACACACCGAATGTTGGCGGTTGAAGCAGCTGAATCAGGCGTAAGCCTCAATCGGCTCGTTTCGAGCAAACTGGGCTAAAGTCAGCATGCAACACCCGAGGAAATTGAAAGGCATGATCGATCTCTATTATTGCCCTACTCCGAACTGTCAAAAAGTCTCCATTGCCCTGGAGGAACTGGGATTGCCCTATCAGGTGCACCCCATCGATATTGTTGCGGGCGATCAGAACCAACCCGAGTACGCAGAAATCTGTCCGAACCGCAAAGTGCCCGCCATCATTGACTCGGACGGCCCAGGCGGGCAGCGCATCGTGCTGTGGGAGTCGGCAGCGATCCTGATGTATCTGGCAGAGAAAGTCGGTAGCCTGTGGCCAACTGATCCGATAGAGCAGGCGCTGGGGCGGCAATGGCTTTTTTGGCAGATGAGCTACGTCGGCCCGATGATGGGGCAGCTCCATCATTTTGTGCAGTACGCGCCACAGCAGCTTGACTATCCGATTGCACGTTACACGCAGGAAACAGAGCGCTTACGTCGATTGCTAAATCATCACCTGAAAGACCGCACCTTCATACTCGATGCGTACTCCATCGCTGATATTGCCTGCTTTCCATGGTTCAGGATGTTTGGTTTCCGCTATCCTAATCAGGCTCCGTACCCGTATCTGGACGCGTGGCTCGATCGAGTCTCTGCGCGGCCCGCCGTACAGCGCGGGTTTGCTGTTGACCTGGACAAAATCCGGCCGGTCGTGATCGGCAAAGAACCCGTCACCGATGAGGTACGTCGACACCTGTTCGCAAGCTATCAAGTGGATGATGGTCCTACGAGCCAAGTCCACTGATTTATAGTGGGTCGTAAAAGAGCTGCGTCACGGTACTGAAAGGCGCAGCAAGAATTGCCTTCGAAAATGGGAATGAGGTACATTTAGCCGTCGGCTGCCACATCACGATTCCGGCGCACACCAAACACAAGGTGACATGGACAACACCCGACACAGAAACAGTATGGCTGGCAGTTCACTACCAATAGCAGCGTCACTCCATTCATGAAGAAATACATACTCTGGGACAACGATGGCGTTCTGGTGGATACCGAATCCTGGTATTTCACCGCGACACAGCGGGCGCTCGCTGAGCTGGGCGTTACACTGGAGAAGCAAAGCTATCTGCAGCGTATGGTGCATGGCCTTTCAAGCTGGGATCTCGCCCTGGCAGCCGGTATTGACCCCAATACGGTCGCAATGAAAAGACGACAACGGGATGTCTACTATGAACAGTATCTGGCGCGAGAAGCGATCGACATTCCCGGTGTCGAACCGATACTGGAAGAACTGTCCAAAACTCACAAAATGGCCATCGTCACAACGTCCACCAGTGCCCACTTTGAGTTGATTCACAAGAACAGGCCCCTGATGCAATTTATGGATTTTGTGCTCACCCGCGAAGACTACGTATCGTCCAAGCCCAGTCCCGAGCCCTATCTTCTCGCCCTCAACACATTCGGGGCCAGTGCCGACGATTGCCTGGTGGTGGAAGACTCACAGCGGGGTTTACAATCGGCCATCGCCGCTGGCATTGATTGCGCGGTCGTCTACAATGAATTTACATCGAGTCACGACTTCACCGGTGCGCACCACACACTGAAATCAATAGGCGAATTGCCAGGGATCATTAATGATTGGGGAGATTAAGCACACCGATGGTCAACGCCTATGTGGCGCAGCAGTGGTTTGGTGGTGCGCTTACCTGCTCCTGCTTTTTCTCAACGCGCCTGCCCATGCAACATCCTACGAACCCATCACGCTGCAGGTGGGGCCAGAGCGAACGTTGAAAAATCCCAGCGCGGCGGCCAAGCTGGCCGGGGCCGGCGACATCATCGAGATTGATGCGGGCGTCTATTTCAATGACTACGCCTCATGGAATCAGAGTAATCTCACCATCCGCGGCGTTGGTGGTATGGCGCACATAAAATCCTCCGGCCTGATTCCCAATGGCAAGGCGATCTGGATCGTGAGCGGTAACAACATCGTGATAGAAAACATGGAGTTTTCCGGCGCGGCCGTCGAAGACACCAACGGCGCAGGCATCCGCCACGAAGGCGGCAACCTGATCCTGCGCAACACCTTCTTCCACCACAATGAGTTCTCAATCCTCACCGGTGCGGATGAAAACGCCAGCCTGGAGATACTGTCATCGCGCTTCTGGTTCCAAAAACGGAAGAAGACGTTCAGCCATGGTCTGTATATCGGCGCCCTGAAGCGCTTTACCCTGATGGGTAGCCACATAAAAGGTACCGATCGCGGGCACCAGATCAAGAGTCGCGCCCTGGAGAACCACATTCTGTACAACCGGATCGAAGACATTACCGGGGGCAATTCCAGTCGCCTGGTGGATCTACCCAACTGCGGCTTGAGCTACATTATCGGCAACGATATGCACAAGGCAGAGAACACGCAAAACGTCGATGCCATTGGCTACGGCGCGGAGGGCTGCCAGGATCGCAGTGCGCACCAACGCCAACTCTTTGTGGTGAACAATACCTTTGTCAACGAAGCCTGGACCGGCGCGCTGGTGAAAAATCATGCGGATGGAAATGTGTTAGTCGCCAATAACCTGATCTTTGGACAGGGGCGTTTCCTGATGGGCGGCGGTACCCAGCTGAACAACGTGTCTGTAAACCTCAGCTTGCGACAGCCTGCCAGCTGGGACCCTCCGTCGGGTTCGACAGCTATCAATGCGGCGCAAGCGTTGCCCGATACACAAGGCGTGGCGCTTATACCCACGCAAGAGTTCAAGCTGCCGGTAGGAACAGTAGAGCGAATACCCAGCGGGACACTGGACATTGGTGCACGTGAACGTCCTGCAGCGGCAGACCAGCAGGCCCGCTAGGCGCTCGGTAAATCCGCATCACGCAAAGTACCGTGACACGCAAGATCTGCGTCTATCGCCAACCAGGGCAGCCCCAACTGTGCGAGCCAGTCCAGCGCTTCACCAACCGGCTTCAACATCGCAATCGTCGCCGAGCTGCCCGCCACTAAACACTGACCCGCCAGCACACTGACTGCAACCAGTCCCCCGCACGGCCAACCGGTGCGCGGATGCAGGATATGTCCGAAACGTTTACCCTCAATCTGCACGCACCGTTCGTAATCACCACTGCTGGCCAGGCCACCCTCGGGTAAAAGTACCCGCGCCACGGCACGTTCTTTGGCAACAGGGTGGCGAATACCGACCGGCCAGCCTGACAGACCTGCAGGTACGCCGACAGCCGCCATATCGCCCGCCAAATCCACCAGCGCCGCCACCACCCCATTGCGTCGCAGTTGTGCTGCGGCGCTATCTGCCGCGTACTCTTTCACGCAACCGCCAAAATCCAGTTCCATCCCGGCCTTGGGCAGATACACGCTGTCCTTATCCCACTGCACCATTTCCCAACCCACCAGTGGCAGCAGAATTTCAATGTCGCGCTGCCTGGGACAACGGCCCGACTTGAAATCCCAGGCCCGCCGCAACACGCCAGAGGTGAGATCGAACAGGCCGTCGCTTTCACGCCACAGGGTGTGGGCATAGTTGAGGAGCCCGGCGGTTTCACTATCCAGTGACACGGGCTGGCCAGTACCGGCAGCGCGATTGATTTGGCTGGTGAGGGAATCGTCCGTGTAACGGCTGTACTTGCGCTCCAACCGCTGCACTTCCGCGACAGCGGCGGCAACGGCAGCCTCGGCGCTCGCTTCGTCATCCAACTCCAGGCGCAGGTGGCCGGGGCCGCCCATCGCTTTAAAACTATGCTCAACGCGCCGCATAGCCAAGCGCAAGGCTATTTGAAAAGGTAATTGAGCCCGATACCGTAACGCCAGAAGTCCACCAGACCGGGGGATTCGTCGCCGCTGTAAACGCCCCAGCTCTCGTCTGTTTTATAGCGCTCTGCATCGGCATTGACCTGCCAGTTACCAAAATCACGTTGCACGCGTAAACCATAGGAGAAGGCGCCGAATGCTGACAGACGATAGTCATCCGCGAAATAGCGGTCGTCGGTGTCGGCGATATTGCTGAAAAAATCCGCCTCGTGCTGGCTGTAGTAGCGTACGAAAGGAGTCAGCCTGAAGTCCTGCGCGAGATTCTGCTGCCACGCCACGTCAACGGTTTGAGACGCCACATCCCAGTCATCATTAAAATACCGGTAATCCACGTGCAGGGCTGCGTTTTGCTCTTCAAAAAAATGTCGGTACCCGGTGCTGAGCGTCCACTCTTTACGCTCATCCGGGCGCTGATCGCGATACTTGTAAGGATCGGTGAGAAAACCCTCGCGGTAGGTATAGCTGAGCCCAAAACGTACCAGCGCGCGTTTGCTGATAATGCGCGATACGCCCACCCAGGCAGATGTAACATCCTTGTCGGCATGGAGCGTGTTGGTCGGCACTGAGCCCTGTGTCGGATCGATATCGTCATGGGCCACGCTGAGTGCGCCGCTGTAGGTGGTCAGGCCGTCAGCGCTATTGAACGCACCGTCCACGCCGCCGGCATTTGACTCGTAGTCATCCTCGTCAGAATGGGTGTAATTAACACCCACGTTGCCACGATCAAAATAGTAGCGCGTGGTGCCGCTCACCTCGGTGCGAGTGTCTTCGATACTGGCACCGCTCATAATCACTTTGGGATCACCGCCTGTACTCTCGCCGACAAACCACGGCGAGGCACCGCTCATGTCTTCCCACCCTACATCCAGGGCAAAAGACCAGTCCTCGGCAACAGGTGCCAACAAATGAAACTGGGCGACATCAATATCGTAGCGCTCACTACCACCCCCAAAAGCCTTTTTAGCAGTGATATCGTCCTCATTGTACTTGCTGTAGCGCATGCCCATCTCGGCGAACTCCGGCTGCGCATCAGCCAACGCTCCCTGATAGGCGGGCAGTAACAGGGCACTGGAGGTCAGTGCCAGTAGAGTTGCGTTGCGGTCTTCGGGTCGCCTGGCCATCAGTTACACCCACAACCGCCGCCGGCAGCTCCTGCGCCGCCCGATGAGGCTTCCTTACTGGCAAAAATCTGGCTGCGCAGTTGCGCTTCCATGAGATTGGGCTGCCACTGCATCTCGTCCTTGGCCAGCAGGCCGCGCTCCCAGGGCTGTACCGTTTCACAACCGCAAAGTGCGACTGCAAGTATTAAACCTGCCAGATATTTCAAAATTATTATTCTCCCAATAGTGCAACAATTGCGGTGCGTAATGTATCGCCATCATTTTTGCGAAACCCCTGGTGGATCTCGCGAACGATGCCCTTCCTGTCAATCAGATAACCAGTGGGCATTCCCAGAATGCCAAATGCTTGCGGCGTAATACCCGCGCCGTCGAACAGCACAGGATAGCTGACGGGTATCTCCGCCAGAAACTGCCGCGCATCGGCCTCATTGGTATCCACGTTGATCGCCAGCACTTCAAAGCCGTCTGGCCCCAGCGCCTGTCGCAACTTTTCCAACTCAGGAAAAGAAATCCGACAAGGTCCGCACCACGAGGCCCAAAAGTCCACATAGACGACCTTGCCGCGCAAGGACTCAAGACTGATTTCACCGGCGCCAGACAACGCGGGCAGGCTAACAGCAGGCGCCACCTGGCCAACCGCCACACCTGCCGCCTGCACCCACAGGGGCAGACACAGGCACAGACCAAAAAGAAAGCCGCGAGAGAGCGTGCTCAGCGCTCGACCTCCAGCTGCAGCAGCGTCCACGTATTGTAACCATGGTTATGCAAGTGGTATTCCACTTTACTGCCGACCGGTGCATCGAAGTCGACGGGAATACGCACATCGTAGATATTCGCGTCCGTGGGTATCTTGACGTTTTGCTCCCACACGGTGCGACCATCTACCGTGATCGCCACATGGGCTTGTGCCGGCTGTGCAAACGCCAGATTGCCATGCCATAGCACCAGGTGCAGCGCATCACCCTTGGCAAGGGCAGCTTTGGCAGGCTGCGCCAGTGACAAATAATTGCAGTAGCCCGTCTCCACTTCGAGGGCACCGTCTTCGTTGTACCAACTATTGTCAGGGCAATTCACGTCCGCTGGACGGTGCGCGCTGAAGCGGTCATCAGCCGCTGCCTGCATCGCCCATTCATTCGCATCGACCAGCGGCTCGGATTCTGCAGCAGAGGCGTCGTCCACTTCAATTTCCACCGTCTCTTCAATGCCCAGTGCGTGGTGATCAGTACCGCGCAAGCTGACCCGCAGCGTGTGGCGCCCCGCAGGCAGATCGTCAGGCAACTGGTAAAAGAACTTCGCATCCCAGGCGGTCAGGTGCTCGGCATCGTCATCATCGGTATCGAGATACACATGATAGTGGCCTTCGTACACGCCGCTGTGATCGCCGTCGTGCTCATCGTCGTGAGCAACATCGTCATGACCTGCATCCCCGTGTTCACCAGGCTCGTGCAGGCTGAAATTAGTAAACAGGAGTTCCAGGGGCACCAGATCGCCCGCGGCGAACCGCTGCCGATAGGTAGGCACTTCAACGTGTACAGTGGCTGCGTAACTGTAGTCGTAGTCTGCATCGACTCTGGTCATGTAGAAGCTCGTCAGGCACATTTCATCGCCGGTGCCCTCACCCCACTGCACAAACTTGGGCACATTTTGTACCCCGTTAACGATAGCTTGATTGGCTGCGCTGTTATCCCAGCTACACTGCAGGCGCAAACGATCCTTGGGATTGATCAACACTTCTCGCTCAAGGAGATATGTACTCTGCCAGTTGAAATCCCAATCGCGAATATCAACGATAACCTGCTCGGAGCCATCCTCACGAATGAGCGTTAAGCGTCCCGTTTTCGCCAGCGTGTGCATATGGAGAAATCCGGTGTGTATGGCCCATGAATCGGTGGACTTAACATTGGCCGGCGCACCAAACAATAGCGACAAAAAGCTCGCCTGTACTTCGAACTGGTGCCTGGCGTCTGGATCACCTGCCGCAATCGGCATGCCACCCGGTCGCAAAAACAGAGGATTAGTAAACAGGAAACCGCTGGCAGGACGATCAACCGCGGCGCGCGTAGCAACCTGTAAGCTGGTCTGGTCTGGCGTGGGTTCTGCAACCAGCGTGTTGTAATGCATTTGCACCACCATCAGTGAGCCAGGCTCAACACCCAAGCCAGTACCGGCTGGTCCCGCACCGCGAGCTGCACCAGGCACCCAACCGCCAATCTGGCGCGGCAGCGGTGAACCTTCCAGTCCACCTGACAGACCACAGTTCCAACCCGGCCGACCATCCTGGCCGTTGGCCGCGTAATAGGCGGGGGTATCTTTCGGTTCAATAATATTGACGATGACGTGGTGGACTTCCGCACGCTGGTCGGGATTGACCTTAACCGCCGTGACATAGGCAAACTCATCCAACGGCCATTCAACGGCGAAGCAGCGCTGATCGTCCGGTCGCAGTACCGGCGTGTAGGGCTGCTGCAGCGACAGCGTCAGGTTGTAGTCGATCTCCTCGACTTCTTCCTCAGTCTCTGGAGGAACGTAATCCTCAGGATTGCCTTGCGTCAGATTGCCAGCGAGCCAGTTCGTCAGTGCAAACTCATCTTCTGCCGACAGCGCACGCGCGTGCTTGAAGCGGCTATAGCCCTTGGTGGGCGGCCACGGCGGCATGGTGCCGTTTTCCACAGAAAAGGCTGCAGCGGCGGCTACCGCTTTTATCTTGTCGTAACCATCCAGAGGAAAAGGAGCAACGCCACCGGCTACGTGACAGGTAACGCAATTTTTTTCCAGGATAGCGCGAATATCTGCATGGTAGGTGAATCCGGCGTCTAGTTGTTTGTAGGGCGCTTGTGATGCATCGCCTTGCGGAGCTCCGTCGGCGAGCCATTGCAGCAGAAGGCGCGACTCGGCAGGCTTGAGGTCAGCAAAGCCCAGCGGCGGCATGGTTTCCCCCTCCAGCACGAAGGCCATGGCGGACCGCTTCCCGTAGACCTGCTCGAAGGTTTCAAGCGCAAAAGGTGCCGGGCCACCACCGGTATGACAGGCCACACAATACCGTTGTATCAGCGGTTGTGCCGCGCTGTACCAGGAGATGGGTGGGTACTCGGCCTCTTGCGGGCCGACGGCAGGACTGTTGGGCAAGGAGGAGCCACCGCCCCCACCACCACAACCCGCTAAGGTTACGAACACGCATGCAGCGGCGATTTTTACGCAGACATTTATTTTCATAGGACGATTACTAAGGCAGCTTAATTATATGAATACGACAAATTACCATGTTTTCAACGGTGCGTCAGCCCTCGGCCATTTGAATCCAATGGCAGCTAACGCCGGTTCTGCCCCCACTCGGATAACAGTTCATCTATCCGTACCAGAGTCGCCACCAGTGCAGCGCTCGCAAGGCCTGTGCCGCGAAAGTATTCCTCGGCCATAGGCGCAATTCCACAGCGCTCCGGAAGGGTTTCGCCTTCCTCCAGCTTGGCATAGAGCGTGGGCAAAAAGACAAACTGCAGCCACTGGGGCAAGGTGAGCGTATCCACACAAAAGGGCAGGTCCGAGGCCAGCGCCTCAGCAGCGGGCCGCAACTTTTGCCATTGCCCGAGCTGGCGCAATTGCGCCTCTATATCGATAAGAACTGCAGCGACCTCCGTATGCATATACACCCTGCTTCTGTGCTAGCGCTGTGTGATAGTACCCGAATGTCACAGCGCACAGACAGTGCGGCCTTTGACCCACTGCACGGATGTCGCTATTCTGGTGTGCAGTTTTGGCGCGGGACCCGTTTCCGCCGACAACTGTCGCTTAAGCGGGTGTAGTTCAATGGTAGAACGGTAGCTTCCCAAGCTGCATACGTGGGTTCGATTCCCATCACCCGCTCCATACATTCCCTCCATCGGCCGTCAACACGCAGGGCTGCTTCGTGCATAGAGCGAACATCAATAACATCAACCGGCGTCTGCTGGAAAATCTGCGCGACAACACCACTGATCAGACCGAACACGAGGCCAGTATTGCGGCGGCTGAATTTTCCTGCCCCGAGACGCTGGCGCTGGAGCGACAGTCGCTGTTTACCCATACGCCCCAGCCCGTGGCATTTTCCGGCGAGATACCCGAGCCAGGCAGTTATCTGGCCCTGCAGGTACTCGACATACCGGTACTGCTTACCCGGGACGAGGTCGGCACACTACGCGCCTTCATCAATGCCTGCTCCCACCGCAGAGCGCCAGTGGCGAGCGGCGCGGGTCAGGCCCGCTCGCTGGTATGCCCGTTTCACGGCTGGGCTTATGCCATAGACGGTACACTGCGTGGCCGACCCGACGATGCGTGCTTTAGCACACCCAAAGAAGCCTGCTCGCTCACGGCGTTAGCGGTATCGGAACAGTTTGGCATTGTGGTCGTGGCCATTGGTGTCGATGTAGCGCAACACGCCGTCGACAATGCGTTGGTCGAGATTGGTGAACACTTGGGCGGGTTTGGCTTTGAACATTACCGCACCCTGGAACGGCGCCAGTTTGACGTGGCGGCGAACTGGAAACTGGTCAGTGACCTCAGCTTGGAGAGCTACCATTTCAAGACCCTGCACCGGGACAGCGTTGCACAGATACTGGCACCCAACGCAGTGGTCGACACGTTTGGACGGCATAGCCTATGGGCCTTCCCCTACAAATCGATTGCGACGCTTGCCGAGCTCGATGAAGCCTCCTGGCCCGACACGATCCAGGGCTCCATGACGTTCACCTTGTATCCGGGCGTGATGTTTGTCGTGAATGCCCTGGGGGCGCAAATGATACGGGCTGAACCCGGCCATCGTCCGGGAGAGTCGCGAGTAACATTCGTCGGCGTTGCCCGTAATAACTGCGATATGGACCAGGCTAGAAAAGCCTATGAGTTCGGCGGCGAAGTGTTTGAACGAGAAGACCTGCCGATTGCCGAGCAGTGCCAGCGTGGGCTGACGGCAGGAGGACGCGACCTGCTATTGGGCAAGAACGAACCGTTATTGCACTTCTGGCATCAGTTGTGGCGCGCAGCAGTAATGGCGATTACCCCAACTGGAGTTGAAACGGCGGTAGTGATGCCAGAATAGCGCGACCGTAGCGTTTGGTCAGGATACGCCGATCCATCAAGGTGATGCGACCACTGTCTTGTTCCGTGCGCAATAACCTGCCGCTGGCCTGAATCAGACGCAGGGCGGCGTCCGGTACGCTGATTTCCATGAAAGCATTGCGCCCCTGCGCCTCCACCCACTCAGCCAAAGCCGCCTCCAGCGGACTGTCTGGCACGGCAAACGGAATCTTGGCAATCACCACATGGCGGCAGTAGTCACCGGGCAGGTCAACACCTTCAGCAAAACTGGCCAAGCCAAAGATCACACTACCCGCCCCACTATCAATCGCCTCCTTGTGCCTGCGCAGTATTTCCTGCTTGCTGTAATCCCCTTGCATCAATATCCGACCGCCGAACGCACCGTTGACCCCGAGATAAACGTCCTGCATTTGACGGCGCGAGGAAAACAACACCAGACTGCCTTCCGATTGATCCAGAATGATGGGCAACTGCTCAATTAACTCCGCCGTATGCGCCTGCGCATCGCTGGGATCGCAGTCCATCGCGGGCACTGTGAACGTCGCATTGGCATAATTGAATGGGCTGGTCACTACTTTATAGCTGGCATCAGGGGGCGCTCCTGAATGCAATTTAAATCGATCAAATGAGTTGAGGGCGGTGATGGTAGCTGAGGTTACAATCACACCGGCCGCTCTGGACCACAGACAATCCTGCAATATGTCGGCCGCCAGCACCGGACTGCAGCGCAGCTCAAAGCCCAACTGGCCTGAGCTGTTCATGAGCGTAATCCAGCGCGCCTTTGGAGGTATCTCACCCTCGCCGCTGACGGCATATTCCTGCCACAGCGCTAAGGCGGCTTCCGCGCGACCCAGCATGCCACCGACATTGATATGCCAGGTTTCGATATCCGCTTTATCCAACCCTGCGAGCTCGTCGTCCAGCGCCTCTTCGAGTATGTTCTCCAGACGCGCAAGCGCGCTGCTCAACTTCTGAAAATGTCCAGCGAGCGCTACTGCGACCGACCGCAACGACGGGGGCACCCGCCCGTGTTCGAGCCGCAACTGCTGATCATCCCGGCGATCATCCAGGTCAGCTTCGTCAAATAGCGCTGTTACCGTCTGCTCGGCCACTTGCAATGTGGCGATAGCATCCTCCATTTCCGTCGGCAACGCCTGTATTAACCGCTGCGCGTTTTCTATAGCGATCAGCACAGGCCCTGACTGCGCCAGAGACTTCTTGCTGTCCTGCAACCAGGAAATGGTGGAATGTAGACGGCAGAAACTGGCAAAGTGCGATAGCGCTTTGTCGGGTAGATGATGGCCCTCATCGAACACATAGATACTGTCCTCAGGTGGCGACAGAATGGCTCCACCACCGAGGGCGAGGTCGGCGAGAACAAGATCGTGATTGGTAACGATAATGTCAGCGCTTTGTAATTCGTCTCTGGCGCGGTAAAAGCTGCACTGACTGATATTAGGGCAACGCCGCCCGGTGCACTGACTGTGGTCGGTGGTCACTCCGTACCAAATTTCCTCCGATACGCTGTCGCCCCAGTTGTCCCGGTCGCCGTCCCACTGCCCTCGGCCCAAAGCCTCCAGCATGGCGTCATAGACGGGCAGCGCCTCGGCTTGCGAAGGAGCACCCAACTCATCCGGATAAAGCGGTATCAACGATGAGGCACCCTGACTCTCTGCCATCAACCGATCCAACTTGGACAGGCAGACATAGCGGCGGCGGCCCTTGGCCAGCGTGTACGTGAAGTCCATGCCACTACTGCGCCGGATATCCGGCAAGTCCTTGTTCACGAACTGCTCCTGCAGCGCGATCGTGGCAGTAGCCACCACCAACCGTTTACCCAAAGACTTGGCCATGGGGATAGCGGCGACGGCATACGCAATGGTTTTACCCGTGCCGGTACCCGCTTCGATGACACACACTGCAGGAAGATCACTGCCACCCGCACCACTTTGCGGGATACGAGAGAGGGTATTGGCAATCTCGGCAATCATCTGGCGCTGCCCCCAACGGGGAGTCAGGGATTTGCTCTGCACAAGGGCACTGTAGGCCTCGCGAATAGTGTCCTTGAGAGGCTCGCTCAGCAAGGGAGCTGCGATCGATCTGCCAGCGCCAGCTTACTCACCACCGCATTGGCGTATAGACCCAGGGCGTAAGGACGGTGCTCTTTCGGCATGGCCTCGATGCGTGCGTCGAACGCGGCTTCCGTGCAATCGCCTGGCTCCAGATAGAGATCTTGCGGGACAGGAGCGTCTGCTCCATACAAGCGTCGGTAGGCATAGAGATTGGTGGGATGCAGGCAATACTCACTGATAACCTGCCGGTCAACCTCCGCAGCAACCGCCTCGGGAGTGTCCAGACCACCGCTCAATGGTGTACCAAAAGAGACATGGACACGGCCTTTGTCACCGGCAATACCCCGCGCAATGGAGGCAACATCCTCTTGGGCTCCTTTTTCGTAACGGCCTTCTGCTGCTTTCTGAAAAAGCTCGTTGGCCTTCATTGCATCGCAGGGATCAAGTTCGTAGGAGATCGCCACAGGCACTATACCCAAACGATGAATGTGCTCACCAAATTCCTGGTCTCGCTTGTCGCGACTCATGGATAACATCTTGATAATGACCGGCTCAGTGCGATCAACGCCATCCTTGGCGCGCCCTTCGCGCTGGGCTATCCAGATCGGTGACTTCTCTTCCAGCAGCGAGTGTTGGATGTAGTTGGCAAGCGTTTTGGATGCCGCCAGCAGCTCCCTTGGGCCACTTACTGACCGCTTCACAATAAAACTCTTGTTCAGTCGCATCAAATCCGAGACCCAGGGCTTGGTCAGCAGATTGTCACCAATAGCGATACGCGCTGTTTCGTAACCGCCGCGATGCAGTGCGTAATTGGTGAAGGCCGGGTCCATCGCGATGTCCCGGTGATTGCTCATATACAGATAGGGTTGTGCAGGATTGAGTCGCTCCAACCCTGAGACACTGAAGCCACCAGTGGCACGCTCGATCATACGTGTCATGTAGCGCTCAATAACGATTTGCATGGAACGCACATCGTCCACGCCACGCACTTCCCGAGCCAGCAGGTAGCGAACCACAGGACGTAACAGCGGGGACATCATCGAACCCATTCGGCCCAAACGATACACCGCCAAGGTGCCCAGAAATTCGGAGTTATCGAGCAACCGGAGCAGGACTGCCGCCACTTCCTCGTCCCGGTAGGGACGGATATCTGCATACGGGTCGGTCAAGCCAGTCTTCCCCTGTTTCTCAGGCGCCACACCATACCCAAATTCACCCCGGGAGTCATCCGACAGATGCGTGCAGAACCTGCCCCCTCCGCGCCTGTGGCGAATACGCTGCAGCACCAGTCCATCAAAGCTTCGCGTTACCCATCGGGAGATTAATAATCGTTAATGTTTCCTAGGGAAACCTTATAGAGATTCGTTAGTATCTATATAAAACAATAAGATAAGTTATATATTTGCAATGTAAAATCCGGGTTGTTACTAAAATACCCAAAAAGTTACATTTTAGTAACTCACTTTTATTGTCACCTGCCCCTATACTAGCCACTTACGTGCCCGGTCCCTGGCGAATGCTTGATCGGTGCTTACGCCAACAGTGCAATCGTGAGGAAATTAGGATGAACGTATCAAAATTCGCAGCCGTGGTGGGTCTGGTGGTCGTTTCAGCCAGCAGCTTTGCCGCTAAACCCACCAGTATCGTGTTTGACGCCAATGCCGCTGCCGGTGATGGCACGCAGTATGCGAAATACACCGTAAAGTGCTCCAATGGCAAGAAAGCCGCGCTGACCGCCTGGGATAACCGTGGCAAGTGGTGCGTCGGAGACGCCAGCAGCCAGAACTGTGAGAAAAAACAGATTAACGCCGCCAAGACCGCCTGCAAAGCTCCGCGTTAACGCACAGCACTGCACTTCCAAACGACGCGTCGCCACGATCAAGCGTGGCGACGCGCAGACGCTAACCCAGATAGCGAGCCTGCAATAGCGCCACTTCGGCAGCGCCCACACCCAGTACCTCGTTCAGATAAACGTCTACTGACGGAAAGCGTTGTTCAATCGCGAGTAAGGCGCGGGACAGATAATCCTCATGCACCTCCAGCATGGGCAGAATAGACTGCGTGTCCATCTGCTGCATCTGATACTTTTCGCGCAAACGGTCGATCTCCAGATCGGGGTGGAAGAATCGTCCGGTGAGCATGTAGTCGCGCATCACGACCTCCCGCGAAACCCCAAGCGCCAGCAGGAAAATCGCGGCAGCAAATCCGGTACGGTCTTTCCCTGCAGCGCAGTGCACGAGGAATCGTGCATCCTCCACCTCCAGAATCTCTTTGAACATCTGTGCGTAGGCTGCTGTCTGGGTCTCGGCAAAATCCCGGTTGATTTCCAGCATGAAATCGAACATAGCCTGCCGGTCGCTCATTTGACCTGCTGGCTGTTCAAAAAATCGCGAGTTGCTGCCGGGTATAATGGGCAGACTGGCTATACGCGGAGGGTTCTTACCGGGTAGTCTGCTGGGATCACTTTCCTGTTCTTCGAGCCGCCTGAAATCACAGATCAGATCGAGGTTCAAGCTGGCCAGCAGCTCGACATCCTGGTCGCTCAGGCTGGATAGTTGGCCGGAGCGGAACAGAAAACCCCACTTCACCCTGCCACCGTTTATGGTGGGATAGCCACCAAAATCCCGAAAGTTGGGCGTTCCCTGCATGCCCAGTTTACGCTCGGTCGCCAGCACTTCAGTGCCATGCTGATCACGGAGGCGGAAATAGTGGCGGCTCGCTGGCTCCAGACCCGACATGCGGATGGGCCGCTCGGCATCACCAGTGGAATAGGCCTGCATCGCGCCGCCCGCTACCATCGGTTCAACAGTCACCAGCGTATCGGGATGACTGGCGCGCCACTCAATCAGGTAGTCGCCATCCGACTCACGCCAGATATGCACCTCATCAGAAATCAACATGGTTGGGGACAGGCCTCTGGCGATTTGACTGGCGGACTAACCAGTGAGAAAGGTACTGCAAGCTTAATTCCCTTTGTAATCAAAAACGGCTCGCAGCAACATTTTGATAAGGTTAAGTTGATTCTCCAGCGCCGTGTCGCTGAATGGATCCTGACCCAGCAAATCGCGGTACATGGGCGCCATCGTGACGTAGGACATCACCAGGTTGTTGAACGCCATGACTGCCCAGGGTTGTAGTCCCGTGTTTTCGAATAACGTGAACTTTTCCCCCTCTATCCTGGCGCGCGGCTGAAACATTGGTCGAAACAATCGATCTATCAACTCGTTGGTATGGGGCCCGCCCGAGAGAGCGGCATGCTGCAGTAATCTGGCAAGATTGGGGTTGGCGTGATGCTGACGGACGATGGTCTCCAACCAACGGAATACTCTCTCGTTGGTAACCGGCCCGCTGTCCAACTCCGCCAACGGTGCAGAGAAATCCTCCAGCAGACGGTTGAGTACCGCCTCATACAGGGCTTCTTTGTTTTTGAAATGGTTGTAGAGACTGGGGGAGCGGATACCCACACGGTCTGCCACATCACCCAAAGACGTCGCACTGTAGCCCTTCTCAGCAAAGATATTTTCGGCGGCATCAAGAATGCGGTCCGCAGTGCTGAGAGCCTGTGCTGTCGCTATCGCTGTATTATCCATGCGACACAATGCCACCTTCGAAAAGCCGGACAATAATAACTAATAGGCGTTAGTATACATCAGCTGACTGCGGCCAAACCACTAAGACTGCGGTTGACAAGCAGATGGGCAATGTGAATAATCGCGCCTCCTGAATTTTTGACCCCTACCGAGGTATACTCCGTGGCGAATTCACCACAAGCAAGGAAACGCGCCCGCCAAGCGGAAAAGCGCCGAGCCCACAACTCCAGTCTGCGGTCTTTGGTCCGCACAGTGATCAAAAAAGTGGCTGCAGCCGTTGGCAGTGGCGACCCGGCCGTAGCAAAAACGGCTTACGACAGCGCGGTACCTGTGATTGACCGTATGGCCGACAAGGGTATCATCCATAAAAATAAAGCAGCTCGCCATAAGAGCCGCCTGAACGCTCAGGTTAAAGCTCTGTCTGCCTAATACGACATTCGCCAGATACAAAAAAGCCGACTAACACGTCGGCTTTTTATTGCCCTTAACAATTGTCTCCCTACCGCCTCATGCTTAGGCTAGCATCACCGCTATGCCCACAGGAACTGTGTTCCAGGGGCACAATCATTCAGGCAGCAGAGCTGGTTCTGGCATCCTCGTCGTGCTTCTTGGCGAACTCTCCCAGCATGCTTTGCTCATAGGACTGCGCTTCTTCCGTATCCAGTGGACGCTCGAGCGCCGACCAGTCGATATCACCATCGGTGGCCAGATTTTCATAATCCAGAATTCCCAGTGATTCGAATTTAGGACGCACTTTCTCCGTCAGCAGGCCAATTCGCCCAAGATTGGGAATCACACGCTGGAATAGCAGATTGCGAAAGGTGGACATGACAAATCCATCCAAAACTTTCTTGCGGGCCTCTTCAACATCCCAGCCAAAATGGCGGAATACGTCAGTGGCAACGAGGCGTTCACGACTGATGGCACACGCCTCGTAGGCAAACTGCGCGCGCTCTTCACGCTCTTCGTCTGAGAGGGTTTTGATGAAATCTTCCAGATAGTTGACGCCAAAGGTCACATGCCGCGCCTCGTCCCGTGTCACCAGATAAACCACATCCTTGAGCACCGGGTCAGGCGTAATTTCACGCGTCGTAGCAAACGCCGACAACGCGAGACCCTCAATCACGATTTGCATACCGATGAATTTCATATCCCAGCGCTCATCAGTAAGTATTTTGTCAATAATACTTTTCAGGTGCGTATTGATCGGATACATCATCCCAATCCGCTGTTGCAGGTATTTATTAAACACTTCCACATGGCGCGCCTCATCAAAGGTTTGCGACGCCGCGTAGAGTTTGGCGTTAAATGTAGGTGCACAGGAGCACAACTGGGATGCCACCAGCAGGGCACCCTGCTCGCCGTGCAGGAACTGTGACAGGCTCCAGGCATTCATATGCAGCCAGAACTCGTCTTTGGTTTTCTCGTCCATGGACACATAGGGCTCGTAGTCATGGAGATTCATCAATTCCGGGGCGCGCTGCTCCTGCGGCCAAGGACGATCCCAGTCAATGTCAACTTCCGGATCCCAGTTAAGCTGCTTACCCAGGTCGTAGAGTTTTTTGATCCTGTCGTCCTGGATGGCGTAGTCCCAGTTATACGAACCGGTTAGCGGTGTCTTGAAAATCTCGGCGACATGATCCACATCCGCACTGGTCAGAACATCGACCAGGTCAGGATTCTCACTGGGGTAATCGGCACCGGCATAGCGCTGAATCTTGCGTGGCGTTTTTTCGGTCCATTCAATTTGCATGGTCATAACTCCGTTGTTTATAGCAAGTCTGACTATGTGCGATGGCCGCAACGGCGGCAAGGTAAAGTCTTGTCAAATTGAGGTCATTTATGGCCAAATAGGTGCATGTCCAATACCAGCACACCAGCCCAGTACATATTGATTCTGATTGATATGGTTGAACGGCAGGGTTGCGACCGCAAACAACTGCTGGCCGGCACCACTCTCGCGAAAACTGGCATGACCAGTATCGGGGCGCGCATCAATGATGCGGACTTTAACCAACTCGTTGCCAATGCCCAGACGCTGACGGGAGACCCAGCCCTGGGCCTCAAATTGGGGTTGCGCCTTAATTTAAGTGCGCACGCGGTGCTGGGTCAGGCCTTTATTACCTGCACTGACCTTGCCCAGGCGATGGATCTGTTTCTCAAGTACCATCATTTGCTGGCGTCGGGCCTGCATCTTGACTTTGAGATCATTGGCGAGCAATGCATCCTGACCATGGCAAGCCCTGCAGGAGAAGCATCGATCGAGTTCGGCTATGAACTCCTCTACGGCGCTCTCATCAACACCCTTCGCGGATTGCTGAGCGCGCCGGACTTGTGCCTGCGCATGGAGGTGCCGTACCCGCGGCCGACGCATGCTGGCTTGTATTACGAGGTGTTCGGTCAGGATGTCCACTTCGACTGCGTGTGCGGCCGTATATTATTTCACCGCGATTTGCTCAACACCCCATTGCCGTCTTCCAATCCAGTCTTGCGCGAGCTCTACGCAGCGGAGTGCGCTCGACTGCTAGCCGATCTGGAGGAGGAGAACTCGGTGGCGGAGCAGACCCTGCGGCTGTTGCGCAAATTGGAGGGGCAGTATCCGCAGATGCCGCGAATAGCCAATCTGCTAAATCTCAGCACACGGACCTACCGCCGTCGGCTGGACGAAGAGGAGCAATCCTTTCAAAAACTGTTGGATCAAGTGCGCGGCGAACATGCGACTCGCTATCTCCAGAACACGCGCTTGCCGCTCTCCAGCATCGCCTACATGATCGGCTTCAGTGACGCTTCAAATTTTCGCCGGGCCTACCAGAAATGGACCGGTAAGTCCCCCACAGAGGTGCGCCGTAGCGAGCGCTACTGAAATCTGCCGTCGGCCAACTGATACGTTGCACCGCAACACTCCTGCGTCATCATCCGTTCCAGCACATGCGCATCTTCGCTGTAGGCCACTGTGCGGCAGCCATCGGGCAAGTCAAAAACCGCCACTGCACGCCATGGGTTCATACCCTCGTAAAGTACCGTATAGCCTGCTACCGAGCCCTGACCGCAATAGTTTGCGATCAACTCACACACTTCACTCACCTGGCGAACCTGTTCGGTGACATCGGCCCAAATCCAGCCTCCCTCCTGGGGACTACACGACCAGAGTGCACAGGCTTGTTTGGTCAACAAACCACTGACGGCAGTGACCAGCCCGGCCTCCCCTGGATTTTGGCGCAGCAACTGGGCCATTCTCACCGTTGCCTGAAACACGAAGTTGTTCAATGGGCCTCCGCCAAACGTCATCCCCCCGGTGACGCTGACATTGTGTTGCGAATCCAGGCCAAATTCCTGTAACTGCACCCGTACTGCGTAGGGGAAACACGAGTACAGTTCACATAAACGAAGCTCGCTAAACTTGACCCCCGCCATTTGCATAGCGGCCTGTCCCGCGATTCGAAAGCCCGGACTCGCGCCCAGATCCTTGCGACTGGCAACCACAGACATGAAGTTGGATTCCGTGAATGCGCGAGGAAATACCCACTTGCTGCGCTCTATACCCAACTCCTCGGCAACTCGTGCAGAACACAAGATAAGACCGGCGGCCTGATCAACGTTCCACTGGCTGTTATGCAGTTTTGTATAGGGAAATGCCAGCATGCGATTGGCAGCGGAATGCTCCCGAATGTGTGCTGCCGAGACTATCTCATCGGACCATGCATCGGGGTTATCTGCCGCAAGCTCACTCAAGCGCGCATACAGTGTGGCCATTTGGTCCCGGTGTTGCGCCAAACCCAGCCCTTGCTTGTAGCGCAATGCACTGTCCAGTATGGCGTAGTAACCTACCGGCATGCCCAGGCCGCTATCGGTCTCCACTGGTGACCACATCTCGTCCTGCGGACGCAGCGTTATGTCAGGCTCTATACCGACCTGCGGTGTTTCAGGGGCCTGCGCCCCAACCTTAGCGGCACACAGAGCGCGGTACCTGGCCTCCCCCCCCGCGACCAGCACTACCTGAACCTCCCCCGCCATGATGCGCTGGCACGCGCGGGTCAACAGACTCTGTTGCAATATTCCGAACTCTGCCAGCACTGTCTGCGCAGAGCGTGCTCCCAGAGCGTCCACCAAAAGACGCCCGGGATCGCTATAGCCCCAGAGGCTCTTGGGCACCAGTATTTCATCTGCTCCAGGCAAAAGCGCCAGACAACCCGCATCGGCAGCCGCATCGCGCAAGGCACGTTCCATCAGCGCCACAGGCTCCAACGCCTGCTGATAATCGTCTACTTTCTGCTGCACAGCGGCTACACCCACCAACACCGGAGTATTTGCGCTGTACTCAGCCACGAATAAACTCCCTTGCATACCAGTTCAGCGTGGCGATTTTTTCATCCAGTGGTTTGTCGGCGTCCATTTCATAGACATTGCGAAACCCGATAATCACATCGGACACGCCAATACTTTCCAGCGTCGCAATGCCCGCAGGGGTGAATGCGTTCTGACCAGTGGTGAATACCCTGAACGCTCTGTCGGTGGTACCGTATTCCTTGCGCAACTGGTTTATGCGACCAATGTAAGCCTCCAACTCCTGAACGTTCGCGCCAGCGCACATCCAACCGTCTCCCACCCGTGCGGCGCGTTTAAGCGCGGGCTCGGTGTGACCACCAATCAGCAGCGGGGTGGGCTTGGTCGGCACCGGGTTCATCTTATTGGCTGGCATATTGTGCATCTCACCTGTATAGCCGAAATAATCACCGGTTTCGAGCCCACGCAAAATGTCGATTTGCTCATCGAATCGTTTACCGCGCTTCTCCCAAGGCACATCACACACGGCGAAATCCTCCTCCCAGGGGCTGATACCAATGCCGAAATCAAAGCGATTACCGGAAAGCGCTTGAATACCCTGTACTTGTTTGGCCACCACCGGTGCCTGTCTTACCGCAAGCTTGTAGACGAAAGTCGCAAAGCGGATGCTTTCGGTGACAGCGGCCATTGCCGCTACAGCGATAAGACTTTCAATAAACGGTACGCTTTCCAGAAACTCGCGGCTGCCATCCTTGTTATAGGGGTATTTGGAACTGGCCTCCTGTGGATAACAAATACTGTCGGGTATCGCGATACCGTGGAACCCCGCGCGCTCTGCGGCCCGAGCTAACGGGAGGTAGTGGTCGGGTTCGCACATACCTATCTGATAACTGAATCTCATTGTCTAGCTCCTCACGCTGCGAAGGGGGTTATCGGCAAGCAGTACATACTCTAGCTGCTAATTGCATCGAGGTCCTTGCAGGATCGGATTTTTCGACAACTGGCCTCAAATACTGAACCCTGCAGTCATCTCTGCACTGTATACTTTTGCTCTGGCGATCTTCCTGCCAGATTCCGCCGCCAGGAGTTTACGACACGCAAGTATGGCCAAATTTGCAGACACACCTGAACCCGTGAACGGTGATCGAGCCCGGCGTTTCCTGTTCGATGAAGCAGATATCCGTGGCGAGAGCGTGCATCTGGACTCAGCCTACCGAGAGCTACTCGCCAATCACCAGTACTCCAATGGTGTGGGCCGCCTCCTGGGAGAATTCCTCGCTGGCGCCGTGCTACTGAGCTCCAATCTCAAGTTCGAGGGCAAGTTGGTTTTGCAGGCCCGGTCGAATGGCCAGATACCCCTGCTGATGGTGGAGTGCGACCATTCCCTACAAGTGCGGGGGATCGCCCGCGGAGCGGAGCATGCGACCTCCGATAACAATGATCAACTACTGGGTGACGGCCAGTTGGTCATTACGATTGATCCCAACAAGGGTCAGCGCTACCAGGGTATCGTCCCGTTACAACGGGGCTCACTGGCCCAAAGCCTGGATGCCTACTTTGAGCAATCCGAACAGTTAAAAACCCGCATTTGGCTAGCGGCCGACGGGGAGTGCGCAGCCGGCCTACTGTTGCAACAGTTACCTGCACAGGTCGCTATTGACGAGGAGCAACGACTGCAACAGTGGGAGCACACCTGCGCACTCGCCGCAACGGTGACGTCAGCAGAATTGCTTGCACTGGACGCCGAACATTTGCTGTATCGCCTGTACCACGAAGATCGGGTACGCCTGTTCAAGCCCGCACCAGTGCGCTTTCACTGCACGTGCTCGCGCGCACGCACCCACAATGCGCTCACCACCCTGCCGCCAGCTGACTTGGATGAGCTATTAAATGACCAAGGCTGCATTACCATGGACTGTGAATTCTGCAACCAGCAATATACCTTCAGCCGCAGTGATCTGGCAGAGGTTCTGCACGGTGATGGGGCGAAAACGCTACATTGATCGCAAGTTAAACGAATTTCGCCGATTTTTTGCTCCGATATGTTTCGCATAACCGCGCGTTTCTGACATAATTGCGCCCCCTTAAAGCTCAAAAAATGACGCAACAGGACGCACAATGACCCGAGATATCCAGACCGCCCAGGAGTACGCAGACCTGGCGCCTTCTAAACTCATTGAAGAAGCACTGAAACGCGACGAGGGTATTCTCTCCAATACGGGCGCCCTGCTGGTAACCACAGGCAAACGCACAGGCCGCTCCCCTGCAGACCGCTTTATCGTCAAGGAGCCCAGCAGTGAAGACAGTATTGATTGGGGCAGCGTCAACCGGCCTTTCGATAGCGACAAATTCGATGTCCTTTGGGACCGCGTACAATCCCATCTGGCCCTGCGAGACCGCTTTGTAACGCACCTGCACGTGGGCGAGCACAGCGACCACTATCTGCCCGTTAAAGTCACCACAGAGACTGCATGGCAGTCCCTGTTTGGTCGCAATATGTTCATCAGACCCAAGACCTATAACCCCGCTCGCAAGCCAGAGTGGAATATCCTCAATGTGCCCGGTTTCGAGTGTATCCCAGAGCGCGACGGGACCAACTCCGACGGCGTTGTCATTATTAACTTCGGCCAACGCAAGGTATTGCTGGCGGGCATGCGCTACGCCGGCGAAATGAAAAAATCCATGTTCTCGGTGCAGAATTTCCTGTTACCGGAAAAAGACGTCATGCCCATGCACTGTAGTGCTAATGTGGGTGAAGATGGCGACACCACACTATTTTTTGGGCTCTCCGGTACCGGTAAGACAACACTTTCTGCCGATCCAGAGCGCTACCTGATTGGCGACGATGAACACGGCTGGGCCAAGGGTTCGGTTTTCAACCTCGAAGGTGGCTGCTACGCAAAAACCATCGACCTGAGCCAGAAGAATGAGCCCGTGATCTGGGACGCTATCCGCTTTGGCGCCATTATCGAGAATGTCGTCCTGGACGATACCCGCAATGCCGATTATTCCAACACGAGTCTTACTGAAAACGGCCGCTGCTGCTACCCGCTGGAACACGTCGAAAAGCGCACCGATAGCAACAGCGGTGGCGAGCCCAAATGCGTCATTTTTCTGACCTGTGACGTGTCGGGTGTCCTGCCGCCTGTTTCCATCCTGTCCAAGGAGGCTGCTGCATTTCATTTCCTCAGCGGCTATACCGCCAGGGTGGGCTCGACGGAGCTGGGTGCGGAAGCAGGCATCCACCCCACTTTTTCCACCTGTTTTGGTGCACCCTTCATGCCACGGCCAGCCGGTGATTACGCGGAACTTCTGATGAAGCGTATAGACGATTTCAACAGCCGAGTCTACCTGGTCAACACGGGATGGATTGGTGGCTCGGGTGGCCCCGGTGGCAAGGGATCACGCTTTCCTATCCCGGTTACCAGGGCCGTGGTTCACGCCTGCCAGAGTGGAGCGTTGCTCAATGCTCCTACCGGGCACCTCGACATTCTCAATCTGGACTTTCCCATCACAATTCCGGGTGTCGATGCCCGCTATGTCGACCCGCGCACGGGGTGGGGTGACGAAAGTGTCTACAACGAACAGGCGCGAAATTTAGCTGCCCTGTTTGAGCAGAACATCAAGAAATTCGATGTGTCCGATGCCATCGTTGCAGCCGGGCCAAAATCCAGCTGATATCTCCTGATCCAATGACACAAGAGGCTCACTATTCAGTGGGCCTCTTGTGCTTTTGCTCCTCCAATCTAACCATGCAGCTCACACGGATCACGTACTATCGCAACACCATCGATTCCACCGCAAAAAATCACCTTTTATTAGTATGTTTATTCTAATTATTTTCCGTAGTCTGGCCCCGAGCTGGTGGGAAATCCCACTTTTCTTTACCGTTTCCAAGGAGATGAACCATGGCCGAGAAATCGAAGACTGCACGCAAACCTGCCGCCAAGCGCAAGCCTATCGTCAAGCGCAAGCCCATTGCCAAGCGCAAGCCCGTCGCCAAGCGCGCCGCGCCGAAAAAATCAACATCAGACTTAGCAATTAGCGCCCAGGATACTGGCCGCACTGTGTTTCTGGCTGGCCTCGGCTTCTACGGCAAGGCTTACGATCAGGCACAGGAGCAAATCAACAGCCTGCCAAAGCAGCTGGAAGAGCGCCGTAAAAAAGCCAACAAGCTGTACAAAGAACTGGTCAAGCGCGGTGAGAAGCTGGAGAAGGATGCCAAAAGTGCGATGCAGGATATCGAACTGCCCAAGCTGGAACTGGACACCCTGACGGATCGCAAAAAGCTGGGCCAGCAACTGAAGAAGGCCAAAGCACGCTTCGTGGAACTGAAGAAATCTGTACGTTTCAAGTCCGCTGCCTAGGCGGAACCCCTCCAGGACTGAATTTCCCTGCCTGTCAGGGATTTTTTTGGGGCCACTATGTGGCCCTTTTTTTGTCTGGCAATACACTTTAATCAGCGCGCCAAACGCGTTATCTTCAAACCAGATTCAGATCTAGCGAAGGCAGACCGCATGAGCGATGAAAAAAGCAAAGTCACCGACAAGGCCAGTGAAATCGCCAAAAACATTTGGTTGGCCGGTGTGGGCGCCTATGGCAAGGCCGTTGAAGAGGCACAGGGCAGATTGGAAAAGGCCATGGAACCTCCCAAATTGTTTCGCGACCTGGTAAAAGCAGGCACGGCCCTGGAAGAAGATGCGAGAGGAAGCACTATAGCTGCCAAACACTCGGTGGAGGAACGGATCAACCGTGTCCGCGAAAACTTTCACAATCAACGTCCCGCTCGCATTGAAGACCTGATCGCGCTGCACAAAAAAGTCGATCAACTCACCAGGAAAGTAGATCAGCTCAGCAAAGCTCTTACAGAACAAGGCGTGGGCACAACCTCCCGCAGAAAAAAGCAGATGTCGGCTAGGAAATCGGGCGTAGCAGCGACTGCCGCCCGTCGGCAAACCGGAAAAAGTAAGGCCAGGGCGGTAAAGGCTGCCCCCAAAAAGACATCCGGCGTCAAGCCAGCCACAAGCAAACGCAAGGCCTGACATCCGCTATTCATGAAAACAAGGGACCGCATTCTCCACACTAGCCTGGCGCTATTTAACGAGGAGGGCGAGGCTGACACCACCACCATAGACATTGCAAATGAAATGGACATTAGCCCCGGCAACCTCTATTACCATTTTAAAGGCAAGGATCAGATCATTACCGAGCTATTCCAGCAGTACGAACAGGCCATGAGCCACACCCTGACCGCACCCATAGAGCGGCCACTAAACACCGACCGGGGTAGCGTCGAAGACAATTGGTACTATCTTTATGTGGTCATGGAAGAGATGTATCAATATCGATTTTTGTACCACAATCTCGACAATATCCTACAGCGTTATCCCGATATAAAACGCGGTTTCAAGCGCTTGTTGCAACTCAAGCGCGCCGCGCTGTATGCAATTTGTCAGACACTGCTACAGCAGGACGTGATCGATGCCAGAGACCAGCAGTTGCTTGGATTGGCAGATAACATGGCCCTCAACCTGACCTTCTGGTTCAGCTACGAGGCACTCTTGCACGACAATCGTACGCCTCGGGTTACTATTCACCAGGGCGTGTTACAGCTATTGACGATGGTCGCCCCCTACCTTGGCGATCACGAGCTCAGCTTCTACCACGACTGTGAAACTATTTATGTCGACATGCTGGCAGACACAACCTAGAGACCTCGCTGCAGCAGGATGACATCCGCACCGATGATCGCAAGCCTCGCACTGTGCAGCAGCGCCCATAAGCGTTCCAGTTCTGGTCCTGGTTGATGCAGATGTTCAACAACCTCGGTGGCACACATAACATCGTAACTGACGTCCAGCACATCTTCGTCGGGGGCGAAGATGCTGTCATATAGTGCGACCGAGAATCGCACTTCGCACAACCTATGCGCCAATGCAGGAGGCACGAACACGAGACTACAGGAACCACAACAGAAATAGGAACGGCTACCGTCTTTGGAGTAGAGGGAAATTTTACCTCCCGCACACAATGGGCAGTGTAATTCAGCAGGCATCTGCTATTATCCCCTTCCACTTCTGCCATCAACTATATCAGGGAGCGTAACATGAGCATTAAGACTGGAGACAAAATCCCCGCGTGCACGATGAAGACTATGGGCGAGAAGGGCCCCGTCGACATCACTACGAATGACATTTTTGCCGGCAAGAAGGTTGTACTGTTTGCCGTTCCCGGCGCATTTACACCAGGCTGCAGCGTGACTCACCTGCCGGGATACGTTGTAAACGCAGACAAGATCAAAGCGAAGGGAGTCGACACCATTGTCTGCATGGCAGTCAATGATGCCTTCGTCATGGGTGCCTGGGGCAAGGCCCAAAATGCCGAGGAACTACTCATGCTAGCCGACGGCAATGCCGATTTCACCAAAGCACTGGACCTGGTGCTGGACGGCAGTGGATTTGGGCTCGGCACTCGCAGCCAGCGGTTTGCCATGATCGTCCAGGATGGCACGGTTACCCATCTCAATGTGGAAGCCGGTCCGGGCGTGGATGTGAGTTCTGCCGAGACGATGATGGCCCTGCTCTAGGCGCTCAGCTCTGCGGTAACGGGTTCAGCTGAGCACGATGTAGCACACACTGCTCACCACGGCGACACCCAACAGGTTGATCATCAAACCCTCCCGCGCCATGCGGGCAGCGGTAATCAGGCCGCTGCCGAAGACTATCGTGTTCGGCGCGGTGCCCACGGGCAACATAAATCCCAGGCTGGCGCTCATCACCGCCGGTACCATCATCAATTCGGGGGCCATTCCTGCCGCCAGAGCCCCGGCTGCCAGCACTGGCATAAGTAGTGCGGCGGTTGCGGTATTGGATGTTGTTTCTGTCAGCACGGTGACCACCAGACAAATCGTGACCATCAGGGCAAACAGGGGCATGCGGGTCATCTGCCCCAGCCACTGGCCGATCAGCTCGCTCATTCCTGAACTGACAAACCCTTGAGCCAGGCAAATACCGCCCGAAAATAGTAGTAACACCCCCCAGGGAATCGTACTGGCGCGCTCCCAGTTCAGCAGCCGCTGACCTTTGCCATCGGGCACCAGAAACATGACAACCACTGCCAGCAAGGCTACCGACGCATCGTTGGCTTCTGGCAAAAGCAGCCATGTCATCCAGCCGCCGAAGGGTTCGCTGCGGGTGATCCAAGCCAGTGCCGTCAGGCCGAACACCAGCATCACGCGGCGTTCATGCGTGCTCCAGGGCCCTGCTGCGGGCAGTTGCAGCTGCAAGGTCCCTCCCAGGTTGCGTGTCAGGATCATGGCCGTCGCCGGTATCATCAGTACAAGGATTGGGACAGCCCATCCCATCCACTGGATAAAGCTGATGGTTTGGCCCGTGGTTTGCTCGTAGACCTGCATGAAAATCAGGTTCGGCGGCGTACCAATCGGTGTTCCCAGTCCTCCGATACTGGCCGCATAAGCAATACCCAGCATGAGGGGTGGCCCCAGACTGGACTTGTCTTCTACAGCATCCAGTACCGCCAGCCCCACCGGCAACATCATCAGCGTCGTGGCCGCGTTCGATATCCACATACTCAACATGGCCGTTGCTACCATAAACCCCATCACCAGCCTGCGGCCACTACTGACCCCGAATACGCCCATCATCCCGATGGCTAAACGGCGATGTGCCCCAGAGTGCTCCATGGCCTTGGATAACAGGAAGCCACCGAGTAGAAGCAGTATTAGAGGGGAACCATAGGCCTGGCCTACTTCCTCCTCACTGAGCACACCAAATAGAGGCAATATCGCCAGAGGCAGCAATGAGGTTACCGGTATAGGAACCGGCTCAAACACCCACCAGATGACACACACCGCGGCGACGAACGACACCGTCGCCATGTCGAAGCCATAGCCGGATGACATGCACGCTGCCGCGGCAATCACTCCCAGCAGTGGGCCCGCCCACAACGCAAACCTACGTATTTCCGACAACCCGATGCCCCTGATGGTGATTTAACGTCCCATCCTGTCTCACTGTGCAGGTAGTGTAAACCCCGTGCTGGAGTCGCTCTGCCTTAGACGCTACACTGCCCACAATTATGAACACGCTTCCCCCTGTATTGATCGACCGCTTTCAACGCCGTGTCGATTATGTGCGCCTCTCGGTCACCGATCGCTGCGATTTTCGCTGTGTTTACTGCATGGCCGAAGAGATGACTTTCCTGCCCAAACAGCACATTCTCACACTGGAAGAAATTCTCGAGGTGGCTCGCGCCTTTGTTGAACTGGGCGTAGGCAAGATACGCCTCACCGGTGGCGAACCCCTCATTCGCAACAATATTCTGTCGCTAATAGAGCCGCTTGGGCAACTCCATGGCCTCGATCAGTTGGTGCTAACCACCAACGGCTCCCAGTTGCAGCGCCTCGCTGGATCATTGCGACAACTCGGTGTAAAGCGCATTAATATAAGCTTGGATAGCTTGCAACCGCGCAGATTTCGCCAGCTCACACGGCACGGCAACCTCGACCAGGTGATAGCCGGTATCGACGCTGCGATTGCAGAAAATTTTGATCGGATAAGGATCAATGCTGTCATTCTCAAGGGTCGCAATGAGGACGAAGTGCTGGAGCTGGTGGAGTTCGCTCTGCAGCGCCACATTGATATCGCCTTCATCGAAGAAATGCCGCTGGGACTGATTGATGAACACGACCGCGCACTGAGTTTTTGTAGCAGCGAAGAACTGCGCACTATCATTTCCCGCCAGTATACGCTTGAGCCACTGGGGGATCCCCGTGATCACGCTGGCCCTGCCCGCTACTTCAGTACCGGGAAGGAGCCAACACGGATAGGGTTTATTTCTCCTCACAGCCATAACTTCTGCCACCTGTGCAACCGCGTCAGAGTCACCGCCGAAGGACGTCTGTTGCTGTGCCTGGGCAATGAGCACTCGGTGGACCTGCGCGACGTACTGCGGGCCCCAGACTACACACTGGCCAGGCTCAAAGAGACTATCGTAGGTGCGATGTCGATCAAGCCGGAGCGCCATCATTTTAATCTCAGCACAACGCCGGATATTGTGCGTTTTATGAATACAACCGGCGGATAGCCCTGTTTCCTCGCGGTTTGTATCGCGTACAATAGCGCCTCAGGACTGAGGTACCCCAGTGCACACACAAGATTTTCCGCAGCTCTCATCGGTGGAGCACATTGAGCAAGGTTTCGAGTCTCACGGCTATATTTGCAGCCGCAAGATAGCAACCGCGGTATTCCTGGCATTTCAGCTGCGTAAACCGGTGCTGGTCGAAGGCCCTCCGGGTGTCGGTAAGACAGAGCTGGCCAAGACCATTGCCCTGTTGCTCGATGTGCCGCTCATTCGCTTGCAGTGCTATGAAGGCCTGGACGAGGCCAAAGCACTGTACGAATGGAAATACGGCAAACAGCTGTTGTATACGCAGGTCCTCAAGGAAAAACTCGGTGATCTGTTGCAAGGCGCGCAAGGACTGGCTGAGTCCGTCGCCAAGTTACATCAGTTCGGGGATATCTTCTACTCGGAGGAGTTTCTGGAGCCGCGACCACTGCTCAAGGCGATGCAACAGGAAAAGGGCGCAATTCTGTTGATCGACGAGGTCGACAAATCCGATTACGAATTCGAATCGCTGTTGCTGGAAATTCTATCCGATTACCAGGTGTCCATTCCCGAAATCGGCACCGTCAAAGCTCGCACTACACCCATGGTGTTCCTCACCAGCAACAATACACGCGATATTTCCGATGCCCTCAAGCGGCGTTGTCTGCACCTGTATATCCCGTTTCCCACGGTGGAATTGGAAGAACGGATTATTCGCAGTCGCGTACCCGACGTCGATGAGAAATTGCGTCACCAGTTGGTAGCCTTTGTGCACTCCCTGCGTCAACTGGACCTGAAGAAGGCGCCCGCCATTTCCGAAACCATCGATTGGGCACGCAGTTTGCTTTTGTTGCATGCGGACCACCTCGAAGAGGAAATGGTGCGCAGCACGCTCAATGTTTTGTTGAAGTATGAAGAAGACATCGAAGCGACGGATTCCGAAGTGCGCGCATTGGTGAGAGAAGGCTTGGTCGACAATCAGCCCAGGTAACGTCGTTATGCAGTCCAGTCTGATCAACTTTATTCAGGTGTTGCGCACACACGAGGTGAGGGTTTCCCCGGCAGAGACCCTTGATGCCGTAGACGTTGCCGCCACTCTGGGATACTCCGATCGCAGCTTGCTGCGTGACGGACTCGCGATGACGTTGTCCAAAACGCCGGAGGAAGAAGTCATTTTCCTGCACTGCTTCGACCGTTTTTTTCAGCAGCATCTAGCCGATTTTTCCACTACCGACAAAGCCGCTACCGCACAGGACGAAACAGCTCTATTACCACCAGCCCAGGCGGCCCAGCAGGCGGCAGATTTCACGGCTACGCAGGCCTTGGCACTCCAAGTGGCGGCCGCAACTAACGCATCCCTGCAAGCACTTTTGCAAACTCCCCTGATGCAGAGCCTGCTAGGCAATGACCGCACCGAACTGACCCTGGCAATGAACCAGGCGGGTGAGCGCGTTGGCCTGCAACAGATCCAGATGTTTACCCAGAAAGGACAGTTCACCCGCCGCATTCTCGACGCCATGGGAGAGGAGCAGATCCGCAATACAGTGATTGCTCTGGAACAAGCCCAGAGTCCCGCTCTGGCGATACTGCAGCGCTACCGCGATATTCTGCGCGAGCAGGTGCGCGATTTTGTGGAACGCGAGTATCTGTTGCACGCCGAGGGCAAAACCCGGCAGTTCATGGACGACATCCTGAGCAAAACTCGCCTTAACAATATTGAGCATATCTACCTGCACAAAGTGCAGGTGTTGATACGCAAAATGGCCAAAAAACTGGTCAGCCGTCATTCGCGCAGACGAAAACTGCTGAAGCGCGGTCGTTTGGATATGGCGAAAACCCTGCGCAAGGGCATACCCAATGACGGTGTGATGTTCAACACCTACTGGCGTCAGGTCAGGAAGGAAAAACCGCAAATACTGGCGGTGTGTGATGTCAGTGGCTCAGTGGCCGCCTACGCCAAGTTTTTACTGCTGTTTCTGTACAGCCTACAGGATGTTTTGCCCAAGGTCCGTAGTTTCGCGTTTTCCAGTCACTTGGGCGAAGTTAGCCAATACTTCGATGACTATCCTGTCGAAAAGGCGATTGAACTGGTCAATTGGAAATATGGTGGGGCCACCGATTACGGCAATAGCCTATTGGACTTCGCCAAACTTGCCCTGGACGACATAAACAGCAGTACCACGGTAATTATTCTTGGCGATGCCCGGAACAATAACGGCGACCCCAAACTGGATATTCTGCAAAGTATCTACCAGCGCGCGCGACAGGTGATCTGGCTAAACCCCGAGTCACGCAGGGCCTGGGGAAGTGGTGATTCAGAGATGCTGCGCTACCAAAGCGCCTGTCATTTTAGCGCTGAATGCAATAACCTTAAGCAACTGGAACGCATTGTTGACCAACTTCTGAAGAGCACCCGGTAATCCCCATGGCCTACCACTGCATAGATTGCAGCTACCGCGGAGAGAAAAGTGGTCAGCTCGGAGAGTGCCCCGCGTGTGGGTCTTTTAACATCGTTAAACGCTCAATGAAACACAAAGAGCAACCGCCGCCAGGTAAATGGCGCTTGGTCGCCCTGATCGCGTTGTGGGGCTGCCTCATCGTCATAATTATAGGGAAACTAAGCCACTGAAACTCGGGGCCACACATGTTCCATTCCCCTGTTCACTATTTGAACTGGTGCTGGACCGCTATGCGGAGCCACCCGGAGTTGGCGGCAACGAACACCCCATGCAACTCGACGAGTTGCTCGCGTACCTGAAAAATATCGACAATTTCAATCTTTCGCCGTGGGTTGTCATCGCTGGCCAGACCGAAGCTATTGGCGACCCCGCTACGCCGTCGCGGGAGCAGATCGCCATTATGCGCTGGCTGGGCAAGGCACAGGAAATCTGGGAGAGACAGTTTCCGCTGGAGGGTCGCCTCGCGGCCCAGCTGCGTCGTCTCAAGCCGCTGTCGGCTGCGCTCGCCATCACGGACCCAAGTTTTATGCGGCCCGGCGCACACCCCATCCACCAACTGCTGGATAGCATCCAGGCCAGGGCCATTGGCTGGCAGTTGCGCCTGGATAGAGTGGGGACCATTCTGGAACAGCAGGTTACCAGAGCAGTCGAGCAGTCCAGTGGATGGTTCGATGATCACGCTTCTGATCTGGCAGGTATTTGCGCCGAGTTTTCTGCCGCCGCAGAGCGTGATCAGGCCAGAACGCAGCGTATGGTCCAGCGTGTCGTCGAAACGGAGGCGGGGAAAGTCAAAACCGCTGCCGCCAAACAGGCAGGCGCGCGTATGATTAATGCCATGCTGGAGAAGTATCCCGCACCGGAAGAAATTGGCGAATTCCTCAAAGGTCCGTGGTACACCAGTGCACAGTTAATCCTGCTGAAGTTTGGAGCTGAGTCTGAACACTGGGAAAAAATGTGTGCCACTACGGAAACACTGCTGGATTCACTACAAACCACGGAGGAAGCGCAGGAAACACGGCGTCAGTATATTTTTGAGGTCGTGACGCAGCTTCCGAAAGAGATGCGTCGCTGGTTGCTGAGCCTGCATCACGACACGGAAGCAGTGAATGAAGCCATGGGGTTAGTCGAACGCGCACACTTGCGTATCCTGCGTCGACAACCACTCGAGCTACAACGCATTCAACCTATCCAGATTGAAGATGGGAATAATAGTGACGGTACGGGGCAAAGTCTGAACGCACTGAAGAGCTGGCAGGAAGGACAGTGGTTCAGCGTGAATAGTGATGAGGGCATTCTACGCGTACAATTGGTACTCAAAGAAGAGCAATCACAGCAGCTTGTGTTCACCAATATGGCGGGGATTAAAGTCCTGCAGCTCACTTTCGCCCAATTCGGCGCCATGCTGGAGCAAGATAAAGTGAAGGCTCTGTACAGCGGAGCGAGCTTTAGCCTGTGCCTGGCCTATGCCGTTGGTATTGACTCTGTCGAAATATTGGACGCCCTGGTGAGCGCACTGTCGGACATAGAACCTTCGTCCAGTGTGAGTAACACAGCGCAGCCGCAAGCGGGGCCAGCACCAACGCTGCAGGCAAAGCTGAAGTTGGCACCTACAGCGGAGGAGCCGGAGCTGGCGTTAGAACCGGCGGGGGACTTGGCACCAGAGCCAGAAACCAAGCCAGAGTTGGACCTGGCACCCGAATCCACGCTGCAACCAGTACCTGTCGAAGCAATGTCGGCGCAAGCGGAACCAGAGCCTCCAGCAGCAGACCAGAGCGCGACAGAATCCAGCCACGAGGCACCTAAAGACAGTCCAAAAACCAAAAAACAACGGTCCGCCAGTAAAAAAGCCGTGGATGGTGGTGGTTTTCTCAGTGAACAGGCCCAGGACATCAAAGCGCGAGGGGGCTATGTCATTCCCCAAGCCGCTACTGCGCCCGGTGCAAAACCACCTACTGATCAGGAACAGAACAGCAACACAGGTGAGGGCTATCTCTCGGAACAGGCCGCAGACAATGCTACCAAACGCGACCCTCCCAACGAGCCGACTCCCGCCGAGAGGACCGAGCCAGAGCAGCTCGACGAGTCGGCACCGGTACCGCAGCGGGCTATCAGCCTGCCTATGGGTGCATGGCTCGGGTTCCACGACGGCGAGACGCCGCTGATGGCACGACTGGCTGTACACGACCCCGAAGAGGGTTACTACATTTTTGTAAATCGCAATGGCGTAAAAATGCGTCAGGTCAGCAGCCAGGAATTGCTCAGATTGGTAGACAGCGGTCTGGTCGACATTCTTGAAGCAAACTCGAACTTTCGCAACGAAGTCACCGAAGTTCGAAAAAACCTGGATCAATAGCGATAGTGGAGTACGGCGATGCCTGAACAAAGAAGAAGACACCTGCGGTTGCCGCTTGCAAGCACAACTTTTATCGAGCTACTTTCTCCGCGCATGGGCCAGGCCGAGTCAGGCAGATTGCTGACCTGCAAGACCATGAACGTGTCTCGCGGAGGACTACAGGTTATTCTGGAGGAACAGGTCACTGTTGGCGCTATTTTACAAATCGGAGTCGACCTACCGGGTGCAGCAGACACCCTGTACCTCGCCGGCGAAGTTCGCTGGTGCCTGCCCAGCACAGACGAACAGCAACCCTGGATGGCAGGGTTCCAGATACTGAATGCCGATGACTCCGATATCGAGCGCTGGGTAACGTTGATAGCGAGTATGGAGAGCTGAATCCTGCGTGTCCAGATCGCGTGTCTGCTGGTGACTCCGGCGAGGCTCTGGCTATAACAACTCCTGATGACAAGGCCGAGCTATGGCTAATGTGATGTTGCGTTTTGATATGCGTCAACCGGGTATAGTGAAGGTACCGCAGGCAGATATGTATCAGGCTGCGATTGACATGTGCGCCTGGGGAGATGCGCAAGGCATTGGCAGCGTTCACCTTTCAGAGCACCACGGCGCGCAGGACGGTTACTGTCCCTCACCACTGGTATTTGCTTCCGCCATTGCCGCGCGTACTCAGCACATGCGCATTTTCATCTCGGCCCTCATCGCGCCGCTGCACGAACCGGTGCAGCTGGCAGAGGACCTTACCGTACTGGACATCATCAGTCGGGGACGCGTCATCCCAATTCTTAGTGGCGGCTACCGGGAAGAGGAATTCAGCGCTGTCGGCAAAGACCTCAGCCTGCGCAAAGCCTACATGGACGCTATTGGTCCCTTTCTCAAGCAGGCGTGGAGTGGGGAGACATTCGTCCACGAAGGCCGCACTATCACCATCACCCCGCCCCCGTTTAGTCAACCCCGACCCATGCTCCTTATGGGCGGCAGTAGCCGAGCCGCCGCAGCGCGCGCGGCCCGCGAGGCGGACTTTTTTATCCCCTCTGGACCTGAAATATTTGAATACTATCGGCAGGAACTGAAAAAGCTGGGCAAGCCCGACCCGGGACCAATGCCAGCAGCGCCCTCCACCGTAACGTTTGTCTCGGAGGATCCCGAGATCTACTGGCAGAACATTGCACGCCACGTACAGCATGAGACGAATACGTACGCCCTATGGGCGGAAAAAGCCGACGTTTTCAGCCCCTATAAGTATTATGAAAACTGTGACGACTTACGTGCCAGCGGTGCCTACAACGTCTATCGCCCGATGGAGCTGATCGAGGCCGCAAGAGACATGATCAGTGCGCAACCAATCATGCTGCACCCCTTGTGCGGAGGAATCCCTCCAGATTTGGCATGGCGCAGCCTGCGCTTGTTTACCGAACAAGTAATGCCTACTTTACGAGCAGAAGGTATCGCCTGATCAGCCTGGGCCAAAGCGGCCATCGTCGAGGGTTTCGAGGCTGAGCCCGGAGTGCCCGACAGCTTCAGACTCCAACTCCTCACTCGCAAACTTGATCCTGAGCCGCACATTGTTCAGTGAGTCGGCATTGCGCAGCGCCTCCTCTTCATTGATAAGTCCTTCCTGATACAGCTCAAACAGCGCCGTATCAAAGGTCTTCATACCCAAATTCTCCGACTTATGCATGATTTCCTTAATACCATCCAATTCACCTCTGAGGATAAGATCGGCAATCATGGGCGTGCCCAATAGCACCTCAATGGCAGCACAGCGCTTGCCCGACACCGTGGGGATGAGTCGCTGTGACACGATACACTGCATGTTCATGGATAAGTCCATCAACAACTGTGGCCGCCGCTCTTCAGGGAAGAAGTTAATAATGCGATCCAGGGCCTGGTTGGCATTATTCGCATGCAGCGTCGAAATACACAGGTGGCCGGTCTCCGCAAAGGAAATAGCGTGCTCCATGGTTTCCCGGTCGCGGATCTCACCAATCAGTATCACGTCCGGGGCCTGTCGCAGTGTGTTCTTGAGGGCGTTGTGCCAGCTGCGAGTATCTACACCGACTTCGCGTTGGTTGACGATGGACTTCTTGTGACTGTGTACATACTCGATCGGGTCCTCAATGGTTACGATATGACCACTGCTATTACTGTTGCGATAATCGATCAGCGCCGCCAGGGACGTTGATTTACCGGAACCGGTCGCGCCTACAAACAGGAGCAGTCCGCGCTTGCGCATAACCACCTCAGTAAGAATTGGCGGCAGGCGCAGATCCTGCCAGCGCGGGATATCCGCGACAATATTGCGCGCCACGATACCAACCTCATTGCGCTGCAGAAAAATATTGACGCGAAAACGCCCGTAACCAGAGATAGACATGGCCAGATTCATTTCCAGCTCCTGCTCAAACGTAGCACGCTGGGTCGCATCCATAATCTCGTAGGCAATTTCCTTGATTTCCCCCGGCTGCAGGATCTCACTGGCTATCGGCTTGAGCTCGCCCTGAAACTTGGCACACGGAGGAGCGCCCGTGGCCAGGTATAGGTCTGAACCATTCTCGGCCGACAGGATTTTCAACCACTCGGAAATTCTCACAGGATGCTCCCCTTGATTATTGCGTGATACTTTAGCAGCTTGCCGCCTGCGGACAAGTCTTGAAAGGCATCCAATTGTGTATTGCAGCAGCGCGGTTTGCCCGGGATGCCGCCTGCCCCGCAACTCCCTGATCACGCGCGCAGTAGCCATAGAGCAGCGCCACCAGTATTCTATGCAACTGTGCATCGCCATCAACCAGGAGTCACCACGTGGACAATACTCGCCCCACCCCACTCATTGAAGACATTGACGGCACGCGCCGCAAACTGGAGTCCTGGATTTCGGCGCACCGGGGACACGAGGTCAGCATCCCGGAGCTCTCTATCCCCGAAGCGACCGGCATGTCCAATGTCACCCTGCTGTTTGACATTACCTGGCAAGCGCACGGACAACAACACAGTGAACCGGTCGTGGCCCGACTACAACCGTCAATCGAGCGCCCGGTGTTCCCGGACTACGACCTCGACCTGCAATACGAGGTCATGGAAGCTGTCGGGCGCCATAGTGATATACCCGTACCGCAGTTGCGCGGGCTGGAGACAGATAAGTCTTTGCTGGGCGTACAGTTCTATCTCATGAAGCGTACCGAGGGTCGCATTCCCACCGACATGCCGCCCTACAACATGGATGGCTGGATGATGCATGAAACCAGTGTGCAGCAGCGTCAGGGGCTATGGCATGCGGCAGTGGACACCATGGCCCGCTATCATCAACTGGACTATAAAGAATTAGGTTTTGCCAAACTCCACGAGCCGGGAAAAACGCCACTGCAGCAACAATTGGCTTACTGGCAGAAGTATCTGAATTGGGCACTGGAGGGCGACGAACACGTCATCTGCCAGATGTCACTGGACTGGCTGCAAGCCAACCAACCACAAAATGAACCTACGGTACTGTGCTGGGGTGACGCCCGCCTGGGCAATATTATCTTCAAGCCATCGCTGGACGGTATCGCCGCCGTGCTGGACTGGGAGATGGCTGTGTTGGGCAATCCGGTACAGGACCTGGCGTGGTTCAATTATCTCGATGCCACCTTCTCCGAGGGGTTGGGAATGCCCCGTCTGGAAGGCCTGCCCAGCTATGAGCAAACCGTTTCCCGCTGGGAACAGGCATCCGGCTTCTCCGCCAGGGACTACGACTATTATCAAATTTTCGCCGGTATGCGCTACGGCCTGATTCTGTCGCGTATCATGCTGGCCACTGGTCAAAACAGCGAGATACAAAATAACTTCGCCTGCCAGCTGCTGCAGAAATACATGGACAAGATTACCTGAACCATCGCGGCAAGCCCCACGCACAGCGCACCTGTACTACACTGACATTGGCAGCTACACTTGTGCCCGTTTCAGGACTGCCGCTTGGGGAGAAGCCTTACCGGCCCTGGCCTTGTGCTAGTTGGCAAGCCTGTTCATCAAAAGGAGTTTCCATTGTCTTCCCATTTGCAGAAGCAGTTGCAGGCATTGGCACAGCCGGACGCACGGGGCGTGATCACTGGCATCAATCGCGGTATTGAAAAAGAGAGCCTGCGTATTACGGCCGACGGCAAGCTGGCCCAGACGCCGCACCCCATAGGGCTGGGCTCCGCCCTCACCCACTCATCCATTACCACCGACTATTCGGAGGCACTGCTGGAGTTCATTACGCCGGTCAGCCCCCGCATTGAAGACTGTCTCCATACACTGGAAGATATTCACAGCTTCACCTATCAACACCTCGACGGCGAAATGCTCTGGTCGGCCAGCATGCCGTGCATTGTGACCGGCGATGAGGGCATACCCGTCGCACAGTACGGCAGTTCCAATGTGGCCCGTATGAAAACGGTTTACCGCTACGGCCTGGGTCATCGCTACGGGCGCCTGATGCAGGCTATCGCAGGCATTCACTACAATTTTTCTATGCCGCAGGCCTACTGGGACCAGGCGTGGGCGAGCGCCGGCCAACCCGGTGTGCGGGCAGACTATATCAGTGCGCGCTACCTCGGACTCATTCGCAACTTCAGGCGCTATTCCTGGCTGCTGATCTACCTCTTTGGCGCGTCGCCGGCAGTGTGCGCAAGCTTCCTCAGAGGCCGCGACAATCATGGCCTGCAGGCGTTTGATGCAGACGCAAAGAGCCTGTACTTGCCCTATGGCACCGCGCTGCGCATGGGCGGACTGGGGTACAACAGCGACGCCCAGAAACGCCTCAACGTGTGCTACAACTCGCTCGACAATTACGTTAAAACCCTGTCCCAGGCCATTATGCAACCACACCCCGGGTACCGGGACATCGCCTCTGGGCAGAACGGGGACTACCAGCAGCTAAATGACAGTCTGCTGCAAATCGAAAACGAATTTTACAGCCCCATACGACCGAAGCGCGTGGTCGATGCAGGAGAATCTCCGCTGTGTGCGCTGGTCAGGGCCGGGATCGAATATATCGAAGTACGCTGCGTGGACATCAGCCCGTTCTCGCCAGTCGGTCTGGACGCCGGACAAATGCGTTTTCTGGATACTTTCCTGCTGTATTGCCTGCTGGAGGAAAGTCCAGCCTGTGAGGAGGTGGAGCAGCTCTCACAAGCAGCCAATCTGGAGGCCGTGGTCAATACCGGGCGACTACCGGGCCTGCTGCTCAATAATGGCGGCACTGAGATTCCCATGGTGAAATGGGCCAATGAAATGCTCGACGAGATGCGTCCTATCGCCGCGCTGCTGGATGTAGTGCACGAATCTGGCAACTACAGTACCAGCCTCGAAAACCAGTTGGCCAAGGTCGTGGATCCAGAGTTAACACCCTCGGCCCGTGTATTGCGGGAGATGCGTGACCGAAAGCTTTCTTTTTTCAGGCTGGCCATGATGTATAGCGAGCAATGGGCACAGTATTTTCGCGCGCGCCCGCTGAGCAAGGACATCCAGATCGCCTTGGATGAAGAGACGCGGACCTCACTGTTGGCACAGCGCGCGATCGAGCAATCTGACACGGTCAGCTTTGAGCAATACCTGGACAATTTTTTCGCCCAATACAAGACCTTGTAAGGCTACCCACAGTGAATTTCCTGGCCCATTTCCACCTCGCCTGGCCGGATGAAGGTCTGGTCGCCGGCGGACTGGAAGGGGACTACATCAAAGGTCCGCTGCGCGGCGCATTGCCGCCGGACATCGAGCGCGGCATTCAATTGCATCGCGCCCTAGACGCCTATACGGACGGACACCCGCTGATCCAGCAACTGCGCCGCGACCTGCCGCAGAGTTTGCGGCGCTATGCGGGCATCCTCATCGACCTCAGTTTTGACCACTATCTGAGTCGGCACTGGTCGACGTTTTCTGATATCTCTCTGCCCCACTTTAACCGCGGTGTTTATCGCACCCTGAGTAACCCTGAGCTGGTACTCAGTGAGGGGGCTCGCAGAATGTCAGCGCGGCTGATCACGTTCGACCTGCTTAACCTCTACACGGATTGGGAGACCGTGCTCACCACTGCCACACGCATCGGTCAGCGCTTTCGGCGCCACAATCCGTTTCTGGACATCGACCGGGAACTCTCACCGGCGCAGCATACTCTGGAACAGGCTTTCCTGAACTTCTACCCGCAGTTGCAGTCTTTCTGCAAGCAGAGGGTAAGCGCATTGCTAGCATCGTGATGCGTTCGACCGTTGCGCTGAACGAAAAAAGACCCTAGTGTACCTCCGTCGATCCATCAAACAGGCTACCTAGCGAGGCATTGGAAAACCATGCTGCACTCTCTTTCTCCCCGCATGGTATTTGTGGGCCTGGTACTTTTAGCGATCACCTCGATGTTGTTTGCGCGGCTGTACCTGCAGGAATACCTTGGACTGGAGGCCTGCCCATTGTGTATGACACAGCGCGTTTTTGTGGTGCTGTGGGGCGTGATCGCCCTGCTCGGCGCACTGCATAATCCCCAGAGCTGGGGTCGCAAGGTCTATGCCGCACTGTGTGCGCTGGCTGCCGTGGCAGGTGCCGCAGTGGCTGCCCGCCACGTGTGGCTGCAACATCTGCCTGCGGATCAGGTGCCGGCCTGCGGTCCCAGCCTGGACTACATGCTGGAGAATCTGCCTTTTCGGGAGACGCTGAGTGTGGTGCTGGCAGGTGACGGCAATTGTGCCGTCATCGACTGGACCTTCCTTGGCTTTAGCATCCCGGAACAAACCCTGGCTGTATTCGGTGTGGCGATACTGGTCTGCCTGTGGCAGATATTGCGTACCTATCCAAACCCACAGTAGGACGCCCGTAGGTTGTACAACCGCTGAGCAAGGATGTGAGCATGCCCAACCAAAGAAGTGACGCGACGCAGCAATTTGAGGCCGTAGAAGAGTTACTTACGCGCTGGCTCAAAGAGCGACGAGCGGTTTTGGGCAAGTACACGGAAATTGTGGTAACGCTGGACAGCCGCTTCGATGATGCGGCGCTGGAGCTGCGCCAGAAAGCGCTGTGCGAATTATTGGTGGACTACGTATCAGCAGGCCACTTTGAGGTCTTTCACGCGTTAATTAACGAAGCAGAAAGCTTTGGCGACGACAGCTGCGCCCTGACCGAGATACTGATACCTGCCATCGGCGATACCACGGAAGTTATTCTGGCTTACGAGGAAAAGTACGGCCATGCCCAGGGGTATCTGGAAAAATTAAAGCGCGACCTGTCAGCCCTTGGGGAAGTCCTGGAGTCGCGCTTTGTGCTGGAAGACCGGCTTATCGCCGGCCTTCACAATCGACACCGGCGCTTGGTCAATAAACAAGCGCCGCAGTCTACCTAGCGCTATTTGGCAGCAGGCTTCGCTGCTGCTTTAGCGTCGGCCGGCTTGTCCTGGCTGGGGATGCTGACAAGCTCCACCTCGAAAACCAGTGTTGCGTTGGGTCCGATCACATCACCCGCACCGCCGGCACCGTAGGCCAACTCGGCCGGAATGGCCAACTTCCATTTCGAACCCTTAGGCATCAGTTGCAGCGCCTCAGTCCAGCCCGGGATAACCTGGCCAACACCAAAGGTCACAGTTTCACCGCGGCTGTAGGATGAATCGAACTCTGTGCCATCCGTGAGCGTGCCACGATAGTGGACTTCCACTGTATCTTCCGCTTTGGGCTTGGGGCCAGTACCCGCAGTAACAACCTCGTACTGCAGACCGGAAGCGGTTGTTACCACTCCTTCCTTGGCCTTGTTTTGAGCAAGGAATGCCGCCCCTGCTGTCGTGTTGGCTTCACCCAGGGCCTTCTGGGCAACTTCATGCTCAGCAGTGGCTTTTTCCTGGAAGGCCTTCATTTCGGCAGCGATTTCCTCAGCGGTCATACGCGACTTGGCGCCTGAGGTAGCATCGGTTACGCCGGAGCTGAACGGCTCCGCAAGCAGCGGCACGCCATCAGCCTTCATGCGCTGACCCATATTGAAGCCAATCCCGTAGCTCAGGCGCTGCTCTGGCGTTGCCAGATCAGCACTGGCCGGAGCCTTGGCTGCCTCTCCGGCGGGTGCCTTGGCTGCGTCATCGGCTGTACTAGGCATTTTTATTTTGTCACAAGCTTGCAGAGCGACAACGCTAACCAGGGCAAGCGGCAGTAGATACTTCTTCATAATTCGTTCCATAGTCGTCAAAGAAATCGTGAGAATTGCGGAGACTCCTGTCACAGCGAGGTCTTGCCAGGGGCACACCTTCTAACCACCCCGATTATTCGCCGGAAATCATCCATTCAAATCCGCCGCAACGCAAGTGTCCGCAGCGGGTGCCATCTTACTACCCGCCCTGCCCGGGCGCTAGCCCTGCCTCATAGAGGGAACAGTGTGACCAGGCGATCTATGAAAGGTTCCCACGCTGGGTCCCCAGGGCAGACGAAGTGCGCTACCCGCCATAGATTGTCCTGCAGCGGACGCGGGGTTCGGGGTAAATCGTCCGCCTGCTGAAAATAGGCATACATCATATCCTGCTGCAGCTGCTCAGCGCGCAGCTCCAGGACTTTGATCTCATCGAGTACGCCACTCGCTGGAGGGTAATCCTGCAATTGTCGGTGCAGCGTACGCATTGGCTTGATCACTGTGTCCCGCCAGACGACGATTGCCGCCTCAACCCCGGCCAAATGCTGGTCAATCAGACGTTGATCCATGCCCGCCAGCCATGCCGCGTACAACAACAGATTCACATCCAGGCCATAGCTGTCCTGTAACGTCAGGCAGCTGGTCGCCACCCCGTCCAGAGCGTAGGCAGCAAGCGAATAGTCCCAAAACGGGTTGCTCATACGGTAACCGGTGCGCGTGTGCAATAACGCTGAACCTTACACCAGCGGCGCTGGTGCACACTAGCCCATGGCGCGCGCGGCAGGTAGAATTCGCGGCCTCATGATCATACTGCGCAACATCGCCCTGCGCCGCGGCAGTAAACTGCTGCTGCAGGATGCCAATGTTACCATTCAGCCCGGCCAGCGACTGGCCCTGATTGGGGCCAACGGCTGTGGCAAATCCAGTCTGTTCTCATTATTGCTGGGAGACCTCGGTGCCGACGCCGGCACTATCGAAGGCATGAATACACTGCGGCTGTCCCATATGGCGCAGGAAATACACACCACTGCGCTACCCGCCGGGGAGTACGTGTGGCGCGGCGACGCATTGTTAGCCCGCTTGCGCGACGAAGTCGCGGCGCAGGAAGTGGCCGGTGCCTTCGATAAAGCGGCCCGCACGCACAGCCAGCTGGAGGAGATTGACGGCTACAGCGCCGAGCGCCGGACACAACGCCTGTTGCAGGGCCTGGGGTTCGCTGAAGACGCTGCCGGGCGGGCTGTGAGCGATTTTTCCGGAGGATGGCGCATACGGCTGAATCTGGCGCGTGCGCTGATGACACCCTCAGACATCCTGTTACTGGACGAACCCACCAATCACCTGGATCTGGATGCCACACTGTGGTTGCAGCAGTGGCTGCAGCAGTACCCCGGCACCCTGCTGATGATTTCCCATGACCGTGACTTTATCGATGCCACCTGCGAACGTATCCTGCATATCGAGCAACAGCAACTGTTCACCTATAAAGGCAACTATTCCGACTTCGAACGGCACCGGGCCGAGCGCCTGGCCAACCAACAAGCTGGCTACGAGAAGCAGCAGCGGCGCATCGCGGAAATCGATGATTTTGTGCGCCGTTTTCGCTACAAGGCCACCAAGGCGAAGCAGGCACAGAGCCGATTGAAGGAACTGGAGCGCATGCAAACCCTGGCCCCGGCCCACGCCGATTCGCCCTTTGACTTCAACTTTCCACCGCCCGCTAGAAGCAGCGACCCGCTGCTACGCCTGGACGAGGCCACGCTCGGCTACGGCAGCACGACAGTACTTTCAGGGGTGGACCTGCAATTACGCCCCGGCAGTCGCTACGGCCTGCTGGGCAGAAACGGTGCAGGAAAATCCACCCTGTTGAAAAGCCTCATAGGAGAACTGCCGCTACTGGGTGGCGTTCGTACCATCGGCGAGCATTTAAGCATCGGCTATTTTGACCAGCAACAACTCGAAGCCCTGGATATGCAGGCCAGCCCGGCCCTGCACCTGCAACGCCTCAGCCCCACTGCGCGGGAACAGGATATTCTCAATTTTCTGGGCGGTTTCAATTTCCGCGGTACTGCTGCCACTACCGCCATCGCGCCATTCTCCGGCGGGGAAAAGGCGCGCCTGGCGCTGGCCATGGTGGTGTGGCAAAAGCCCAACCTGCTGGTGCTGGATGAGCCCACCAACCACCTCGACCTGGACATGCGCCACGCCATGGAAATCGCCCTGCAGGCCTACGATGGCGCATTGGTTCTGGTGAGTCACGATCGCCACATGCTGCGCAATACCGCCGAGGAACTGCTGCTGGTTCACGATGGCCGCGTCGAGGAATACCGCGAGGATCTGGAAGGCTATGAGCGATGGATTCTATCGAGCTACCGGCAAACAGATAAACGCGACGCTGCGGTCACCGACACCTCGCGCAAGGAAAAGCGCCAGCAGGCGGCGGAGCAGCGTGACAAACTGCGCCCGCTACAGAAGCGGCTGGATAAAACCGAAGCGGAGATGGCCGAAGTGGAATTGGCACTGCAGGAACTACGTGAGCAACTTGGCAATAGTGATGTGTATACGGAAGCTAATCGGCTGACGTTGGCAAACTTACTGAAACGCGAAGGGGAGCTGAAAGTTCGCGCGGCAAATCTGGACGAGATTTGGCTTGAGCAGCAGCAAATGCTGGAAGAACTATCACGCTAATTCCAACTACACCGATGAAGTGCGTTATTCAAAAGAATTATCCGCTTCAATCCATAAAATTAGAATAATACTCGCGGCGTAGCCCAAAAACATTCCACCACTGATTGCAAGCAGCGCGCGCAATACGTAGGGCAGATCAAACTGGGCTATCCAATAGGCCTGAAATGTCACGAAAGCGAAAAGCATGCCGAACACTACCGTCGCAATCTTTACTACCGTTAATCGCTTCATCAGACTTTCTCCAGCAGGACTGATGGCGAGCTTGGCAGATAAAGATGAACGTATTCGTACACGCTGTGTTACAGATTTTTGACTAACCCTATCTTTCTATCTGAAATTATCTATTTCAATCACAACTACCTATTAATCGAAGTTTATCACTCCTCGGCAATTTCTTGATTGCCGCCTCGCGTTGCTGCGCAGCTCCCCGATCAGGAACATTATCGGACCACACCAGATGCACCGGCCGGCGGCCCCGGGTGTATTTCGGCCCGCCAACATACTCGCCATTGTGTTGCATCAGGCGTTTTTGTAGGTTTCTGGCAATTCCAGTATAGAGTGTGGTGTCAGCGCACTGCAGAATGTATACATACCAGGTGTTATCCATTTCAGCCTCGATTCCACCGATGATAGCGTTCTACCCAGCGCAGCAAACCCTCGGGCTTGCGTGCCTTGCGCCAATTCCCAGCGACGAACTTGTTACCCTCGCTCAGGGTCGGGTAGATGTGAATGGTGCCCAGTATTTTACCGAGCCCCAGACCATGCTTCATGGCCAGCACGAACTCATTGATCAACTCCGAGGCATGGTAGCCCACGATAGTGGCGCCGAGAATACGGTCGCGACCCGGTTCAGTCAGCACCTTGATAAAACCGTGCGCTTCGCCATCGGCAATGGCCCGATCCAAGTCATCGAGATCGTAACGTGTCACCTCATAGTCGATGTTCTGTTGCCGCGCCTCGTCTTCATTGAGGCCGACCCTAGCCACCTCGGGGTCGGTAAATGTCGCCCAGGGCACCACCGAGTAGTCGACCTTGAACCTGCGAAAACGGCCAAAGAGGGCGTTCACCGCCGCATACCAGGCCTGGTGGCTGGCCATGTGGGTAAACAGGTAGGGGCCAGCCACATCACCACAGGCAGAGATGGTGGGTATCGCTGTGCACAGATACTCATCCACCACTACCGTTCCGGCTGGGCCAACAGCGATGCCCAATTCTTCCAGACCCAGGTCCTGAACGTTGGCACTGCGACCCACGGCGAGCAACACACGATCAAAACTCAATTTCTTCTGTCCACGCGCGGTATTGAACACACAGCTTTGCCCGCCCGCGTCTGTGCTAAAAAACAACGGCTCATAATTCAGGTGTACTGCGATACGCTGGCGCCGGAACGCAGCGTGCACCAGCTCGGCAACCTCCGGGTCCTCCCGGGGCAGTATTCGAGCAGCGTGTGTCACCAGGGTAACGCTACTGCCCAGGCGCGCAAACGCTTGCGCCAGTTCACAACCGATGGGGCCTGCCCCCACCACCAAAAGACGTTCCGGCAAATCCCTGATCTCCCACACGGTGTCGGACGTGAGGTAATCAAGCGTAGCCAGACCGGGAGTATCCGGTATCCGCGGACGGGCCCCTGTGGCAATCACAATATTTCGCGCCGTCAGCGTCTTCCCGTCCACCAGCACCTCCCAGGGCGAGACAATACGCGCATCACCGTGCACACAGCTCACGCCCAGGGCCGTGAAGCGCTCTACGGAGTCATGCGGTTCAATTGTCCTGACAACATCCTGCACTCGCTGCATGACCTTGGGAAAGTTCACCTCTACCGACAGGGGAGCCAGGCCGAACTCCTGGGCCCGTCGTACATATTGCGCAATCCGTGCGGAGCGAATCAGCGCTTTACTGGGCACGCAGCCGGTATTGAGGCAGTCGCCACCCATTTTGTGCCGCTCAATGAGCGTCACTTTCGCCTTCACAGTCGCGGCAATAAGAGCAGCGACCAGACCTGCCGACCCAGCGCCGATGACAATCAGGTTATTGTCGAACTGCTTTGGCTTGCTGTAGGGCGCCAGAATTCGGCAACGCTGCACATAGGCCAACAACCATCTGGCAATAAATGGAAAGAAGGCCAGCAGGACAAAAGACCCCAATAGCGGAGCAGAAACAATTCCGGAGAGAGACTCCAACTGACCCAATTGGGTTCCCGCGTTCACGTAGACCGCCGTCCCCGGCAGCATACCCAACTGCGACACCCAGTAAAACGGCCAGCTGCGAATAGGCAGCAGACCCATCAACAAGTTGATGAGGAAAAAGGGGAAGAGTGGCACCAGGCGCAGCGAGAACAGGTAGAAGGACCCGTCTTTTTCAAATCCGGCATTTACCGCACCTATGTGCCGCCCAAAACGCGCCTGCACCCAGTCACGCAACAGCGTGCGTGACACCAGAAATGCCAGGGTAGCACCCATACTGCTGGCAAATGACACCAGCAGAAGCGCATACCAAAATCCAAAGACGGCACCACCGACCAGCGTCATTACCCATGCACCGGGTATCGACACAGCCGTAAGTGCGACATAACAGGATAAAAAGATTAAGCCCGCCAACAAAGGATTATTCCCCGACCACTCCCGCAATTCATCGATGTGTAGTTGCAGTGACTCGAGCTGCAGATAACTGCCCAGGTCGAAATAGAACCAGGCAGCGAGGGCTAACCCTACCAGCGTAGTAACGGCGATTTGTTTTGTATGCAAGCGAATGCCCTGAAATAAGTGGAAGCGAATATTTTCAAGTCTTTGCAGACTATACTGTAGGGGATCGATCTATAGCTACCGGCTATATCAGCATGCCAAAATGCTCTAGCGGCGCAGTTGTACACTGACCATCCGGTGGTATGATCACTGCCCTTAAAAACTACGCGGCAACAACGACTGCGAATCAAACGGAGAACTGCATGAGCAATCAAATCGTACACGTCAGCGATGCTACTTTTGACGCCGAGGTGTTGAATTCCACTGTCCCTGTACTGGTGGACTTCTGGGCAGAATGGTGCGGTCCCTGCAAGATGATCGCTCCGATACTCGATGAGATCGCCGCCGACTACGGCGGGAAACTTAAGGTGTGCAAGGTCGATGTGGACGCCAATCCCGAGATTCCACAAAAGTTTGGTATTCGCGGCATCCCGACCCTGATCATGTTCAAGGGCGGCAACGCCGAGGCCACTAAAGTCGGCGCACTGTCCAAGACGCAATTGACGGATTTCATCCGGGAAGCTATCTAAAAGGTCGAGATCCCGACTCATCGGGACTCCCGATACACCAAATTGACCCCTTTATTGACAGAAAAAAGCGGTAGACGGCCCTAGCGGGCCGTGCTACATTTCAACTCGTTGCACATTCCTGTGCCATAACAAAAACTCTGCAACCCACGTTAAAGCTACTAATAGTTGGCATCGCCAACCGGCGTTCGGTTACACCCCATTCTTCCCTCTAATCACTCGTGCACACTTGTTTTCCCTATGAATCTAACTGACTTAAAAACCAAAACTACTCAAGAACTTATCGATATCGCCAAAGAGATGGGCCTGGACAATATGGCCCGCTCGCGCAAGCAGGATATTATTTTCGCGGTGCTGAAGCGCCACGCAAAAAGTGGCGAAGACATCTACGGCGACGGCGTGCTGGAAATATTGCAGGACGGCTTTGGCTTCCTGCGTTCCGCCGACAGTTCATACCTGGCGGGACCCGACGATATCTACGTCTCACCCAGCCAGATTCGCCGCTTTAACCTGCGCACCGGTGACACCATCTCCGGCAAGATTCGCCCACCGAAAGACAGCGAGCGCTACTTCGCCCTGTTAAAGGTAGACGAGGTCAACCTCGACAAGCCGGAAAGCTCCAAGCATAAAATCCTGTTCGAAAACCTTACGCCCCTGTTCCCGGATCAGCGCCTGATGCTGGAAACAGGCAGCGGCAGCACCGAGGACCTGACCAGCCGCATCATCGATCTGGTTGCTCCGATCGGCAAAGGCCAGCGAGGATTACTGGTGGCACCGCCCAAGGCGGGCAAAACCATCATGATGCAAAATATCGCCCAGGCGATCATCACCAACAACCCCGAATGTTACATCATCGTGCTGTTGATTGATGAACGTCCGGAGGAAGTGACTGAAATGCAACGCTCGGTGGGTATTCGCGGTGCCGAGGTGGTGGCCTCCACCTTTGACGAACCGCCCTCGCGCCATGTACAGGTGGCCGACATGGTGATCGAGAAAGCCAAGCGCCTGGTCGAGCACAAAAAGGACGTGGTCATCCTGTTGGATTCCATCACCCGCCTGGCCCGCGCCTACAACACAGTGATTCCCAGCTCCGGCAAAGTACTGACCGGCGGTGTCGACGCCCATGCCCTGGAGCGCCCCAAGCGCTTCTTCGGCGCAGCGCGTAATATCGAGGAGGGCGGCAGCCTGTCAATCATTGCGACCGCCCTGGTCGACACCGGTTCCAAAATGGACGAGGTGATCTACGAGGAGTTCAAGGGCACCGGTAACCTAGAACTGCACCTGGATCGCAAGATCGCTGAGAAGCGTGTTTACCCGGCCATCAATATTCGCCGCTCCGGTACACGTCGGGAGGAATTGATCACGGCCGATGATGAATTGCAGCGTATGTGGATTTTGCGCAAACTGCTGCATGGCATGGAAGACCTGGCCGCCATAGAGTTTCTGTCTGACAAGCTCAAGGAAACCAAAACCAACGACGAGTTCTTCAAGTCCATGAAGCGCAAGTAGCGCTGCCTTTCGGCTACGCTGCAGGCGTTGCCACTCGTTGTTACAACGTGTAGTGTCGAACGTTTTACGCTGACGGATTGACGGCATTGTGAAATACACCGACCTCAGGGATTTTATTGCCGCACTGGAACAGCGCGGGGAACTGGTGCGAATCCAGACCGAGGTCGATCCCAAACTCGAAATGACCGAAATCGCCGACCGCACGCTGCGTGCAGGCGGACCTGCCCTGCTGTTCGAAAACCCCAAAGGCTACAGCACGCCCGTACTCGCCAACCTGTTTGGCACGGAACAACGTGTAGCGCTGGGCATGGGCGCACGCGATATCACAGCCCTGCGCGAGATCGGCGAGGTACTCGCCTACCTGCGCCAGCCGGATGCACCCAAGGGTATGCGCGACCTCTGGGACAAGGCACCCCTACTCAAACAGGTGTTGCTCATGGCACCCAGGGTGGTGCGCAATCCTCCCTGCCAGTACCACGCGAAACAAGGCGCGGATGTCGACCTCAACCTGCTGCCCATCCAGACCTGCTGGCCGGGCGACGCAGCGCCATTAATTACCTGGCCACTGGTGATCACCCGCGGCCCCAATAAAGAGCGCCAGAACCTGGGAATTTATCGCCTGCAACTGCTGGCGCACAACAAATTGATCATGCGCTGGTTGTCGCATCGCGGTGGCGCGCTGGATTTCAGGGAGTGGCAGCGACAACACCCGGGTAAACGGTATCCTGTGGCGGTGGCTCTGGGCGCTGACCCTGCCACCGCCCTCGCAGCGGTCACTCCCATTCCCGATACGATTTCAGAATACGCCTTCGCTGGCCTGCTGCGCGGTAGCAAGACGGAACTGGCGGAGTGCTTCACACCGCTGTGCCGCGAGCACCGCCTGCAGGTTCCTGCCACCGCTGAATACATACTGGAAGGGTATATCGAGCCAGGCGAAATGGCGGACGAAGGTCCGTTCGGCGATCACACCGGTTATTACAATGAGGTGGAGCGCTTTCCGGTATTCACCGTTGACGCGATCACCCACCGCGAGTCACCGATCTATCACAGCACGTACACAGGGCGCCCGCCCGATGAGCCAGCCATACTGGGTATGGCCCTCAACGAGGTATTCATTCCGATATTGCAAAAACAGTTTCCGGAGATTGTGGATTTTTACCTGCCACCGGAGGGCTGCTCCTACCGCCTGGCCGTGGTCACCATGCGCAAGGAATACACCGGACATGCCAAGCGCGTCATGCTGGGCGTGTGGTCCTTCCTGCGCCAGTTCATGTACACCAAGTTTGTTATTGTGACCGACGAGGATGTGAACGCCAGAGATTGGAAGGATGTCATCTGGGCGATCACAACCCGCATGGACCCACAGCGGGATTGCGTCTTCATCGAAAACACGCCCATCGACTATCTGGACTTCGCCTCACCGGTATCCGGCCTGGGCTCTAAAGTCGGCTTTGATGCCACCAATAAATGGCCGGGGGAGAGTCAACGCGAATGGGGCCGCCCCATTGCCATGGACAAAGCGGTCAAAGAGCGTATCGATCAGCTGTGGGACGCGCTCGGCATTAAACTTTAGCGTGCGCCGCAATAAGTTAAAGCAGCAATATACCGCTAAAAATAGGCTATAAGCGCGCTAACAAGCGGCTGTCAGGCACAGCTCTATCCGGCATGGGCAGCTCTGGTAGTGTCGCTTCACGCAGCAATAATCCCTCGCGGAAGTAGGCGGCAGCCACCTGGGGTTCGCCAAGAGCAGTCAACAGGCGGCCCAGTTCAGCGCAGATCTCGGGGCTGCGTTCCAACCGGTAACTGCTCTCGAAATAGTCTCGAGCCTTGCCCCACAATTTTTCGCGTGCCGACAAACGGCCCAGGCACAGCAATAGTTGCGGTTCTTCGGGATGGGCCGTCAGCCAACTTTCAGCACGGGCCAGTTGACGGGTAGCATTTACGCTGTGCACATAACCGTACTGGCGCACCAGAGTCGTATTCCACTCCTGTCTCAGAGCATGCAACAGAGCGTCCTCTGCAGCATCCTGATCTCCCAGCTTGATCAGGTTATCGACGTACGCCGCGACCAATGCGGCATCACGTTGCAACGGCTTCGGCACCTTGTGCCAGCTCGCGCGCAACTGTGGGAGATCGGAATTACGTTGTGCAAGGCGATCGTGGTGGACCTGGCGTTGCAGTTGCTCAAATTCCTCATTGGTGAGTAGTTTGTGTTTTTGCAGTTGCGGCAATAGTTTCAGCAATTTCTCCCAGTCTTTCAAACCCTCGTACGCCTGGCGTAGAAGACTCAAGACATGTGGGTGGCGACCAACAGCACGGGTAGCCTGATCCAACGCCGTCACAGCCTGCTGATACTCCCCGGCCTGCAACTTCAGCTCAGCCCGGGCGAACTCCAGCGCAACGGCAGCGCCCGGCTCCACATCGCCGGCAGTGCGCAAATACTCTTCAGCTTTCTCGGTGTCGTGCAATTGCGCACTGGCGCGCGCGGCCAACAGATAATTATGCAGTGGCGCCTCATTGTGCTGTACCCCGCGCAATAACTCGCGCCGCGCTGTCAGCCAGTTGCCCTCGGTGAAACTGATCAAGCCGCGCGTAGTGTGGCGCTGTGCATTGCGCGTCTTGCGCACCCCCAACCAGGCAGCCAGGGAGCGACGCCCCCCGACAATCCAGTAGATCAGCTGCAGTAGCAGATAAATTACCAAGACCGATAGCAGGAGTAGCAGCAGCCCCACCCACAGGCTGGCCTCCAGTGTATAGCTCCCATAGGACACCAGCACATAGCCAGGATCAGTCTCGATAACGGCAACAATGCCAACTCCGAGTAGCAGGGTTACCAGGGAAATAGCAAATAGCTTGCGCATGCCCTACTGCTCGCCTGCCGTTGGCACACGCAGCTGCATGGCCTGATCCAGCGCCTGCAGGGATCTGGAAATATCGGGCTGCGGCACAAAGACCGTAAGCTCCGCCAACCGCGAGATCTCGACAGCAATGGCGCGGGCGGTGACTTCATCAGACTCCCGAAACTGTGCCAGCCACTGCTGCGCCCGATCCAAACTGGCAGTGTAGATAATCTGGTTGCCGGAAAGAGCGGCCAGCTGGGCCTGTTCCAACAGCATGCGCAGGTTCTGTCGCACCAAACCCTCCCACTGCGGGTCCATAAGCGCCTGCATGGGTACATCCCGCCGACGAATAATAAGGTAATCGGAAAGCTTGGCCAGCGCCGCGGCATAGCCCTGTTGCAGGCGATCCTGCCAATCACTGGCGGCAGCCGGGGGCTGCTGTGTGACCGGCGTTGGTAGTTTAAAAATGACCAGTCCATCGGCCTGTTCAAGCAAGGCGGCCAGACGCAGATAGATACCTTCCACGTCCACTCTGGGAATCGCACGCAGGGAGGCTATGTCCTGCGCTACAGCCCCGCGCACTGCGTGCAGGCTCGCGTCATCCAGTTCCCGCAGCACGGTATCAGCACTGCTGAGCAGGGCCTGGGCGGCGACGGGATCGCTCGCCATCGCCAGCCGCTGATTCGCCAGACGCAGCAAATGGCCGACTTCGGCCAACAACCAGCTGTCGCGGTCGCTAGCGCTGAAACGCGCCAGTTCTTTCTGCTGTTGCGATAACTGCGTTTCTACGGCATCCAATCTACCCGCCACGCGGGAGGCTTCATCGCCTGCGGCCTTGTCGACCGCGCCAAGACCTGAGCGCAACTCCTTTTGCCAGCGATCATCCAGCGTCTCCAGCATGTTCTGTTTCTGCTGCGTGAGGCTTTCCAGTTGCGCCAGACGTTGCGTCAGGACCGCCTCCCTGGCCTGCCCGTGGCGCAGCGCCACGATACCTGCGCCTGCCACTGCGACAATCAACAGTAAAGCCAGCCAGGCAAGGGCGGAGGATGCCTTGCGCGGAGCTGTCACCGGTTTGCTCGCAGCTGGCAGCGGGGCACTCTGGACAAGCGATTTTTCTACTGCAGTTGGCACGCTATTCGACGCCTCGCCGTGTTGTTCTTTATGCGTTGGATCCTGCTCACTCACAATTCATGCTCCAGAGTCGGGTGGCCATTGCTGCAGGGCGTGAAGCATCGCCCCGTCCGAGGCATTTTCAGCGATCGCGATCCGCTCGAAACCAGCCACCTGCGCCATACCGGCTACCCGTTGTGACGGCACAATCAAGCCTATGTGTTTTAACTTAGTGGTTTCTGCCGGGCTAAGCAATACCTGCAGGTTGGCAAGGCCTTCACCACTGCTGAGCATAATCACGTCGATCCCCCAGCGGGCCAACTGCGCGGCGATTTCTCCGGCGTGCACGGCGGGGAGGCTACGGCGGTAACACGCCAGTTCATCGACCATGGCGCCGCGGCGGCTGAGTTCTGCTGCCAGCGTATCGCGACCACCCTCCCCCTTGATGATCAGCACGCGCTGCTCACGCACCTGCTGTAGCGCCGCAACTGCCAGCAAACCCTCGCTGCTCATGACACTGCCTGGCGTGATGGCCGTGATACCAAAGCGCTCCAGCCCGATAGCGGTGGCAGCACCAATAGCGTACCAATGAATACCTGTGGGAAGCTGCGGCCAGTCATTCTCCACCAGTGCCATACCAAAGCGCACTGCGTTGGCACTGATGAAAATAACGTGCTGGTAGAGATCCAGATTCAGCACGAGCTGGCGCTGCGCAGTGGATAGCTGCGCCAATGCGGTCAACTCCAGCAGGGGTTGGCTGTAGGCCTCATATCCTGCCGCCTTGATGGCCGCGCACAACGTGTCGGATGCCTCCCCCGCCGGGCGCGTCACCAGCACTCGGCTTTTGCCCGCGGGGTGCTCACTCACCATAGACCTCAGCCAGAATGGCAGCGGCGCCCTGCGCCAAAAGATCCTCCGCTACCTCAATTCCAAGCTGCTCGGCCGCCGTCGCAGGCGCTATCGCTTGCGCGCGTAGAATCTGCGAACCGTCAGGTTTGCCCACCAGGCCGCGCAGCAGCAATTGCTTACCGCCGCCCACAAATTCCGCATAACAGGCGATAGGTACCTGGCAGCCGCCGTCCAGGTGGCGGTTCATGGCACGCTCTGCTGTGACTCGTCTGGCTGTTGGTTCATGGTGCAGCGGCTGCAGCAGGTTGAGCACTGCACTATCCGTACTGCGCAGCTCTATACCCACCGCGCCCTGTCCGCCGGCGGGCAGAGAATCAGCCACATCCATGCGCTGCGCAATACGTTGCGTAAATCCCAGGCGTATAAGTCCGGCGCTGGCCAGAATAATGGCGTCGTACTCATCATCGTCAAGCTTGCGTAGCCTTGTATTGACGTTGCCTCGCAGAAATTTGATGACAAGGTCGGGACGACGCGACCGCAGCTGACATTCCCGCCGCAAGCTGGATGTGCCCACCACACTGCCGATAGGCAATGCGTCCAGCGTTTGGTAACGATTGCTGACAAACGCATCCGAAGGGTCTTCCCGCACGCAGATAACCCCGAGGCCAAGACCTGTTGGGAAAGCCATGGGAACATCTTTCATGGAGTGAACTGCAATATCGGCACGGCCGTCCAGGAGCGCCTCCTCCAGCTCTTTGACGAACAAACCCTTGCCACCCACCTTGGTCAGCGGCACGTCCAGCAACTGGTCGCCGCGCGAGGTGATGCCCAACAACTGCACGTCCAGATCGGGGTGCGCCTGGCGCAGGGCAGCGCGGACAAATTCCGCCTGCCACAGGGCCAGGGGGCTTTCCCGGGTGGCGATGATCAGGGTGCGCGACATGCTGGGGATTCCATAATTTCCACAGCGTAATGATACCAGTCGGGTGCTGTGTCAGCGACACTCTCGACTTTCTCCGTCCTCTGATCGGGTCGTCTGGATGGCAAAGGAGTGCGCTGGACACGTCGTGAACCCGTCCATGGGGGCTTGAGCTCGGCATCCATGCCTCGCACAGTCCAACACACTCCTCTGCCATCCAGACTCCACCACGATTCCTGGACCGTCAGAACTGGCTAACTGATATACTCGGCCCACTAAACCTTGTGAAAATGCGTCCATAAAACGTGGCGACAACGGAATTTCCAACACTATGAGTAAAGAAAAAGACACCAGTAAGCTGTGGGGCGGCCGCTTCAGTGAAGCGACCGACGCCTTTGTGCAACGCTTCACCGCCTCCGTCGTATTCGACCAGCGCATGGCCGCCGAGGATATTGCAGGTTCTCTGGCGCACGCCCGGATGCTATGCAGCGTCGGAGTACTCAGCCAGGGCGAGCTTGCGGAAATCGAAGGTGGCATGACCCAGGTGCAAAAAGAAATCGCCGAGGGCAGCTTTCAGTGGTCAATCGAGCTGGAAGATGTGCACATGAACATCGAAGCCCGACTCACCGAACTGATCGGCGTCACCGGCAAAAAACTGCACACCGGTCGCTCGCGCAATGACCAGGTCGCCACTGACATTCGTCTGCACCTGCGCATAGCCATTGACCGCATCGCAGATGAACTCACCCGCCTGCAGCGCGGCACGATTGACCTGGCGGCAGCGCATACCGACACCATCATGCCAGGCTTCACCCATTTGCAGACCGCGCAGCCCGTCGTCTTTGGCCATCATCTGCTGGCCTGGAATGAAATGCTGGAGCGCGACTATGGCCGCCTGGTGGATTGTCGGGCACGCCTCAACCAGTCGCCACTGGGCGCTGCCGCGCTGGCTGGAACTACTTACCCCATTGACCGCGCGCACACAGCCGCCGCTCTGGGCTTCGACAAGCCGACGGAAAACTCGCTGGACTCGGTATCCGACCGTGACTTTGCCATCGAATTCTGCGCCTGCGCCGCACTGCTAATGACCCACCTGTCACGTATGTCGGAAGAACTGGTGCTGTGGACCTCTGCGCAATTTAATTTCATCGAGCTGCCGGACCGTTTCTGTACCGGCTCCTCCATCATGCCGCAGAAAAAAAATCCGGACGTGCCGGAACTGGTGCGCGGCAAAGTGGGGCGCGTGAATGGCAACCTGGTCGCCCTGCTGACGCTGATGAAGAGCCAGCCGCTGGCCTACAACAAGGATAATCAGGAGGACAAAGAGCCTTTGTTCGATACCATCGACACGGTGTTTGATTGCCTGCGGGCCTTCGCCGACATGGTACCGGCCATCCGGCCTAAGGCCGAGGTCATGCGTGAAGCTGCGCGGCGCGGTTTCTCCACCGCCACGGATCTGGCGGACTACCTAGTGCGACTGGGGCTGCCTTTTCGCGACGCCCATGAAGTGGTAGGCAAGGCAGTCGCCCATGGTGTTGCAAGCAGCCAGGACCTGGCGGAAATGCCACTGGCGACGCTGCAGGGTTTCTGCGGGGAAATTCGTGATGATGTGTTCAACGTACTGACACTGGAGGGTTCTGTCGCCGCCAGAAATCATCTGGGTGGTACCGCGCCAGAGCAAGTTGCGGCGGCAGCGCAGAGGGCCAGGGCTCTGGTGACCACACGCCCGGCTGCGTAATTAAGCCCGCGCTGCAGCGATCGCCCGGCTCAATTCTTCAAAAAACCAGCGCGACTGCGAATTTGATCCTGCGTCCCACTCGGGGTGCCACTGCACCGCTAACATGCGTGCTCGGCCTGCTTTCGCTGAAATCGATTCTATCAAGCCGTCATCTGCTACCGCTTCGACAAACAATCCATCACCAAGCCGATCAATGCCCTGAAAATGCACCGAATTGACGATCATCGTGCCCCCGCCAAGCGCGTTTGCAATAACACCGTCTGCACAAAGATTGACCCGATGCTGCTTGGCAAATAGCGCAGGGAGTGGCTCAGATTCAACCGCATGATGGGTCAGCGCATCGACGGTTTTCAACGTGCCGCCATAGACAACATTCAGCTCTTGCAGCCCGCGACAAATGCCGAACACCGGCTTTTCCGCTGTCAGCATCATCTCTGCCAATGTTAGATTTGTCTCGTCACGCTGTGGATCAAACGGGCCATCACCGCCTGCGCTGCCATAACGCGATGGCTCTACATTGCTGGGGGTTCCTGTCAGCAGCAACCCGTCCAACTGCCCAGCCAAAGACCGCGCCAATGCGGCATCAGCAAGCGCAGGGATGATCACCACATCGGCATCAACGAATTTGGCTGCCGCTATGATGTAGCGATCAACGACACCGTGAACGGGTTCGCGATCATCGCGTCGAAAACATGCGCTAACACCAAGCAGCGGGCGTTTCAAAATTGAATCTTTGACGTTGCGAACATGATCTCTCTTCCTAAAGCCCCAAGCGATCGCGCGCGATGTAGTACCATGATCCCAACGTTGAAAATGGCACGCGCAACAGGCGGCCACCAGGGAATGGGAAGTAGGGCAGATTGGCAAAATGATCGAACCTGCTGGTGTCTCCGCAAACTGCCTCTGCCACCAAACGACCAAGCAGTTGCGTTGTCGTAACACCGTGCCCGCTGTCTCCGTGCGAGAAATAGATATTGGGTGCGAGCCGACCGATCTGGGGAATGCGCGAAAGCGTGAGCGCGAAGTTACCGCTCCATGCAAAATCAATCCGCGCATTCTTGAGCTGCGGAAAGGTTTTGAGCATGTTGGGACGAATTTTGGCTTCGATGCTAATCGGATCGAGGCCACCGTACACCGCGCCGCCGCCGAAGAGTATCCGCCCGTCAGCCGTGCGACGGAAATAATCGAGGATATAGTTCGCATCCTCAACACAATGATTTTCGGGGATCAGTTCGCGCGCTAGATTACCCAGTGGCTCGGTCGCGATAACCTGGCTCGACACCGGCATGATGCGCGATGTGAGCTGCGGCACGGTGCTCCCAAGATAGGCATTGCCGCACACGATCATGGTCTGCGCTGTCACGTTGCCCTTAGCGGTATGGGCCACCGGTGTTGCCCCTTTTTCAATGCGAAGAGCACGTGAATGCTCATAAATCTTGCCACCCAACGCCTCAAACGCTGCGGCTTCACCCAGCAAATAATTCAGCGGATGAAAATGGCCACTGCGCGGGTCAACCATCGCGCCGACATAACGGTCTGATGACACCATTTTTTGCAGCGCAGCCTTGTCGATCATATACGGCGAACTATGCCCATGACGGCGCCATTCATCGACATGATCTTCGAGATCGCGCAGGTGTTTCGCGGTCACTGCAGTGACGATACCGCCATCCACAAGATCGCAAGGAATCGCATATTTCTTCACGCGCTGGCGAATGATGTCGCTGCCTTCAAGCGCCATCTCGCCAAGAGCGCGTTCTGCACCCGGACCATAACGTTTTCCGATCACTGTCAAGCTGCGACTATAGCCGTTGATCAGCTGACCACCATTGCGACCCGATGCGCCCCAGCCGATCCTTTGGTCTTCCAAAATGACCACTGATTTGCCTGCCTCGGCAAGCTCAAGCCCAACCGAAAGGCCGGTAAAACCAGCGCCAATGATGCATACCTCACAGTGAATATCATTGGTCAGCGCTTCGCGCACAGGCGCGGCATTGGCACTGGCTGCATAGTAAGTTTGCATGCCGGCATACGGAAACGTTTGGGCTGTCATCGACGCTACACCGCTGAAAAGTAGGTGAGATAATCGACATCAGAGACACGGCCCAACATGCCGTCATAGTCCTGACGTTTGCAGGCCACAATCATAGCCTGCACGCGGGCGCCAAATAGGGTTTCGACAGTGCTAGAGGCGGCAAACCGGTCAATGGCTTGACCCCATTCAAGCGGCAAAGGCAGTCCCGTCATGCCGCTGTCGGCCGGATCAAGCGCAGCACCGGGATCAATTTTTTCGGTAATGCCACGCAAGACCCCAGCCAAAACACCCGCAACTGCCAGGTAGGGGTTGCAGTCTGCGCCGGAAACACGCTGTTCGATCCGCGTTTCCATTGGCTTCCCCGTAATGACGCGCACCGCGGCTGATCGATCATCCATGCCCCATCCCGCCGACACCGGCGCATGGGTGTTTTTGCGAAAGCGGCGGTATGAATTGGCATGCGGTGCAAACAACAGCATCATATCTGGCATCGTAGCCAATAATCCGCCAACGCCGTGAAACAATGTCTTCGTCGGCGCGCCAGTTGCATCGGCAAAGACCGGCTTGCCATGCTCATCGAGCAAGCTGCAATGGACATGCATGCCGCTGCCCGATTGATCGCCGTAGGGCTTGGCCATGAATGTCGCTTCCATCCCGTGCTGACGCGCGCAACCCTTCACAATCCGCTTGAGCAAGATGGCATGATCGGCCGCCAAACAAGCGTCGGCAACATGAACAACATTGACCTCATATTGCCCCGGCCCATTTTCGCGCAACACCGTGTCAGCGGGTACATTTTGTATGTGACACGCGTCCATGATGGCGTTGATAACAGTTTGATGCTGATTGAGCGCATCAATCGAAAGCACCTGCCCTGCGTCAAGCTGCACGTTGTCGCCTGCTGCTAGCGCTCTGTCAGTCAAATAGAACTCCAGCTCCGTCGCCACGACAGGCGTGTATCCCATCGCCTCAAACCGCTTAACAAAGCTGCCAAGTATTGCGCGTGGATCCGCAAAATAGGGTTCACCAGAGGCTTCTTTCATCGACAGCATCAGCTGCGCCGTCGGCTTTTCCGCCCAGGGAATGAGCGCTGCTGTCGCCTCAACTGGCCAACAAATGCCGTCGGGATCGCCGGTGCCAAATGCTAAACCTGCCTCTTCAACATCTCTGCCCCAGATATCAAGCGCATACAGCGAACACGGCATCGGCAAGCCTTTTGTCACCAGCGAGAGCGCTTTATCACGCCGCAACCACTTGCCCCGCGGTGCGCCGTTAACGTCGATAATGAAGGCTTCAACACGTTCAATATGGGGATTCTGATCAAGTAGAGCGATGAAGTTCGCGGTTCTCGTCACTAAAAGGTCTCCTTACAATTCGGTCACAGTATTATCAGTCTGTTAATGGATTTTCTCAGGCGGCGTTATTGGCCATTTTCAGGTCGAGTTGGCGCATGCGGTCGCGGCGCAACATCAAGTAGCCGCTAATGATCACGCCCACTGTGACGAGCCCGACCATAATCGTCGCCAGGGCATTAATGTCGGGGCTGACACCCAGTCGCACCTTGGAAAAAATTACCATGGGCAGGGTGCTGGAACCAGGGCCGGAGACAAAACTGGCAACGACCAGATCATCCAGCGAAATAGTAAAGGCCAATAGCCAACCTGAGACCAGGGCCGGAGATATATTGGGCAGGGTCACCAATAGAAATACTTTGGCCGGTCGCGCGCCGAGATCCATGGCCGCTTCTTCCAGTGAACCATCCATTGTCGATAGCCGTGACTGCACAATCACCGTGACGTAGGCCAGCGTGAGCGTGATATGCGCAATAGTAATCGTGCTGATGCCGCGTCCAGCGGGCCAGCCGAACGCTTGCTCCATGGCGACAAACAGCAAAAGCAATGACAAGCCGGTGATCACTTCTGGCATCACCAGCGGCGCCGTAGTCATACCCGACAACAAGGTACGCCCCTTGAACTGACCGAAGCGCGCTAACGCCAACCCGGCACAGGTGCCGATGATGGTTGCGCCGGTGGCATTGACGGCAGCGATGCGCAGTGACAACCAAGCGGCGTCAAGAATCTGGTCATTCTCGAACAACTTGCCGTACCACTGCGTGGAGAAGCCACCCCACACCGTTACCAGGCGTGACTTGTTGAATGAATAGACCACCAGCGACAGGATGGGGATATACAAGAAGGCAAAGCCGAATATCAATGCCGACAACCGAAACGCA
>JANNVJ010000127.1:0-18558 GCA_031414375.1 Haliea sp.
AATTATTTAAATTATTATTAAACTTTTAATAAACACGTTTTGTTTTTGGGAATAACGTTATTTTTGCTTACGTTACCCCCCCCCCCCCCCGAAAGCCCAAGGTTTCACCCATGACATCCACGGCCGCGGGAACCAACTAAAGCCACAAGCAAGAAAGCAGTCCCTCCAGAACAGTTTTACGTTCGAGCCACTAAGCGCATGACTTGGTTCCTGCTCGCCTTCATCGCACCACTCCTTTGGGCCGTCGTCACACTGCTAGATACATATTTCGTTCATGGTGTCTATCGGGATGCGATGGACGGCGCAGTGATTTCCGGTTTGTTCCAGTCAGTGCCCTGGCTGCTGGTGCTTTTGGGCGTGATCGAGTTTGACTTTCCCGGTGTCGCAGCTGCGACCTACTCACTTATAGCAGGAGCACTTTTCCTACTCGCCTTTCTGGCGTATTTCGAAGCACTGTTCATCACCAATGACGGTGCCCTGATGCAGTTGTTGTGGAACATAACCGTGCTTGTTGTGCCCTTCTTTGCCTGGCTGCTAATCGGAGAGAAGCTTGAGCTTGCCCACTATCTTGGTATTGCACTAGCGTTTGTCGGCCTTACCTGTTTTGGTTTCGACAAGCGGGTTCTGACACCACGCAGTGCGAAAATTGGAATTGCCATGCTATCGGCGATTGGAGTGTTAGCGTTGAGCATGGTGGCCAGCAAAAAGGCTTATCTATTGGCAGCACCACACCTATCGGTAAGCACCGTCGATTTTTGGAGAATTTTTCTGCTGTTCTGTACCGGGGCCAGTGCAGCATCCTGCGCCCTGCTATCAGCCCGTGGTTGGACACAGGGAACCAAGTGGATAGGAGGAATGGCTATCCTTAGCAAGCGTTACTTTCTCCTTCTCCTGATGGCAGAAATGCTGTCGCTAGTTGGCTCACTGGCTTCACAGCGTGCTATCAGCCTGGCCCCATCGGTGTCGTTGGTGGCCGTCATTGAATGTCTGGTGCCAGTGTTTGTAATGATGGCCAGTCTCCTGCTGGTGGCGCTATTGCGTGTTCTTGGGCAACGCGATCTCGTTGTCATATACCGCACCCAGCTCGTCAGTCCGGGCCGCAAATTTCTATCATTGATCCTCATTGCCAGTGGCATTTACATCATCTCATGAGAGTCCTGTTTATTTCTGGTGAAATGATTGCAGGTGATCTTGCGCTGCAACTTCAGCGAGAAGGCTGTGACGTGCGGCTCTATATCGAGCATCCCAAACAACAGACCTGCCTGGACGGGTTTATCGTCAAGACTAGTGACTGGAAACACGAATTGCCCTGGGTTGGCAGGGAGGGCCTGATTGTTTTCGATGATGTAGGTTATGGTGAAATACAAGACAGTCTGCGTAGCAAGGGTTACCGAGTAGTAGGAGGCAGTGCTGGCGGCGACAGGCTGGAACTGGATCGCGAGTTTGCCCAGCAATTACTTGCCGATTGCGGCATGACAATCGTGCCCACCTTCAATTTCACCGATGCAAATGATGCACTGAACTTTGTCGAGGTAAATGGAGGGGCCTGGGTCGTCAAGCAAAACGACCATCAAAGCCATTTGAATTATGTTGGCGTGATGGAAGATGGCAGCGATGTGCTGGGGGTGCTCGCCAGCTACCAGCGACTGGGCATTGTAAACCTGTCGTTGCAGCGCAAGCTGACTGGCGTGGAAATCGGCGTTGGGCGTTATTTCAATGGTAAAGATTGGGTAGGACCGATCGAGCTCAACCAGGAACACAAGGGACTAATGAATCAGGAGCTGGGGCCAAAAACTGGGGAGATGGGCACCCTGATGTGGTACGTCGAAACGTCTCGACTGTTCGATGCCACACTGGCTAGATTGAAAGACTATCTGGCAGCTGTGGATTTTCGCGGCAACATCGATATCAACTGCATAGTCGACGGCGACATAGCTTATCCCATTGAAGCCACTGCGCGATTTGGTTGTCCCAGTACCCATCTTCAAACCGCGCTCTATCTCACGCCCTGGAGCGAATTGCTTGGCTCTCTGGCAGACGGCCTGCACTGTAACCTTGAAGTGTGCGCTGGTTACGGCATCTGTCTCACGCTTGCCCTCCCACCGTTCCCATATGATGGCGAACAATTGTATGGCGCTTCGTCAATCGGGCTGCCTCTACTAATGCGTGATTCGCTAACGGAGAATGAAGTTCGTCGTTTGCATCTGGAAGGAGTAGCGCGGGTACAGGAAAAAAATGGCGGGGCTACCGTATTGACTCGCAGCCTGGGCTACGCAGTGTTCACCTCCGGTACCGGGGAAACTGTTGAAGGCGCACAGAAAGCAGCCTATTCGCTTGCGCGGAAAATCGTGATCCCGAAAGTGATGTACAGAACCGACATTGGCGACAGATTTCTGGCGGGGGACAGGGAACGGCTCAAGGAATTTTGCTGGATATAAGGTGCCAACATAACGACAGGCCCACCTAATCATCAACGACACGCGATTATTGGAATCTACAGTATGGCAGCAGCACCTCAAGTGTATTGGTCAAACACCGAAGGAGTTTTTAATTGTCTCATCGACGAAGAACGTACGATTGCGTTCGGCAAAGCCATCTCCGCGACAGTTCGGCACGGAGATGTCGTTGTCGATATTGGCACTGGCTCAGGGGTATTGGCAATGCTGGCAGCGCAGGCCGGCGCGAAGCGCGTCTATGCGGTCGAGCTCGACAGTAAGAATATCGTTACGCTTGGCGCCGTCTTTAGAGCCAATAATCTTGAAGACAGAGTCGTTCTGATAGCGGGCGATGTACTCACTGTGGATTTGCCGGAAAAAGTCGATGTGATTGTTGGAGAAATGATTGCTACTGCCCTGATTGAAGAGCTTCAGGTTCCAGCTATGAACAACATGCTGCGCTTCTCCAAACCAGATACGCGAGTTGTATTGGCAGGCTACAAAACTTTTGTAGATCTGGTCAATTGTCCAGACAAATATTATGGATTTACGTTCACGATAGTCCGTTACGAATACCCAGATCTGAGCAAACTGGAATCCGTCCCTTTTTCTGTGAAACAACTGGTTTCCGATGTTGACCTAACCAGAATTAATGTTGCACTAAATGTGGACAAGGAGCTTCAAATCCAAGTGACCAAGGACGGCGTGATAAATGGTATTCGACTCAGCAGTGAGAGCATTTTTTATGATGGCTCCACCCTGGGGGCTACCCCTGCCTACAGTTATCCCATTGTTCTACCTATTGATGCCCGTAGTGTGCATAAGGGAGATCTAGTCAGGGTAAGGATCAGCTATGCGATATGTGGAGGAATGCAGTCGTTACACTATTCTGCGAACTAAAAGCAGTTTATTGCCGACTCGCCGGTATTGCTTATAAATCGCCGCATTCACAGCCGAGGGAGTCGCGGACAAGGCAACATTGACACCATGCCTAGAATGAAGGCGGCCCGGAGCCACCGGGCCGAATGAACTCCCTATTAGAGATTTTCCTCCGCAAATGCCGCCAGTCGTGAGCGCACAATCCCGTTGACGTGCATGATGCCAGCGTGGGGATAGGCCTTACTCTTCTCCACCAAGTATGTGAGCCCCGAGGTCAGCGGTGAGATGTACTTGTTGTCGATCTGGGCCAGATTGCCCAGCACCACGATCTTGGAGTCAGCGCCCACGCGACTGATCACCGATTTGAGCTGGAACTGGGTGAGGCCCTGCGCTTCGTCGATGATGATGTAGGCGTTATTAAACGAGCGCCCGCGCATAAAATTGAGCGACTTGAACTGGATGTTCGCGCGCTCCTTCACATAACTAATACTGCCGCGGCAGGACTCATCTGCCCCGTGCAATATTTCCAGGTTATCGTCGAAAGCCGCTAGCCAAGGCGCCATTTTCTCCTCCTCAGTGCCGGGGAGAAAGCCAATATCCTCGGCGATGGGAGGTGTGGAACGGGCCACAATCAACTTGCTGAACTTGCGCTGCTCCAGGATGGCGTGCAGACCGTAGGCCAGCGCCAGTAGCGTCTTGCCGGAACCTGCGGGGCCTGTCATCACCGTCATATCGACGCCCTCATCATCCAACAGAGACATTGCCATGGCTTGTTCCAGATTGCGCGGCGCCAGCCCCCAGAAACGTTTATGCATGAGGTTGTCGCGACTGTCGCAGCGCATGTACACAAAATCCCTGTCGACCCGTTTCACGAAGGCTAAAAACTCCAGGTCATCGTAGACAAACATATTGGGATAGGCCTGTGGCAGGGATTTGCGCGGAATGCGATGCAGCGTGCAATCACCCTCGCGCAGCGTGTCTACCTCACTGATCGTCGACCAAAAATCTCCACTGATGTGTTCATAGCCGGTAGCCAGCAGGTCGATGTCATCCAGCACGCGATCACGGCGATAGTCCTCCACATGCATCAGGCCGGAACCCTTGGCCTTGATGCGCATATTGATATCCTTGGTCACCAGGCAGATAAACTCTTTCGGATTTTCCGCCTGCAGACGCAAGGCCACATTGATAATGCGATTGTCGTTGGCCTGCTCCGGGGTGCCGTCAAGATAGGGCACTTCGGAATTGGCGCTGAGCCGCTGATCCGGATAGATGGCCAGCGTGCCTCGGCCGAGCCCCTCCAGCGCTGTACCGGGCACTGGCACACCCGCCTGGATTTCTTGCGGGGAAGCCGATTCCACGACCTTGTCGATCATCTGTATCGCAATACGGGCCTCACGGCTGACGGTTTTATCGTGCCGGTCCTTGATGTGATCCAGTTCTTCCAGCACGGTCATAGGGATGACCAGATGATGTTGCTTGAAGGCCGTTACAGCCATGGGGTCGTGCAGCAGAACGTTAGTGTCCAGTACATAGGTTTTCTTAATAACAGGTTTCAGGGGTGTGGCTTTTTCTACACGCAGCGTAGAACCTGAGTCCATAAAGGAATCCTCATAATGATGTCACGGAAGTTGGGGTGCTGAAGGTGGTGCTGATTATCCGATGCGTCCAGTCGGGTGAGGGTTTGAAGGATGAGTGATGTATTACATGGGTCAACGACTTGGAAAGGTGCAGAAAGCCCCAGCTGCTGAGACTCGCTGGCGGTACTGTCGTGCTTGCTGTACGACACAGGACAATCGGCTATGACCAGATTGCCCCGCGTCCGGAATTTCATCAAAGGCGCGTCCCGGCGGATTACAACCGCGTTGCATCGATTATTAAACCAGCGGTGTCACACTGTCAATGCCGCGCTATCAAATTGACACCGCATTGTGTGATTGGACCATAACTCACTGACACGAGTGGCAATTTCCGCTAGGATGCAAAACTTATCTCTTTAAAAAAGTTGTCCCACCAATGCTTAATCAGGATACCCTCTCGCAGCTGCAAGGCTTGAAATCTCAAATGGAGGCCGAGAAGGAATACGCCGAGGCAGTGATCAAGGGCACCCAGGCCCGCTATGGCTTCGCAGTACTGGACGACGGTCGCGAAATATTCATTCCGCCACAGGAAATGCTCAAGGCTTTTCCGGATGACCGTGTCAGGGTGTGTATTCGTCCCGCCAAAGACAACAAAACCATCGCCGACATTGAAAAACTGGTGAGCAGTCCGCTGGGGGAATTCACCGGACGCTGCCTGCGCAAAGGCAATGCCATATTCGTCGAGCCCGACCTGCCGCAGTTGAAGCGCTGGCTGTTTCTTCCACCCCAGGCGCGCAACGGTGCCAAAGAAGGGGACTTTTTACGCTGCGCGATCCTGCGTCATCCCATTCGCGATGGCAAACCACAAGCGAAAGTGCTCGCGGTGATTGGCGATGAGTACACACCTGGCATCGAGAATCTCTACTGCATCGCCAAATATCGACTGGCAGCGCAATGGAGTAATGCCAGTAAAGAGGAAGTGCAACAGCTGCTGGCGCGCTGTAAACCCATGGAAACACAGAAGCGCCGCGATCTTACCGATCTGGAATTTGTCTCGGTTGACGCGGCCAAAACACTTGATATCGACGATGCACTGTATGCAGAGAGCAGCCACGATGGCTGGACACTATTTGTCGCTATCGCAGATCCCACCGCTTACATAGCTGCCGGTTCCAACCTGCATCGCGAGGTGGCAGCCCGCGGGGCTTCTGTCTACTTCCATGGCGATGTGCTGCCGATGCTTCCGGAGGAACTCTCCCAAGCAGCCTGCGCCCTCTGCGAAGGTGCAGATCGCGCCGCGCTGGTGTGCAAAATTGCGATCAGCGACACTGGTGAAGTGGGGGATTTTGAGTTTATCGAAGCGACCGTGCGCTCCCGCGCAAAACTGTCCTACTATGCGGTCGATCGCTATCTCAACGGCCAGTTCAACGAACTCATGAGCCATGCCACGCCACTGGAAGCGCTGTACGCGGTGTATCGCGCACTACGCTCCAGACGAGAGGACTGTGACCTCGTCATGGAAGATCGTCAGGAGTTCCGCTGGTTATTGAACGACAATAGACAAATTGAGAGTATTGAGCCTTCAGAAAAACTCCTGTCGCAAAGATTGGTCGAGGAGTGCATGGTGGCGGCCAATCGTTGTGCGGCGCGCTTCCTTATGACGCACGAGGCCAGCGGTCCCTTTGTTTCACACCCGGGATTTCGCGCCGACCGTCTCGATGAAGTGCGAAAATTTCTCGCCCTGCATGTGCCGACACTGACCGAGCCCGACCCCACCACGGTGACGGGTTACCGCGACATCATGCGCGCGCTGGCGGCACCCGGTCAGGCTCTCCCCCTGCGCGCCATGGTCAACCGCTTACTGACGCGAGCTGAGCTTACCACCGAGCCTGCACCGCATATGGGCATGGCGCTGCACAGCTACACCAATTGCACGTCACCCTTGCGCAAATACGTGGACTTCCTCGTACACATGCAGATCAAGGCTGCCCTGCATGGTGCCAAGGCGCAAATATTTGAGCCGCTGGCACTCGCTGAATTGAAACGGCAACTCGCCCTCACTCGTACCGCCACCCTCGAAGCGGAACGCTGGCTGGCCAGCAACTACTTGACGCGACTGAGCAGGAATCGAATAGTAGTCTTCAAGGCGACCGTTACCCATATCACCAGTGGCGGTTTTACCGCGCGACTCAATGACAATGGCCTCACCGGCTTCGTCGACCTGCGTCAGGATCCGGAAAAGTTCAGTTACGATAAATGGACGGCCAGCCTCACCAGTACCACCCGTCGCTTCCAGGTAAACCAGGCAGTCGAGTTGACCTTTATTGGTGTGGATGAGGACATACCGTATCAGGCACTGTTTAAACCAACCGCTAGCTGTGGGTTGAAGCCCCCGACCGAGAAGTGCTAGCGCGCCCTGGGCGTATACCCCGCTCGACCTATACCGACCGAAGGCACGCCTTGCGCTCGTTTTGAGGCGGGGGATACTTCGTTTTCGTTGATCTGCTGTCGCAGGCGCGACACCAGGTGGATCATCTCCCGCACACCCAGATTGCGCAGGTACTCGCCCATCTCCTGCTGGCTATCCCGCCCGACATTGGCATCTACCGAACGAAAAGCCTGGATGATCATCAACTCACGGCTGGTATGACTTTCGTCGCCAAAAATAAGCTTGGTAAAAACATTCACGATCGCCATTTCGGTGACCGGGCCTTGTTCATTCTTATTATATTCGAGCTGCACCTGCGAGCCTCCACTGCCCCGGATACCAGCGGGCAATTAATTCACGACTGCTTTGAGTATGGCTGAGAAAAGCCCTGGGCCAGACTGAAGTGTTGGTAATATTTCACATTTTTTGTCTCAGCCAAAGCCAAGCACCCTATTTGGGTCAGGATTTGCGGACAGGAAACTGGGACAGGGACCGGGAACCTAGAAGATGGAGTGGCCGGGAGTGCGCGGGAAGGGGATCGCATCGCGTACATTTTCCATACCGGTGACGTAATTCAGCAAGCGCTCGAAGCCCAAGCCAAAGCCCGCATGCGGCACCGTGCCATAGCGGCGCAAATCGCGATACCACCACAGGGACTCGCGCAGCTGTTCTTCCATGCGCGAATCCAATACGTCCAGACGCTCCTCCCGCTGGCTGCCCCCGATAATTTCGCCGATACCAGGCGCCAGCACGTCCATGGCCGCCACCGTTTTACCGTCATCGTTGAGGCGCATATAGAATGCTTTGATATCTCTGGGGTAGTTCATCACCACCACGGGCCTGCCCACGTGTTTCTCGGTCAGGTAGCGCTCATGTTCAGAGGCCAGATCCAGGCCCCAGGCCACGGGAAACTCAAACGGCTGTGAGCAGTTTTTTAAGATAGCAATCGCCTCGCTGTACTCCATGTGCTCGAACGTGTTGTCGAGCACACCCCGCAGTCGCGCCATCACACCAGCGTCGATGTGCTGCGCAAAGAATGCGATATCGTCCTCACGCTCATCCAGCACTCTGGCAATCACATGTTTGAGCAGGTCTTCGGCGAGCGCGGCGTTATCCGCCAGATCGGCAAAGGCAATCTCGGGCTCCACCATCCAGAATTCCGCCAGATGACGACTGGTGTTCGAGTTTTCTGCCCGGAAGGTGGGGCCAAAGCTATACACCTTGCTCATGGCCAGGCAATAGGCTTCGAGCTCCAGCTGCCCCGAGACGGTGAGGAAGGACTCGCCGGCAAAAAAATCCTGATGGAAATCCACCTGGCCGTTTGCGCTGCGCGGCAGATTGACCAGATCCAGCGTACTCACCCGGAACAATTCCCCGGCGCCCTCACAGTCGCTGCCGGTGATAATAGGCGTATTGATCCAGTGAAAACCCCTGCTGTAAAAGTAATTGTGAATCGCATTGGCCAGCGTAGTGCGCACGCGGGTGATGGCCCCGAAGGTATTGGTGCGGGGTCGCAGATGGGCCTGGGTGCGCAAATACTCAAATGTATGTCGCTTTTTGGCGATGGGATAGGTCTCTGGATCTTCCACCTGCCCCAACACTGCCACCGCGCTGGCGAGAATTTCAACGCTCTGACCCTGCCCCTGCGACGCCACCAACTCACCGCTGACAATCACCGCACAGCCCGTGGACAAGGGCAGCACCTGCGACTGGTAATTTGCCAGCGTGGCAGGCACTACGGCCTGGATGGCATCGAAGGCCGAGCCGTCATGCACTGCCAGAAACGAGATACCGGCCTTGGAGTCACGCTTGCTGCGCAGCCAGCCCTTCACCGTCACCCGTGCACCGAGGGGTACCTGGCCTTTGAGAATGGCAACAATGGAGCTGTGATCGGACATCGGCTAACTACCGGTAAATGCGGGTGACATTGATGCCATCCAGATCAAGATTGGACACCAGACCATCTTCGGAAAATATCAGACCTAGCAAAGGCTCGGTAGATGCAAGCGTCGCGACCCCGCCACGTGCATCGGTGAGCACCGGCACCGTCGCGTGCTCCCCCACTTTCCAGGAGCGGCTGTCGCGAAACGCCTGCAGCACTTCTGCCGTCATGAACAGGATAATCTCCGCCTTGTAGTCGGCCTCGGTGCCAAGGCCGAAGGTGTTGCCGGCTGCAGCATAGTAGGCAACGGTTTCACCGCCCACTAGCAGCGCACCTTCACCAAACTCACCGCCCGCGCCAAAGCCCATCTTCACCACATCGGGAAACACCAGAACACCCGCCGCACGCTCCAATAACTGTGCGGTGTCATCGCCAGACGCCCGCATCCAGGTCAGCGCCCTTTGCGTATTCGCGTCGATCCGGGCCTTGTCATCCGCGCGCGCGGACAGTGCTACGCACAACAGTAGCAAAGCGGCCGCTGCCATAAGCGAGGCAATCGAAACCCGTGCGCGCAGCAATGTTCTCACTCCATTGTTCTCACTCAAATCTCCAGCGACTGCTCTGCCATTTCTTCAGACAACGACCAGAGTCGTTCAGCGGCCGCCGCATCCAAGGCGTAGGATTCAACCCCACTGCTGGAACCACTCTCGGCTGGGCGGGCTATCTGGCAGTTCTCCAGGTAAATCCCGCCTTTCCCATCCAACTCCTGTGCGGTTGCCGCCCACACTGTGGTCGCAGCACCCTGCTCCAGGGATTTGAACACCAGTGTCTCGCCCTTTGGTGTCTTTGCGCTGAGCAACTCAAAGTCCTCCGGCTGCATATGCCTGCTGAGCTTGGTCATAATAACGCCTGGATGCACTGCAAAGGCGCGCACTTTACGATCGCGCAGACGTTTGTCCAGCGCGACCGAAAACAGAATATTAGCGGTCTTGGATTCTCCGTAGGCCTGCCACTTGTCGTAATCGCGATCGAAGTAAGCCGGATCATCAAAGTTGAAGTTGGCGAACTTGTGGCCCCCCGAGCTGAGATTGATCACCCTGCCCGGCGCCGCAGCCATCAAGGCCGGCGCCAACAGACAGGTGAACAGGAAATGGCCCATATGATTAGTGCCAAATTGCATCTCAAAACCCTGGGCGGTGCGCGCCAGCGGACAGGCCATTACCCCGGCGTTATTGATAAGCAGGTGGATGTGCGGGTGGCTTTGGCGTATCTGCGCGACTGCCGCGCGCACGCTGTCGAGGTCGGCAAGGTCCATACACTGGGTGTACAGCCTGGCTTCGGGCTGTTGTTGGCGCAGCGCCTGCGCCACGGCCTCCAGCTTCTCCTGGTCGCGGGCAACCAGTAGTACCGAGGCCCCGGCTGCAGAGAGAACGCGCACGGTCTCTACCCCCAAGCCCGCAGAAGCACCGGTGACCACAGCAAACTTGCCTGCAAGTGAAATACCACTGATGACCTCGTCGGTGGTGGATGTCGCATCAAAGCGGCTCATGGCGATTTTTCCCCTGTCTGTCGAGCGGTGACTATTGTAGCCTCTGGCAATTGCCGATTTAATGGCATCCGCGGCCAATTTCCTAACAACACCAGCTTACAGGTTTTTCTATGAAGGCCAATGAAATCGAGTTTATGGAGGGTGGTAGCTACATCAGTTTTGCCACCCGCAAGCGCTCTGGCGAGTGGGTTGCCACACCCGTGTGGTTCGCCCCGGATCGGGGCAGCTACTACGTTTTTTCCGCTGGTGCTGCGGGCAAGGTAAAACGCCTGCGTAACTTCAGCGAGTCGCGTATTGCCGCGTGTACGATGAGCGGGACATTGACCGGCGAGTGGCGTGATACCAGCGCCTACGTGCTGGAAAAGTCCGCCGACAGGGACATTGCCCTGCGGGCGCTGCGGCGCAAATATGGCTGGCAGATGCTGCTGGCCGACTTTTTCTCCAACCTCACCGGCAAGATGGCTCGCAGGACCTATATTCGTATCGAGCCCTGATTTTGCGCACTGTGGGTGTTTCCTGCGGCACAGGCGTAATGCAGGGCTCACGATGCAGCAGCCTACTCAGGCCGCGGTGTGCAATCCGCATTCGCGGCCGTCATGTACTTTGGTGGGATCGAAATAATGCTTGCACGTGGGTAGGTCGTAGCGCGCCATATAGTCCTCCACGTCATCCTCTGACCAATAGAACAGCGGCGCCACCTTGATGATGCCACGGCCATCCGCAGACACGATATCCAGGCTCTTACGCAGTTCAGTCTCCTCACGGCGAATACCCGTCAGCCACACTTGCGGCTGGAATTCCTGCAGTGCACGTTCAAAGGGTTCCAGCTTGACCTGCCGGGTAAAATCCTGGTGCCGCTCTTCCTCATCCACGGTGGGGATGCCCCCCATGATGGCATTGCGCCGTTCAGAGGTCATTTGCGGTGAGTACACGTGGATGTTCACGCCCAGATCACGGATCAGGCGCTGTGCGACCACGTAGGTATCACGCAGGTTATACCCGGTATCGACCCAGATCGTCGGTACCGTTTTATCCAACTGACTCACCACGTGCAGCATCACCGCCGCGTTGCGACCCATGCTGGTGGTCGCAATGGTCTTGCGTCCCAAACCCAGCGCCCACGCCACGATGTCAGCGGCACTGGCGTCGCGCAAGGTGTTGTTAATACTGTCGAAGTCCAGTTCCAAAGGGATATACACCGCAAACTCTTAGCGTTAGGAGGGGCACTTTATAGAATCAAAAAGTGAGTTACAAATAACCAGGAAGTATATGGATATGCCCAATTTTACGCGTGATGGCGAGCACCTGCCGCGCTGTGACGATCAGGCCGCAGCGCGCGCGCCGGTCTTCTCTAGCTCAGCGTGCAAATCCAGGAATTGGCCGGTCAGTTTGTGGCCGGGCGCCAGGTCTATCAAGGGCCGGTGCTGCCGGTGCGACTCTTTCATCTTCACCGAACTGGTGAGAAAGGACTTGAATACCGGCAGCCCCTCTGCTTCCAGCTCGGCCACCAGTTCACCCGGCAGCCGCGCCTGCGCACTGAACTGGTTGATGATAATGCCCTCCACTTCCAGATCGGGGTTGTGGTCTTCCTGCAATTCTCCAATGTTATCCAGCAGCGAGTACAGGCTCTGGCGGGCGAAGCTGTCACAATCAAAGGGAATCAACACCGTGTCTGCCGCTATCAAGGCAGATTTGGAATAAAAGTTAAAGCTGGGCGGGGTGTCGATATACACCCGATCATATTCGGCATCGAGCTTTTCCAGCGCGTCACGCAGTTTGTAGATCTTGTAGCGGGATTCCAGCTCTTTTTCCATCTCCGCCAGCGCCGGACTGGACGGCAGCAGGAAGAGATTCTCATAGGGGGTTTCCCAGACGAAAGAATCCGGGTTTTTACGCATCTTCTTTGATCCTACCGACTGCCGGTAGAGACCGGCCACACCCTGCGCTTCTGCCGGAAATGCCTCGGCATCTATCTCCCCCACCAGGTAGTGGGTGGAGTTGCCCTGCACGTCCAGGTCTACCACCAGGGTGCGATAGCCTATCGCCGCACTGATCGCGGCCAGATTACAGGCAATACTGGTCTTGCCGACCCCGCCTTTTTGATTGAATACGACGCGTTTCATAAGCCGATAATCCATCGTGATTAGAGGTGAACGATGCTTGATAAGTGTAAACAATGGCGTGTAGCAATGTAAGCGCAAGCGGCACCTGTAGCCGTATTTTTCGCGCCAGCAGCAGAGTTTTTTGAGTGGCCTGCGCGCCTACCAGATGCGCTGGTACAGTTGCACAATCTCCTGCGCCACCGGCACGCGCGGGTTATTGGCGGGCGAGCCTGACGCCAGCGCCTGCTCTGCCATCAACTCAAGGGCATCGAACCAGTCGCTGCGCGCGATACCGAAGGCCTGCGGCCCCGGCACCTGCAGATCGGCAGTCAACGTACGCAGCGCCGCCACCAAGGTGGCACACGCCTGCTGGTCACTGACTGACTCGTCAGCAATGCCCATATAACGCGCACAGTGTGCATACCGCTCGGGGGCGTGGTCAACGGACCAAGCAGTGACCTCCGCCAGCAACATGGCGTTGCTCAGGCCGTGGGGCACATGAAAGAGTGCCCCTATCGGGCGGCTCATGCCGTGAATCAACGTCACCGAGGCATTGGCGAAAGCGACCCCGCCCTGGGTGGCGGCCAGCATCATCGCCTCGCGGGCCTCGCGATTGCCCGGCTCGGAGCAGGCGGTGCGGATGTTCTGGTAGATAGTGCGCATGGCAGTGAGGGCAATGCTGTCGGTAAAGGGGTTGGCCTTGCGGCTGACATAGGCCTCCAGCGCATGGCACAGGCTATCGATACCGGTATCGGCTGTCAGGCGCAGGGGCATGGTCAGGGTCAGCTCAAAGTCGACCAGGGCCGCAATCGGCATCAGGCCCAGGCCCATGCACAGCATTTTCTCGTGGGTTTGCGTATCCGTAATCACGGCCACTCGCGTGGCCTCGGAGCCTGTACCGGCCGTCGTGGGAATCGCGATGATGGGCAGGCCAGAGTCAACCTGCCGCGGCACTTTGTAATCGCGCATGCTGCCGCCATGCTCAGCCAACACTGCAACGGCCTTCGCGGTATCCAGGGAACTGCCGCCGCCGAGGGCGACCACGCAGTCGTAATCCCCGGCGCGCAACACGGCCAGTGCAGCGTAGACGCTGTCTGTGGTGGGGTCGGGCACGCAGTCGCTGAACAGTCCGTAGGCAATCCCCGCCGATTCCAGCGGTGCCTGCAGCCGCGCACAGTAGCCGCAGCTTTGCATCAAGGGATCGGTGACCAGTAGGGGCCGCGCCAATCCCAATTCCGCCAGCGTCGCCACCAGTTGTCTGCTCGCCCCTGCGCCAACGCGCAGGATACGGGGCAGATTAATCGTGGCGACCACTAGCGGTCAGCCCTTGATAGCGATCAGTTCAATTTCAAACACGAGTGCCGCATTGGGCCCGATGACACCACCGGCGCCCCGCTCACCGTAGGCCAGGTTGGACGGACACGCGATGCGCCATTTAGAACCCGCTGTCATCAGCTGCAGCGCCTCCGTCCACGCGGGAATGACCTGGTGCACGCCAAACTCGGCGGGCTCACCCCGTGTCACCGAGCTGTCAAACACCGTACCGTCTGCCAGCGTGCCGTGGTAGTGGGTGACGACCATCGAGCGCGGGCCGGGACGGGCGCCGCTGCCGGTTTCCAGTACTTCATACTGTAGACCGCTGGTGGTGGTGGTCACCTCGGGGCGCGCCGCATTATCCGTGAGAAATTGTTCGCCTAGGGCTTGGGAAGATAGTGCCATGATAATTTTCCGCTATGGTGGTTTAAAGAGAGGCGAACCTTACCATATCAAGCGGCTGACGGGAGTACCTGGCGCGATGCAGGCCGTCAGATTTTGAGGGCATCGCGCGCCAGCTGCTGCTTGTCCTTGGCGAGATTATTGATGCGTTTGGCGTAGTCATCCGTGCGTTCGACCTTGTAGCTCAGCGCGTGCGACTCAAGGCTGGGCATCCACGTCGAGTGCAGCGTGAACGGAAAATCGAGTTGTGCATGGCTCAGCTTGCACAGCGGGCCGCGCTGCAGATCGGTGGCATCGAAGATCCACAGCTCGTCGCGCTTCTGTCCTGCCACCGTGACCATGATGTAGCCGTCATCGTCCGAGGCCTGCCCCTTGCGCGGTACAAACGTGGGCGAAGACGCCAGCGTGTACTTCTCGAAGGCATAGGTCTGCAGGTCCTGCATGCCTTCATGATCGATGTGGACCAGTTTGGGCGTGATAATGTCGGCCGGTAGCATGTCCAGCGGTACTTCGCGCGTGAAATTCGCGCCAAACGGATAGTCCGCGTACTTCTGCGCATCGCGTGCCGGTAAATAATCCGGGTTGAAGCCAAAGCTCTGGTAGAACGCGGTGCCCAGCGTGTTCCAGGAGCGCGGGTCCTGTCCCCACAAGCCCACGCCCCAGGTGGATTCGTTCGACAGCAGCACGCTGGTTACCGTAGCGCTGGGCACATGGATCACATGGCGTCCGACCACATTGCGATCAGAGCCGCTGCGAAAGAACTGGCCTCCGATCAGCTCGCCGGAGCGAAAGCCCACATCGTCTTCCTTGAGCCTGGAGCCGGTATTAGTGCCGTTGTGATGCATCAACACGATGCGCACGCGGTCGCCCGCGTCGTCATAGTCGGCAATGAAGTGGGTGCTCTCGCGATCAATCACGATGCGTTTTGCCATGGCCGGCTTACCAGACTGCAGGCTTGCCTTAGCCACGATGTACATTGGCGATTGCGTGGGAGGCGTGATACCCACCACATCGAAGGCACCGTCCAGGATCACCACATAGTGTTCGGTGATATTCATCTGGTGCCCAAGCATCGATAGCGCCACGGGCTTACCCTGTTCGTCGATCACGTCGAAAAACTCGGGCTCACTGGCGCCGTTCCAACGCATCACACGCAGAAATTTCTTGGCGAGCGACGCCAGGCCATAATTGATCGCGTACACGCGCTGTTCTTTGGCATCGTACGCCGGATGTGCCGTCACGAAGTGCATCGTGAACAGTCCCGAGTCGAGGGAAGGAAGCCAACTGTCCTGCAGGCCCACCGGGGTGATCGGATGCAACGTACGTGGATCTAGCTCGATGGGCCTGCCCATATCATAGGTTGCAAGCAAGCGCCCGTTCATGATGGGCAGCAAAGCCGTGTTCGCCAGATTGCGCGCGCCGTAGGTTGGCGACAACAGCGCAATGTCGAAGAGTACCCCGAAGTCGTCCGCAGTGCCTTTGACCTTTTGCGCGACATACCAATCGTCTGTACGGATGATGCGCGTCTTGACGCGCGCGCCCTGCTCGCTGAAGGAGACACGATAGACAACGCCCTCACCCGTCAGCAGCGGCGTATTCTCTTGCGTGGGCACCGAAGCCACGATCAACACATGGCCTTCGAGATCCCACGGCAGCTTACCTTCTACTACACTCAGCGGCTCGTCACCGTCTGCGTCGCCACCAATCTCCACTTGTGAGCCGCGGGACAACGACGACGAGAAAGCGGTCGCCGCAGGCCCGGCGACATCGCCACCCAATGCCAGAGCGGGGCCGTTGCCATCACTGCAGCCCGCAATGACCGACGTCACACCCAGTGCAGAGAGTGCCTCGAGAAACTCACGTCGTCGCAACATCGTCAATTCCCAAAAAAGCAAAGAGTGAAAATGTCTCACGTTCTTCACTCGCGGTAAAGAGACTCCTAAATGCAGCTCTATACCCATGGGCCGTGGCGCGACAAAATCTATGCCGACTGGTGGTTCTCTGGCGTTCTGGCTGCGCTATGCTGCATCTCAAAGAGAGCCGAATCCCACACGATCAAGCCATTGACGGGAGTACCTCGCATGACGGACACCATCACCGATATCCACTATTTCTGGTTCGGGGAACTGGACGAGAACGGTCTGTGTACCACAGATCGCAATGCGCTGTGGTTTGGCGCGAACGAGGAGACTGATGCGAGCTGCCGCGTGCGGTTCGGTGCGTCACTGACACTCGCCCTGGCTGGAAAGATTGCTGCATGGGCACAGACCGATCGAGGCTTGGTCGCACTGGTGGTGCTGCTGGACCAATTCTCGCGCAATATCCATCGCGGCACGGCGCAGGCCTTTGGTGGCGATGCGCTGGCTCTCGCGCTGGCCGAGAACACCATCGCCAGTGGCCGCCACCTGCATCTGCCGACAATCCACCGTGTGTTCCTGTACCTGCCATTGGAGCACAGCGAAGACCTCGCCCGGCAAGACAAATGTGTCAGCCTGTTCGAGGAGCTGGTCAAGGTCAGTGACCACCCGCAATTTGCCAGCTTCACGCGCTACGCACGCGCGCACCGCGATGTCATTGCGAAATTCGGTCGATTTCCGCACCGCAATGCGTTGTTGGAGCGCCAGTCCAACGCCGCGGAAGTTGCCTACCTCGAGCAACACGGAGGCTTTTAACTGGACATGTGCTTGCTGCGGACCTATCTTCAGTTGTGATAACAGGCACCGTGCCTTGCAGCTCCGATGACGGGTCATCGACATGGGTGTAGCTTTCGCTTCGTACCACCGCCCGACCCCCGCGTGTACCATGCGCCTCATCGCGGTCATGTGCAGGGCGATCTCGTTGGGACTGCTGCTGGTCCTCGCCGCATGCAGCGATGGCAGCGACAATAACAGCGACGATAGCGCGACGGCGGACACCCCGGATGTGACCGTAGCGAGCTTCAACGTGCTCCACGGCCTGACCTGTGCACCGGATACAGAGGCCTGCCGCCTCGAGGATCGACAGGATTTGCTGTTTGACTGGATCGAATCCATCGACTGCCCGGATGTGATATTGCTGCAGGAAATCCTCGGATCGCGCGTCATTGCCCTGCTCGCGGAGCGCGTCTCGTCGCATTGCGAATCGGTTTATCAGGTGCTGGCGCCGTCCACGGCACTCGGTCAGAACTACACGCTGACGCGGTACCGCGTGCTGCAAACGGGCGAAGACGTCCTCATGGGCGGAATACGACTACTGTGGCACACGCAGATCGATCATCCGACCGGTATCGTCGACGTATTCAACACCCATCTGGCCGCCGGCATCGACCTGAAGCCCTGCGACGAGTCCTGCCCGCAGGAGTGCCTGGCGGCGGGTGCCGTGGACTCGCGCGAGTGTCAGGCCATACAAGTGGCGCGGCTAACCCAACAGCGCGCAGCACCCCATTCACTGCGCATCCTGGGGGGTGACTTCAATGCCGACCCGCAATCCTTTGTGTATCGCCACCTCGTCGAGGAGAACGGCTGGGTCGACGCGTATCGGGCGGCGGGCAACCCGGAGTGCGATCCGGCGACAGGTATGGGTTGTACGTCGGACCGCGCGGACGATGAGTTGAGCGATATGGAGTCGCGTACCAGCGGCGTGAGCAGGCGCATCGACTACCTATTCGTCCAATTACCCGGTAACGAAAGCGGCGCAGCTTGCCATTACGAACTCGACTCGCACCGGGACGATGACGGCGATGGTCTCGCGACGCGGATCTTCGCCGACGACCCCAACCCGTTTGCTGCGACCTGCGGCCCCCTGCCGGACGCCATCTGCTGGCCTTCGGACCATGAGGGAAATCAGGCGGACATCAATTGCAGTTAGTCAGAGCCAAATGAGTTTGGGGTTTGAGTTTGGGGTTTGAGTTTGGGGTCAGAGTAAAAACTTCTTTCAGTTTTTACTCTGTCCCCAAACTCTTTCAGTTTTTACTCTGACCCCAAACTCTGACCCCAAACTCCCAAACTC
>JANNVJ010000128.1:0-11656 GCA_031414375.1 Haliea sp.
GGGTTATCGGGGGTTGTGTGGGCGTTTTTTGTGTTTTTTTTGGCGTTTCTGCCCCGGCGGCGGCCTTGCCGGGCGCCGTCCGACCCAACTGGTTTGTTTTTTTAGGGGGTCCTTAACCCCAACTACTCACTTTCTCAGCGGGTTGGTGGCAACTTCAGAATTCATTCAGCGTAGAGAGTTTTAACCCCATCGGCAGTACCTAGCAAAAGTACATCCGCAGGCCTAAGCGCAAACAGCCCGTTGGTGACAACACCGGTAATATTGTTGATCTTTGCTTCCATCGCCAGCGGCTGGGGAATCGAAAAGTTGTACACGTCCAGGATGACATTGCCGTTGTCAGTGACCACGCCCTCGCGGTAGATCGGGTCGCCGCCGAGCTTCACCAGCTCCCGGGCCACGTGGCTGCGCGCCATGAGGATCACCTCCACCGGCAGCGGAAATTTCCCCAGGGTGTGTACCAACTTGCTGTCGTCGGCGATACAAATAAATTCCCGTGCCACTGCGGCCACGATTTTTTCGCGGGTCAGGGCCGCGCCACCGCCCTTGATCAGTTGCAGGGCGCCATTGCACTCGTCGGCCCCGTCCACGTAAAAATCTACCTGATCAACCGTGTTGAGTTCGTAGACGGGAATGCCGTGGCTTTTGAGTCGTAGTGCCGAGGCCTCGGAGCTGGCCACAGTGGCATTGATCTGGCCCTTGATGCTGGCGAGGGCGTCGATAAAGAGATTGGCGGTAGAGCCGGTGCCGATGCCCAATACCGTATCGTTTTCCAGTCTGGTTTGGATATAAGCTAGGGCCGCGTCCGCCACGGCCTGTTTCATTTCATCCTGGGTCATGTGTTGTCCTTCGCCATTGGGATGATTCGCGGCAACAGTATAGGGCAGCGCATCGCCGCGATCACCCAAAAACCGACGTGCTTGCTACGCTTATGGCTGAAAAACGCTGTCCACTCCATTAAGATGGACTGCCCGCCCGCCGTCATTGGAAGCGAACCCCTCATGCCGCAGTCCTATATCAAACGAATTCTCGATGCGCGGGTGTATGACGTGGCCCGGGAAACGCCGATACATGAAGCCGGCCTGATGTCACGGCGGCTGGACAACCGCGTCTGGCTGAAGCGGGAAGATTTGCAGCCGATTTTTTCGTTCAAGCTGCGCGGCGCGTATTGCAAAATGAGTCGTCTCAGTGAGGAGCAGCTCAGCCGAGGTGTTATCGCTGCATCGGCGGGAAACCACGCCCAGGGTGTTGCAGTGGCGGCGCAGAAACTGCGTGTTAAAGCCACCATCGTTATGCCGCGCACCACGCCGTTGATTAAGGTGGATGCGGTGCGCAGCCTTGGCGTGCGGGTCGTGCTGCATGGTGACTCTTACGATGAGGCGGCATTGCGCGCGCAGGCACTATTGCATGCACAGGGCCTGACCTATGTGCATCCCTTTGATGACCAGGACGTGATTGCCGGGCAGGGCACGGTGGGTATGGAGATCGTGCGCCAACACCAGAAGCCCCTCGACGCTTTGTTTGTACCGGTGGGCGGCGGTGGGTTGCTCGCTGGTGTCTCCGCCTATGTGAAATACGTATGGCCGCAGACGCGACTGATCGGGGTGGAGCCAGAGGATGCGGCGTGTTTGCAACTGGCTTTAACACGCGGACGGCGCGCTACTCTGGCGGAGGTTGGGCTGTTCGCGGATGGCTGCGCCGTGGCGCAGGTGGGTAAGGAGCCCTTTCGCATCATCCGCAAGACGGTGTCGGAAGTTATCACTGTCAGTACGGATGAAATGTGTGCCGCGATCAAGGACATTTTTGAAGACACCCGCAGCATCGCGGAACCGGCCGGCGCACTGGCGCTGGCCGGTCTGAAGAAATATGTGCAGCGCACCGGTGTGCAGGGGCAGGATTTATTGGCCATTGTCAGTGGTGCCAACACTAATTTCGACCGCTTGCGTTACATCTCCGAGCGCACGGAAATTGGCGAGCAACGCGAGGCGGTCATCAGCGTCACCGTACCCGAACGCCCCGGCAGTTTTAAACAATTTTGCAGCGCACTCGGTCGGCGCAATATCACCGAGTTTAATTATCGCTACGCGGATACGAATTCAGCGCAGGTCTTTGTGGGGCTGGCGGTTATCCCTGGGGGTGAGGATCTCGCCGCGCTACTTGCAGCGCTGCGTCAACGCGGCTACACCACCGAGGACATGACGGACAATGAGGTCGCCAAGTTACACATCCGCCATATGGTAGGAGGGCATGCACCGGCCCAATTGCGCGATGAACTGGTGTACCGCGTGGAATTTCCCGAGCGCCCGGGTGCGCTACTTAAGTTCTTATCGGGCCTGGGGCAGCGCTGGAATATTTCCATGTTTCACTACCGCAATCACGGCGCCGCCTACGGCCGGATTTTGGTTGGTATTCAGGTGCACAAAAGCGAACGTCGGCAGTTTGAGCAGGTGCTGGATCGAATCAATTACCGCTATTGGGAGGAAACAGAAAACCGGGCCTATCAGCTGTATCTCGGCGGCCGCGTGCTGTAGGTGCGAAACCTGGTGCAGCGTAAACCTGATTTGGTGCTGATTCTGGCAGCGGCATTTGCCCTGGGGGTGTTGCTGACACTGCTCCTGCCGCTAACGGCGAATGATTCGGTCGCCGGCCCGGCATCCGAGTTACACGCTGGCGTCATCCTCCCCCGGTAATACAGACCCATCGTAGTCTGCGGTTCCCTGGCGTCGGTACAGAGCAGCATCGGTCGCAATGAAATCCAACCTGATATCCCAGCTCTCCTGCGGGACTTCCTGCAGCCGCTGGCCGTCATGCGCCAGACCCACGAGCAGCGGACCGGAAATCCCCGCCAGCGCGCGATCGTAGAATCCCCCGCCCATACCGAGTCGTCCACCGCTGGGGTCCCAGCCTACCAACGGCAGAAAAATAATGCCCAATTCTGCCAGTGGACAGCGCCTGGCTGTGGCGGGAGGCTCGGGAATGTTGAAGCGATTGTTCGACAAAGTGTCGGCAGCTAGCCAGTGGGCGAAATAGAGGTGGTTGTCATCGCTGATGACCGGCAGAAACAATTCTTTCCCCAGGTTGCGCGCCAGGTCCACCAGTGGGCCGGTGTCGATTTCCCCATCCGCCGCCAGGTAAAGGGCGATACGTTGGGCCTTGGTCCAGAGGGGCAGCGCTGCAACCGATCGGAGTAATGCTTGAGCCGCAATATTTTGTGCCGTGGGGCTAAGGGCTTTGCGCTGCCGTCGCAGCGTGTTGCGCAGCTGCGCTTTTAATCGTTGGGTATCGGACATAGAAAAAAAGATTCCCGGCCTACCGCTGACAGAACTGCCCTTGAACCCGACGATTCAAGGTGGTGACTCCTGCACTGTATAAGGCTCTCCGACCATGGCCGGATGTGCACACCAACAGAAACGAGAAGCCCCCGGTTACATAATATCGGCTCGAGGACTGTAAGTCTGGCGTATACGCCAGGAACCCGGAATGAGTATAGCCCAGTTCTCGCTGATACAAGCCACAGTTTCTGCTAACGAAGACGTGAAATTTATGCGTTAGCCAATTTCGAGTTGTCGCAGGTCGTGCATTGCATCATCCAGCTTGCGATTAAGTCGCTTCACGGAATCGCCGCTAGATTGGCCGGCTCCTGGATGATCGGAGGCTTGTATTAATTCGTAACCGATATTGAGTGCGGCCATGACAGCAATGCGCTCCAGCCCGATAACTTTTCCCGAGTCGCGAATGCCGCGCATCTGCTTGTCCAAATATTTTGCCGATACCAGCAGCTCGGCCTCCTGCTCGGGAGGGCAGGCCACCTGGTAATCTTTATCGAGAATCTTTACGGTTACTGTGTTGGGTGGGCTCAAGCGGGTCACTCCATTGTGCGCAGACGATCAATCATGGCTTCGACCTTGGAGCGGGCCAACTCATTTTTATCGAGAAGATCTCTGCGTTCATCGCGCCAGCCCGCATTGTCAGCTTTTAGTGCACGATTCTCGCGATTGAGCTCTTTGCACAGCGCGATGAGTTCGTCGATCTTATTTTCCAGGTCTTTGAGTGAGCTATCTGCCATGCGGGTATACTGGGATGGTTATTATCGGAACTCTACTATAGTGTCGCTTGGCACGGAGGTCAACGCCACAAATTTCATAAATATCAATAGCCTGCCAATCCTTTTAACATTAACTGTGGAGGTGCCTCAATCAGGTGTGAGGCGCCACCTTCCAGGGAGACCAAATCATGCATGATGATTTACCTGATGAAGTCAGTGTATTTGACTTCGATGAATTCGCCAATCACCTGTTAGATCAAGGTGTGTTGGCATCGCCTTCACACCTGCACGGATGTCTTTGTGGCTTGCTGGGCGCCGGGGCTCCGTTCCAGCCAGAGTATGGCCTGGATGCTCTGTCCCAGGCACTGGATATGGAACTGCACGGCGAGCTTGCCGATCGCGTCATGCAACTGTACAGCGCAACAGAGGTCGCACTGCAGGACGAAGACTACACCTTCGTCCCGCTACTACCGGATGACGAGGAGGAAATGGCTGTGCGCACAGCGGCTCTGGCGAGCTGGTGCGACGGTTTTCTGGCAGGCTTCGCCTACGTGACCGCCGTGCAGGAAAAGAACGGGGAAGTGCTGTCCCAGCAAACTGGAGAGGTACTCAGGGACATCGCCGCCATGGCCCAGGCTGAACCGGCTGACGACGAAAGTGAGGAAGATGCCGAGGACAGCTATGTCGAGCTAGTGGAGTATTTGCGTGTGGCGGTACTCAATGTCTTCACAGACAACCTTGCGACACCATGAGTATCAGTAAGACAGAATTTGCGCGTCGGCGAAAAAACCTGATGGCCCTGATGGCGCCCAATAGCATCGCTATCATCCCCTCGGCCCGCGAGCAGGTGCGCAGTCGGGACACCGGGTATCCTTTTCGTCAGGACAGTGATTTCTATTACCTGACAGGGTTTATTGAGCCGGACGCGGTGTTGGTGTTGCTGCCCGGTCGCCGCCATGGTCAGTTCGTGATGTTTTGCCGGGAGCGCGATCCGGGCCGGGAACTGTGGCATGGCCATCGCGCCGGACCTGAGGGTGTCTGCGAAAAATTCGGTGCGGATGACGCTTTTCCCATTGGCGACATCGATGACATTCTGCCCGGCCTGCTCGAAGGCAGGGCGCGCGTCTACTACTCCATGGGACGCAGCGCGGAATTTGATCGCCAGATCATGGGTTGGGTGAACAGTATCCGCACCAAGGAATCGTCCGGGGCAGCGCCCCCGGGAGAATTTACCGACCTCGACCACATGCTGCATGAACTGCGCTTGTACAAAAGTGCGGCGGAATTGCGCCTTATGCGCAGGGCTGCCGACATTACTGCCCGCGCCCATCGCCGCGCCATGCAGGCTTGCCGGGGCGGGCTCTACGAATATCAGCTGGAAGCTGAATTACAGCACGAGTTCACCAACGGCGGTGCGCGGTTCCCTGCCTATCCCAGCATTGTGGGCAGTGGCCAGAATGCCTGTGTCATGCACTATATTGAAAATAGCGACAAAATGCGCGACGGTGACCTGGTGTTGATCGATGCGGGCTGTGAGCTGGAATACTATGCAGCGGATGTTACGCGCACGTTTCCCATTAACGGCCGCTTCAGCGTGGAGCAGCGCGCACTGTATGAACTGGTGTTAAGCGCCCAGCTGGCCGCTATCGCCCAGATCAAGCCGGGCAATCACTGGAATCAGCCGCATGATGCCAGCGTCAGGGCATTTACCGAGGGCCTGGTGGCGTTGGGCTTACTCAAGGGCGGAGTTGCGGATTTGATCGAGCGCCACGCCTACCGCGCCTTTTACATGCATCGCGTCGGGCATTGGCTGGGACTGGATGTACACGATGTCGGTGACTATCGTGTGGGTGATGAATGGCGCGTACTGGAGCCAGGCATGGTGATGACCGTGGAGCCCGGTCTTTATATTGCCCAGGACAATACCAAAGTGGCAAAGAAGTGGCGTGGCATCGGCATTCGAATCGAGGATGATGTGGTGGTTACCGAGGCCGGCTGTGAGGTCATTTCTTCGGGTGTACCAAAAACCGTAGAGGAGATAGAGGCGTTGATGGCCGCTTGAGCTATGGCTTATTATTTTGACATTGTTATCGCCGGTGGCGGTATGGTGGGCGTCAGCCTGGCGCTGCAGCTGGGCGCCGTGCTGCCTGCACACACGTCAATCCTGCTGGTGGAAAGCGTTCCTCTGCCCGCCCCAGTGGCGGGTGGCCTGCCGGATTACCATCCCGCGTTTGATGCGCGCTCCACGGCGTTGAGTTACAGCTCCCGCCTGATCTATGAACACATTCAGGTGTGGGACGATTTGTGCCAATGGCTGTGTGCCATTGACAGCATCCACGTCTCCAGTCGCGGCCGCTTCGGGAGTACGCTTTTGCGTGCCGCTGATCATAACTGGCCCGCACTGGGCTATGTGGTGGAAAACACCTGGCTGGGCAATGCGCTGATGCAGCAGCTACACCGCCGCGGTCGGGTGGAAGTGCGCAGTCCGGCCAGGGTTGTGCGCGCGCTGCCCCTCGGTGCCGGTGTCAGCCTGCAGCTGGAAGGCGAGCAGACCACTATCAGCGCGGGACTGTTGCTGGTGGCTGATGGCGCGAGCTCGGGACTCCGCGAGCAACTGGGGGTGGCGGTCAACGAGAAGCAATATCGGCAACACGCGCTGGTAGCGAATGTGGCTTTCGCACAGCCACATCGGGGCTGCGCCTATGAGCGCTTTACTGATGAGGGACCGTTGGCGCTGCTGCCTTTGCTGCCAGCCGCTGGTGGAGAGCAGCGCAGCGCGCTGGTGTGGACGCTGTCCCCGGAGCGCGCGCAGCACTTTGTCAGCTGTCCCACTGCGGAGTTTTTGCACGCTCTGCAGCAGCGCTTTGGCTATCGGCTGGGGCGCATGCTGCAGGTCGGCGAGCGCCACGCGTACCCGTTGTCGCTGGTGCAGTCCAGTGAACAGGTGCGTCAGGGCGTGGTGGTGATGGGCAATGCCGCCCACGCGCTGCACCCGGTGGCGGGGCAAGGCTACAACCTGGCCTTGCGCGATGTGGCGGCGTTGGGTGGCGTGTTGGCTGAGGGCATGACGGCAGGACTGGTGCCCGGTGATCTGGCCATGTTGCAGCGCTATCAACGCAGGCAACAGCAAGATCAACGCAGAACCATCCAATTCAGTGACCGTGTGCCCGCCCTTTTTATGCACGCCGATCCGCTGGTGGGCCTGGGTCGTGACCTGGCGCTGGCGGGGCTGGACATGATGCCGGGCCTGAAGCGCGAATTTGTGCGCTATGCCGCGGGCGTGGCCGGCAGTGGGGGGCAGACCAATGGCTGAGCCCCGACATTTTAATGTCGTGATTGTTGGCGCCGGCATTGCCGGAGCCTCGCTGGCGGTAGCCCTCAGTGGCTCTGGGCTGTCCATTGCACTGATCGAGGCGCAAGCGCTGGAATCGTCGCCACTGCCGCTGGCCTACGGCGTACACGATTTTGATCCCAGGGTCAGCGCATTGACGCCGCGTTCGCGCGCCTTGCTGGAAAAACTGGGGGCGTGGGAGGCGATCGCCGCCTACCGCTATTGCGCCTACCATCACATGACCGTGTGGGATGCGCAGGGCACCGGGCAGATCGAGTTCGACCGGGCGGAGGTCAATGCAACAGAGCTGGGCCACATTGTGGAAAATCGCGCCATCGTGAGCGCGCTATTGCACAGGGTCCGGGCCGCTACCGATATCAACGTGTTGAGTCCGGTCGCGCTTAACTCCTGCACGCGGCTGGATTCCTCGCGCATGTTGTTAGAACTGGCTGGGGGCGAGACGCTGGAAGCCGATTTGCTGGTGGCTGCCGACGGCGCAATGTCTCGCGTCAGAGCGATGATGGGCTTCCAAAGTCGGGAGTGGGATTACGGCCATCGCGCTATCGTGGCCACGGTAGAAGTCACGCGCACACATGAAGAAACAGCCTGGCAGCGCTTTCTGCCCAGCGGGCCGTTGGCATTGCTGCCGCTACCGGCAGTGGACGGGCATCACTATTGCTCCATCGTGTGGTCGCTGCAGGAACACCTGGTCGATAGCGTACTGGCACTGGACGACCCGGCATTTTGCGCCGCGCTGGAACGGGCCTGCGAAAGCAGACTCGGCGCGGTGCTGGGCAGCTCCAGGCGTTTCGCCCATCCGCTGCGCCAGCGTCACGCCATCGACTACGTGCAACCGGGAGTGGCTCTGGTGGCGGACGCCGCGCACACTATTCACCCGCTGGCAGGCCAGGGCATTAACCTGGGCCTGCAGGATGTGGCCGTGTTGGCCGAGGAGATTGTGGCGGGTCACGCCTGTGGTGTCAGCGCAGGACAGTTGGAGTTGTTGCGCCGCTACCAGCGCAGACGCAAGGGTGAAAACCTGATGATGATGACCGCCATGGACGGCTTCAAGCGTTTGTTCGAGCAACAGTCGTTGCCCCTGCGCTGGCTGCGCAATGCCGGTATGCGCACGGTGAATCAACTGCCGCCGCTGAAGCAACAATTGATGCGTCATGCGATGGGGCTCGGGTGATCCGTTACCCGCGCAGCGCCAACACCGGACATTGTTTTTCACCGGTGGGTAGTTAGAATGGGCGGGACAAGGCCCGCTTACCACTAGAGGAAATTCTATGAGCCACACGCCGACTGAACTCAAATACGCCAGCACGCATGAATGGGCCCGGGTGGAAGAAGATGGCACGGTGACCGTCGGCATCACCGCCCATGCCCAGGAGGCCCTGGGTGACGTGGTGTTCGTGGAGCTGCCCGAGGTGGGTACCGTCATGGCAGCAGCGGACGAGGCTGGCGTGGTGGAGTCGGTCAAAGCGGCGTCCGATGTTTACGCGCCGTTGGCGGGAGAAGTGATCGACGTCAACCCGCTGCTGGAAGACAACCCCGAGATGGTTAACTCTGATCCCTACGGCGAAGGCTGGTTCTATAAGTTGCAGCCCGCCGACCTCAGTGACCTGGACAGCCTGCTGACTGCCGAAGAATACCGGCAGCAGTGCGAGGACGAATAAAAGGCTTAAAGCTCTTTTCTGCAACGCCCCATGATTGATCTTTTTCTACGTAAGGGCGCCGACCACCGTCTGCGCGGTGGACACCTTTGGGTGTATTCCAACGAAGTGGACAGCGAGCGCTCGCCGCTGGGTGGATTTTCCGCCGGCGATCGGGTCACCGTCAGAAACACTAACGACAAATTGCTGGGCAGCGCCTACATGGAGCCCAACTCGCTAATCTGCGCCCGGGTCTACGCACCCGGTGAGCAGCGCGCGCTGGACGCGCAATTATTCACCGCGCGACTACAGACGGCGCTCGCTACGCGGCAAGCGGTCTTCGATCACCCCTTTTATCGGCTGGTCTACGGCGACAGTGACACCCTGCCTGGCGTCGTCATCGACCGCTTCGGCGATGTGCTGGTGCTGCAGCTCAACAACGAGGGACTGGAGCGCTATCGCGAGCCGCTGCTGGCGGCGCTGGTTGCGCTGCTGCAGCCGAGTGGCATCCTTCTGCGGGCCGACAGTCGCAGCCGGCGCGAGCAGGGCCTGGCCACGGACAGCGAAGTTGTTTACGGTGAAGTGCCACTACAGGTGCCGCTGCAGGAGAACGGTGTGCACTTCCTCGCGCCGGTTTACGCCGGCCAGAAAACCGGCTGGTTTTATGACCACCGCATGTCGCGTGCGCGCCTCGCGGCATGGGTTAAAGGCAAAAGCGTGCTGGATGTGTACAGCTATATCGGCGGCTGGGGAATCCAGGCGGCCGCGTTCGGCGCGGCGCAGGTGTGCTGCGTGGACAGTTCGGTGCAGGCTCTGGAGGGTGTGGAGGCCAACGCCCGGCTCAATGGAGTGGAAGCGCGCGTTACCACTCGGCGCGGTTCCGCGCCCGAACTCATGGCAACCATGCACGCCGAAGGTAGCCGGTTTGACGTGGTGATTCTCGACCCGCCCGCGTTTATCCAGCGCAAGAAAGACCTGAAGAAAGGGTTCGCCGCCTACCGCCGCATCAATGAACTGGGCTTGCAGTTGTTACACCCCGGCGGCCTGCTCGTCTCCGCGTCCTGTTCCATGCACCTGTCACGCGCGGAACTCATTGCCGCCACGCAACAGGCTGCGGTGCGCACGGGTTGCCAGATTCGTGTGGTGGAGCAGGGCGCACAGGGGCCGGATCATCCCATTCATCCGGCGATTCCCGAAACGGAGTATTTGAAGGCGGTGTTTGCTCGAAAGTTGTAGATGAGAAAATTGCTATGCTTGGGTTTTTACTCTGATCCCAAATGCTACCGCTTTTCCCAAAAGCGGACGTAACAGCAGCCCGTACAGTAGTCCAGATTTAGTCTCTAGCCACCTCAAAACGGACCTAGATCACACGTTCTTGTAAGTGTTAGAGCTATTTTCGTGGTATACATATTGCGTACGCATTGCTGCGATGGAACTTAAACAAAATGGAAGGAGTAATGTATGCGCACAAAAATTGTTGTCCTGATACTGCTAAGCCTATTTTGTCACGTTTCTAACGCCACAGAGGTGACCTTCAATTTTGAAGGTCAGATTACCTATAAGCACGGACTAAACTCCGATCTGCACACGTTAATTCCTGTGGGCCAGATTTTCACTGGTTCTGTCACTTTTGACACTGACGCCGCTGTCACCGACTATGACGCACCTAATGATTTGGGTTATAGCGGTGCTATTAGTAATTTTACTGTTTCGTTTGGGAACTTATACGCGACAATGGACAATGGCGCTCTGCGTTTGACAAATGACCAGTTTATAGATCCCGACGATCCAGAGCGGGGTATGTACGATAGTTACATTATTCAGGGCAGAACTGATCATTCAGCTCTTCCGACCAATGTAGATACAAATATAATTCTTTCAAACTATGTTTCACCCCCAATCAACTCCGGATATCACTTAGACTGGTTGAGGATAGATATCAATGACTATGCTGCTAGCATGCTGAATGATCCGTTCCTATCCACTACCCCACCGGATGTCGCAGGACTAAATACGGAGTTTGAGTTTCGTTTTAGGTTGAACTGCTGCACCGGTACTACTGTAGTTCAAGGTCAAATAAATTCGTTAACTTTCGCAGGCGCCGATGAGGACGGGGATGGCGTATTTGATGATGTTGATAATTGTCCGCAAAGTGCCAATCCTGATCAGGCAGATGCTGATGGCGATGGTATTGGTAACGTATGCGACAACTGCCTACTCACCGCCAATCCTAATCAGGAGGACATCGATGGAAATGGTGTCGGTGACATCTGTGCAGTTCGTGGTTGCTAGACAACTTTAAAAAATCGAGCGCCGCGTAGCCCGTCATCGTGCGGGCTTTTTAGCTTCCAAAATTGGATGTCGCTAATGACCGCAGTTAGGCGATTTGCGACGTTCGTCCTCGCGGCTCACCGACGTCCGCTATCGGAAAAACGCTCACCAGAACCATACGTGATCGTGCATTGTCGGTCAGATCAGCTATGCGTTATTACAGCTGGCCACTATTGAGGTAGCTGCAGCCTGGCGACCAGCGGAAAATAATCACCGCAGTGAAATCACCGGCCAGCCAAGCTCCAGCGCCCTCGCCCGCAAAGTATCATCCGGATCAACCGCCACCGGATTGTCCAC
>JANNVJ010000129.1:0-14883 GCA_031414375.1 Haliea sp.
GCGCTGTCCACGTGCCAACCAGATCCGCGTCTACTGTTCCTTGCTGCAGCTGCTGCGCATGCGCGAGACTAGCCATGGTTGCCGTGACGTCCGGCGGCAATTGCGGAGTATCGGGGCCACCACAGCCGCCGATCAGGGTGACCAGGGCAACACCTGCCAGGTAAGACATGCCGCGTTTTGCTGCATTTGTATTTTTCAATGGAGTCTCCAGATCCGCCGCCCCGGATACCAAGAGTAAACCGAGCCGCGAAGTATAGGACAAAAAAGATGCTTCAATGATTTTCCGGAGGATCAGGTTCACGCAGTGCCTCACGCAGTGTGGGAAGTGCACCGGTATACTGGGGCGATGCCGGGATTTTTTTGCGGCGGAAAAATCGAACGACGCCATACACCAGGCCACCGATCAACAAAAGCGGGACGCCGAAGAACAGGAAGTAGAACCAGGTGGGAGGAGACTCTTTCTCTTCCGCGACGCCAAAAAGCTTGTCGAGTTCGGCACTCGTAGCAGCCATGGCGTCGCCTACCACCAATGCGTCCAATTCTTCCTGCCACATGTCCGGCGCAACCACAAAGGTGCGTCCGTGCGGCAACTGCACCGTTTCACCGGGCGCGTAAATGACATGTCGGCCATTTTCATTGTGAAACACAGCCCCAAGGCTAGTCACCCCCCACCCGTCCTCATTGCGACCTTCGACGATCGGATTGATGCCATTGTGAAACGTCGAATTGTCGATGACCTGGGCGAAATCCAGGACGGTCCAGCCGGTCGCTTGGCCGTACACGTTGAATTTCCCTCCGGAGGTGGAAATCAGCTTACCTTCAGGGAGCGGTTCAATGCTGTCACACAGATCATCGGGCGCCTCACCGATCAGGGTAACTTGCGTCGCGGGATTCTGATCACGGCCGCATTGGATAAAGGTCAGCGCTGAAACCACCCTGCCCTCCTCCAGCCGGCCGCGCACCACGATATTGCCCCAGCGCGAAACAAAATAAGGACCGGTACGGGTGAGATTGCCACCGGGCGCTTCAGGAGCGTAATCCCAAACAGCCTCCATGGGCGCAGAGTTGGGAGATTCGGGCAGCACGAAGGGCGCTATGGCCTCCCCTTCCTGCGCCAGCACAGCCGTAACCGAGATTGCGACACCAATAGCCGCGAACCAAACCAACGGCGCAATAGCATTGTGCATACCGGCCTCCCGCTACTGACTTCGGGCCCGAACACATGGCCCGATCACTACGCGGATTAAAGATAACCCGCATTTTGTAAATAGCAAGGAGGGCAGCGCTTCACTTAGGTGGAGACTGCAGAATCAGGTAAACCCAGTAGACAAAAAACGCCGCCAGAAACCATGACATCAAACCGTAACGCCATTCAAACTGCGGCTGCACAAAATGGTTGATGCATACTATCGCGTTCAGCAACAACACCGCTAGCACCAGCGTAGGTCTTCCCAGCAACGGCACCAGGCACAACATCAACCAGTAATAGGTCGTTAGATTGAGGAAACAGAAAATCAGCAACATGCCGAGCAACATCGCCTCGAGTGGTCGACATCTGCGAACACTGTACGCGACAAATCCCAGCACCCCGACGGCGATACCAAGATGCAACCAGTGCCAACGGGCGCGCACCGTATCCATATGGTGTTGCCAGTGAATCCAGGGTTCTGGCAGCCTGAAATCAGCATACCGGCGCATATAGGTGTCTGCGTCATAGAACAAAATATTCTGTAGCCCAACGTTATTGGTGAGCCAGGTGGCGTTGTGTACTGTAATAGTATTATAAAAATCCAGCCACCCGCGCACACCACCGCTGACCATGCCACCAGCAACAAAGCAAACAGCCACCGCGACGACATAACCAATGACGCCGTCAATCATCCAGCGCGCATCTTTACCGTCACGCCACTGCCACAGTGCCAGCAGAGCCGGGAGAACAACGAAGAAGAGAGGAAATACGCGCTGCATCGTGGCGTACCCCAATAGCAGGCCTGCCGTTTTAAAATGCTGCTTCTGCAGTGCGCAGGCGGCACACATTAACGCAGCCAGCCAATCCACCCGCAGCAGCGAGCCGCCGATCCAGTAATACCGTCCTGCATAACTGGTACCCAGAAGCACCGTACACCACAGCATTGTGGTCAAGCCAAAGCAGCGCCAAACAAGCAACAATGCCAGCGCCATCAGCAGCGGATCGATCAGGCTGAGCTGACCCGCTGTATGATCATTGATAACCCGGTTGGCAACCGCCAGGCTTGCCACCGCCACCCAGGTTGGCGAGGCATTGAAGCCATGATCCCGACGAATACTGTCGAAATACCTGGCGCTATTCGACAACAGAAAATACTGGTTGTCGGCGTGGAATTGCACCCAACGCGGCGGACTAAAACGCGCCCTAACGTCATTCCTGTGATCTGTCGCAGACGCAACATTAATCATTTCATCATTACGCAAATCGCGAATTTGGATAGGCAGCGGTGACGCACCAGCCTGCTTCTGCGACTCAATGGAGGCTACATACAAGCCGTCATAGCCCAGCTCATCAAAGTATTTGGCGCTCAGCGTGTAATGAAACTGCTCCCAGTGATGGATATTGGAAATGCCGTGAAACTTACCAAAGTTGAAGTAGGCAAACACCGACACCACCGCCAGCGCTAACATCAATGCGGTTTGAAATGGGCGATTCCGCGGTGCAAGCCACAGGTATGAAAGCGCGGCAACGGCCGACAACACACCGATACTGGCAACCTGAAAGCTTTCGCTCATCGCTGGTGGCGCGCTTGCTAGTGAACGCCCGAGACTGGTCGCATCTGGGTATCGCACATCCCGCCGACCTGCACCGTGACCATTTTTGGGGGCGCGTCACACGACTCGGAACGATCCGCTATCTTGCAGCTCAATCCGAGCGGCTTACCCGCATCCAGCCAGGACGGCGTCTTGCGGTAGCGGCCAATCTCGCCGCGTGGGCAACCGGCCGGGACGCCGTAGGGCCTGCAACCCGTGGCGGCGACGAGCGACACCTTGCGTCCATCGATCACAAATCCTGGATAGTCATCGCGGGTATCGACCACGTCTCGTTCTTCAGTTTCCTGGAAACGGAAAGTACGAAAACGGTAATTATCGCCGCTCTTGTCACCAACCTGAATGCGGGTGTTGGCAATCAACGCGAAGTCGTTTCCTCTGCTTGCCACCGCCCCGGACATGTATTCGACGCGGTCCATCTGCGGGAAACACTTGCCCATGGCCGGCGCGTGGTAGTAGTGCGCCGTCTGCTTCAGGTCATCAAGCGAGGCGCCTGGAAAGAGATCGAGCAGGTCCCCGTCAGTACCGAACAGGATCCGCTGTACGTCCGGGACATTCTGCGCATACATCGCCTGCAGCTTTGCATATTTGGGATAGGTCGCGAGATCATCACGCAGGTAGCACGCCGTGAGTCCGGAAATCTGCGTGAGGTACTCATCCCAAATGTTGTACTGCGAGACAGTCGAGGCGACGCCCACGAAATCTCCTGAAGCCTCACAACCCTCGCGATTGAAGCAGCGCTCCAGCGCGCGATTACGAATGGAGAGCGCGACGATATTGCGCTCGCAGGCGCCGTAGGCATTGCAGCCGCGCTCCAGATGTCCCTCGAACAACGCTGTGCGCAGGGTGAAGTCAAGGTGGCGGGCCCTGGCCAGATCGTGTCGCGGCCAAACTCCGGAATTGGCTCCTTCAAACCCAGCCCAGGCAGCATGGAGAGCATCGCGTCGACCGGTGAGATTGACGTTTACCTGCGCGCACTGGGCACTATTGTGGAAGGCGCGCACGATCGCGTCGGGCCCACTGCTCGCTGCCAACGGCGGCACTTCACCAGGCGGCGCATCGGTGGCGCGCGGTGGATCAAAGAAGGGAACCTTCTCCATGGGGTACAGATTGCGCACATCGATTACATAATTCACGTCTGGGCCACAATGGTGATTGGCAACCGTGAGGGTTTTGCGCCGTGCGATCGCCTCGGTGACCAGCGCTGTCGACTCGGGAGTCGCATTGCGCGGGTCAACGACGATCTCGAAGCCGACGAACGGTGTGCCGCTCCTATCAGTCACCGGACGTCCGCCGCGCAGCGCCAGACACGGGATCAGCGTCGTCCCCTGCGCCAGTTTTCCGGCGGGGGCCACGGCACCAGAATTCTGGAATCGCTCTACGTCGTAGTACGGCAGGTCCAGATCACCGTTGAATCGGTAGAGCGTCATTACCGGAGTCGCCGGAATATCGGCTGCAACCGCCAACGACGCAGCAAGTGCGAACAAGCCAACTAGCGGGGTTCGCCCCCGCGACCAAAGCATACCAATCAAATCCTGACCCTCTTGTTAATGCAACTCCGCAATCCGTTGCTTCAGCCACTTCGCCGTGAGCTTCTCGGCCAGCGAGTTCTGCTTCAGCCGTTCGTTCAGCATTTTCCAGTCCACGCAGTCCAGCGGCTGATCCTGGTTGAAGCAGGAGAACACATAGCTGGTCTCGCCGGTGACCGGGTCGCGGTGCGGTTGCAGGCACTGCGCGCAGATCTCCTTCATCATGCACTGCATTGGCGAGTTGATAGAGCCAAAGGCGAAGTGGTGCGGCTTCAGGTGTGGCTTCAGGACTTCATGACGCGCTTGTGCTACTCCCGCCATCATACGATCGGAGCCGATCGCAATGATGCGGTCCCCGTCGTCCAGGCGGAGCGTGCACTCGCCTAGCAGCCCTTCGGCGTAAGCGTCCATCGCCTGCACGATATTGCCGACGAAGCTACGATCCTGCGGGCGTCCCGGTAGGAAGCCAGGTTCTTCGTCACAGCACCACACAATCACGTCGGCGGCATTCTCGATGTCAGCGACCTTGTAGCGATCCTGCACCTTCTTGTAGCCGGCGAAGTACAGCACCTTTGAGCCCGCGGCGCGGAAAGCCGCGCCAATCGAAAACAGCACCGCGTTGCCGAGTCCGCCACCGCAGAGCACCACAGTTTCGTTGCCGACAATATGCGTGGGTGCGCCGGTCGGGCCCATCAGGATCACCGGCTCGCCAGGCTTGAGCATCGCGCACAAGCTGCTGGATCCGCCCATCTCGAGCGCGATCACCGAGACCAGCCCGCGCTGCGGATCCACCCAGGCACCGGTCATCGCGAGGCCTTCCATCTGCAGGCGCGTACCGTTGACCAACGGCGCCAACGTCTCGAAGTTTTGCAGCCGATAGAACTGACCGGGTTGGAACTTGCGCGCAGCCAGCGGCGCGTGCAGCGTTACCTCGACAATGTTCGACGTGAGACGTTCGACACTGTGTACAGTTGCGAGCAGCTGCGAAGCCAGTTCACTGAAGAAGCCCTCGCGCGTCGCGTCGCTCGCGGGAGCACGCTGCGCCAGTACACGCGAAACCACGGGATAGCCCTGCTTCGCCGATGCCATCGCCTTCACCACGTTACCGAAGTACGAAGGGTGCACGTCGCCAAAGTAACTCATGAAACGGCCGTCGCGCTCACGCGACAGCAGCACCTGGGGTGTAACGGGCTTGGCGGCGCCGTATTCGGGCTTGATCGGCTGGCCGGCCTCGTCGACGGCTGAGAAATACTTGCCGTCCAGGGTAAAATCGTCCGGGTGTTCGCGCGCGAGCACTGTATTGGGCCGCGTGCCGGCCGCCACGAACACCGTGTGCGCCGGGAGCCAGTGCTCGGTGCCTTCATTCTTAAGGCGGATGCCGCGCGCCGCACCGTAATGGTCCACGTCGACGCTAACCGGCGTCATGCCCTCGGCGAACCAGATACCCTCCTCCAATGCCTTCTCAACTTCCTCATGGTTCAACGTGTACGAGGGGCTATCGATCAGGCGGCGGCGGTAGGCGATGGTAACGCCGCCCCAGTGACGCAGCATCTCTGCGATATGCGGCTCGCGCCCTTCAGACTCGGCCTGCTTACGTTCGTTGCGGATGGCACGCGCGTGCGCCAGGAACTCCTCGGCGATCTCGCGCTCGTAGTCGTCCCAGGGGGCCCGGATCGCGTCCTCGTCAATGTCATGCTCCAGCGCTTCATAGCGGTATAGGAATTTCTCGACCTGCACCACGTAGTAGGCGAGCGACTCGGTGGCGGTATCAATCGCGGTGAGGCCACCGCCGATCACCACCACCGGCAGTCGCACTTGCATATTCGCGATAGAGTCGGCTTTCGCTGCGCCCGTGAGCTGCAGCGCCATCAGGAAGTCTGAGGCCGCGCGCACGCCGCGGGCGAGGCCGTTAGGGATATCCAGCACCGTCGGGCCGCCCGCACCCACGCAGAGCGCGATGTGGTCAAAGCCCATCTGCCACGCGTCCTCAGCAGTTACCGTGCCGCCGAAGCGCACGCCGCCGAACATCGCAAACGCGCTGCGGCGCTCGACCAGCAGACGGATCAATTTAAGAAAGTTCTTGTCCCAGCGTACCGTAATCCCATATTCGGCCACGCCACCAAAGCCTGCCATTACGCGTGCGCCCAACGGCTCCATCAGCGTCTTGACGTCACGCACCGGGGTGAAGGGCATACGCTTACCGTCGACGGCGACGCCGGAAAGCTCGCCGGGCAACGGCTCGATCTTCAGACCGTCGATACCGACCACCGTGTGGCCGTCATTCATCAGGTGGTGTGCAAGGGTAAATCCGGCCGGCCCCAGGCCCACCACCAGCACCTTGCGCCCGGTGTCGGGAAGCGGCAGCGGACGCTGTAGGTTCAGCGGGTTCCAGCGCGTCAGCAAGGCATAGATCTCAAAACCATACGGCAGCTCGAGTACATCCTTGAGCGTGCGTGTCTCGGCCTGCGGAATGTCCACCGGCGCCTGCTTCTGGTAGATGCAGGATTTCATGCAGTCGTTGCAGATGCGGTGTCCGGTGGCAGCGGCCATCGGGTTGTCGACTACGATGATCGCCAGCGCCGCAATGGGTTGGCCGCGCGTCTTCACCAGATGGAATTCCGAGATTTTTTCCTCCAGCGGACAACCGGCCAGCGTTACACCGAAGGGTGATTTTTTGAACGGTGCGCTGGCAGGATCGGCGCCCTTGGGGGCCTTCTCACGCAGCCCGGTGGAGCAGGAATCCTTGCCCTGTTTGTGGCACCAGATGCAGTAGTTTGCCTCGTCCAGTGCACCGGCAAGGTCAGTGCCGTGATCGGTGAGCGCGAAGCCCTCGCGCCGACGCAGGTGATCGATGCTGTGGCGCTCGAAGCCCGCGTCCTCGCTCGTGACCAGCGGCACCAGGTTTTGGTAGTCGAGTTTGGCGGGCGCCTTGAACAGCACCCCACCGCGATGTCGAGCGCGCCCGGCCTCGGTACCGGCGGCCCATACGGCGTAGCGAGCGGCGAGCTCGAGCTGGTCGGCGTTGGCCTCCTCGTCCTCCTGCCACGTCGTGACCCGGCGCGCAAACGCCAGCTCGCTGAACGGCTCGTCCAGCAGGGTCTGCTCGGCGGCCTGGGCGTCGAAGTGCGCAACGTCCTCGGGCTTGAATTTCGCCAGCGCCTGGCGCTGCACGAACAACCGTTTTACGCTGAAGATCGGCGCGAGCTCATGGTGCTGTTCCGCCAGCGCGCGTGCTTCAGTCTCGATGCCGAACAACTGCGCCACAAAGTCTTCGAGCTGCGGCGCCAGTGCAATCAGCAGTTCAGATTCAGCCTTCGGCGCAAGTGTATCGGCGGCTGCGCGTCCAGCGACCAAAGCATCGCGCAGCGCGGGGTCTGATACCGCGACGAAGTCGAGGAACAGCGCGTCCAGGCGCATCAGGCCCGCACGCTGGTAAAGATCCGCATATTCGATTTCGAACGACAACTTGAGCATTATTTTGGAACTCCGCACGGGGGATGGCGCACTATAGGGACATGTTTGTGGTTGATCAAGCGTCAGTCGCCCGCTGTCGGCAGCAAGCGAAAAGTAGGCGCCACTGCGCCCACCTTTACGGTGATTGACGCTACAGGTGAGTACCGCGTAACAAGTACGCCAGAGCTATGGTCTCCCTACTGGGCGCTGCATCGCCCTGCTGACCCCGGGCCTTGGCGGAGGAAGGGAACAGCTGGAAACCGCGAGCCAGAAGGCTGTCGTTGAGCTTGGGTGCCACCGCATAACTCATCTCCATGGTCTGACCCAGGAACGTCTTGATGCGCTTGGTTTTATGCATGGCCGCATCGACCACCAGGCTGGCAGCCTTGTCCACAGACCAGGTCGGTGCGTAGTTGTAAATCTTGGTCGGCGCAATCATCGGCGTACGCACCAGCGGCATATAAATAGTGGAGACATGAATGTTGTCCTGTTTGACTTCCGATGACAGGCTGCGCGAAAACGCGTCCAGCGCCGATTTGCTGGCCACGTAGGCAGCAAAGCGAGGTGCGTTCACCAGGCAGCCAATACTCGAAATGTTGATGATCTGCCCACGTTTGTTCGCCACCATCGACGGCAGCAGGCCATTGATCAGGCGCACGCAGCCAAAGTAGTTCAACTGCATGGTGCGCTCGTAATCGTGGAAGCGATCCAGGGACTCCATCACCGCCCGGCGGATGGACCTGCCCGCATTGTTCACCAGCACATCCACCCGGCCGAAATCCTTGAGCACTTTTTTAGCCAGCCGGTCGATATCTTCCATATTACTGAGATCACAGGCGTAGGCGTAGGCTTCACCACCCTGCTGGCGGATGATATCGGCCTGTTGTTCCAGCGTGGACAGGGTGCGGGCAACCAAAATCACCACGGCATCGTTGGCGGCAAACTTGCGCGCCGATTCCAGGCCAATACCGCTGGAGGCCCCAGTGACCATCACCACCTTGCCCGCCAGCCTGGCCTTGCCGCCACGTGTCGGTTTGGGATAGTCCAGATGCGACTCCCAGTAGGACCAGAGTACCGGCGCGTAGTCCTTTAACCGGGGGCAACTGATACCCGTGCCCTTGAGCGCATCGCGGGTCTGACGATCATCGAAGGACACCTGGCTGGTGATATAGCCAAGCGCTGCAAGCGGAACACCGGTAGCTTTTGACATCTCCCTGGCAGCTGCCTTCAGCGGCAGCACTTTGGCGGTCTGTCGTAATCCTGCACGCACCAGTCGCGGCAGGGAGGGCAACTCGAACTGCCGGGCAAAACCCGGACCGTGGGCCGCGTCAAACAGGATTTCCATGATCCTGCCGGTACTGTCCTGCGGCGACTGCAGAAGTTGGAACGCCTTGCCATCCAGGCCCGGCTTATGAGCTATCGCCACGGTGGCTGCGGCTACATAGTCGACCGGCACGATGGGAATTTTGCCGCCTTCGACGCCCAGCAGCGGCAACCACTTGGGTACCGTATCCACGATCGCCTTAATGGTAGGGAACAGGTAATACGGGCCATCGATCTTGTCCATCTCACCGGTCACGCTGGAACCCACCACAGCACCCGGCCGATAGACTCGCCACGGCACTTTGCACTCCTCGCGGACAATACGTTCCGACTGGAACTTGGTGCGATAGTAGGGATGAGCGGTGTCCTGGCCCTCGTCAAACATGCTCTCTTTGAACACGCCACGGAAACTGCCTCCGGCGATGGCGATGGAACTCATATGCTGCAGAGACACTTTTCCACCCAAGGCATTGACGAACTGCACCACGTGGCGGGTGCCTTCATTGTTGACCCTGTCGCCGGTCTCATCGTCCATATTCAGGTCATAGACCGCAGCGAGATGGTAGACGTGATCGATCTTACCCTTGAGCTTGGCCGCCGTCGCTTTGCTCACCAGCCCCGGTGTCGTGATATCACCCCACAGGGGCAGCAGACGGACGGGATCTGCAGCAAGCGCAGAGCGCAGGTTTTCAAATTTCTGCTTCGATTCCTTACGCACCAGAATATATACCGTCGATCTGGGGCGTTGCAGCAACTGCCGTACTACGAAGCGGCCAATAAAACCGGTGCCGCCGGTGACAAAGTATTTCATCGCGTTACCTCTGTTGCCGGACGGATCGCCCGGAAAGTATAGGACAAATGATCGTACTGTCGTGAGAGATACGCAATAGCTATCAACTTGATAAGAATAATTGGCTTGCTCAATCAGAAGCGATTGGGGACAGTAGGCACGTCAACCAATCCGCACAGTGGGTGAGTTAAACAGAGTGGTTCGAGGAGTGCACCTACGCTGCACACCCAACCGCGTAGTCAATTGCCGACAGCCAAGGAGAAAACCATGTCAGACGAAGCAAAATGTCCGTTCCAGAGTAGCGCCCACAGGCACACCGTCGCGGGTGCGCAAACGACCGCCGCTTGGTGGCCCAACCAACTCAACGTGAAGATGCTGCACCAGCACTCGCCAAGCTCTGACCCAATGGGCGAGAGCTTCAATTACGCGGAAGCATTTAAAAGCCTGGACCTGCATGCCGTGATCAAGGACCTGACTGCCTTGATGACCGATTCGCAGGACTGGTGGCCGGCAGACTATGGCCACTACGGGCCATTTTTCGTACGCATGACCTGGCACGCCGCGGGCACTTACCGCATCAGCGACGGTCGCGGCGGCGCCGGCACTGGCGCGCAGCGCTTCGCACCGCTTAACAGCTGGCCGGACAACGGCAACCTGGATAAAGCGCGCCGCCTGCTCTGGCCGATCAAACAGAAGTATGGCCGCAAGCTCTCCTGGGCTGACCTGTTGGTACTCGCCGGCAATGTCGCGATGGATTCGATGGGCTTCAAGACCTTCGGTTTTGGTGGCGGCCGCGCAGACATCTGGGAGCCGGAGGACGATGTCTACTGGGGCCCGGAAACCACTTGGCTGGGCGACGAGCGCTACAGCGGCGACCGTGAGCTCGCCAACCCGCTCGGCGCCGTCCAGATGGGCTTGATCTATGTGAACCCGGAAGGCCCCAACGGCCGCCCTGATCCGATCGCCTCGGCGCGCGACATTCGCGAGACTTTCGCCCGCATGGCGATGAACGATGAAGAGACGGTGGCGCTAGTCGCCGGCGGTCACACCTTTGGCAAGGCCCACGGCGCAGGCGACACCGCGCACGTGGGCCGTGAACCCGAAGGCGCGGCCATTGAAGAGCAGGGCCTGGGCTGGAAGAACAGCTTCGGCAGCGGCACTGGGGTGCACGCGATCACCAGCGGTATAGAGGGCGCCTGGACGCCCAACCCGATCCGGTGGGATAACGGCTACTTCGAAACCCTGCTCGGCTACGAGTGGGAGCTGACCAAAAGCCCGGCCGGCGCTCACCAATGGAAGCCCAAGGATCCGGACGCTGCGACAGCAGTACCCGATGCCCATGATCCGACCCGGCGCCATGCCCCGATGATGACCACGGCCGACATGGCCATGCGCATGGATCCAGCTTACGAGGCGATCTCGCGGCGCTTCCTCGAGCATCCGGAGCAGTTCGCTGACGCCTTTGCCCGCGCCTGGTTCAAGCTGACCCACCGTGACATGGGCCCGGTTGCGCGCTACCTCGGCCCTCTGGTGCCACAGGAGACGCTGATCTGGCAGGACCCCATTCCCGCCGTGGATCACGAATTAGTCAACGCAAAGGACGTTACCGACCTGAAGGCCAAGGTCCTTGAGTCGGGCCTGTCCATTTCACAGCTGGTCACCACGGCATGGGCGTCGGCGGCCACCTTTCGCGGCAGTGACAAACGCGGAGGTGCGAATGGCGCGCGCATTCGCCTGGCGCCACAGAAGGATTGGGACATTAATCAGCCGGCTGAACTGGCCAAGGTCCTAGCGCATCTGGAAGTGATCCAAAAGGTCTTCAACGCCGTAAGTAGCGGCAAGACGGTTTCTCTTGCTGACCTGATCGTGCTGGGCGGTTGTGCCGCCGTCGAGGAGGCTGCAAAGAAAGCGGGCCACGCTGTGACAGTACCCTTCTCACCCGGGCGCATGGATGCATCGCAGGAGCACACCGACGTTGATTCTTTCGCTGTATTGGAGCCCGCTGCTGATGGCTTTCGCAACTATGTTAAAGCTGGCTACGAGGCAGCTGCCGCTGAGATGCTGATCGATAGAGCGCAATTAATGCAGCTATCCGCGCCGGAGATGACGGTGCTGATTGGCGGCATGCGCGTTCTCAATGCGAACGTCGCACAGGCAGCACAGGGCGTTTTTACCCAGCGACCGGAGACATTGAGCAATGACTTCTTCGTGAATCTCCTGGACATGAACACCAAGTGGCAGAAGTCCGCGACGGCTGCAGGCGTGCTGGAAGGGCACGACCGGGCGACGGGTGAGCTCAACTGGACGGGTACCGTGGTCGATCTCGTGTTCGGCTCAAACTCCCAGTTGCGTGCACTTGCCGAGGTGTATGGAAGTGCCGATGGCCAGTCTGTGTTCGTGCACGACTTTGTGGCCGCCTGGAACAAGGTAATGAACCTTGATCGATTCGATCTTGGCTGAGTCTCGCACCAGCGTGTCGCTGCTCATTTATGCGGGGAACCTACTGACGTTTGTTGGATGTCTGGGCGTGGTCTTTGGTTCCCTCGGGTTAATGCCTGTAGAGTGGTTTGCGTTTGGGCTATCATCGGGCATACGGATCATTGCCACGGTGGCAATTGCTGGCTGCCTGCTGAGCGCCATTGGTTATGGCCTGCAGGACCACTTCAATTATTAGAACAACTGGAGAGTGAGCATGTTCAAAAAATCAGATTACTTTATTCTTTTAGCCGTAATGTTGTCTTTTTTCATTTCCGCCTATCTGTGGTTCGTCGTCAAAGATCCTCAGCAGGCGATATTTACAGCAATTTGGATTCCCTCTATTTTCGGCTTTGGTATCTACTTTAAGCTGTGCGCGTTAATGGGAAGGAAATAGTTATGGACCCTATTCTGATTACCGGCATTATTACTTTCGTGCTTCTCATTATCGGATTGGCATTGACCTACTCGGAATTTAACAAGTTTGATTGAAATGGCCATTAAAAAGGCAGGACAGAACCATCCCAGTTTAGTAAAAAACCGCTGTGCTCGACCGTAAGACTCTGCGCCACTGCCGCCAGTCGCTCTGCGGTTTGAGCGGGGCTCTGCAGTTGACCTGTAGCCAGATTTCGCTGAAATGGTTTTGATAGCGGTGAGTCTGTAGTGCCGGGGTGCAGGGTGACGATCACCGCCGTTTTATTGCTGCGCTGCAATTCAATACTGGCAGTTTTTATCCACTGGTTCAGCGCCGCCTTACTGCTACGATAGCTGTACCAGCCGCCAAGGTGATTGTCATTGATACTACCGACTTTAGCGCTGAGCTGCAGATACTTAATATCCGCTCTTTTAGTGATATAAGGGCATAGACCGCGCAGATAAAATATCGGCATCTCCACGTTCACCAGCAACGCACGACGCAGTAGCACCACAGAACTCTGACTCAAACTTTTTTCAGGTTTCAGGTGCTCCTGATGCAACCAGCCAATGCAATTAAAGATGGTACTGACCTGATGCTGTTTAAGCTGAGCGATCACGTCTTCAAAAAACCTGTTATGTAACGACCAGTCGTCACAATCTGTAAGGTCAGGAGCCAGCATCACAACAAGACGATCGTGCGCAAAGTCAGGTGCGCTGCGTGACAGCCAGATCACGCTCCGCTCGCGCTGCAGATAATACCTCGCCAGAGACTGCCCTATGGCGCTGCTGGCACCAATAATGAGAACGGCACTCATGCTGTTACATTGACCCGATTGCCATGCTGCATTACCGACCTGGCCAGATCCAAACCCGCCAGATACGCATTCTCAACACGCCCACCGTTACTCCAGTCGCCACCTAACCAAATCTGTTGCTCGGGCAAGGCAATGATGCCAGTGGCCTGCAGCTCGGTATTCTGACTGGCATACAACCAGCGATGCGCCGCTATAGGTTCAATTTCTGTATCAATGCCTAACTCTAACTGCACAATATCGCTCGCCTGTTTAAACCAAAACTCTTCAGGCTGCTGCACATTTTCTCGGCTGAACATTGCATTGAAATGCACAATGTAACAATCGCTACGCCCGACTTTTTTTGCCTGATGACTGACAAATCGCAGCTTTGGATGCTGGCAGAAAATAGCATCTCCCTGCCCGCTGGCACCAGCACGTAAAGCCACCGCCCAGCATGGCTCAAGTAGCGACGCCTGGGCAACGAATAGCTCACCCAACCCGCTTTGCAGCAGCAACTGCTGCGCCTGCACCGGCGGGATGGCCAGCAAAACGGCATCAAAATCGGCGTATCTTTCACCGCTTTCACTGACCGGGCTCCAACTGTGCTGTAGCCGTTCCAGACGATGGATACGGCAGTTTGCTATCACAGGTATGTCCGCCAATACAGCTTTTACCGGTGCCTGCATCGACGGTGTACCGATGTAACGGAGCTGCCGATCAGCTGAACGTTCCAGCGTCGAATGTCCCTCATCATAGGTCAGAGAGGCAGTGGTACAGTTCCAGACTTCAGCACATCCGGCCTGCAGCCATGACTGCACCTGACTCTGAAATGCTGCACTGCGCGCAGTGAAATACTGCGCTCCCATATCCAGATAACCCGCTTCTGTTCTTTTACTGCTCATACGGCCGCCGACAGCACGGCCTTTATCAAAGACAGTAACCTGATAGCCCGACTGCACCAGCTCGGCCGCCGCGGTTGCTCCGCATAAGCCTGCGCCAATAACAGCTACTTTATTCATCCAACAGGCTACGCAACATCCAGGCTGTCTTTTCGTGCACGTTCAGGCGCTGGGTGAGAAGATCCGCTGAAGGTTGATCATTTGCCTTCGCAACGACAGGTAGCAGTTTACGCGCGGTGCGCGCCGTAGCTTCCTGTGCGTCGACCAGACAATGAATCATCTGAATGGCCTTCGGTACTCCTTCTATTTCCTTGATTGATGCCAGTTTGATGAACTCTTTGTACGTACCCGGGGCGGGAAAATCGAGCGCGCGAATACGCTCCGCGATCAGGTCCAGTGCCGTC
>JANNVJ010000130.1:0-50674 GCA_031414375.1 Haliea sp.
AGGGCTTGTGCTCGTACAGGAAATTGCTGCCCCACGCCCACCACCTCTTGTTATAGTCGCGATAGCCGGTGAGTGGGTGGATCAGGAGTTGGTTGATCATCTCTTCGGGGCCCGCCTGGATGACATGGGGGACCATGACAAGGCCCACTCCTGCCAGCGTCGCGATCGCGAGCGTCAGGATGTTTCGTCCCAGTGGCAGCCCCGATGTCTGCCCCCACCGGCGGTCGCCGAGTGCGTCGGAGAGGATGAGCAATCCGATTCCCGCGCCAACCGCCACGCCCGCATGCTGTCGCGTTGCGATGAGCAGCCCGAGGAGTAAGCCCTGCGCGACGGTCCAGCCGACAGTCCGCGCCCGCTGGCGGTCCAGGCCGATCAGCAGGAGCACACACGTCAGCAGGACCGCTAGCCAATGCGGGGTCGTGTAGGGCCAGGCGGGCTGTCCGATTGCCAGATGTGTCAGAGCCGCCGCCACTGCGAGCATCCGGCCGACACCAACGGCGCGCGCGCCCGTGTAGATCGCCAAGATCAGAAGCGCCTGGACGGCGCTGCCAACCGCCCGGCCTGTGGTGAGCGTCTCGCCGAACAGGTGGAACGCCAGTGCCAGCAGGTCGATGAGGAACGGTGTGGTGAGCTCGAAGACGTCGCGGTAGAGCACCTCGCCATTTAACGTACGAATGGCGTGGTAAAAATAGTAGGCTTCGTCTGCAGTCCCGAGCGGCCACCGTCGAAGCATCAGGTAGGTCGCGCTCACCGCAGCGAGCACGAGGCAGATAATCGCATCGGCGCGACGCCACTGGGGCGCAGTCTGCTCTGTTAGCATGCCAGCTTACAAACATTGGCAAAGCAGCTCGCCGTGAGCAGCCGCTCCGCATCCTTTTGTGAGTTATCGTGGGTACGCGATGGGTGGAGCTGGTCGTAGATCACCACGTGGTTCAGTATTGTGCAGGCCATGTTGCGACTAACGGCGTAAGTTTTCGAGCGATACTGGCGCATTTGCGATTACCGTTTCGGGTCGGGGTTGTGCCAATGATACCTGTCTGGACGGGGCTAGCAGGATACAAAGCATCCGGAAAAGCGTAACTAGCGTTCATTGTAAAGGACTGATGAGCCTAGATCAAAGAGCACATGTCGTGTCCCGCTCAGGTATTCCTTCCACCACCGATGAAGGCATCAAAGTGAATTGCTTCGATCCACCGGCTGCGTGTAATGGAGGGTTACACCCTAAAGACCATATTGACGAGCGTGTAGGGAACGTATGCCGAATCGTGGCGGATGGCCGTGACGGGGGCTGCGAACGACTGCGAGGCGAGGGCAACGTACTCCGCCTCGGTGCGCACGTGGCGCCCACGATCCATTTTGAGGAGCAGACGGGCGATGCGCGACTGCCCGGCCAGGTAGCAGCCATCCGACGTGACGAGTCGTCCGCCGGGGCGCAGCGCGGCCCGCGCCAGCGCAAAGAACTCCGTCGCCTGGCGATCGTCCAAGTGATGCAGTAGCCCGTGCCCGATCACGATGTCGAACGACGCAGCGCCAAGGCGGTCGACGAGCGCCAAATCCACGGTGCCGGTGAAGAACTGGCCGCGTGCCCCGTGGCGCCGGCGTGCCGAGTCGATGTAGTGCTCGCTCCGGTCGAAGCCGACGTAGTCGATGCCGGCCGGGAGCTCTGCCAGGATATCGCCTGTTCCGCAGCCGATGTCGAGGATGCGATCGCCGGGCTGGGCGCAGACGTAATGGTGCACGAAGATACCGTACTGGCGAGTGCGCCCGAGCGTTGTACCGAGCAGGCGGTAGAGTGCCGGAATGCCGAGGACGCGGAGCGGATTCAATGGATCACCGGTCATTGCGGTGCATGGTAGGTCGATTGGGCCGGGCGTTGACTCCCCCGCGCGGCGCAGCCGCCATGCCAGACTGCGGTCGGACAGAAAGCCGACGACCGCGAAAACGCCCGGCGAGACGGCATCGAGCGACGATACCATGCAGCCCCTTGCGCGGCGAGTACCACAATGTGTGTTGCATAATAATCGTAACATGACCACTGCTTACAAAAATCTTCAATGGCCTATTCATCTACGGTTGACATCCAGCAACTCCAATCAGCGTGTAAAGTTGCTATTTTAGGCTCGCAGCGTCGATGAGGGTGGTTGGTAAGATTGGTATTCAATTTTTACGTTACCATTTTCGTGATCTGATAGCTGCCCATCTGGGCTGGACTCGTTACTAGGCCATAGCAACAGACTTGTTAAATTAAGTCAATGCTACCGGCTAGAGGATGCGCCCAATCGCTAATCAAACTGAGAACTGCTTCCAGGATCACACTGCAGCACGTCCAGATTTTTCTCCTTCAATTCGGCAAAACCATCTTGATTGATGAGTATCAGCAACAGCGGCCAGCGGAATTGGCCTGCAGTTATGTAAACCGAGATTTCCGCCGCTAACTCGGATTGCAAGAGGCTATACAGTATTCCCTGTTTTCAAACAGTAACATTTCAGCAGAGTTTCAATAATAATGGCAGAATCCTGGAGCGAAGTCGGCAACGGCATACAAGAGATAATAACGCAGCGACGATGTTGTATAAGATCAGATAAAGGCTCATTCGAGACACCTGATTTTATTTGCCGAGTTCGCGATATCATTGCAGTCGCTTTTGCCTCTCATTTTGCGCATTATGTCGATACAATACCTACTATGGTTGTCCTGACACCCTCTGGTCACGGCTCGCGCTGGAGGGTATATTGTCACCTTAATCGTGAAGCGAAAACGAGAATCAGGAACACCATTGAAAAAGACTGTTCATATTATTGAGGCAGATGCAAAGTGTCTCGACGGTTAGTTGCAGATTCTAAAGTCAACATTGCCAGTCCTATGAAGACAACTTTCACAGGCCTTCAATATAAATTGTTTTATCCGCCGGGTATTGAATATCACTGGTGGACGCTTGCCCGTAACTGGTTATTGGCGCGCATCCTGAGGCGCGAATCAGGCGACAACAGTGCCTTTCTTGAGGTGGGATGCGGAAAGGGAGTGGTGGTCAAGAGTCTTAAGGACAACGGCTTCAATATCCATGGAGTCGAACTGGCTGACGTAGAACCCATGGAGGGAGCTCAATTGCTGGTAGACTCAGGAACTGATGCCATTGAGTGGGCCATTGAGCGAAGGTCGAAAATTACCGGGCTTTTGCTGCTGGATGTCATTGAGCACCTGGCCGAGCCGGAACAGTTTCTAAAGAAGCTGGAAAATAGTTTTCCAAAATTGATTGTCGTTATTATCACAGTTCCAACCTGCCAGGAAATCTGGTCAAATTTCGACAATTTCTGTGGACATTATCGACGCTACTCGCTGGAAATGCTTGAAGAACTTGGTACAGATCTCCACTGGACAACGAAAAGTGCCGGTTATTTTTTTCGCATCTCATATTTGCCCATGAGACTGATGTCTTTACTGAAGATTGACCGCAATACAAGAATTAATCCGCCGGGCAGGGCGATGCGGCCGTTGCACCGTCTGGTGGCGATTGCTTGCCAACTGGAACAGATGCTAGTACCGAAGAGAGTAAAAGGCAGCAGCGCCTATGCTGTCTACTATCCACGTAGAAGCGAGCAGCAATAATACTTGCACACGATAGGATGTGCAGCCCAATTTGCTTAAGCCGTAATTGATAGAGTAGTGTCCGTTGCAGATTCCATGTTCAGGAATGCGTGAGCGTTACAACTGACAGAGCCCACTGTTTCGTTCGATTAATCTTTCTGTATTACCAGAATTTCAAGGTTGGCATTTGGTATATGGTTGACATTCAAAGTTTCATGCGCTTTGCACTCGTTGGTGGAACCAGTGGTGTTATGCAGCTTAGCTTGACCTGGCTATTCGTCGATGGCCTGCATTTGCCAGTCATTCCAGGCAGCAGTATCGCGTTTATCCTTACTGGCGTTTACAACTACTTGATGCATTATTTCTGGTCCTTTTCCTCAGATATACCTCACGGCTTGGTGCTCATTAAATATTTGATGATGTGCCTGGGTGCTATGATAATTAATGGTGTGGTGATGCAGCTGGGAGTCAAGGTGTTCTTAGTCCACTATCTGATAGTGCAAATCGCGGCTGCTGTTATAGTGGTTGCATGGACATTTTGTATCAGTTCGCTCTGGGTTTTTACTAGAAAAAACTGAACGCTTGCTTCAGTGGCAAACATCTATTTGTGAATGACAGCAAACATTTGCGATGTTTTTGAAAAGAAACTTCTAATAAAGTCAAATCCGGCAAATGCACCGGTCAACAAGCCGAAAGCTGGATGATAGGCAACTGGCCTCTCGGCAGAAATGCTGACGATGCCAAATCGTTCCAGCGCGAAAAGAACGCTTGACGCCCAAAAAGGTGCGCCTTGTGTGTAGGTAATGGATTGCGGGCTCAAGCCGGCAGAGCGTATTGCTCTTTCAAGCGAGCTCTTCGTAAATAGTACCCAGTGGCGCGGACAATGGTATCCCCCCCAATTGAGATGGCGGAATAGGCGTGCATCAAGGCTGTCTATGTTGGGTGTCTTCAACAGAATCCTACCTTGTGGACTTAATAAATGCCCTGCTTTGCTTAGGATATCGACAGGAGATTCAACGTGCTCGATCAAGTTCAGCATTAATATGACATCATACTTTTCCTCGGTATGATAATCTTCTATTCCTCCGCAAAAATACGAATGATGATTCCTTCGGGCTTCCCCTTCAGCGGTCGAATCAATATCTACTACTGCAGTAATTGAAAAGCGACTATCTGCTGAACGAAGCAAGTTGAGTTGCCAGCCTGCTCCGCCACCAATATCCAGAGCGGAAAGACTCGTACCATGCAATTGGGCAGTCATCTTGCGGAACCAACGCTCGTCCAGGGCCGATTTTATACGTTGAACAAATGAATCTTGTGACTGACCGTAGGAATAGTAATTCGTTGGATAGATTACGTTCAGCCTGTCTTTAGGCATAGGGTGGAGAGCTAGCGTGAGGCAATCACTGCACTGATAGTAAGAAAAAACTTCGTCGGCCGTAGTGCAATATTCCGCATCCTTCGCCTCAGCCCACAGTGCCAGGTTGATCGATTTACAGATAGGACATTGCATTTGATTCGCTTTCTAACCCTAGATGAGGCTGGGAGTTCTATTTCCAGTGTAGCAAGTGAAAGAAAGTTCGGAAATATCCTGTTCGGCATTGCTCCAGGATGGGAGAAACATTGCTGTCGTTTAGGAACTCTTCGACTTCCGCAAGATTTGTATAAGAAATCTGTGGGTCGAAGTGGTGTAACAAATGTCGGTTAAACCCCGCGCCGCCCAATGTTGACGCGATTGGGCCGGTCCCAAACATCCGATTCACTTTGCCATGAGGATATTTAGTGAAGTCCTTGTCGGAGGGGGCATTCTCGTCTCTATGCTCCATCAACTGCCTTACCGAGCCAAAGAAAGGCGCCATGACTAACAAGCCTGCAAGCCAGGTGGCCATCAGGATCCACCACTGAAAAATCAATGCCAGAACCAAAATTGTTCCGTGAATGCAGGTACCAGCAAGCACGTGATAACCAGGTAAAGATATCCTGGAAACCCTCTCGCTGTTATTTGCCAGATTCAACTTTCTTTTCTCCCAGGACAACATCACCTTCGCCGCTCTAATTCCAGTCAATGATTCAACAATAAAACGAAAAGTTAGTGCTTCAAAGTAAGAGCGCTCGCTGTCGTTGGGGGTTCCCAACTCTCGATGGTGAATAAAGTGATTCGGGCGATAAACCTTCATGTTCGCCCCAATAAGTGAGCCAAGAAAAGTATTAGCAATAAAATCGTTGAAATTTCTGTCTCTAGAAATATTGAAATGAGATGCCTCGTGCAAAAAGAGTTGCAAATAATTATGAAAATACCCAAAGAACACTGGGAGGATAACTATTGCTATCCAATGATAGTTCGGCTCGTATGATTGCATGAAAACTGCGCCGAAGATGCCAAGAACCAGCATCAGATATCCCCAAGCGATGTCAACTCCGACTCTCCAATACCTCGGCTTTAAGGATTTTCGAAATTCACTATAGGAAACGCCATTGGAGTCAATTATCTCTTCGCGTCTAAAATCTTCTAATTGAGGAGCTGCGTCAGCCATTAGAGTGCTCAAAGTGGTGCAAGCAATGGTATTCAGTCATTTTGGAGTTATCAATTGGCGCTCCCCGATTGTTGCTGACAGAGATCACAAGTTTCAACTTATTTTTTGTTTCAACCATGGATAGACCGCAATTGCATTCAGTTAGGCGCGTTGCTTGAGTAAAATGGCCGCACTCTTATAAGTATATGCTGAAGGAGCTTCTTTTTCATCTGAAAAGCGCAGTTTTTACCCAATGACAGAAAGGCTACCCACCGTCGAGTATTGGAGTCGTTCAGGGCCAAGGCGCTCGGGTAAAGAAAACTATATGACGGAGCAGAGCGATTCCCGGAGATTCAGGTCGCTGATTTTGTTCGATCAGCAGCAGGTAGACTGTTTGCTTAGAATCTGTGCAAGGGGCCGGGGAGGATGTGAGCGCCTGTCTTGTGCGCAGCAAATCAGGAACGAGGCTGCCCAGTATGCCAGGTTGGCCAGTAGCCAAGAATGGTATGGCGATAGTCGCGCAAACTGCGGAGCCAACCCCTGCCACGGCATCCGAGCACTATTTTTATTGTTAGGCATTGTGAAATTGTCGGCAGTTTCGTGGGCAGTTGGTTAGAATATGCTTTGACCCGAGCCACGCGTTACGGTGTAATACAGTTAATGTTACGCGTTTGTCAGCATTGCATCCATTGGTGATACGTCGTGGAACCGGGGCCCTCTACTAATAGAAAGATATATGACTCAGGTTGTTGAGGCTGAAATATGTTGCCCAGTATGTAGCGCTGTCAACAGTTGCTTTTTGCCGATAGTGCCAGAAGATTTTGAGTACCAGGTTGCAATTGCATCTAAATTTAGACTTCGCGTTTGTAACGCTTGCAGCTCTGAGTTTGTGTGGCCAAGACCTTCGCTTGATGAGCTGCGGTGCATGTATCCGGATAACTATTACGCGTACGGCACAGAAATGGGCCGCTTTTGGCAGGTGATATATAACAGGTGGTGCCGCACAGAGGCTAAGCGGCTACTCGGCTTGTCCAAAAAAAGACCGTTGCGTTTGTTTGATATTGGTGCTGGAGACTGCCGTCGCTTCAAGGCAATGGGATCTGCAGACGAATTCAAATTTTCCGGTATTGAAATGAATAAGCAAATGGCTCAGGAGGGTTGTGAGGCAGGATTTGATATTTCATCAGGCACTTTTGAGGAATTCGATACATCCGGTAAAGCCGGAACGATAGACGTTCTCACGATAAATCACGTCATAGAACATGTGACTGACCCCTATGAGACGATGCGAAAAGCGCATGTTTTGCTCGCGGCAGACGGTGTATTTTATGGACGCACGCCGAAAGTCACGAGTCTTGGTCACCGATTATTTGGTCGATATTGGGGAGGGTACCATTTCCCGCGCCACCTCCACCTGTTTTCAAAGGAGTCCCTCGAGTTGCTCTTACACAAGAGCGGTTTTCGTGAGGTGGAGTTTTTGGAAGAACTCAATCTGTTTCCGGCACTTTCAGTGCAAAATTTCCTGTTGGGGAAGTTGGGCCTTCCGCTATCTCTGAAAAGTGGGCATACGCGAATCTGGACTTTGCTCGTTCTCCTGACCGCGCCACTAAGCTTTCTGGACTATTTTATTGGCCGCAGTGATTGCATGATTTTTATCGCCCGAAAATGACAGAATTTCATTCAGATACAGCTCATGCAAGTCCTCAGTTCACCGCTGAAGAACGGCTTCGCTATCGTAGGCCTAGAACATTCCGCCTCATACTTGACCTGTCGCTGCCGTGGGGGCAGGCGATTCTCGGATGCGCAATTTTTATAGCGTATCCCTCCTTCTGGAGCTGGCTGATCGCCATATTCTTTATTGCGGGAGCGCAGCATGGCTTGTCGCTGATTGCTCATGAAGGGGCGCATCGGCTGATCCGTCCTCAGGATACGCGTAAGAACGACTGGATTTCGACCTATCTTTTTGCTGCACCCGTAGCATTGCCTTTCAACGTTTATCGCCAGCGCCACGTAATTCATCATCGCCTGGTTTCCCAGGCCGGCGACACTAAAAACGTTTATCGCAGGGACTGGCGCGGTTGGCTTTTTTTGGCCGAGATACTAAGAAGTCTGTCTGGCCTCGACTATGTCCTCAAGGCGCGCGACGCCCTACACGCTGGGAAGAGTGAGGACTATGAACAGTTTAACGCGAACTTGCGCCGTGATCAGATAGCCATACTGGTGGTAAACAGCATCCTGTTTCTGATTCTGACTCTATTTGATCCTTTGTATTTCGGTATTCCAACTTACTATTTCATTCTGTGGTTTTGGCCACTGGTTACCGTGAGCTTCCTGTTTGCGAAAATACGCGCCCTGGTTGAGCATCAGCCATGGCGGACCGTAAGAGTGGAATCGTCTGTGTCACCCTATTATATGAATACTCCGGGTCCAATGTTGCGTTCGGTAAAGGCAGCCTTGAGCGAGAGAATCTATCTTTCGAAAATCAATTTTCATTATCATGCGGAGCATCATCTTTGGCCGTGGATTAGTTACCAGTATCTACCAGAGATAAATTCCAGAATCTGGCAGGGACACGAGCATGAAGACTCCCTCATGCTGAACGGCAATTTTGTAACCTATGAGGAAAGTTACACCACAGTCATCAGAGGCGTAATACGAGGCAAGTGATTGGCCTGTGCATGTCATATGCCTACCTATCAAGGCTAGGGAGGCGCTAGAGTTGCTGACCATCCCCGCTCAAATTTTGTTTCTGCGCATCGAGCATGCGCTGCGTGGCAGCGGCAGCGCTGGAAAAGTTTTGTCCTTCTGCATTGAGTCCATAGACTCCGAGGATCGTCGTGATTACAAATACCCACAAATGCAAAAGCACCGCATAGGCCAGCGCAATATCGGCTGGAATGTCGAACAGTGCCAATGCGGCGACGGTTGCCGCCTCAAACAGGCCCGCGCCTGAGGGCGCCGAGGGAATAGTAAGACCCAGAGCAATCGCGCAGGTAACGAACACACCGGAATACCAGGTAGAATTAGGCACAAACGCTTGCAGTAGCAACCAACATCCCATCGACCAGCCTATCCAAACAACAATGGATAAAACGATTGCGATGATCAAATTTTTGGTCTTGATCGATTGAATGCCCAGGAGAAATTGATCTCCATGGTGGATAATAGCGTGGCGCAGACTGCGGGGTAACCAGGACAAAAGTTTTTGAGCCAGAACTACCACTTGTTCCCTCCAGCGTGCCATTATGAACAAAAGAACAACCGCAAAGAATGCAATCGCAGCAGCGATCGCCCCGGTTCTAGCGAAGACTTCGTCGGCGGAAAAAAAGGAGAGCGCAACAATCAAAAAGCCGAAGACCGTCAATACATCGAGCAATTTCTCAACCACTACAGTAGAGAAGCACTCCATTGCTGCCACTTCTCTATTGCGACTTACAAAATAGGCGCGCGCTACATCACCCAAGCGCATGGGCAGTATATTGTTAAGCAAACTGCCTATGTTGTTGATGTTGAAAGAGCGGACTAGAGTGATGCGGTTATCGAGCAACGCCCGCCAGCGATAGCCGCGCACCCAGATAGAGAAAAGTATAAACACTGTGCTAGGAAGCGCCCACCAGTAATTTGCCTGAACAAGAGCATTCGCAAACTGATCCGGATTGACATCTTTGGTAATCAACCAGAGAGCCACAAGACTGATGAGAATGCCAATTACAACCCGCCAGTTAATTTTCAAACTAGAATACTCCAGGACAACGAAGGGGGTGAATGGTGTGTTCCCTTGGATTCAAGGAAATCAGCCTCGCTCCCTACGCCCTTTCTCCAGCACTCCTAAGCGCCGTTCTTCAATAGTTGCTCCTAACGACTGCTTTGCCCACCAGATCGCTCGCGCTTCCTCCCATTCCAGGGCATCGCTCAAGGGCATGGAGTAGCCGTCGTTGATCAGGGTACGGTAGTGTCTTAGCACCTGCGGGACGCAGGCGCATATATCCTCGGCAATGCTGATGGCCCTGGGCAGTAACTCTTCGGCCGCCACGACGTGATTGACCAAGCCCCACTCATACGCCTGCTGGGCAGAGATCGGTGCGCCGGTGAACGCAATTTCCTTAGCGCGGGAAAGGCCGATCAAGCGCGGAAGTTTCTGGCTCAGACCCCAGCCAGGCAGCATGCCAACGCGAGCGTGGGTGTCAGCAAAACGGGCGTTGACGGATGCTATCAGGATGTCACAGGCCAGCGCCATTTCAAATCCGCCAGTGATGCAATGCCCATTTATGGCCCCGATGATAGGGCCATCAAAGCCCTCCATCGCACGCGCCGCGTGGTTATCCGCCTCCTCGGCAGTAGTGTCCTCAGCGGTCGAGCCCAACTCCTTCAGATCGAAACCGGCACTAAAGGCCTTGCCATTGCCGGTAAGAATAACTACCCGAATGTTGGGGTCCGCAGTGCAGGAGTGAAAGGCGGCGACAAAGTCCCTGCGCAGCTCGCGCGAGAGCGCATTCATCGCTTGTGGGCGGTTGAGTGTAACAATCGCATAACCGTCATGTTTTTCCAGCAGCACAGTGCTCATGATTCAGGCTCTCAGTAGTGAAGGCGATTGCAGCAGGTTAAGTGTTTTGGCAATGGCCGGTCCGCGCAGGATACCTTGCGGATCCCAGTCCGGCGGCGGATCATGGTCTGCCAGCCAGGCGATTACCGCTGCTATGGCGGCAGGCGTACAGGGTTTGAAACGCGCCATCACGGCATCATCGATGCCGGCAAGGCGCATGACTTCGGTCATCACCAGTCCGGGCTCCAGGTTGAAAACGCGCAGGCCAGCATTGGGGTGCTCCGCGCGCAGGGAAGCTGCCATGCGCGATACTGCTGCCTTGGAGGAGGGGTAGGCAAATCCCCACCCGCCTTTATCGGCAGCGGCGGGTGGATCGGTAAAGGCGCTGTGGGACACCATGTTCACTATAGTGCCGGACCCACGTTGGAGCATGCCCGGTAGAAGGGTTTTGACCAACGCCAGGGGCGTGAACACATTGCCCCGGTAGATGGCGTGTAATTGTTCCTCGGTAACGTCCAGCAAGGGTTCTAAATTGCCCGTCCCCTGATAGACGGCATTATTGAACAACAGATCGATACGACCGAAATGCTGCAGTGCCGTCTGCGCAGCGGTTACCATGGACGCCGTATCAAGAATGTCGCCGCGCAGGCACAGGACTTCGCCGCCCACGCTGGCCACTGCAGCCGCAGTGGCCGCCAGGCTGCCTGCCAATACAGTAGAACTTCCGACATGATCGTGGCTCTCGCCCTCGTTAAGGGTGCGAGCGGTAATGGCCACCCGATACCCCGCACTGGCTAAAGCCACGGCGGATTCGGCGCCAATACCGCGACTGGCGCCCGTAATAAAGGCTACCAGGTCACTCACGGACGTCGTCTCCAGCCTGCAGCAGGGTATTGAGGTGATTGACAGTGTTCTCCAGGCTGTTGTTGCCGAGTATGCGCGCGTACTGCCGCCAAACCGTCTGTGTTGATCGCGCGAGTTCGGCGATAAGCTTACGGCCACTGGCAGTGAAGTCAATCAGCTTCGCCCGCGAGTCCGACGGATCCTCGCGCCGCTCGACCAGGCCCAGAGACTCAAGTTCATGGACGATTTTCATCATCGACTGCGGTCGGATGTCCGCGGCCTCCGCCAGATCCACTGCGCGACTTGCCCCATTGCGACCCAGGAAAAGAAAAATGGCCCGGTGGCGTGCACCGATACCCTGCACGCCGCGCAGATCAAGATCGCGGTCGAGGCGCTGCTGGAAGTCCCTGGCCATCAGCATCAGGGTTTGGCCGAGTTCCTGTCGCAGTTGAGGTCCCTTGGGCATTGCAATTTATCTGTGATCAGCTAATCTTATTATCAGTTTAGCTTTCTAAATAAAAAGGGGTCAAGCGGTGTTCCAGGTATTTGCTTCGACGCCGGAGGATATGGGGCCGGGACAGATAGGTGCTCATGCGGCGCGGGCTGAAGCCATGGGCTTCGATGGACTGCAAGTGCCGGATGCGATCCATGACGGCCTGCTGCTCGCTGCCCTGGCGCTCAACGCCACCACGTCGCTGATTGTTGGCACAGCAGTACTGGTGGCCTTCCCGCGCAGCCCGATGATCACGGCCATAGCAGCCTGGGACTTGCAGGCGATGTCCCGTGGGCGTTTTGAAGTGGGCCTGGGTACGCAGATCAAGCCCAATATCGAGAAGCGCTACAGTGCGCGCTGGGATTCGCCCGTACCGCAGTTGCGTGAGTATGTGCAGGCGATGCGGGCGATCTTCCACAGTTTCCAGACCGGTGAGCGCCTCAATTTTGAGGGTCAACACTATACGCTGACCAAGCTGCAACCGTTCTTTAACCCTGGCCCCATCGAGCACCCCGACATCCCCATATTGTGTGGTGCGGTGGGTCCGGCCATGACGAAAATGGTAGGGCGCATCGCCGATGGCATGATTACCCACCCCACCAACACACCGCCGCGATACATCCGCGAGGTGTGCCTGCCGCGCCTGCAGGAAGGCTTTGCACTTGGCCAGCGCGATCCTGCCACATTCAAGCTGGTACTGGGGCCCCTGACTGCGACCGGCCGGGATGAGGCGGAGGTTGCCATCGCCTGGGAAAAGCAGCGCAACCTACTGGGTTTTCTTTACTCCACGCCTGCCTATTGGCCCAGCCTGGAACTGTTCGGGTGGCAGGACAAAGGCCAGCAACTGCTGGACATGACGCGTCAGGGCAATTGGGCCGATATGCCCCGCATTATCACCGACGACATGCTGGGCCAGTTTGTCCCCAGAGGAACGTACGCGCAGATCGCACAGGTGTTCAGGGAGCGCTATGCCGACCTTACCCGGCGCATCACATTTCCCATGCCGCAGAATCCTGCGGACGATGATCTGGTGGCAGATGTCGTGCGTCAGTTACACTAATTCACACCTACACTGGTGCGCACAGACCATCAAGGAGACAGCACATGACGGCACCCGAAGCGGTTCATATTGGGCGGGATGACCTGCCCTACATCGACATCGGCGATGGCAGCAAATTACGGGTCCTGCAGGTCAAACCCAAAGAGGGACTGTGGATTGTGGAAAATATTTTTCAGGCGGGCTACGAAGTAGATACGCACAAACATACCGGTCCGGTATGGGGCTATACTCGCTCCGGCGCCTGGAAGTACAAGGAGTACGACTACGTCAATCGCGCTGGCTCCTTTCTGTATGAACCGGCCGGCTCCGTGCACACATTGCAGTGCATTGAAGACGATACCCAGGTCTGGTTCCAGATGTACGGCTCCAACATCAACCTCGACGCGCAGGGCAATATCACCTTCGTGGTAGACGGTGCCACGACCCTGGAATTCTACCTGGCGGTGTGCGAGCAGCAAGGACTGCCGCTGCCCAATGTGTTGGTGGACTAAGCGTGCAGATCGACGTCTACAATCCCGACAATTACACCGCCGGCATTCCGCATCGCCAGTTTGCCTGGTTGCGCGCGAACGCCCCCGTTTACTGGCATGAGCATCCAGCCGGCCACGGTTATTGGGTGTTGAGCAAACATGCGGATGTACTGGCCGTATCGCGCGATCACAAAACCTTTTCCGCGGAAACGGGTTTTGTCATGGTGGATGATCTGCCACCGGCCATCCTGGACATGACCCGCAATCAGTTGCTGGGCATGGACCCGCCGAAACACGGTCCCCTGCGGCGCGCCGTGATCACCCGCTTTACCACACGTATGCTGGCGGAGCTGGAACCGCAGGTACGCCAGATCGCGCGGGATGTGATGGCGCAGATTACAGCGCCGCAGGAAGTTAACTTTGTGGAGAGCCTGGCGGGCGATCTTCCCACTGCGGTGATCTGCTCGATGCTGGAGATTCCCCGTGACATGTGGGGAACCATTCGCCGTTGGTCCGATCTGCAGACCTCGGGATCCGACCCGGACCTTGGGGGCACTGCCGAGGAAGTAAACCAGGCCAGTATAGAGATGGGCACCTACGGTTTCCAGCTGGCTTGCGAACGCAAGGATAGGGGCGGCGCCGACCTGATCTCGCTGCTGATCAACCAGGAAGTGGAAGGACACCAGGTATCGGAGATGGAGTTTGCCGCACTGTTCGTACAACTCACCGTGGCGGGCAACGAGACTACGCGTGGCCTGTTGAGCAGCGGCATGCATGAGCTACTCAAGCGGCCTGACGTGTATCGACAATTGCAGGACCATCAGGAGCAACTGCCACTGGCGATTGAGGAAATGCTGCGCTGGACCTGTCCGTTGCACTACTTTCGTCGCACCACGACTTGTGACACCGAAATTCGAGGGCAGGCAATAAAAGCGGGGGACCGAGTGGTCATGCTGTACAGCTCGGCCAATTTCGACGAGGAGGTATTTGTTGATCCGATGAATTTCGATATCGCACGTACCCCCAACCCGCATATGGCATTCGGGCACGGTATCCACCTGTGTCTGGGCGCCAATCTGGCGCGCATGGAGGCGCGGGTATTTTTTGAGGAGTTCTTCCGGCACTTCGCTTGTATTACGTCCTGCGCAGAGCCGGTATTTATTCGCTCCAACAGCATTCACGGGTTCAAGGAGATGCCCGTGTTGCTCACGCCGGCGTAGTGGAATCTCACTTTTCCGGTAGGGTTGGTCTGCGGGAGCCGCTGATGCTGATGAAACAGGAATTGCAAGCCAATGTATTTTGACGCGCAATACTACTGGCGGGTGTTGCGCCATGTGTGGTCACTTAAGCGCTGGCCGGGACGTACCCGCACATTGTGGCGGCTATTGGTATTGGTACCACTGGAGTACGTTTTTCACGCCATCTTTTTCGTACTGGACTATATTGTCTTTCCGTCTTTGTGGTGGCAGAAGGTAGAGCGTCCCGTGTTCATTGTGGGACACGCCCGCAGTGGCACGACGCTGGCGCACCGCCTAATGACCGCTGACGGCCAAACCTTCAGCTACTTTCTTTACTGGGAGATGTTCTTTCCCTCACTGTTGCAGAAAAAGATTATCAGGGCATTGGGCCACCTCGATGAGCAGTGGCTGGGGCGAGTAGTCAACAAGCGCCTGGTCGCCTGGGATGACAAGACATACGGCAAGTATCGGCACATGCACGACATGAGCCTGTGGAATTCGGAGGAAGACCAATTTGTTATGCGAGCGGCGTTTGTCACCCAGCAATGGTCTTTGGATATCCCCATGATGGACGTCATCGACATTTTCCATGTCGATCAGATGTCACAGAAAAAGCGGCGGCGCTGGCTGCATCACTACCGTGAGTGCGTGAAACGCCAGTTGCTGTTGAATGGCGGTAACAAAATACACTTGAGTAAAAATCCGGTGATGAGTGGTTGGGTAGAGTCGCTTATCAAGACTTTTCCAGATGCGCGCATTGTGGTCATGATGCGCGACCCCGCTCAGTGCATTCCCAGCGTATTGAAACTCGTTGAAATTTCCTGGAAGGGCAAGGGTTGGAGGCGGACGGACTACACGCGTTCTTTGCAGATGCTGACGGATATCTCCTTTGAAAGTTTCCATCACCCGGCGCAGGTGCTGTCCTGTCATCCGGCGACGCCGCAGATAGTGGTCGATTATCGGGAGCTGACGACTGAGCCGCGCGTGACGGTACACAAGATTTATCAGACACTGGGTATGACGCTGAGCGCAAGTTTCGACCAGCTGCTGCGGTCCCAGGAAAACCGGGAGAGATCCCACAGGGGGGAATTTCAGTACAGTATCGACGACTACGAACTCTCGCAGGAGAAAATCGAGTCGGAATTGAATGCGTTTTATAATGCGTATAACTGGCCCCGGGCAGGGATCACGCCACAAGCCAATGCAAGTAGCGGGAGCTGATCGATGGGAGTCCTTGCCAATAGAACCGCGTTGATTACCGGTGCCAGCCGTGGCATCGGGCTGGCCATCGCCAGGCGTTTCGCGGCGGAAGGTGCCGCTGTCGTGTTATGCGCCTCTCGCTGGGGAACTCATGGCAAACTCCAGGGCACGCTTGAGGGCGCGGTGCAGTTGATACAGGGTGCCGGTGGTACGGCAGCGGGTATCGCCTGCGATCTCAGCGACGTGGAGGCGCGCGCCGACCTCGTGCAACAGGCCGTTACGCACTTCGGTCCGGTGGATATCATTGTCAACAACGCCGCCGCCTCGAAGATGCGCCTGCCCAGTGAGGCCACCACGCGTGAGCGCAGCTGGATGTTCGATGTCAACGTCAACGCACCGATTGACCTGGCGCAGCAGTCACTGCCGGGTATGCGCGAACGTGGCTGCGGCTGGATTCTCAATATCAGCAGCAGTACTGCGACGCAGCCCGTGGTGCCCTATCGCGACTCACAAGTGGCGGCTCATATCATTTGTGCCTACGGGGCGACAAAGGCGGCCCTGGACCGCTATACGCAGGGTCTGGCTCACGAGGTCGCCAGTGCTGGCATCTATGTCAATACCCTGGCGCCGGAGAATATTGTGCTGACCTCCGGTGCCGACTATGTGCGTGATATCGCGAGGCGCAATCCGGATATGGCAGAGCCGGTGGAAGTTATAGTGGAAGCTGCGCTGGAACTGTGCAGTGGCCGTCACGTGGGTTGCGTTACTTACAGTCGCCGGTTTTTGCATTCACTGGGGTTGTCGGTGAAGAGCCTCGATGGGCGGGAGGTGCTTGGTGATGCGTTCCTGCCTGCTGACCTTGAGAGCACCGCATGATGTGCAATACTATTTCGTTCGATGGTATTGCTGGGCAACTTCAATAATGCAAAAAGAGTAGTGTAGAGAGCCCTATGACCAGTCATTCAAACGATGCCAAAGCAGAATTGCGCGCCGCCTGGGACGCTATGATAGAAGCGCTGCAAGAGGCGCGTGACGCGATCGACCAGCCGCAGTTGATGCCGCCGCCTGTCACTGATCGCAATTTGGCGGAAGGTTACCGCTACCTGATGGGCTATGTACACAGTGCGGTGGAACGCGCCTTCCATGCAGACCCTGTGCGTCCGCATTTTCGCAATGCTCTGTCCATTATCACGCGCAGCACCATCGATAACGCCGATGCGATTTACTTTTATACCGCCATCGATGGCAGGCACAGCTATCGATTGCGGGGCAGGGCAGGCGATACGCGTCACTGGCGCGGTGAAAAACCCGCCGCCGGTGTTTGCAAGGCACCGCACTATGTCATCTTCGAAACCACCTGCGGCGCGCCGCCGGGCGATACGGGTTCCCTCACGGAACTGCGACCGGGCCTGAAGACGCAAACCGGCCGCCTGGATTCCACTCGCATTGCAGTCGAGGAGGACGGCAATTTCGAGATACTGTTGGCGCCGGAGCGGCCGCAGGGCTACACAGGTAATTTTATCCCGACCCTCAAGGTGGTGCGGCAGGCGCATCCGACGGATCCGTCCCTGCCGGCGGAGCGTTACGCGAATTACATCAGTGGCCGACAGTTGTTCAATGACTGGGAGCACGAGGAGGCGATTTATTTTGACATCGTCCAGCTGGGCGCGGAGGGTAGTCATGCACTGCCTTACGGCGCAGGCAGGGCGGCTACAGAAATGCGGCGTTGTGGTGAAATTGTGCGCAACCAGATGCATTTCTGGAACGCTTTCTGGACCGTACTGATGGGCACCTACGGGGCGCGTGAAGGGAGTATTCCCGACATCTCTTTTCCCCGCAACGCCTTCAACACGATCAACGCAGCTTCAGGTGCGACCGGCGGCGGCCAGAGCACGAATCTCTACGCTGGCGGTGTGTTCGAGTTGGAGCGCGCCGAAGCGTTGATTATTGAAAATCACATTCGCCTGCAACCCCAGTATATCGGCTTCCAGGTGGGCAATTTGTGGGGCGAATCTATTGAGTATGCCAACCAGATCGGCAGTCTCAATGGTCACCAGCTACAAGTCGATGCGGACGGGATCATCCGTATCGTACTGGCCCACGATGACCCCGGGGTGCCCAACTGGGTGGACACGACCGGCCACCGCGAGGGTTTCATGACGCCGCGCTGGACCTATAGCGAGACGCCCGCGCCTGAGGATTGGCCGACGATTACCGCAAGGAAAGTGACATTCAGTGAGATCAGGCAGCATCTGCCCGAGGGTACCGGAACTGTCAGTCCCGAACAGCGGCGACAACAGATCAGCATCCGGCAACAGCATGTAAAAAAACGCTATCGGGTGTTTTAGTGTGTAGGGTAGAGAGCGGTTTCGTCGGCAGTGCATAACGGTTCACGACATGCTTACATCAGTTTCGCCCCCAGTGAGTGATTACATGAAAAATAAAGTTGCACTTGTCATGGGTGGTGGGGCAGGCACCGGGCGAGCTACTGTGCTGGCCTTCGCCAGAGAAGGTGCCAGGGTAGTCATTGCCGATATTAACGAGAAAGGCGGCAGCGACACGCTGGCACTGCTGCGGGAGCAAGGGGGCGATGGACTTTTCGTCGCCGCCGACATGGGCAGGGCTGCTGATGTGCAGGTGGTGATGGAGCAAACCCGACAGGTCTTTGGCGCCCTGCATATGGTCTCTAATAATGCGGCGCTCGGAGCGCCGAACAAACCGATCACCGAGCTCAGTGAGGAGGAGTGGGACCGCTGTATGGCGGTTACGCTGCGCGGTGTGTGGCTGTGCATGAAATACCAGCTGCCGCTGATCGAAGCCTCAGGTGGCGGCGCGATTGTGAATGTCGCCTCGGTATCGGGTTTACGCGGGGAAGCTTTACAGTCCGCATATGTTGCCGCCAAGGGTGGCGTTATTGCCCTCAGCAAGACTGTGGCGGTGGAATACGCCAAACGCGGGATTCGGGTAAATACAGTATGTCCCGGAGGCATCAACTCCGGTGGCATGGCCTTCTACCTGAAAAAAATGCCGGAGATGCGGGAGCGGGCGCTCAATGCCCATGCGATGGGGCGATTGGCCGAGCCTCAGGAAATCGCTGATGCCGTGGTGTACCTGTGCTCTGATCGTGCGTCTTTTATTACCGGGCACGATTTAGTGGTGGATGGCGGGGTCATGGTCAGGTCGAACGTGATTGACCTGTAGGTGGTGCCAACAACCGCTGTGCATTCTCACTCTGCTCTCGCGGCCATAACCGTGCGAGCGCGAGCCACCGGCGATTCCAACTCCCAGGTACGCAAATTGTAATCCAGTGCCCCTAAGGGCTTGCCAATCTCAAGACGGCAAATCTTGTTCGGGTCAGAAATGGTAATAGTGGCAGGCCCAAATTCTGACAAATGCGGCACATGCTTCTCCCAGTCTTCGCGATGACCCTCTTCGCGTGAAACAAGTAGGGTGTTCCACCAGGCTGTGAAGTCGTGTTCCAGATCAAGCGTATGCGGGAATTTGCGATCAGCAGCGGGCAAGTGAGCCTGTTGTACAGTAAGTGCAGTTCGTAACCCAGAATTTTCCGGTAAGTCCAACTCGTTCACCACATATCGTCTGACCTCATCAATGAAGAAACTCCACGAGCCAGGCGGGGCCATGTAGTCTTTGAGTGTTCTTAGCACATCTGCAATCACTGGCCAATCAAGTGGGTGCTGCAAGGCTTCGGTTTGTAGTTTGTCGTAAAAATCGACCTCATGCATCCCTATCTCAAGCCGTATATAACGAGCCAGGTAACGAAGAACGCCATAAGTATCAAGAAGGGCGTATGCGGTCCTGAGCTGCCACATCTCATCCCACTCCTGACGAGTATAGGTCGAGCACTCCTTCACAAATTCTCCGGATTTCGCAACGATGCCATATTTTTTTCGATAATCCGGATCATTCATTGGGCTGTTGGGCAATACTAGCGTGGGATTGACCTGAACTCGGACATCTCGATTAGTACAGTTTTGCAGATCGTTGCGGAAAGCTGTTGACGTCGAACCTGGTAGCCCCATCATAAGCTCGACGCCTAGTGGAAGCCTTGCTCGACGGAATTCTGCGGCCAGCTCATTGTACTTTGATAGTTTAATATTGGAACGATCTATAACTTTCAAAGTAGCCTCATCCATCGACTGTAGCGAAACCTTGCCCTCCGTAAGGATTCCCACATCAGCCATGATTCGAATAATATCGCGGAGATACTTGACCTGGTTCTTGGCGTAGTTAATACCGACAGTATTTGGGTATCCGTATTTCCCTCTCAAGTCTGCAATTTTTTGGGTAATTTCGACGTCCCTCTCCAGCATGCCGAAATTGGCATCGGCAATCGATGCATCCTCGATATGGTGGCTTGCAGACCACTCCAACTCCGCAAATACTCTTTCTATATCGAACTTTCGAACTTTTGAAAGTGTCGCTGAACCCCAGTCGCAAAACGTACAACCGTAGGGACAGCCTCGATTGGTTTCGATGATGGCACTTGATCTCACCGAACCAAACTCGTCGAATAAACCTGTCAGATAAGCCGAGGGGATGGTGTCCAGGTCAGTTATTCGATCCCTGTTTTCCGTGCGGCATACTCCATCCGATGTGCGGAAGCTTAGCCCGGGCACTCCCCTTAGCACCTCCAGGCTCGTAGAAGTGCTCAGGTCAAGGGTATCTAGTATGTCAGCGAAAGTGAGCTCACCTTCACCTCGCACAGCAATATCGACATGAGTATGCTCTGCGAAAAACTCCTCACAATCGCGCTCGTATGACGGTGTGCTTGGCCCGCCGTGAATTGTGACATTGAGAGGGTTGATTGCTTTTGCTGCTGCTGACAGTGCCAGATTATCTGCGACATTCCATACATAGTTAGAAAAAATAAATATACCGGGTGTGGTAGCTCGCTCAACAAGCCGCGGTTCATCGATCAGAAACATTGGCACGAAATCATACTTATCCCTGAGTCGGCCACCTTCGTACTCTATAGCGTAGGCCATCAATATCCCCAAGGATGCCGGGGTTGTTCCATGCACTGTGTTTACTGGTACCACCTGAATTAGCTCTTTCCCCTCCGCAATCACTCTTGCATCGTGTGCTGCAATTCTGACATCGATGAAAGACTGCAAGGTTGTACGATCAACGGTGCCAAACAGTGCAGTCTCGCCACTGTCTTCTTTGGTGTAAGGTCGACAAAATAGTCCAGCCCCTGCCAGTCGCGAAACCAGATTATCAAATTGGTCAGCGTCAATTTTTTCCGCATGTTTTTGCGCAAGATAGAGTTGCTTGGCGGAAGCAATTGTAATGGCTTCCGCGAACATGCCTACAGCGGCAAGCTCTGGCAGCAAAAGTCGAACTAGCAGAGTTCCCTCGTGGTCAAACCAAAGGTATTGACCAGACTGAGTGACGAGGCTAGCGGGGGTGGCGATTAGGACTTCACTATCCCCAGATACTTCCAGTGTGCCAGTCGGATCTCCCTCATACCTTACTTCTGGAATCGTATTGGTAAGGTAGCCAGCAGAATCGAGCGCAGCAATAAACTCTCGCAGAACCGGGCGGCTTGCATTAAATTGTTTTGCTGTAGTCACTATCAAGTCTTCAAAGTCTCCCTCGAATCCTTTATTCAGCGCATCAATTACCTCAAGCTTTGCTGGGTTTACTCGCTTCAAAAGCCCCGGAAGCTTAGAGAACAGGTACTTCTGTCGACGGTCTGTCAACGTGATTAAGAAGCCGGGAGATAAGTAAGTTACCTGGCAAGACATAGCATATTCCTGCAAACATTTTCTACCATGGTACTACAGGAAGATAAGGCGCGCAGTCGTAAAGAAGTTTTTGTGAACTAAATCCGGCATTGTTCTAGTAGGCGTACAAAGAAGATGGTTTTACGTCGTAATTCCCTGAAAAAGATGGTTAGGATCGAAAACCAACGTTAAAACATTCATTTCGGGACGACCGCTTCACCCGGTCACGGCCGTTTGACTGAATACTTATCCATGTCGGGTATAACATCCGACCCCTTGCGCATACGCATGTGTTGCGGGGCTATGTGATATTCCGATTGTCCAGCGCAGTGAGGTCAAAGTCGGGGATATGCATCTGCGGCGTCTTGCCGCCATCGACCGGCAGGATCACGCCGGTAATAAAAGCAGCGGCATCGGAGGCGAGGAAACAGATTGCTTCCGCGATTTCTTCCGGGGTGCCGATGCGCTGCATGGGAATGGCGCCGGCTATCGCAGCCTGCATCGCTTGGTTCTTCATGGTTGACGCATCCAGTCCCGGGGTCAGCACCGCGCCGGGTGCGACCACGTTCACTCGCACGTTGTAAGGCGCCGCTTCCATGGCGGCGCACATCGTGAACTGGTTTACTGCAGCCTTGGCGGCGGAGTAGGCACCGGCGGCGATCCCCGCGCGCAGGCTGCTCACTGAGGACACATTGACAATCGAGCCAAAGCGCTGGGCTTGCATCACTTTCATCGCGGCCTGTACGCCGATAAAAACGCTTTCCACCGACACGCCGAAGTTAGCGCGCCACTGTTCGATGGTTTGCGTCACGACCATGCCGCCGATCACCGACGGAGCATTGTTGACCAGCACATCCAGCCGTCCGTGTGCTGCAGCGGTGTCTGCAATCAGTGCGGCAAAACCGGCAACGTCCGCCACATCCAGTTCGACGCCAGTGAAACTGCCGCCGCGCTCTTTGATTGCTGCGGCCAGTTCATCCAGCTTGGGTTTGCGCCGCGCGCACGCCACCACGTGGGCACCTTCAGCGGCCAGTTGCAGCGCTGTACTGCGGCCGATACCCATACTGCCGCCAGTGACGATGGCAACCCTGCCCTGGAATCGCTTGGCTTGCATGGTGCTGTCCTCTATCGATGCTGCGTGGTGCTGCAGCGTGTGATGCTAGTCGGCAAGTGCGAGTGTGGCCGCGCCGGACACATGCACGCCACGGCTGTTGCGGCCGGCGAAGTCCACTGTCACCCGGGATTCGCTGCCGTCCTGCTCCAGTTTTACCACCTGGCCCTGCATGACCATGGTGTCACCGGGTACATTGGGCGCCTGCAGTTTGAAGCTTAAGTGCCGCAACCGACTGCCAGCTCCCGCCCAGTCACTCAGGTAGCGCGCGCACAGGCCGCTGCTGGTGAGAATATTCATGAAGATATCGGGCATCGCGGCGGCTGTGGCCGCGGGCAGGTTGTGATGTACGTTGGTAAAATCCTGTGTGGCGATCGCCCCGCTAACGATGAGCAGGTGGGTGATGGGAATCGCCAGTTCCGGCAGGGCCTGGCCTTCGCGCAAGGACGCATAGCTGATATCGGTGAAGTTGCTGCGCCACTGCGCGTCGTTGGACAGAGGAGTGGGCGGGACAGGTGTCTGCTGCTCAGCCTGCCTGATGGTGCCATCCACTGCCTTGGGCCGGTACACGAAATAGGTGATCAGGGCTTCTGCAAATAGCGCGTCATCCTGATCCAGGAACTCTGCTCGATCAGTGACAAAGTACCCTTCTCCCAGGGCGGTTTGCTTGAGTGGGCTAATGGTTGCAATCGTGGAATAGTGTTGCGCGCGGTCGCCCTCCAGTAACAGGCGATGAAAGCTGATGTCATAGCTCACAGCGACGATGCCCGGAAAGCCGTGCTCCGCAAGCGTATCGAAAACCTTGGGTCCCGCGTCATCGGCGGTGCCCGGTGCGTACTCGGAGTTGACGTCGCGCATGGTCCACATCTGCATCATGGCCGGTGGCGCAACTACCCGATCAAGGCCCGCGCGGCTGCGATAGTCCTCATCCAGGTATAGGGGATTGCGGTCGCCCATGGCCGAGCACCACTGCCAGACCTGTACCCGGCTCACCGCGTTGAAACTGCAGTAGGGTCCGGTGCGGTGGCCTGTCAGTGTGGATAAATCCAATGCTTGGTCTGTTCCCTTTGTGGCTGGCATACAGTTATCCGCTGGCCTAACCGGGCGGCACAGAATAGCCGCCCCACACGGGGATGTAGTTTTTGTCATAGTGCGCAGCCAGCGCGGTGTGCAAGTCCTGCACCTCCCACTTTTTCGCACCCTGGGGATTCACGATGGCACCCATCAGGGTGGGGCGTTGCAGGATTTGCACTTCGTTACCCCACACCACCAACACTTCGCCGGAGATGTGCGCCGCTGCCGGAGAGCACAAATAGCCCACCAGGGGTGCGACATTGGCGGGGTCGAACATGTGGAAACTGCCATCCGCTGGTGCCTGGAACATCTCCGCGGTCTGGCCACTGGCAGTCATGTCGGTGAGGGCGCGCGGCATGATCACATTACAGGTGATGCCGTACTTGGTCAGCAATTGGGCCGCACCCATGCTCATGGCGATAATGCCGGCCTTGGCGGAGGCGTAATTGGGTTGCCCCGCTGAGCCGTAGATAGCGGCCTCTGAGGACGTGCTGATGAGGCGACCGTAAACGGCATCGCCGCCTTTTGCTTTGTCGCGCCAGTAGGCGGTGGCGTTGCGCATATTAACGAAGTGACCGCGCAGGTGCACGCGCACCACGGAGTCAAACTCGTCATCGCTCATGCCGAAGATGGTCTTGTCGCGGCAGAAGCCCGCGTTGTTGACCATGATGTTGAGGTCGCCGTAGGCTTTCAAGGTTGCTTGCAACAGATTTTGTGCATCGCTGCTGTCGGCGCAATCGCCCAGTACCACCATCGCTTCGCCGCCAAAGCCTTTGATGTCCTCCACAGTGGCGTGCGCTGCGGCGGCTGCGTCGGGCCGGTCGATGTCATTGATGACCACCCGTGCACCTTGGCGGGCGAGTTGCATTGCTTCCTCGCGACCGAGGCCACGGCCCGCGCCGGTGATGACGGCGACTTTGCCTGTCAGGTCTCCCATGAAAATTCTCCTTGATCAGATGCGTTCGATGATGGTACCGGTACCGACCGATGAGCCGCAGCACATGGTGATCAGCGCCGTGGTTTTGTCAGAGCGTTCCAGTTCGTGCAGCGCCGTGGTGATCAGGCGCGCTCCGGTGGAGCCCACGGGATGGCCGAGGGCGATGGCGCCGCCGTTCACGTTGACCTTGTCCATGTCCGCGTTGTAGACCTGCGCCCAGGACAGCACGACTGCTGCAAAGGCTTCGTTGATTTCCACCAGATCGATATCCTGCATCGTCATGCCGGTTTTCTTGAACAGCGCAGCGGTGGCGTCCACCGGACCGTCCAGCAGGAAGTAGGGATCGGTGCCCACTACTACATCCGCGAGTATGCGGGCGCGGGGCTTCAGGCCACGGGCCCTGGCCTCATCGGCCGTCATCCACAGTACCGCCGCTGAGCCGTCAGAAATTTGTGATGAATTGCCAGCGGTGTGGATGGTGTCTTCCATCACCGGTTTGAGCAGCGCCAGCGCCTCCACGGTCGTCTCGCGCAAACCCTGGTCGCGGTTGACCGTGCGGGTCTTGCCGGTGGGTTTGCCATCGTCGCCCATGATAGGCGCTTCTACACTGAAGACTTCCCGGTCGAAGCGACCTTCTGCCCACGCTTGCTTGGCGCGCAACTGCGAGTTGTAGGCCAGCTGGTCGGCCATTTCGCGTGTGATGCCGCGCTTCTTGGCGATGCGCTGGGCGCTGGTGAACTGGTCTGGGCTGGAATCCCAGGGCCAGTCGGTGGGAATGAAATAACCTGGGCCGTTGTACACGTTGGCGCCAAGGCCAACGCGGCTCATGGCTTCCACACCGCAGGCGATACCGATATTGACGGAACCGGTAGCAATCATGGAGGAGATCATGTGGTTGGCGGTTTGCGCGGAGCCGCACTGGTTGTCCAGCGTGGTGCCGCCCGCCCGGTAACTCTTGCCCAGCGTCAGCCACGCGTTGCGCGTGATATTGCCGGCCTGTTCGCCCGCCTGGGTGACGCAGCCACCCGCCAGGTAGTCCACGTCGTCGTAGTCCAGTCCGGTGCGTTTGATAATTTCACTGTACGAGAGGGCCAGCAATTGTGTGGCATGAAACTCGCACAAATCGCCCACGCCTTGCTTGCCGCGGGCGATGGGAGTCCTGACTGCTTCTACGATAACTGCTTCACGCATGGTGGATCCTCGAGTATGGGTAGCCGCATACAATACGTCTGCCGGGGATAAAAGTTCAGCCGCCCAGTGTACTGCACAGGGCATGCTATTCAATGGCGGATGGGGTCACTTGTGGGGTCTTATTGTGCCGTTTTTGAGCGGTAACAGACAGCACTGGCATGACGAGAAAGGGCTTATGGTATAGCTGATTAAGCCGCCTTATTTCTTGGATTTGGCGGACAGTGTTGTTACAGTGATCGTCGTTCAGGCGCGCCATCACTTACTATAAATACAGGGCAGAGCAATTATGCGTATCACCCCATGTACTCCCACCAGGTTTTCCGCCGTCCCCCACGGCATGACTGGCATCGCACTGGCCTTACTGCTGGGGGCCTGCTCAAACGGTAGCAATAACAACTTCGAGTTTCCTGGGAATGACACGCCGCCGTTTCAGGAGCTGGTCGACCAGGGCGTGACACGCTATCTGGGTGTGTACTCGCCCAGCAGTACGACTGAGGCTGGCAATGTCATCAGTCATCATTTTAGTGAAGGCGAGGGGCCGCTCTGCCTGACCGGTCAGCCCTACACCATGTCGACGCGGGATGAGGGTACTGAAGACCTGATGATATTCCTGCAGGGTGGTGGCGCCTGCTGGTTCGACCTGTGTGCAGCAACGTCTGTTGCGCCTGCAGGGATTCCGGCCGCCGGTGTCCTTAATCCCAATTTGGCGAACAACCCCCTCGCAGGTATGAGCACCGCGTATTTACCCTATTGTGACGGCGGAATTTTTGCCAGTGATGCCGATGTGGATACGGACGATGATGGTGTTTATGATCGTTTTCATCGCGGCTTGCACAATCTTTCCGCCGGTCTCGATGTGGCAGTACGGGCTTTTCCCGCGCCGCGCCGAATCGTGCTGGTGGGTGTGAGCGGTGGCGGCTACGGTACGCTCTTTGCACTGCCGCTCGTGCGTCAGCTGTACCCTGACATTCCCATCGATGTTGTGAACGATTCTGGTATTGGCATTAATCGCCCGACTGATCCGGTATTCAATCAGGCAATAATCGACTATTGGAATATTGGCGCCTTTTTCCCGGCCAGTTGCCCGGAGTGTAATGTGCAGGGTTCCCCCGCCGGCATCATTAACTGGCAGTTGGAGCAGGATCCTGATGTGCGCCTGGGGATGTTGAGTTACACGCAAGATTCCACCATTGGCACGTTTTTCCTGGGTATCGGTGGCCCTGCATTTGAAGCCGTATTGCGCTCGACCTTGGTGGATGTGGAAGCAGCGAATCCGGACAGGATGCGCAGTTTTGTACGTGCAGGCACTACCCACACCTTCCTCTTGGGTGATTTGTCGATCAGTGTCGAAGACGTGTCTCTCTCCGAGTGGGTAGGATCCATGATCGATGGCCCAGTGGAAAACTGGGACTCTGTTAGCGAGTAGTGAATCCAATTCTATTTCAGCCGGGAGAAGGTCCATGACAATCGCACTCGCACTCGAACTGCCACACAAGCCGCGCGTACTCCCACGCTGTGAACTGCCAGGCTATGAGACCCTGTTCGACGAGACATCCTACTGGATAGACTCCCAGAATATTGTCGGGGAGATTCCCGCCGGGCTTGAAGGTACGTTTTTTCTCAACTGCCCAGGCAGGAACAAAATAGGCGATCAGCAGTATGGCCACTGGTTTGATGGCGACGGCATGATCAGTGCGGTGACCATCAAGGGTGGTCGAGTTCATTACAAGAATCGCTATGTGCGGACCCCCAAGTACGTGCGTGAAACCGCCGCGCAGAGAATCCTTTATCGCGGAGTGGGAACACAGATTCCCGGTGGTTTTCTGAGAAATATGTTCAGGGTGCCCGGTAATGCTGCCAATACCAGCGTCATATTGCATGGCGGCAAGCTGTTGGCCCTATGGGAGGGCGGAAAACCGTTTGAGTTGAATCCGGCCACGCTGGAGACGGTGGGCGAGTATACCTACGAGGGTGGCCTATCTGCGGGCCAGCCCTTCAGCGCACACCCCAGGCTCGACCCTCGTACAGGCACTCTGTATAACTTCGGCGTATTCGGTGTGCCCAAACCGAAACTGCATTTTTATAAAATCGATAGCAACGGTACGCTCGTATCCAACGTATCCCAATACGTCGGCGATTATTCCATGTGCCATGATTTTGCCATCACGGACACGCATGCAGTTTTCGTCTTATGTCCCGCGTTCATGCGTACACCGTTTAAATTCCTGTTCGGGCTCAACAGCATTTTTGAGTCCATCGAATTTGATAAAACAGCAAAGACAAAAGTGGTGGTACTCGAACTGGCAACGGCCAAGCTGGTCAAGGAGTTTGAATTTGACGGCTTTTTCGGCTTCCATATCGGCAATGCCCAGGAGCGGGGTGATGAGATTTCTGTCGATGTATTGTGCGTCAAGGATATGGACATCATGGGCGGACTGGCGGACGTGTTTATGGAGCGGGGGGATGATTTCAGGTTCCTTGCCAATGGTGCCACCTTCAATCGCTTCACCCTTGACCTGGCGAGCGGGAAGGCATCCAGAGCGTTAGTGCCGGGCTCTATAGCGGGAGAGTTTCCCGCCTGGAATTCTGATTACACTGGCCGTGAAAATCGCTATACCTGGCTAGCTACGATTCTGGAAAACGGAACTCCTTATGGCTTCAACGCCTATCAGAAGATCGACCACCAGACCGGGAATTTAAAGCTGCACGATTTTGGTGAGGGGCGCTTTACCTCAGAACCTAATTTCATATCGCTTGGGAAAAATGCTCGCGAGGATGAGGGTTACCTCATCTCCATTGTCTACAACCATGCGCGCAGGAAGAGTGAGGTGGTGATTCTCGACGCCACGGATATGCAGAAGGAACTCGCGGTGATCCCCCTGGACCACCATGTTCCCTTTGGCTTTCACGGTGGTTTTTATCAGCAGACCTTTATCTAGAAGCGTCTTGCCCTAAGGCGCAAAGATGTCCGAACTCGCCGCATAGGTCTTGATCAGGTTCGCGTCCGCCGGTAGCAAAAAGCCTTTGTCCACAGCATCGTCGGTTGCTGTATTGACGGCATCGATGTAGGCAGCGTTGTCGGCATACAAAGAACCGAGCGTGGCAGCGTCAAACAGTCGCGTAGTGCCAGAGAGGAAGCAAAAATCAATATTGCCGATGTTGATCTCATCAATGTCAGAAAAATCCGGTTGTGGTTGGCCTTCACCTTCAAGTACGGCGATGGGGGTGTCCACATGGGGCGTGCGAATGCCTCCCTTAACGTTGCCCAGGGCGTCGTATACAAAAGCGGTAGGGCTGCCCGCGACCGTAAGCCGCTCGGCGACAGGCGGGGCCGTAGCATCAATAATCCACTGGTTAAGAGCGTGTACAGCCGCTTTGGCGACAAAATGCTGGGGCCCCGCGTTCACGGGCAAGGTGCATTCTATGATGCCCGGTACGGGTGCAAGCACCTCGACGACGGCAGCAATATTCGGATTAGTGCCGGTATCAAAGCGGTTATCCAGGAAGGTGTAAAGATCGGCGTGTGCCGTGCCTGCTATTTCCCACAGGCGAAACCGGGCACTGTCCGGTTGATTGCTAGGATAAGAGCCCAACACGAAAAGATCCGTCTCGGTTTGTAGCATCAACACGGGCGTCCCCAGGTCCTGCCTGACGCGGACCACGGCCGGCGTTGCCAGTGTCGGTTTCCGAAAAGTGCCTTGTAGCGGAGCACTGCCCCCGGTGCGGCTGTGCACAAAATACCCGTCATACAATGCATGCAGCGGTGCCAGTGCGTTTACATAGGTCATCAAACGACCGGCCGACTGTGACTCGCCGGCCGCGATCAGGCGCCGTGCGTCCAGATTTCCCAGTGGCGCAATGGCGCCCGCTGCTCTGATGGCCTGGGCCACCTGTGAGTAAATATCATAGGAGTAGTTATCCCCAGGGTGATTGAGGCTGTCGTAGCGATCACCACTGACCCCTCCGGGAATAATAGCCGCAGCACTGCCGTCTATCAGGGCATCAACTCCCACCTTCTGGGCCGAGACCCCGACCCAGGCGTAGCCGCTGCGCATCAACTCCGTATGCGTCATACCCCAGTCCGGGCCGGAGTCAAAACCGGCGCTCACGTTCAGCCATTCGACCATCACGGTGCCGTTGAAATCTGCCGGATCGCTGGGTCGGATCACCACAATGCGGGTTTTATAATCAGCCTGTTCGCTCGCTTCTACTTGCCAGTTACCATCAGAATCCAATGCATTGACATTGGTGTAGGCGTTAGCGGTGCCGCTCACAAAATACTCGGCCTGCTCGTAGCCCAGGGGTGCAAGCGGAAAGAACGTGCTGACCAGAGTCGGATTGCCCGCTATCGGGCCTTCGATGGCGGCGGCGGGCACCGCCACGGTATTGGGATTCCCCGCACCGGGCACGCCTAGCGTCGAGACTTGGTTGTTGTTGTCATTGCCGTCACTGCAGCCGAATAGCGCAGTAGCGAGTATTACAAGTAGCCAGGGAAAAGCGCTGCGATACGTCGTCGGGGGGCTGGTCATCACGGGTAGTGTACCTGTCTGGTTAGTCAGCGGCATTTTCTATGGTAGTGCCACCACGGTGGGCGGCACAGGATAGCCAGATTTCGCAGGCATGACCAGTGCAGGGCAAGTCGGCGGCGCGGCGCGGTGGTTTCGACCCTTGTGCTTGTCAATAATCTTTACAGTTGCACCTGATGTGTCGCCGGAAATTGCACAATTAGGAAAAAATAAATATATATATCAACGATATATGTTTATTGGCCTGTTCTTTGCTTCCATTGATTCAAGCACGCTAGTTGTAGCGCTGGTAAACTGGACAAAGTCCACCAAGCATCAGAGACCAAGGAGATTCACCATGGCGAGCAAAGGGCAAAAAGTAGTCGGTTTGGCAGTCGCCACAATGGCCGCCACCTTATACTCGGTACCCAGCCTGTCTGCTGTACAGATATGGAACTTCAACAGTGCTACTCAGAGTTTCAGTAGTACGAGCAATGGCAATTCGCTCACTCAGGCCTCAGGCGGCGTCAATCTGACGACGACTGGCTGGTCAGACACTACAGACCTTGCCGGGAGCGACACGATCGAAACAGCCAAACTCATCTGGGCACAGAGCGCTGCGCTGGGGATCCAGAACCGCGATGAAGATACGAATTCACCCAATCACTCGGTGGACAGTTTCACCAGTGGTGGCTCTGACCCTGATGGTGAGTTCGATATGCTGCTGCTGACCTTCGATACGGCCGTCAGCCTCAGTGGCATCGATCTGTCATGGGCGGTAGGCGGTAACGCAGCTGATAAGGCGGATGTGTCAATACTGGCCTGGGATGGTTCGGGTTCAGCGGCACTGGGCGGTAGGACCTGGACCAACGTGCTTTCTAACTACGACTCGGCCGGGAATTACAGCAATGTTGGCCTAGCGTACTATGCAGTGAATCCGACCGCTATTGAGTCGACCCTGTGGCTGGTGGGTGTGTACAACCCGGTGTTCGGGAGCGGTGGTGATGCTGGCGATGATGGCATCAAACTGGCTTCCGTGACGACCGCCACCCGCAACCCAGATCCAGATACGAAAGTGCCGGTTCCGGGAACCTTGGCACTGATACTGGCTGGTCTGCTGTCTCTGCGAGCACGCAAGTCAGGCAAGGGCACAACCGTATAGCGCTATCGGTTGTCTCCACGGTACATCTTGAAAAAACGGAATATTTGAATTCCGTTTTTTTTTGCCTGCGTTAACATGATCTCTGCTACGGTAGACCCGTCACAACATCTCGGAGATTCATGTTGAGCACACCCTTTGTCCGGATCGTACTGCTGTTGTTGATCTTGTCGACCGCGGGGACCTGCATCGCGCAAGAAGCGAGCCGACACTATGAAAAGGCGGTCCAGGCGTATCATGAAGGCGAATACAGTGAGGCCTTTATCCATCTCCAAAATGCGCTGCAAGCGGATCCTGGTCTGGTCTCTGCGCGAATCCTGCTGGCCCAGTTACGATTCAATGCCGGAGACATTGGCGGCGCGGAGAAAGAATCTGAAGAAGCACTTCTTTTAGGAGCAGATATCAATCTGGTACTGCCCATTTACGGCCCGTCTCTGGTACTGCAGGAAAAGACCGACGAACTGTTCGAACTAGAGGAGGCCGCGGACAGTTTTACTCCGGACAGCCAGTTCGAATGGGCGTTGCTAAAGGGACAGGGCTACCTGTTGAAGGGCGAGCGCACGCTGGCGCGCAGCGAGTTTGAAAGAGCAGTCACCCTACTTCCCGAAAACGCACGATCAAATAATACGCTTGCTGCACTCTATATGAACAGCGGCATGGACGAAGAAGCCCGCGCGCTGATAGAAAAGTCACTTATCCTCGAGCCCCGAAACCCCAAAACGTGGGAGCTGCGTGGTGAGCTGGCCTTTAAAGACAAACAGTATAACCAGGCTCTTGAATACTATCTGAAGGGGTTTGATCTCGACGATGAGAACCTCAGGATTCAGCGTGCACTCGCGCAGGTTTACCTGCAACTTGGCAATCGCGAGGAAGTGCGGCACTACATTGACCTGATTCTGGAGCAATCCCCGAAAGACCCGGCTGCCACACTGATCAGTGCGATTCTACTGATAGGTGACGGTGATACGGAGCTTGGAGATAAAATGTTGGCCAACTTAAGCGGCAAGTTGTCGGCATTTGAGGCCAGTCAACAGAGCTCAGATGACAGCATGTTATTCTTGCAGGCGTCCGCTGAGTATGTGCGAGGCAATGACTCAACAGCAACCAGCCTGTTCAATGCTTATCTCTCCAGGAATAAGTCGGACATAGCTGCTATTCGTCTGCTAGTGGACCTGTATTTGCGTAATGGTGAGATCAGGCAGGCGACTGCCTTGCTGAACAGCCGTGAGTCGTTGGTCCTCGGTGACACGGGTCTTTCTATTCAATTATTGAACCTTTCCATTCGCAATGGGGAATTTGAGCAGGCACAGGCGTTACTGGAAAGGGTAAAGAAAAATGGCGCTGGGGGAAGCCCGTATGTGGTCATGCTGGAAGGCGAGTTGTTTCGTGCCAGAGGGCAGCCAGAGAAAGCACTGGCGCTGCTTGATGGACAAAACTTCGAAAAAAGGGAGCCGCTAAGCTATAGTTTATTGCGCGGCGCGCTGCAGCTGCAGCTGCAACAGTATCCTGCAGCGCAAAAGAGCGCGCAGCATCTTCAGAAAGCGTTCCCTGACAATGTGTCTGCCAGTAATTTCGCCGCTGTAACGTATCTTGCGCTGGGTAAGTTAGAGGATGCCGAGATCGCCTTCAAGCACGCTCGTAAATTGGCGCCCGAAAATGTCGACGCGCAATTTAACCAGGCCATGCTGTACAAGAAAAGGAATGAGCTGGGCCTAGCACAAAAAATTCTGAAGGGATTGATAGAAGAACATCCGGACCATACAAAGGCCATTCTATTGATGGCGCGTATCCTGTTCTTGCAGGGCAAAAGTGCGGACGCCATTGAGTGGAGCAACAAAGTCTATGCCTACGACAGTCGTTCGAATACTCCAGCAGAGTTGCAACTAGAAATTTACAGCGAGACTGGCGACTGGCAGAAGGCCAGATCGGTTGCTCGGCAGTTGAGTAAAGACAATCCGCTTGACGGCGACTATCTCATGCAGCTGGCCGTAATTGACATGGAGTTGAAGGACAAGGAGCAGGCTCAAGCCACCCTGCATAAGCTGTACACGCTGTGGGAGCAGGAACCGGATAAATTACGTCAGCTGGCTGCAATGCAGTTGCGTGCCGGGAATATCGCTGAGGCCCGCAGAATTCTCGAAAGAGGCCTTACATTGGATCCCAATTCCTACTCTATACAATTGGAACTCATCCGCCTGAATTTTGCCGAGGATAATTACGCAGCGGCTGAGAGTGCGGCGCAAGCGCTGCAAAAGGAAGTGGGTCAGCGGACAGAGTTGGCGTTTTTACGTGGTGAAATCGCATTGGCCCGCGAACAACCGGATGCTGCCCAAACACATTTTATGCGTGCGTTCCAGCTCGATGGGAGCAACACCGAAGCGCTGGCCAAGCTGTACCAATTGAGTGTGCAGGGTGTAGGTGCAAAAGCGTTCACTGACACCATGGAGGCAACACTGAAGGAATCGTCGCTCTCGCCGTTGGGTGTGAGGCTGTTGGCGGACAGCTATCTGGCGCAAGGTGAAACGGCACGTGCCAGTGTGTACTATGAAAAACTCCTCACACTGGAGCAGTTTGCGGCGGATCCGGCGATCCTCAATAATCTTGCGAACATTTATGCAGCAACTGATCTCGATAAGGCGCTGGTCATAGCGCGCAAGGGATTGAAAGCGGAGGGAGAGCAGGGCGCCGCACTGTTGGACACCGTAGGATGGATTCTGTCACAACAGGGCCAGAATGAGGAGGCCCTCTCTTACCTGCGTAAGGCTTATGCCAAAAACTCCAGGGACCCTGAAATTCGCTACCATATTGGCGCTACGCTGCTGACATTGGGCCGCACGGCGGAAGCTGAGACAGAGTTGCGTGCAGCGCTCGCGGGCGGTCAGCAATTTACAGGGCGTGATGAGGCCCAGCGGTTACTCTCAACCCTGCCGAGATAGGCCTGCCATCGCCTTGCATCACGCTGACAGAAGCCAAAGAGTTGGCTGATCCTGTGTCGTTCAGTGCATCCTGCCCAGAATCGCACCACCCGTCGGAATCCCCACGCCGGAGGTGACCAGCGCATGATTGACGGTCTTGGCGGGCTGGTTGACCGAGGTGCCGCGCACCAGGCGGGTCGCTTCGACAATGCCATTCACGCCATGGATGTACGCCTCACTCAACTGGCCGCCGTGCGTGTTGGTCGGTAGTCGGCCGTTGGTGCGCAGGGCGCCATCCTTGACAAAATCACCGGACTCACCGAAGCCGCAGAAGCCCCACGCTTCCAGTTGCCACAGCACGATGGGCGAGAACGCGTCGTAGATCACGGCGGCGTCAATGTCCTGGGCCGACAGGCCACTCATGGCATAGACATTCTGCGCGGCGCGCTCCATCTCCGGAATGCCGGCAAATTCCTCGCGGTAGAACGACGTCATCTGTTCCTGGTTGTCGCCCGCACATTGGGCGACCCCGCGCACACTCACGCCAGGCTGCCTGAGGTCGCGGGCGCGCTCCGGCGTAGTGACGATCACGGCTGAGCCGCCGTCGCTTTCCTGGCAGCAGTCGAACAGCTGCAGGGGATCACAGATCATGCGGGCCGCGTCGTACTCTGCGCGGTCAAACCCCCTGCCGTAGAAGGCAGCCGCCGGGTTGTTGGCGCCGTACACGCGTGTCGAGTGGGCCACTTCAAACAGCGCGTCCTTGGTGACACCGGTGATGTGCATCCAGCGCTGCGTGAACATGGCCACCCAGCTAGCCGGGGTGAGCAGGCCGTAGGGCATGTACCAGCCCCAGTGGATGGCATCGGCCGTGGTAATCTCGCCGGCGACACCGCCGGAAAAACGGTGGCCGCTGCGGCCATTCAATGCGCGGTAAATCACCACGGTTTCTGCCATGCCGGTGGCGACTGCCATGGTCGCCTGGTGCAGACAGCTGGTGGCTGCGCCGCCGCCGTAGTGAGAGCGACCGTAGAACGTCAGTTCGCCCACGCCCAGCGCACGCGCGACTTCGATTTCGTCGTTGGTGTCCATGGTGAAGGTTGCCATGCCGTCGATGTCACTGGGCTTGAGTCCCGCGTCGTCAATGGCAGTCTTGACGGCCTGTACCGCGAGCGACAGTTCAGACACGCCGGAGTCCTTGCTGAATGTTGTATTGCCGATACCGACGATGACGGCTTTGTCTTTTACGTTAGCAACCACGGCTCAGGCCTCCAGCGGTAATGCGAGTTGGACAGAGCCCTGCATGTGCATGCCCCAGATATTATTTTCTCCCACCACGGTGATATCGACCAGACCGCTGCCTGCGTCGATTGCTGTGACTGCGCCGGTCATGGTCATGATCATGCCCGGCACGTTCGGGGCACCCAGGCGCAGGTCCAGGGATTTAACCACGGCCTCAGGGCCGCTCCAGTCTGTGGCATAGCGGGTCATCAGGCCCTGGCTGGTCAGGATATTCATAAACACATCGGGCAGGCCGGTGGCGGTGGCTGCGGCTTTGTTGTGGTGTACCGGTTCAAAGTCACGGGTCGCCAGTGCGCCGCACACCACCAGTGAGGTAGTAATGTCGATCGCAAGAGGCGGCAGTTGGTCGCCGACCGTCACGTCGGCGCAGGTCAAGGTTTTGTAGTTAGTCATTGTCTTGTTCCTCGTTACGCCGGATAGAATTGCGGCAGCATGGTTTTGGCATCTACCTGCTCGACCACACCTTTGACCTGCATGCCGATGTGCACTGCTGATGACTCACAGCCTACGACATTGGCCACCAGGTTGGTGCCCTCGGCCAGCTTGATCACCGCGCACACCAGCGGATATTGGTAGCCCGGTATTTTCGGGTGGTGCAGTTGTGTGTGGCTGAGGATTTCACCCATCAGTGTGGATTCGATGGAGTCCCACTCCATGGATTGGCACTGGCCGCACATGGGGCGGGGCGGATGGCGCAGGGTCTGGCAGCTCTGGCAGCGCTGGATCAGCACTTTGCCTGCGTCGCAGGCTTCCCACCACCACTTGTTGTCATGGCCGCGAGGCGATGCGATGCGTGTTGGCAGTTGCAGTGTGTCTGCACTGGCGGCCGCTGCGGGCTGCTCCTGCGGGATGAACTTCAACACTTTGAAGCGCTGCGTGCCAATCTTCTCGCCGTGCTGGTTGGTGAAGGTGGCCAGGGTTTCAAAGAAATAGCCGGGACCGCGGCCCGTGGTCTTGCGCTCCGAGATATTGTCGATGGTCATCGTCATGACCACACTGTCTCCCGGGCTGACTTCCCGGAAATACTCCTGTTTGACGTTGGTGCCCAGCACCCCGGTGTAGCCATGTGTGTTGAACAGGCTGACCAGATCGGCCTGCGCATCTGCCGGGCGACCGGTGGTGACGGCAAAACCTTCCTGCCCCCACACATACATCATGGCCGGTGGTGCGATGGTTTTGCCGCGCGCACTGTCGGTCGCCCACGGGGTGTCGGTGTAGGCCGGGTTGGTGTCTCCGACTATCTCCGTCCACTGGCGGATCATGCTGACATTAACATCATCCCTGGCCGGTGTAGGCGGGCACACTTCACGGCCCACAAAGGCGTAGATGTCGTGTTCAAAGGCCTTGAGGTCTTCGGCGGTCATTTAGGCAATCTCCTCCTGCAAAATCGGGTATGTAACTTCGGGTGCAACTAGCGGTGCGTAGGCATGCCCAGTCCGTGTGTGGCGACCAGCCCGCGCAGCACTTCCACCACGCCGCCGCCAAACGTATTGATGGTGGCGCGGCGGTATTCGTGTTCCAGGTCGCCGTGCAATACACAGCCTTCGCTACCGGCAGCGATCAATGCCTGGGGGCCCACCACGTCCATCAGCATGCGACAGATTTCCAGCATGATTTCCGTGGAGTACACCTTGATCGCCGACGGAAAAACAGGGTTCATCTCATGCTGATCCAACTGCCACGACATGCGCGCATTCATCACCCGCATAGCTTCCAGATGGGCATAGACTTCCGCCAGATTGCGCTGCGCCAATGGATCGTCGATGACACGTTGGCCCTGTGCGTTTTTGGTATTGCGCGCCCATTCCAGTGCGGCACGAAAAATCTTCCAGCCCTGTATGCCCCAGGCTGCCAGACCGACACGCTCATGGTTAAGCTGCTCGGTAATCAGGCGCCATCCGCCGTTTTCTGTACCGATGATCATGTCGGCAGGAACCTTCACATCCGTGTAATAGGTGACGTTAGTGCGCACGCCACCCATGGTATGAATCGGGCCGAAAGAAAATCCAGGGTCCCTGGTGTCTGCGACAAGTATGGAAATACCTTTGTGCTTGGGTGCCTCCGGGTCGGTGCGCACCGCCAGCCACACAAAGTCTGCGCCTTCCGCACCGCTGGTAAAGACCTTGTTGCCATTCACTATATAGTGGTCGCCGTGTTTTACAGCGGAGGTGGTCAGCGCGGCCAAATCAGTACCCGCGCCCGGTTCGGTATAGCCGATGGCAAAGTGCAGTTCGCCGCCGGCAATGCCCGGTAGAAACCGCTTTTTCTGCTCGTCAGTTCCTTTGCTCATGATCGCCGGGCCCACCGTGTTCAATGTTACAAACGGCGTGGGGGCGCCAGCCAGCAACGCCTCCTCATAGCGGATCAGTTGTTCACTCTGGCTCAGGCCGCGCCCTCCGTATTGCTCGGGCCAGCCCACTGCCAGCATGCCATCTTTGCCCTGTTGCCGAATCAGCGTTTTGTAAGCCTCGCCGCTCTCGGCATTGCGTAGTTCCTCCCTGTGCTCGGGCTTGATCAGCTTGCTGAAGTAGGCGCGAAATTCCCTGCGCAGTTCCTTCTGGCTCTCGGTGTAATTAACGAACATGGGTTCACCCCCTTCGAATTAATGCCACATATAATATTGATTTTGAATTCAAATTCAACTATTTTATTGGCCTATGTCAACCCCTATTGCCAAAGCAGCGAAGAACCCCGGGCCCTTGAGTGCGCGCGGGGAGCGGGCGCGTGCCAGCTTGAAAGAGGCCGCGCTTGCGGTGCTGGAGCGCGATGGTTACCACAAAATGCGCATCGCCGATGTGACGGGCGAGGCCGGTGTAGCGCAGGGCCTGTTTTATCACTACTTCAAGGATTTGAAATCCCTGACGCTGGAGGTGCTGACGGATTATGCCATGGCCAGCAATGACCCGCTGGAAATCGAGAAGAATGTCTCCAGGGGTGACTGGTACGCGCGCATTTACGCCCACAACCTGGTCGTTGTGCGCAGCTATGCCAGGCGTCCTGGTGTCATGCGCTGCCTGCTGCAGCTGGCTGACGAGGATGAGGTGTTCTCGGGCATGTTGCGCGAAAATTATCGCAACCAGCTGATCTGGCTGGTGGATCTGATGCCCAAACTGTTCCCGCAGGTGCGCTTCAGGAAGCACCAGGCGTTCATGGTGGTGTACTCGCTGGCGGGCATCGGTGAGGGCCTGATACGCGAATATTTTATCAATGGCAGCAAGACCCTGCGCGCCGCTGATCTATCGGTGGAGCAGTTTGCCGAATTGCTCACCACCATGTTTTATCGGGCGCTGTTTCTGCAACACCCCAAGGAAAAGCAGCTCAAATACACGCGCAACCTGACCGCCATGGTCAGGTCACACTGAGGCAGACAGGTATGAATTTTACGTTTAGCGACGACCAGAAAGCGATTCGTGAACTGGCCTTCCAGATTTTCACGGACCGCTCGAGTGATGAATTTCTGCTGGCGTTCTCGCGCACCGATGCGACCTATGACGAAACCCTGTGGCAGACGCTGGCCGACCAGGGTTTGTTGGGCATCGCCATTCCTGAATCTGCCGGTGGCACTGGCCTGGGCTTGATCGAGCTGTGCCTGGTGCTCGAAGAGCAGGGTCGCCGTGTCGCACCGGTGCCTCTGTATGCCTCACTGGTGTTGGGCGGTCTGCCGCTGGCAACGTTTGGGTCACCGCAACAACAGCAGCGCTATCTACCGGCGCTGGCCTCCGGTGCCGCTAAATTCAGTGCTGCCATTGCCGAACTTGCCATGAATCCTGCCCTTGTCACCACAGTGACTGCCGCACGGGAGAAGAACGGTTGGGTGTTGAATGGACACAAGGCAGTGGTTCCTGATGGTGGGGTGGCGGATTTCATTCTGGTGCCCGCCGAAGATGCCGCCGGACAGCACACCATTTTCATCGTCGACGTGTGCACGCCGGGGGTGAGTGTGCAGGCCGTTGAGATCGGCATGTCCGGGCAGCGCGCTGCCAACCTTACGCTGGACAATGTTGCCGTTGGCGACGATTCGGTGTTGGGTGTCCCCGGTCAGGGCGCAGAGATTCTCCAGTGGCTGGAACAGCGCGCCAATATCGGCCACTGCGCGCTGCAGGTGGGTGTTACCGAGGAGGCCATGAAGCGCACCGCAGCGTTTCTGGGTGAGCGCAAACAGTTCGGGGTGGCGCTGGGTACTTTCCAGGCACTGGCCATGCGCATGGCGGACAGCTATATCGACGTTGAAGGAATCCGCTCCACCTACTGGCTGGCGCTGTGGCGCCTGAGTGAGGGATTGGATGCGCGGGCCGAGGTGCGCGCTGCCAAGTGGTGGGCGTGTGACGCCGCGCACCGGGTGGTGTCATCGTCACAGCATCTGCACGGCGGTATCGGCGCTGATGTTGAGTACCCGATTCATCGCTTTTTCCTCATGGCCAAGCAGATCAGTTACTCCCTCGGCAATGCCAGCCAGCAGTTGGAGCACCTGGGTCGCTTGCTGGCGCAGGACGACAGTTTGGGATTTCGCGCATTGGAGGTCTAACTTGTGGCGACTCGCATAAAGCCTCCAATGGGGCTGGACAATGCCTGGTGGTGGCAGATGGCACAGGAAGGCAAGCTGGGTATTCAGCGCTGCCTGGGCTGCCAGACATTGCGCCATCCGCCCAGACCCATGTGCGGTGATTGCCATTCCCTTGACTGGGATGCGGTGCACTCTTCCGGCAAAGGTAACATTTGCAGTTACACCGTATTGCATCACCCGCAGTTTCCAGGTTACGACTACCCACTGATTATTGTGCTGGTGGATCTGCAGGAGGGCACCCGTTTGACCTCACAATTGGTCGGCTGCCAGCCGCAGGATGTGGACTTCGGTCTGCCCGTTGAAATGCTGATTCAGCGCGACCCGGATGGATTCGCCCTGCCGGTGTTTACATTGGCGGGGAGGATCTGATGCCGATTTCGCTAAAGAATGAAACCGCGATCGCCGGCATTGGCCTGACAGCGTTTTCCCGGCAATCCGGTGTGTCTGAGCTGTCGCTGGCGGCGCAATGTATCAAGTCTGCCTGCGATGATGCCGGGCTGGATCCTTCCTGCATTGACGGGCTGGTGACCTACACCCTCGACTCCACTGATGAAATTGAGGTGGCACGTGCCGTGGGTGCTGGCGACTTGTCTTTCTTCAGCCGTATTAACTACGGTGGTGGCGCTGCGGTGGGTACCATCGCCCAGGCGGCAATGGCGGTCGCCACCGGGCAGGCCACGACGGTGGTGTGTTATCGCGCCATGAATGGTCGCTCCGGCAAACGTATGGGGCAGGGCGTGTCCGGCGACATTAGCAGTAGCGATCTTATTCACTGGTCGTGGTACACACCTTACGGCATGCTGATTCCCGGATCCTGGATTGCCATGATCGCCAACAAGTATATGCATAAATACACCGTGACCCGCGAGGATTTGGGACGCGTCGCGATTTCCCAGCGCAACCATGCACTGCGTAATCCACGCGCTTTTGGCTATGGTAAGCCCCTTACCATGGAAGACTACCTGGGCTCGAAGCCGATCGCCGAGCCATTGTGCCTGTACGACTTCTGCCAGGAGACCGATGGTGGTTGTGCCATCCTGGTCACCAGCGCCGAGCGCGCACGCGACCTCAAGCAAAAGCCGGTGGTGATCCGTGGCGTGACGCAGGCGTCTACCCGCGGACAGGAACAGATGACCAGTTTCTATCGCGATGAACTGGACTCTCTGCCGGAAATGGAAATGGCGGCGAGCCGCGTGTATGCGATGGCGGGCCTGGGGCCAGATGACATTGATGCCGCCTGTCTCTACGATGCCTTTACCTCTGAAATCATTATGCAGCTGGAGAGCTTTGGATTCTGCGCGCGCGGCGAGGGCAAGTACCTGGTGCGCGCGGGCGCTCTGGATATCGACGGTCGCCTGCCCAACAATACGCACGGTGGCCTGATTTCCGAAGGTTACATCCACGGCATGAACAATATTGCTGAAGGTGTGCGCCTCATTCGGGGAGACTCTACCAGCCAGCCGCCCAAAACAGTCGAGCATGTATTGGTGAGTAGCGGTGTGGGCGTACCTACCGGGGCGATGATTATTGGACGGGACTAGTAGAGATATCACACATGGCTGACCAGACCTTGCTTGCGCGACTCGACCGGCTCGAGTCCCTCGATGACATTCGCCAGCTCGCGGCGAAATACGCGCTGTCCCTGGACATGCGTGATCTGGATGCCCACGTGAATCTGTTTGTGCCTGATATCCGGGTCAGCCGCGACAAGGTCGGACGCGCGCACCTGAAGCGCTGGCTGGATGATACCTTGCGCTTGCAGTTTACCGGCACTTCGCACCATATTGGCAACCACATCATCGAGTTCGACGATGCTGACCACGCGCATGGCGTCGTGTACTCCAAGAATGAGCATGAGACTCCCTGCGCCGCTGGCCACAGTGAGTGGGTGGTCATGCACATGTTGTATTGGGACAACTACGAACGCCGCGATGGCCGTTGGTATTTCTGCCGCCGCCTGCCGTGCTACTGGTATGCTACCGACCTACAGCAACCGCCGGTGGGCGAGAACAAGATGCGCTGGCCGGACCGCGAGCCCTACGAGGGTGCCTATCACGAACTGTGGCCCAGTTGGACTGCGTTCTGGGCCAATCCGCCGGACAGCAGCGAGCCGCAGGTGGCGGCACCGGCGCCGCTGGAGTTGTTTCTCACCACCATGCGGCGCGGCGCGGCTGAGCCCAAAATACGTGTACGTTAGGAAGCGACAATGGATTTGTTCACCCCACTGAAACTCGGTGCGCTGCAGTTGCGCAACCGTATCGTGATGGCACCCATGACGCGCAGTCGCGCCGGTGTCGACGGGCTGCCCACTGCTATCATGGTGGATTACTACCGCCAGCGTGCCAGTGCCGGAATGATCGTCTCCGAAGGTATCGCACCCAGTGCCGACGGGCTCGGCTACTGTCGCACTCCGGGTATTTACAACCACGCGCAGATTGCTGCCTGGCGCGCCATCACCGATGCAGTACACGATGAAGGCGGCTGCATAGTTGCCCAGATTATGCACGTGGGCAGGGTGGCCAATGCCCTGAATAAACCCGTGGGCAGTACCACAGTTGCCCCCTCTGCGCTTCGAGCCCGCGGTGAGATTTATACGGATCAACAGGGTATGCAGCCTTTCGAAGTGCCCCATGCCCTGGCACTGGACGCTATTGCATCGGTGATAGCAGAGTACCGACAGGCGACAGCAAATGCCTTCGAGGCGGGCTTCGACGGCGTTGAGTTGCACTGTGCCAGCGGTTATCTGCCGGCCCAGTTTTTATGCAGTGGCACCAACACCCGCAGTGACGCTTACGGCGGTAGTCCGGCGAACAGGACGCGCTTCGTGCTTGACGTTCTGTCGGCTATGGCTAGTGTCGATGGCGCTGGACGTGTCGGCATGCGCATCTGTCCGGACAATCCTTTCAACGACATCCGGGACGACAACCCGCAACAGACCTTTGACGACTTGTTGCAGGAAACAGTGTCTCTTGATCTGGCCTATCTGCATGCTATGCGTTATCCGCAGGGTCGCGTAGACAATATCGAACTGGGACGGCGCTATTTTGGCGATCGTCTGATCGGCAATGAGAGCTACGATTTCGAGGAAGCGCAGAACGCGGTCGCCGCAGGTGAACTTACGGCGGTATCCTTTGGTCGCAATTTTATTGCTAATCCAGATCTCGTTGAACGCTGGCAGAGCGGCTTGGCGTTGTCGGCATTCAACCTGGCTACACTGTATACCCAGGGAGCCGAGGGCTACAGCACTTACCCGCGTGCACACGCCTGACACACATCCTCCACACCAACACTTAAATTCTAAGGAGTGATCCCATGCCTGTAACCCCCGTCGATCTTATCGGCAAGAAAATTCTTATCACCGGCCCCACCGGGCAGGTGGCCCTGCCCGTGGTAGAGCACTTCGCCAGAATTGCCGATGTCTCTGTGCTGGCCCGTTTTCGCAAGGCGGAAGATCGTGATCTGATGGAAAGCATGGGTGCGACGGTGCTGCAGGCGGATCTGGCCGATGCCGGCAGCCTGGCCGTTGTACCTGAGGACTTTGAATATGTATTGAACTTCGCGGTGGTGAAAAGCGGCGACTTTGACTACGATCTGGCGGCCAATGCAGAGGGTCTGGGTCATTTGATGACCCGCTGTCGCAACGTAAAAGCCTTCCTCCATTTTTCATCTACGGCGGTCTATGAATATAGCGGCCAGGAACCCCGCACGGAAAATGCGCCGCTGGGCGATAACCATCGCGTTATGTTTCCTACCTACAGCATCTCCAAGATCGCGGCGGAAACCGTGTGCCGCTTCGTCGCTCACCAGCACCGCATTCCCGCCACGATCGCGCGCCTGAGCGTGCCCTATGGTGACAATGGCGGATGGATGTACTTCCATATGTTGATGATGCAGCAGGGCATTCCTATTGATCTGCATCCGGATAAACCCAATTACTACAATCCACTCCACGTCGATGATTACATCGAGAAAATACCTTACTTGCTAGGTGCCGCCAGCCCCGAGGTCACCACCGTGAATTTTGGTGGTTCGCAAAAAGTGAGTATTGAAGAATGGTGTGCGTATATCAGTGAGCTGACAGGGTTCAAGGCGAACTTCAAGGACAACCCCAAGGCGTTTGGTAGTCTGTGTATTGATACGCAGAACATGCATAGCCTGATAGGTGAGACTCGGGTGGACTGGCGCGAGGGGATACGGCGACAGATCGAGAATCTGGCACCGCAGCTATTGTGCTAATTTCCTGGAGAAGCAATGGAATCAGACCTGAATGTGGAACCTTCACTCCCTAAGGCCCTGCTGTGGCCGACACTGGCGTGGCTGGCCTTCGGCTTGCACCACACACTGCAATCGCTCTGGGACTTGCCTCTGGCGGTGGTGGCGCTGGTAGTGATGGTGTTGGGCGCAGTCCACCATGCGGAGGTGCTCGCGGCGCGTGTGGGTGAACCCTTTGGCGCGTTGTTACTGGCATTGTCCGTTACCGTGATTGAGGTATCCATCATCGTCTCCCTGATGCTGAACATTGGCGAGGGCGCTGAGGTACTGGCGCGTAACACGGTATTTGCGGCTATCATGATCATCCTTACGGGCATGACGGGCGTCACCCTGTTTATCGGAGGGTTGAAATTCCGGGAGCAGGAGTTCAGCACGCAAGGTGTCATTGCGCAGCTCACCGTGCTGGTGGCAATCTCCGTGCTGACACTGGTACTGCCCGATTTCACCAATGGCGCGCCTGGCCCGTACTACTCCAACGGTGAGTTGGTCTTCGTGGCCGTGATCACACTGGCCTTGTATGGCAGTCTGTTGTTCGTACAGAGTTTTCGGCACAAGGACCATTTTGTCGGTGACGCCGTGGGTGATCCTGCAGTGAAACCCTCCCGTCGCTCGACCATCCTCAGTGCGGTGTTACTGCCGGTACATCTGCTGGCTGTGGTGTTCCTGGCGGAGAGTATGGCACCCGAATTGGACGCCTTCATCGATGCCATCGGCGCACCTTTGGCATTGTCGGGCATTATCATCGCCTGCGTTGTGCTGTTACCTGAAGGCATCAGCGCAGTGCGTGCGGCCCTGGCAAACCAGTTGCAACGCAGCCTTAACCTGTCACTCGGTTCCGCCTTGGCTAGCGTTAGCCTCACCATTCCAGTGGTGGCAGTGGTAGCACTGAGTACAGGCATGCCACTGGCCCTGGGTATTGGCGCGCCGAGCATGGTGATCTTCCTGCTGACGCTTGTTGTGTTGATGCTTTCGCTGATCAAAGGCAGAACCAATATTTTGCAGGGCCTGGTGCTTATGCTGCTGTTCGCGGTCTACCTGTTTATTACCTTGTTCGCCTGATCAGCGGGCGCTTCGTCACACTCAGAGCTTCCCGGGTCGTTTCTGTAGTTTGCGCTGCAGGGTTCTTCGATGCATGCCCAGCGCACGCGCTGTCGCTGCTACATTGCTATTGTTGGCGATGAGTTGCCGTTGAATGTACTCCCATTCCATGCGCTGTATGGTTAGCGGCGAGTCTTCGATACTCTCCCGCGCGGGGGATGTGGCACCCGTACGGTTATCATCACTTTCAAAGGCTGCAAAAATTTCCTCGACGGTTGCCGGTTTGGACAGATAATTCATTGCGCCTTGTTTGATTGCCTCAACCGTGGTTGCCACGCTGGCGTAACCGGTTAATACCACAATCTGTAACTTTGGATTTATCGCAAGTAGTTGCGGCAACAACTGTAAGCCGGTTGTTTCCGTCAGCTTCAAGTCCAGAATGACATGTGTAATTACGCTGTCAGGTGCGTGATTGCGCAGTAGTGCAAGCGCTGCGTCACTTTCATGTGCGATATGCGCTTGATGGCCTTTCCTGCCTATTGATCGCGCCAACACACGTGCGAAAACGTCGTCATCATCTATAACTAGAAATTGCTTGCTCATGCAAGAGGTAGGGTGACAGTGGTGAGCGTTCCGCCACTGGCATTAGGTTGCAATATCACCTCACCGCCAAGCCGTTCGATCGTTGCATTCGATAGAAACAAGCCGAGGCCACGACCTGGACCGCGTGTTGATGCGAAAGGTTTGCCGATGTCTTCTGGCTCAAGATTGATGCCAGTACCATGATCCAGTATAGAGATGATGACGACATTTTTCGTTGTACTTTCCCGAACTGAAAGCTCAATACCCTTCGGGCTGGCCTCTGCTGCGTTGTTTAGTAAATTGGTTATCGCTTGTTCAAAAGTGCCATCAACAAGAATGAAACCGTGAATCTTATCCTCATGTCTCTGCAACGGAATACCGGGCTTCAGCAACTGCCAGTGGTCCAGGATTCGATGGAGGTAGTCATCAACGGCCAGGAGCTGCAATTGATCCGAAGATTGTTCTGCGGTGCGTGCCAGGTTTTGCAAAATCGACCGGCATCTGGCGATCTGTTCTGCCAGAAGTTTTGCATCTGCAGTAATTGCGACGTTAGCCGTTGCGTTGCTACCGAGGTCTTCGACCAGCAGTGTCATGGTCGCAAGCGGAGTACCCAACTCATGCAGGGTGCCCGCCGCCAGTGTGGCAATCCCCAGTAATTGCTCGTCGCGCAGCTGTTTTTCACGAATCCGGGATAACTCGGCATCCTGGGCACGCAACGCTCTGGCCATGCGCAAGACGAAATAGCTTATCAACAGTGTGCTTAGCACAAAATTTAACCACATGCCCACAACATGCCAGTTCACAGTGCGATCACTTGTCATGTGCATGCTGTGTTGATCGCTGTTCAAGACCATCTCATGGGCGGGCGAGAGCAGTTGCAATGGCTGGTAATAGAACATTAGCAGCGAGTAAGTCAGCAAACAAAAGGTCGCCAACGCCACAGTGAACCTAACCGATAAAGTCGCTGCTGAGATGGCTATAGGGACGAGATAGAGCGATACGAAAGGGTTGGTGGCGCCGCCGCTGAGATAGAGAAGACCTGTAAGGACAATGGAAACGCTGAAAAAAATTAGATGTAACTGAGCCACTGAAAGAGCGGTGGTTCTTGTTGTAGGGATCGGGTTCATGCTGGCATTTTACCGGTTGCACGGCGCCATTGTAATCCTTCCTCCGTGTCTGTTAGGCGAGAGCGCTAAAAAAGTTCAGCGTACGGCGCCGCCGCCGTCAACCGAGAGTACCTGACCGGTGATAAAAGAGGCCCGATCACTGGATAAAAAGGCGACCGCCTCGGCGATTTCATGCGGCTCGCCAAGGCGATTCATGGCTGCCGCCTTTCTCAGGCCCTCGGCCATCTTGGGTTGCTCGGCAAAGTATTTTTCCACACCCGGTGTGCGAATCACGCCGGGTGAGACCGCATTGATGCGGATGCCTTTGGCGCCATACTCGGCCGCGGAACTCATGGTGAGGACATTTACTCCGCCCTTGGCCACGGCATACGCTGTATTATAGGCTTGGCCGCGCAGTGAAGCATTTGATGAGATATTCACGATAGAGCCGCCACCGTTTTCCAGCATTGCGGTAATCTCATACTTCATACACAGCCAGGTATTGGTAAGGCACATCGCCAGCGTCTGGTCGAACACCTCACGCTCATACTCGTGAATCGGGCCGGCGCCACGGCTCAATGCCGCACTGTTGCAGGCAATATCCAGGCGGCCATAGGCTGCCACTACTGACTCAATCATGACTCTCACGGAGTCTTCCCGGCTAACATCGCCGTACGTAAAGCTTGCAGTGCCACCCATTTCATTGATCAGCGCGACAGTTTCGTGCCCTGTTTCCTCATTGAAGTCGCCCACTACAACGCGAGCGCCCTCGCGAGCATAGGACAGTGCGATGGCGCGCCCTATGCCCTGGCCTGCGCCTGTCACCAGGCCCACTTTATTTTCTAGTATTCCCATCGTGATTTCCTCGGGGTATTGCCGCCGATATAATTGGCGGCTTACATCGCGCTGGCGGGATCGATCATGGCAGAAGACTAGGCCTTGCGGAAGCGCGCGAGTAAATCATCGAGAGTCAGTTTCTGCACTTGGCTAGTCAGTAGCAGCGCCAACAAAATTCCCCATTCGAGGTGATCCTGCAGCGCAGCCGGGGAGTCTTTGAGCGCTTCATAATAGGAGGCTACGGCCACAATATTCAGGACAAACAGGCCGCTGGCCGCAAACCGTGTAGACAGGCCGAGCGCAAGTAGTACCGCCAAACCCAACTCACCTGCGGTGCCGATCGTTGCGGCGATTTGCGGTGATAGCAGAGGAACGTGATATTCCTCGCGAAACAGGTAAAGGGTGGTCTCCCAATCCTGAAATTTGTTTAAGCCGGAATAGAAAAATATTTTCGCAATGTACAAACGCGCCACAAGATTCGCAATGGCGGCGAAACTGTCCAGTTTATTTTGTACAGCGGCCCATACAGATGACACCGCCGACGGTTTTTTGACTAACACGTTGTTTGGCATTGCCTATTCCTTTTGGTAAGTTGGTGGTGGCGCACAAACAAGGCCCTGTTCGACCCACGCTTTGAGGAAGGTCGCTGCCACCAATGGAATTGAATCAATATCGTCAAGCTGCTGGCTAAGCTCTTCACACAGGTCGGCAAAGCTATTGCCACGACGAATACTGTTGATAGCAGTGGCTTCCAGTGCTGTCGCACTGCGCCAGCCGGTCATCAGATCAGGTTGCCGGTACACCAACCAGTGCATAGCGTGTGCAACAGGATCCGGTAGTGGTTCATCCGCTAACAACGCGCTCCAGATTTGTGGTGAGTTCCACTCGAAAAACAGTACGCATAGCGACGGGTGCAAAGAAAAAGTTAAGGCTCCCCATGACGCAGGTTCGATCGTCTGCAATGCTTCCAGGGTGATGATCTGTGCATCGGCCGCATCGATTGTGTACCGTAATGCCCATTCAAAATCTGCCAGTTCGGCTATGGACGGAATATTGGCGTAAGGGGTTTCTACCTGCAGAAACCCCGACAAATACTGACCAAACCAACGAATCGACGTGTGTGTTGATGGGTGGTTGGCCAGGTAACGGCGGGCCATATGATCAAATTCGTCGTCACCCAGTAACTGATGCAATGCAGGATAGTTGCTACGCAGCGCCTCGGTCAGCCGTAACACATAGGCATCAACATAGACACCGACTCGCTGCTCCCGGCTGGCCCCTTGTGGCCTTAGCCAGTGCGTAAGTTGGGCATTGAGCGCGCCATTGGGCGATAGGATGGCGTCCTGGACTGCCTCTTGCCAGCGCAACAAGTCCGGTTCAGGCGGCAGCATCAGAGTTACTTTGTGCAAGGTGGCTCGCAATACGCCTGGCTTGCGCCAGTTCCTGAAGCAATTCAGGCAGGGGCGGAATATTGTCGTCTCGTTCTATCATTACGGGAACGGAACCGAATAATTCCAACGCATGTTGATAGAGCTGCCACACAGCATCACACACAGGATGATCGTGCGTATCAATACACAGGGCACCGTTCTGGCTGTGGCCGGCTAAATGGAACTGGCGCACTCGTTGCTTTGGCAGTGCCTGTAAGTACTCTTGCGGATTGAAGCCGTGATTATGGCTTGAGACAAAAATATTGTTGATATCGACCAACAGCTCACAATCAGCTGCTTCGGCGATGGCACACACAAACTCCCATTCAAACATCGATGTATTGGCCTCCATATAGGATGAGACATTTTCGATCACCAAACGACGACCCAGTATGTCCTGAGCTTGCCGAATGCGCGCGCTGACGTGTTTGATTGCTTCCTCGGTGTAGGGTAGGGGTAATAGATCGTGTAATCGTTTACCGTCAAAGCCGTTCCAGCAAATGTGATCGGAAATAATCGCTGGTTCTACGCGCTGCGCCAGTGTTTTGATCGATTGGATGTAATCGATATCAAGAGGATCCAGCGATCCGAGGTTCATGGCTACGCCGTGCATGGCAATGGGATAATCACAGCGTATCTTGTCGAGATAGAATAGCGGCTTTCCTCCAGGGACGAGATAGTTATCTGAGAGGATTTCGAGCCAATCAACCTGTTGCAAAGCTGAGCAAAACTCCACATAGTGCTCAGGTCGCAAACCCAAGCCAAACCCTTCGAGCAAAGCAGGATTTTTTACAACTGACATGTGTTGTACTCGCTATAAACAATCAGGGGGGAAGATCCCCCTGATTGACGGCATAACTCAAATCACTATTTGACGACGGAACCACCCTTTGAGGTGCATTCTTCAGCACTGGCAGACAGCACCCAGCCCTTTCCTTTGCACGAGTTTTGGCCGGAACAG
>JANNVJ010000131.1:0-13432 GCA_031414375.1 Haliea sp.
GCGAGTATCGGGGAAGCCGGCGAATTGCACACCCGACACCCAAACCCGTCAAACACTGCACGCCCGAACCCGCTGTCAAGCCTTAGGCAGCGTCACTCCCCGCTGGCCCTGATACTTGCCACCGCGGTCCTTGTAACTCACCTCGCAGACCTCATCAGACTCGAAGAATAACATCTGCGCCACGCCTTCATTGGCATAGATTTTTGCCGGCAATGTGGTGGTATTGGAGAACTCCAGGGTGACGTGGCCCTCCCACTCCGGCTCCAGCGGCGTAACGTTCACGATAATGCCACAGCGGGCATAGGTGGACTTGCCCAAACAAATGGTCAGCACATTGCGCGGAATACGGAAGTATTCGACAGTACTGGCCAGCGCGAAGGAATTGGGCGGAATGACACACACATCACTTACCACATCGACGAAACTGCCCTCATCAAAATTCTTGGGGTCGACCGTCGCTGAATTAATATTCGTGAATACCTTGAACTCGCGGGCACACCGTACATCGTAGCCGTAACTGGACGTGCCATAAGAAATCAGGCGTGCGCCGCCGCTGGAGCGCACCTGGCCCGCTTCGAAGGGCTCGATCATGCCGTGCTCGGTGGCCATTCTGCGAATCCACCGATCTGCTTTTATACTCACGCTTTGCTCACCTGTTGTTCAGTTCAGTCATCTGAAATTTTTATCTCGGGAAATTGTCGCACCCCGCTATCGCGTTGCCCCGCCAGGGCCTTCTGCACTGCGGCTGCGGCCTCGAGATAGAGTTTAGCCTCCGCCGATTCCGGTTGCGCAATGACCGTAGGGCGTCCAGCATCGGTCTGCTGTCGTATTGCAAGGGTCAGCGGCAAACTGGCCAGCAGTGGCACGCCGTAGTCTTTGGCAATACGATCACCGCCGTGTTCACCAAAGATATGCTCGCGGTGCCCGCACTCGCTGCAAATGTGCACGGACATATTTTCTATTATCCCCAATACCGGTACGTCCACCTTGCGGAACATCTCGATACCCTTGCGCGCATCCAGCAGGGCAATATCCTGCGGGGTAGTGACGATCACCGCGCCCGCCACCTTGGCTTTCTGCGACAGGGTGAGCTGAATATCGCCGGTACCAGGGGGCATATCGATGACCAGGTAGTCCAGTTCACCCCACAGGGTTTGTTCGAGCATTTGCGCCAAGGCACCACCGGCCATTGGCCCACGCCACACCATCGGCGTACGGTCGTCCACCAGGTATCCCATCGACATAGTCTTCAAGCCGTACGCCTCCACCGGCAGCAGATACTGCCCGCCCTGCTGCTCGGGGCGTCGGCCAGCCGGAATACCGAGCATCAACTGCTGGCTGGGGCCGTAGATATCCGCATCCAGCAGTCCGACCCGCGCGCCCATAGACTTCAGCGCCAGGGCGAGGTTAACCGCCGTCGTGGATTTGCCCACACCCCCTTTACCGGAGGCGATTGCAATAATGTGTTTAATCTGGTTCATGACTACCTGTACGACGTGTTGCCCCTGGACCGGGACGGTTGGGCCAGCATTTTTCTGGCTCGCTAGTATAGGGACATGCCACCCGTTCAACAATGGCGTTGTCGCAGGCGCCGAGGTGTGCGGCACCGGGTGAAAAGCCGGTGCAAAAACGCTATAGTGCTGACTCTTTTTCCCGAACAGACAACCCTCATGGCGGCAACTGCTCCACGCAAGATTCTGGTCACCAGTGCATTGCCCTATGCCAATGGTTCCCTGCACTTAGGTCATCTGCTCGAACAGGTACAAACCGACATCTGGGTGCGCTTCCAGAAATCCCGCGGACACCACTGTGTCTATGTCTGTGCCGATGACGCACACGGCACCGCTATCATGCTGACGGCAGAAAAACGTGGTATCAGCGCCGAGCAACAAATTGCCACGATCAAGGAGGAACACGAGCGCGACAGCGCCGGCTTCCTCATTGGTTTTGATAACTTCCACACCACCCACAGCGAAGAAAATCGCTTCTGGTGCGAGACTATCTACCAGTGCCTCCAACGCAATGGCCATATTGCAACGAGGGCGATCACACAGGCCTTTGACCCCGAGAAGCAGCTTTTTCTGGCGGACCGCTTCATCAAAGGCACCTGCCCCCGCTGCAAAACAGCCGATCAGTATGGCGATAACTGCGAAGCTTGTGGCGCCACCTACAGCGCGATGGAACTGCTCAATCCGGTGTCAGCGATTTCCGGGGCCAAACCCATCGAGAAGGAGTCCGTCCATTTTTTCTTCAAGCTCCCCGAGTTCGAGGCCATGCTCACGCAGTGGCTGACCTCGGACACACTGCAAGTGCAGGTAGCGAACAAATTGCAGGAGTGGATGGCAGCGGGGCTGCAGGAATGGGACATCAGTCGCGACGCGCCGTACTTCGGATTTGAAATCCCCGGCGCGCCGGGCAAGTACTTCTACGTCTGGCTGGATGCACCGATTGGCTATATCGCCAGCTTCCAGAATTTTTGTGATCGTACCGGGCACCCCTTCGATGAGTACTGGAAGCTCCAGAGCACTACCGAGCTGTACCATTTCATCGGCAAAGACATCATCAACTTCCATGGCCTGTTCTGGCCTGCCATGCTGCACTCTGCCGGACTGCGCGCGCCTACTGCCATCTACGCCCATGGTTTCCTGACGGTCAACGGTACCAAGATGTCCAAGAGTCGGGGCACTTTCATCAAGGCCAGCACCTATCTGGAATACCTTGATGCAGAGTACCTGCGCTACTATTTTGCCGCCAAGCTCAACGCCTCGGTGGACGACATCGATCTCAACCTGGAGGACTTTGTACAGCGGGTGAATTCCGATGTCGTCGGCAAGGTAGTGAATATCGCCAGTCGCTGCGCCGGTTTCTTGCGTAACAGTTTTGGCGGCCAGCTTGCGGCCAGATGTGCGGAGCAGGCCCTCGTTGAAGCGTTTATAGATAAAGGCACGGCCATCGCCGACTTATATGAACAACGTGAATTCAACAAGGCCATGCGAGAGATCATGGCACTGGCAGACAGGGCCAACCAGTACATTGATGAGAAGAAGCCCTGGGCGCTCGCGAAGCAGGCGGGCAGCACACAGGAAGTGCACGAGGTGTGTAGCGTGGGCGTGAATCTGTTTCGCGTACTGATGACCTATCTCAAGCCAGTACTGCCAACGATGGCTGACAAGGCCGCCGCATTTCTGAATTGCTCACTGGATTGGACCGCGCTGGACGCGCCACTCACCGCACATCAACTGGCGGCGTTCGAGCCGCTCATCACACGAGTTGACATCAAGCAGGTGGAAGCCATGATAGAGGCCAGCAAGGAAGACAAGATAGCCGCCGCGCCCGTTGCAGTTACCGCAGCGCCGACGCTGGCTCTTGCCTCGACAATAGAGTATGACGACTTCGCAAAAATTGACCTGAGAATTGTCGAAATTGTGGCAGCGGATCATGTGGAGGGGGCTGACAAACTACTGCGCCTTACCCTCAACCTGGGAGCGGAAGGCGGCCACCGGCAGGTGTTCGCCGGTATCAAGACCGCGTATCAACCCGAGGATCTGGTGGGCAAGCTGACGGTGATGGTGGCCAATCTGGCACCGCGCAAAATGCGTTTCGGCGTCTCCGAGGGCATGGTGCTGGCCGCAGGCCCAGGCGGCAGCGAACTGTTTCTACTGGAGCCACACGCGGGCGCAAGACCCGGCATGCAGGTCAAATAGGGCAATCCGAAATGGGCTGCCTAATGCCAACTAATTCGAAAATTCCGACTGCCTTCCAGTCACTGTAACCGCTAGAATAAACGTCCTGAAGCAGGAATCCGCACCTGTTTGGCAGGACAGGTCGTCGCGAGAGACTAAGCATGCTGGCAGACTATTGGGTACTGTTGATCAGCGCTATTCTGGTCAACAATTTCGTATTGGTGCAGTTCCTGGGCCTGTGCCCCTTCATGGGCGTGTCTAACAAACTCGAAGCTGCCATGGGCATGGCGATGGCCACCACCTTTGTACTGACACTGGCCTCGGCGGGCAGCAATCTCACCTACCACTACCTGCTGTTACCGCTGGGGCTGGGCTACCTGAAAACCATTTCTTTCATCCTGGTTATCGCGGTGGTCGTGCAATTCACCGAAATGGCCGTGAGAAAGACCAACCCCATGCTCTATCGTGTACTGGGCATCTACCTGCCGCTCATTACAGTCAACTGTGCGGTGCTGGGCCTGGCACTGCTAAACATCAGCAAGGATCACAGTTTTTTACAGTCGCTGATCTTCGGCCTCGGCGGCGGGGCGGGCTTTTCTCTCGTGCTGGTGCTGTTTGCTGCCATGCGTGAACGCCTGGCGGTAGCAGATGTACCCACACCTTTCAGGGGTGCCGCACTGGGTATGGTCACCGCCGGTTTGATCTCACTGGCCTTCATGGGTTTTGCCGGACTGGTATAAACACACGTGATTGACTTGCTGGCAAAGTATCCGCTGCTTAGCGCTCTGTTTACCCTGGCGGGACTGGCTGGCGTGTCCGGAGCGCTGCTGGCTTATGCCGCAAAAAAATTCAGGACTGAAGGCAATCCCGTTGCGGACGAAATCAACAATCTCCTGCCCCAGACGCAATGTGGCCAGTGCGGATATCCCGGCTGTCGACCGTATGCGCAGGCCATTGCCAACGGTGATGCCATCAACAAGTGCCCACCGGGTGGTGCAGCGGGCATTCAGGCCCTGGCCGCGCTGTTGGGCGTCGAGCCCATACCTCTGGATGCTGAACACGGCGAGGAGCAGAAAGCGCCAATGGTCGCGTTTATCCGCGAGGCAGAGTGCATCGGTTGCACCAAATGCATACTCGCGTGCCCGGTTGACGCCATCCTCGGCGCTGCCAAACAGATGCACACCGTTATCGCCAATCTCTGTACCGGCTGTGATCTGTGCGTCGAGCCCTGCCCGGTTGACTGTATTGACATGATCAGCCAGGAAGAATCGGTGCAGACCTGGCGCTGGCAATTGCCTGACCCGGTTAGCCGACGCATAGACGTCATTGCCACCGACAGTGTCCGCAGCGCTGTTTCCCAGGACAGGGCGGCATGAGAAACATTTTTGAGTTTCATGGTGGCATCCATCCAGCCCAGAACAAACACCAGTCGGTGCGCACCCCGCTCGCCGCTGCCGGTATTCCACCGCAACTGATACTGCCCCTCTCCCAGCATACAGGCACCCCAGCGAGCCCCGTGGTGACAGTCGGCGAGCGCGTACTCAAGGGCCAGATGATTGCCGCCGCGCATGGCTTGGTCAGCGTACACCTGCACGCGCCGACGTCGGGTACGATTCATGCCATCGAGGATAGACTCATTGCACACCCCTCCGGTCATCTGGCCCCTTGTATCGTGATCAACACGGACGGTAGGGATGAGTGGCTGGAACACAGCGGCACGCCAGACTATCAGGCGCTGGACAAATCCGATTTGATCAATCTGATCCGCGACGCCGGCATTGCCGGCATGGGCGGCGTTGGATTTCCCAGCGCGGTTAAATTGGCGGTCCATCCAGACACCCACATTAAAACCCTGATCATCAACGGCACCGAGTGTGAGCCCTATATCACGGCTGATGACATGCTGATGCGCGAGCGCGCTGACCACATCATCGAGGGCGCCAAAATTCTGCGCCAACTTATCGCCCCGGATGAAACCCTGATCGGCGTAGAAGATAACAAACCGGAAGGCATTGCCGCGCTGCTCGCAGCGGCACAGGGCACGGGCATAGAAATCGCCGCGTTCCCCACCAAGTACCCCTCGGGCGGTGAAAAACAACTTATCGAAATACTCACTGGCCAGCAGGTACCCAGTGGTAGTCTGCCTGCGCAGATAGGTGTTGTGTGCCAGAATGTCAGCAGCACCCTCGCAATATTTGAGGCCGTGGTGCATGGGCGCCCCTTGATTTCCAGAATCACCACCGTTACCGGAAATAGTGTGCGTGAGCCGCAGAATTTTGACGTGTTGCTCGGTACCCCGATGCGCTACCTGTTGGACAAGGCCGGATACCAAGTGGAAAACAATAACCGCCTCATTGTGGGCGGGCCAATGATGGGCTTCACGGTACCCGACGCAGACGTACCCATCGTAAAAACGACCAACTGCTTGTTGGCGACCACGGAGTCCGAGTTGCCGACACCCCCACCGGCCCAGGCCTGTATCCGCTGTGGCATGTGCGCAGAAGTCTGCCCGGTCAGCCTATTGCCACAACAGATGTTCTGGTTCTCACAAGGCAAAGAGCTCGACAAGCTGGAACAGCACAACCTGTTCGACTGTATCGAATGTGGCGCCTGCTCCTATGTCTGCCCCAGCCATATACCGCTTGTGCAGTACTATCGCGCCTCCAAGTCCGAAATCCTGCAATTGCGTCACGACCATGAAATTGCCGAGCAATGGAAGTTGCGCTTCGAGGCACGCCAGCAGCGTCTGGTGCAAGCCGAGGCAAAAAAGGAAGCCAAGCGGGCCGCGCGCAAGCAGGCTGCTGACCAACGTGCCCAGACGGCCGGAGCAGAGGGCGAAGCGGATCCCATTCAGGCCGCCATTGAACGCGCCCAAGCTAAAAAGGCAGCGCAACGGGCGGGCGCGGACAGCGAACTGGATATGCTGGAGAAAGTCGTGGTAACCACGCATAAGCGCCTGGCTACTGCAACGGCCAAACGGGATGAGGCGCAAGCACGCGGCAGTGATCTGGTAGCTGCCCTGCAAGCAGGTGTCGACATAACCCGGAGCAAGCTGACAGCGGCGGAGCAGGCACTGCACACGCACCAGCAATCCCACCGCGCCGTGTCCGCAATCCCACCGCCGGTTGACGCCACCCGGGCAGCGCTCGAAAAGGCCATGGCCGCGCGCGCGCTGGAAGCGGCACTGAGTCCTGCGGAGAAAGCGCGTGCCGATCTGGCAAAACTACAGCAACGCCTGCAACAATCACAGGAGTCGCTGGCCCGCAGTGTGACCAATGGCGATGAGGAGAAAATTATCGCGGCACTGGAGTCCACCGTGGCGCGACTGACGCAGAAAATCAGCGCCGCACAACAACACCTGAATGCGTCGAAGCACACCTGACATGGCGCTGCTTCGCCTCACCTCGCCGCACACCCATGGACCCATGAGCACTCAGCGCGTCATGCAAAACGTGCTGTTGGCAACGGTTCCGGGAATTATCGTACTCACCCATTTTTTCGGCTTTGGCACCCTGGTGAACATACTCTGGGGAAGTGTGGTGGCACTGGCAAGCGAAGCGCTTGCTCTCACGCTGAGGCGGCGTCCGCTGGGGTTCTACCTCAAGGACTGCAGCGCCCTGGTGACGGCATTTTTACTGTGCATCGCCCTGCCGCCTTACTCGCCCTGGTGGCTCATCGTCATTGGTATCGCCAGCGCCATTCTGCTGGCTAAGCACTTGTACGGCGGACTGGGCTATAACCCCTTCAACCCGGCCATGGTCGGCTATGTGATTCTGCTTATTTCCTTTCCTGTGCAAATGACGACCTGGGCGCCCCCGCGGGGCTTGACCGAAATGCCTGGCCTGCTGGCGGCATTGCAGGCCTGTTTTTCTCCGGACCTGTATGACGGTGTCACCATGGCGACACCGCTGGCTCTGTTGCAGCAGAACCAGAGCTTGTTGATCGACGATCTATGGCAACAGCATCCCCAGTTCGGACGCTGGGCTGGCAGCGGCTGGGAGTGGGCCAATATCGCTTTTTTGGCAGGTGGAGCCTGGCTGTTGTATCAACGTATCTTCACCTGGCACGCACCGGTAGCAATGCTGGCCAGCCTCAGTCTACTCGCGGCTATTTTCTATGATGGCGGAAGTTCCGTCAGCGGTGGTTCGCCGCTGTTCCATCTGCTCAGCGGCGCGACCATGTTCGGCGCCTTCTTCATTGTGACCGATCCTGTAACTTCCGCGGTATCACTGCGCGGACGACTTATTTATGGCGCGCTGATCGGCGCACTGGTCTACACCATACGCGTGCGGGGCAACTACCCTGACGCTGTGGCATTCGCCGTACTGATCATGAATTTTGCAGCGCCCTTTATCGATTTCTACACGCAGCCGCGTACCTATGGCCATGGCGGCCCGCAGGGAGAAAAGTAGAATGCTGGGCCAATCTCTCACCCGCAATAGTCTGCTGCTGGCGCTGTTTGCCCTGGTCACCACCGCCCTCATCGCCGGCACTTACCTGCTCACCAAAGATGATATCGCGCGGCAAACGCGCCAGGCAGATGAGAGTATCCTGCTGGACATCATCCCCAGGAGTCGCTTTGATAATTCGATGCTCGATGACACCATCATCGTCGGCCCACAGGACGCGGGGCTCGGCCTGAGGGAGGAAAAACGCATTTATATCGCTCGCCAAAGTGGCACCGTGGTAGCGGTTATCATCCCCGTGATCGCGCCCGATGGCTACGCGGGAGACATTGAACTGCTTGTCGGCGTCAATCGCGATGGCACTATCGCCGGGGTGCGCGCGCTCAATCACAGTGAGACACCGGGCTTGGGCGATAACGTTGACCTTAAAAAATCTCCCTGGGTGCTGGAGTTCGATGGCCGCTCCCTGACCAACCCTGCACTGGATGGCTGGGCAGTAGAAAGGGACAAGGGTGTTTTCGACCAGTTTACCGGCGCAACGATTACACCCCGTGCCGTTGTCGCTGCAACGCTGAGAGCGTTACACTTTGCAAACGCTAACAGAAAAACCCTATTCGGCGATGGGGATACTGCTCTCGCTAACGGTGCTTCGTGATGGCGCAACTGAGCTACAAAGACCTGTCCCTCAACGGGCTGTGGAAAAACAACCCGGCACTGGTACAGCTACTCGGGCTGTGTCCCCTGCTGGCGGTATCGGCCAGTGTCGTCAATGCCATCGGTCTGGGGCTGGCCACCACCCTGGTGCTGATGCTGTCCAACGCGTCAGTGTCGCTGCTCCGCAATGTCGTTCCAGACTCGATACGCCTCCCAACCTTTGTCATGATCATTGCCGCTGCGGTTACCTGCATCGAACTGTTGATGCAGGCCTTCGCCTACGAATTGTTCCTGATTTTGGGTATTTTCCTGCCCCTGATTACTACCAACTGCGTTATTTTGGGCCGAGCCGATAGCTTTGCCGCCAGAAATCCTCTGGGACCCTCTCTGTACGACGGCCTGTTTATGGGTTTGGGCTTTGCCGCTGTGTTGGTACTTCTGGGCGGTCTGCGTGAATTGATCGGTACTGGCGCACTGTTCGCCAATATGGATTTACTCTTTGGTCCGGGCGCAGCGAATTGGAAAATCGTACTGTTTGGTGATTATCAACCCTTTCTGCTGGCGATTCTGCCGCCCGGAGCCTTCATTTTCACCGGCCTTATGATCGCAGTCAAAAACCTGATTGATAATTACCTGAACAAGCGAGAGGCTGCGCACAAGGCCACGCCGGTAAAAGGTGCCAAGCGTGTGCGTGTCACAGGGACTATTTCCTAGGGAAGTTCCCCCAGCACCATCAAAGTATCAAGCAACTCATCCACTGCAGCATCATCCATGCCACCATTTTCCTGCGCACAACTGTAGGTGATGAACAACAGCAGGGCGCCATTTGCCACGTACCACTCGCGCACCGCCGTCTCCTCCTGTACATAGCTGCTGCCAACACCGGCAAATTCACCGAGCGTGACCGGCCCCCAATCCAGCGGCCACTCTGACTCCGATTGTGCAATTGACAGCACCGTGCCTTGGTCAAAAACGCCCTCATCCTTGTGCAACGTGCTAATCTCGATACAGCCCACATCGTCCTGGTCACCGACCAGAATACTGTCTTCCTCGGTGTCAGCCCACCACTCCGGTGGCAGGGCCAGGCTCCACCACTCCGTTTCAAGCACGTTCATCGGCGCTTCCTTATAAGTCTCGCGACATCAATAAAGCGTCCTCGCGTCCGCCTCTGGTTGGGTAATAGTTCTTGCGTATGCCATCCATCACGAAACCATAGTCTTCGTAGAGACGACGGGCGGCCTTGTTCGATCGACGAACTTCCAGTAGGCAACGCCTGGCGTCAGCCCCTACCATTTCCGCCACAGCCGCGACCAACAACAGACGACCCAAACCGTTGCGGTGATGCGCCCGGTACACGGCTATGTTGTGGATAGAGCCCTCGTCGAGCACTTGGGAAAACACCACAAAACCCTGTAGGCGCTCATCCTCTTCTACCACCAGCGCAGTCTCCCGATAGCCGGCGGTTGCGCTGCACACCAGCGCAAACTGTCGTTCAGTCCAGGGATTAAAGCTCACGTCGGCGTCAATAGCCGCCAGCGTCTCAGCATCTGCCGGGCGGGCCGCCCTAATCGCGCGCGGCACGACCAATACTGGCGAACAGGCCGTATTGAAACCTGGTGTCGGTGCAGCTCACAGCCCGGTGACCAAGGGCAACAGATCGCGCCAGACAGAGGGCTTCAGCGTCGGCTGCGCCAGAATCTGTGCACTACTTGCCGTCTGTACAGTCAGGAATTTTACCTCATTGGAGGGTACCCTCAGCGCGCAGGCCTCACCCAACAGGACCAGACCGCGACAGCCGTGTTGCTCCAGTCTGCGGCTCACAAATCCCGCCACACTGGCCTGCGCTGCCTGGGTACCCAGGTCCAACTGATGGTTGGTATGAATGGGCCAATCAAACTGCGACACGTTGGGTTGCGCCATCTGCGAACGAGTGGCAGACATCGCTACCGCAGTACGCGATTCCCGGTGCAGAAGTAGCGCCTGCGCCATGGACTGGACCAATTGCACCTGCTCCTTGGTCAGCGGCATACCGCCCAGCTCCTCCAGCCACAGCCACTGGCCCGCCACAATCGCGGTCAAACTGAACCGGGGCACTGCAACACTGCGAGATAGCGATCCAGTCGCTACAGGCACAGCAACGGCCGAACGCAAATGCGGCTCACTGGGATGCAAATCGCGAGCCCTCCCAACGGCCTGTTTATCTGGCGCGATGGTGGCAGCACTCGCTGCGCTGGTCATTACCGGGTCAATCACGGTGGGCGCTGAAACAATCGCCAGACGCCGCGTCAGCGCCGCGCCGGGCATTTGGGTACGCGATACATAGCTGTCTATTCCCAGCGCTTCAAGATAGGCCATGCGTCTCAATTCGTTCATTCCCGCGCCCACCCACGACTGTGAAAATACGTGCGAAAGTCTAACAGCTTTTCACACCTGGCTATATCCAGCGCCATCCATGACGGTTAAAAAACAGTACGCCAGAGTTAACGAAATACTTTAGATGAAGCCAGCCCTTGCTCGCGGCATACCCCCCGTGGTGAACGATTCGCATGGCAGGATCGAAGACCAAGCGACCCTGCTTACCCAAACGCAGGGACAGGTCAAAATCTTCAAAATACAGAAAAAAATCCTCGCTGAATCCGCGCGCTGCGCGCAACGCACTAGTGCGTAGCAGCATGAAACAGCCACTGGCGATTGCAACGTTTACGGTCGTATCCCCGCTGCACAGATCGCGCATTTCGTAGACTGCCAACTGTTTGTGAAACAGACGGTGCACAAACCGTGGTGCGAAACCGCGCAACAACAACACCAGCACCGAGGGATAGCGTTTACAGAGGAATTCCTGTTCCCCGCCTCCCCCAAAAACCATCGGACTCAGTAGCGCGATATCGCCGCTGTGTAAAAGTGATGAAAGACCCGCCCGCAGCGTATCGACCTCCAACTCCACATCCGGATTGAGTATCAAATGAACATCACTGGTCAGTGCCGGTAGCACGCTATTGTGGCCGTAGCCGAAACCGCCATTGTGCGCTAGAGGACAAAACTGCACCGTGAAGAACTCGTTCTGCGGCCAGCCGTTCGCCTCCTTATCGAGCAGAGCCTGGTACTGCGCACCGGATGCATTGTCCACCAGATAGACCGTCACACGGTCCACACACCCGGCCTCCCGAGCATGCTGCGTTGACAGGTGAAGACTCTGCAGGGCACGCCGCAATAATTCCAGCGAACTATGGTGGAGCACGATCGACACGGAGAGTTGAGCGAGTGGCTTGGGCAATACATCCATCGGCCGGATGGTAGCAGGTGCCGGGTGCCTTGCACCACGGTCACCGGCTTTAGGGTACTGCAATGCCTATAGGCCGGCTGGGGACGCGACACACAGCCGCAGGCGCGGCACCCAACACCTGATATAACTAACTAATATGTTATTTCAGTAGTGCCGGTTAAAAGTCGAATAAAATCAGTTGGCTAGCAATGCCTGCCTGTTCTGGGCGTTGTCCGGTGCCCGCAAAGGCTTGTAATAGCGGGGTTTTCTCAAATGCAGACACCGATAAAATCTGTAGCAAAGTGTAGAGAGATGCGTCAATTTGCAACTCCTTTTTGACAATGGCAATCAGCACATACGTGGCGACGGCGCACCAGATTTGCGTTTTCACCGCATTCTTGCTGGTGCCGATAAAACGCTTGATGCGCAGATGTTGCTTGATCCACTTAAAGAACAGCTCGACCTGCCAGCGACGCTTGTACAGCGCGGCAATGGTCAATGCGGGCAAGACGGTGTTGTTGGTCAGAAACACCAGCGTCTTGGCGGACGTCGGGTCTTTGAATCGGATGCGGCGCAACTGCTCGGGATAATCCTGCGAGATGTAGAAGTCGTTCAAAGCGATGCGCTGGTCGAAGATGATGCCAGTCTTCCGATTGGCAGGCATCGAATACACCCGGCGCGCGTCCATACCACGCTTGGCTCGGGTGATAAAGAACGCCCCTGCCTGATGCCGCGCGTTGACCTCGTGGGTCTTGCCATCGGAGATATGAATGAAGGCCGGAATATTGCCCCGCAAATCCAGCAGGGTATGCAGCTTGACGGCGGCTTTGGTGGAACGAAACGGTGCCCATGGAAACAACGACAGGCACAGGTCGATGGTGGTGGCATCCAGGGCGTACACGGTGTTGTTCAGGTCGATGCCGAAGCTGTCGTTGCAGTAGAGTGTGCGCGCACGTCGAATGAGCAGTGCCGCCACCTCTGCCCAGATACGCCAGTTGCGTTCCTCGTTGGCATCGGCCAGCGTCGAGCGTTTGGCGGGTGCATGAAAGCCCATGCTGTCATGCTGTCAAAGCTTCGTGTGATTCGCCAGCAAACAGGTTTCGATGTCTCGCAGGCTCTCGCGGTAGGTCAGTTGCGCAAAGGCCATGGCGCGAAATTGCTCGGTGCAGCTCAGACTGCGCACGTTGAAATCGCCGCCATAGCGCGTCACGATGCGCGCAACGCTGGTCCACGGGACGAACTCCATGATTTGCGCGAACAGCGTCTTGCCCAGGTTCATAGTACACCTCCAGAGGTCTTGGCCTCTGCACGGTACTCGAACCTGAATGTGGGTGAACTGGTTTCAAATCGACACCAACTAAAATCGCCCTGTAGCCCGCGCCAATGCTGGATCTTGGCCCGTAAATTTACAATTTAACCGGACACTA
>JANNVJ010000132.1:0-68796 GCA_031414375.1 Haliea sp.
CAGAGGACCTACTGCAGCACCGCTGTCTACACTACGGCCTACAGGAATCAGGTTTGCGCTGGCTGCTAACGCGCGCGGGAGAGGAAATCTCAGTGGCGATTAACTGCGCCATGTGGTCTAACAACGGCGACGTGCTGGCACGCGCTGCATTGCATCACCAGGGCATTGCTCTGCTACCCACGTTTATTGTTGGCGCCTGGTTGCAGAGCGGACAGCTGCGCACCGTGCTTACCAAGTATGCACCGACGCCGCTGCAGGTGACTGCACTGTACCCGCGCCACCGTCACCTGTCGTCCAAGGTCAGGCTGTTCATTGACTTGCTGGAGCGTCAGCTGGGTAAAAATCCACACTGGGATCTGGTGGGCTAGCCGATGGGCGAACAAACTGAAGTGGTGCCGACACGGCGAGTCGAACGCCGGACCTACGCATTACGAATGCGTTGCTCTACCAACTGAGCTATGTCGGCTTATTGTTGTGGCAGTAGTGTAGCCGAAGTTTGCGGGGCCCCCAAGCGATCTATTACTACTCGCTCTAACCGCGCACGTGTGAACGCGGGGCTGCCTCCAAAAAAAACCCCGCGTAAGCGGGGTTCATTCTCAAACAATAATTACCGTTAGATTCTGCGGCGTAGCGCGGCCATCGCTACAACACCCAACAGCATGGAAAGCGCCAGCAGCGCCCATGTCGACAGCGTCGGGATTTCCGTAGAGCTCCCACCGCCAATGGCTGTTGTCCCCAACACAGAAAACCAGGCAGCCTGGTCAGAATCTAATTCGCTACATTCACAGAAGTCCCAGGCCAGCCAGGACACCGTGCCACTGCCGTATGCGTCAATGAACCCCGCATCGCCACCCCCTTCACGCGCATAGATAAGGGTGCCCGGCGCGCCATCAATAAACCAGGAGCCGTCGAGCGTCAACAGCGTAGCAGGCCCATCGCCCGAGACTCTATTAATGGGCGTATGGTCAGTGGAAGACGCAGGGAAATTGGTGACGACATAGCCGAACGTGTCGTTGAGAAATGCCACCTCATCGCCATGCGCACCCAGCACCACCGTGTGTCCGCCGGCACTGGTAAACGCTGCAATAGCGGCCTAGTCTGCAGGGCTGAAGCTACTATAATTTTCACCGAGTACCAACGCATCATACGCGCCATAAAGCCCGGTTTGCCCGTCGCCAATCGCGGCAGCGAGATCCGCATCGGCGAACCCAGCAGCCGGATTCGCGCCTGCTAGTGTCACGTCACCCAGCGCTGCGGCGACCTCATCTATTTCATGACCGCCAGAGTAAATGATTGTCGTTGCAACCGCACTCATGGACATGGCTATTGACACCACGAACGTGAGGCATGCAATTTTGATGTTTGTGCTTGTTGAGTTGGGCATGATATCGCTCCCTGTGTTATTTGTTTGTGGGACGAAAAACTAGCATCTTTCTAGCACGCACCCGGACTTTTGTAAAGGTTTGTAAAGAACTGGTTCTCTTTCCTTTACCCCTCCTCGTGATGCCCCCACCGCGCTCTGGCCTGCTGCAGGCCCGAATACTTCGGATTATCGATGGCAATGGCCAGCAAGGTACGCTGTTTGAGGTAGGTCAGCACCCGCTCGTCCGCCGCCAGGGTGCCAGCACGCAGGCCGAGTGCGATTTGTTGGGTTATAGCGCCGGTCTGTGCATCAAGACCAAGGGTCGTGGCGATCTGTGCATCCAGCTCCACCAGTCCTGCACCCATCTGCATTTCCCTGGCCACGATGCCCAAGGCATTGGCTGCCACTCGCGTGTTATAGGCTTTGAAACCGTCCAGCTCGGGCAGCACTTCCTGCCGTAAAAACTGCCGGACAGCTTCCAGCAGTTCCACGCCCTGTGTCGTGTTCAAGGTAGTTCTCCGTCCAGCAATACCAGCAGATCGATCTCGGCCTCCGACAGGCGCCGCCCCACCGCTGCCCGCTCCAGGCTGGGGTCACTGCCACTGCGGTACATCTCAAGCATGAGCAAACACACCATGCCCCATGACAGCGCTGCGTGCACCTGCCAGTAGTGAATGTCCTGCATTGTCGGCGTGTGGCCGGTAACGGACGCATAACCCGCCAGCAGGTCAGCGTACTCACCAAAGCCACCTACCGGTTGCGGTGCACCAAAGCGCCACACGTTGGCGGTAACATAGCCAAGGTCCTGCACCGGATCGCCCACGTGCGCCAGCTCCCAGTCCAGTACGGCGACCAGCCCGTTCTCGTCAACAAGTAGATTGCCGTTGCGAAAATCCCCGTGCACCAACGTTCGGCGCGGCGCACTGCGAGGATTGTCGCGCAACCAGTTGAGGCCCAGTTGCAACACTGGCGCGCCGTTGCCGTGGGTATCAAGCAGCACCTGGGCGCGCTGGAACAGAAGCGCACCGCTGTGATCGGGTAAGTCGGCCGGCAGCACCTCAAGGGGAATCTGGTGGATGCGGCCCAGGGTCTGGCCGCACTGGAAGGCGAGTTTTTCGCGCGCACCCCGATAGCGCTCATCAGCCAGCAGGCGAAACGGCAGGGCCTCGCCGTGTTCGCGGCTCATGATATAGCCCTGGCCTAGTGCGTGTTCGGCGCGCAGTACCAGCCGCACGGCGGGCACAGGAACGCCATGCTTGCTTGCAATGGTGAGCAACGCTGCCTCGTCGGCAAGACTCAGTTCGCCGACGGCATGCCCAGAATCAGTTCCTGGTAGAGCAGCCACACCGGGCAATCGGCGCAGGATTAACGCTTCGATTGCGCTTTTAGACACCAGATCGAACGACCATGTTTCCATATTGGCGCCACCCGAGAGACGCTGTAGTCCAACGATCTTCGCATCCCTGCCCAACGCGCCTCGCGCCGTCATCACCAGTGCAGCGAGCAGGCGATCCGTCATGCGTTCAAATTCCGTTATACCGTTGAGCGCACTGTCCTGCGACATCAGCCAATCACTCCCTGCGCTCTCAACGTGTGGATGTCTGTGGCGCTCAAGCCCAGCAGTTCCGACAGCACAGCATCGGTGTCGCTGCCAAGTAAGGGTGCTGGACTAAAACTCTCCTCGTTGGTGCGCGACAACTTGATCGGATTGCCCGGGCCTTTGGTACTGCCCCCATCAGGATGGCGCAGCTCCACCACCATGTTGCGGTGCAGCACCTGCGGGTCAGACAGGGCCTGACTGAAACTGTTCACCGCAGAGCAGGGAATGCGTTGTTCTTCTAACTTGCCCAGCCAATAGGTGCAGCTGTTGGTAGCCAGGATTTCGTTAAGCCGCTGGTTGATGTGGTCGCGCCCCTCCCAGCGCCCCGGCTGCGTGTCGTAGCGTGGATTGTCAAACTCAGGGCAGGCCACCACCTGTTTCAGGTTCTGCCAGAAATTATCGGTGATCACCGCGATCACAATAAACCCGTCGCTGCACCGAAACGTATCGTAGGGCACGTGCACGAAATGCGCGTTGCCGATCGGGTAGGGATCCGCTCCTGAGAGAAAATGCATGGTGGCCATGTAGTTAAGCATGGAAATCTGGCAATCGACCATGGCGATGTCCACGTGCTGGCCCAGGCCACTGCGCTCGCGCTCGTACAGCGCGGCGAGAATGCCCATCACACCAAACATACCACCACCGAGATCGCCAATGGGAATTCCGGCCCGCACCGGATGCTCCCGATTCGGCCCGGTGATCGACATGCCACCACCGGCAGCCTGCGCGACCTGATCAAAGGCAGGCCGATTGGCGCCTGGCCCCTCGGAGCCATAACCCGTTACGGTGCAGGTGATAATGCGCGGGTTGACCTCACTCAACGAGTTGAAATCAAGCCCCAGGCGCTCGGGCACGCCGGCGGCAAAATTGCTCAGTACGATATCGGCCTTTTCCACCAGGCGCTTGAACACCGCCATACCACGCACCGATTTCAAATCGATCGCCACGCTTTTCTTGTTGCGATTAAGGGTGAGGAAGTAGGCACCCATGCCACCGAGGGAGTTTTGGGGATCACTCGCCAGCAGCGTGCGCGTGCCCTCGCCCTGCAGCGGCTCTACCTTGATTGTCTGAGCGCCCAGATCGGCGAGGATCATTCCGGCATACGGCCCAGACAACATATGTGTCAGGTCCAGTATGCGCACGCCAACCAATGGTTTGTTCATCTGTAGTAGTCCACCAGGGACAACACCAACATCAGGTCGACCAGGGGCAGCAGCAATAAAGTATTCATACCCTGCTCCCGTCTCAGACGCTGTGGACAGCACCGCTGGACACTAGATGATTCACATTCAACGCTGCCACCTCGAAGCGTATCGCCCGGCGCTCAACCCGCCTGCTGGCTCGGATCGTCCAGTGCCACCGGCGCCGCTGCGCCGGCGAAGATAACCCGCGCCAGACCTTCGGACAGGTCGAATATCTGGGTGGATGTCACCTCATAGTACGACCGTGTGATGCGCCATTGGCCGTCACAGCGCGCGTAGGCATCATCGTAACAACCGGCCAGCTGCGTTACGGTCTGCCGCCGGGTGTCGATCAGGTAATAGTATAAACCCCAGGTACCGGTAGCATGGTCGGCATCGTGCACCTCGATGCGGGGATTCTGGCCGTGGTGCATCTCCACGATATGCGCCTGACAGGCCAGCTCGGTAAACACGGCAAGCATCTGTTCGCGATCGCTGAAATTACCGATGCGACCATAGCGCAGGTCGATCGTGCCTGCGACAAAGCACTCTCGCACCACATCCGGTTGTTTGTGGTCGCAGGCATGGAAGTAGCGTGCCTTCAGCTGCCTGATGGCTTCTATCGCTTCGAGTCGGGCAAGGCGTTGTTCGACAGTCACGGTGCAGTCTTGCGCCGTTCAGGGCATGACGCGGTAGGCGTCGGCAATTTGGTCGGCCCGATCCACGGTACAGTTGAGATCCTTGAGCAGTCCATCCTTGAGACTGTAGACCCAGCCATGGACCGCTAACTGTTGTCCGCGCTGCCAGGCATTCTGCACGATAGTGGTGTGGCAGACGTGCGCCGCCTGCGTCATCACGTTCAGTTCGCACAGCAGATCAAGGCGCGATTCCTTATTCTCCAGCGCCTCTATGCGTGTCCTGTAGCGGTGTTGCACGTCCTTGATATTGCGCAGCCAGTTATCAATCAAGCCGTTATCCGCATTTTCGTAGGCGGCAATAATCCCACCGCAGCCGTAATGCCCCACCACCATGACATGTTTGACCTTCAGTACGTCCACCGCGTATTGCAATACGGTAAGACAGTTGAAATCGGTGTGCACCACCATATTGGCCACGTTGCGATGCACGAAAATTTCACCCGGCATCAAGCCGACGATCTGGTTGGCAGGCACACGACTGTCGGAGCATCCTATCCACAGGTAGTCGGGGCTCTGCTGCGCCGCCAGCTTCTCAAAAAACAGGGGATCGTTGACTTTGACGCTCTGCGCCCAATCACGGTTACTCTGAAACAGCGCATCCAGCTTATTCACTGCATGGCCCTAAAGAATCATGGTACTGAGGCGGGATTGCGCCACACAATTGCCACCACGCGCCTTCGCATCATCCAGCGCCTTGTTACCCACGACCTCCATTTGCCGCGCCAATTGCGGCATATCGACTGCAGGGAACTGCTGTGGCTCCCACGTGACCAAGCCGGTACTGATGCACACCTGCAATACAGCACCGCGCCCGTCATCGATGGAGAAATCCTCTACATCCTTGCGCATCCGTTCGGCGATCTCCTGGCCTACCATTTCGCCGCTACCCGGAATCAACACCGCAAACTTGGCACTGCCCAGGCGCGCCAGCAAATCGGTGGCGCGCAGGTTGGAGGATATTCTCTCGGCGACTTTCCTGATCACAAACTGGCCCCGCCGTTCGCCGTAGTGTTGGTAGAGATCCTCGAACTCGTCGATCTCCATCAATAACACGGTCACCGGTCGCTCCGCGCGCCTGGCTCTGGAGATTTCCCGTGCGATGTCACGCCCAAAGCCACGCAAGTTGCTGATCTGAGTCAGTGGATCCAGCAACGTGAGCTGGGATATCTGCTGGTGACTCACCGCCGCCTTGAAACACGCGGAAATAATAGCCGCCAAATGGGCCATCAAGTGCTCTTCTGCCTCACCAAGGTCGATCGAATCGTCTTGTAAACCCATGTGCAGGCTACCGATCATACGGCCGGAATCCAGCAGCGGCATCAACAGGGCGTAGTCAATACCGTGCTCAGACTTCAGAATCTTGAACATGCGTGAATCAGTGGCGTCAATCAGCGCAATATCGGGCTCCAGTTCGTAAATTTCCTGGATCAGGAAAACGTCGCTCACCAATTGCAGGTTCTGGCCGTAACGCTCGGCACCGACCAACAGGCTGGCCAGCACGTCCTCTGGATCGTACAGCCACAATTCCGACACGCGGAATGAGAAATGCCGCGGCATGCTTACCAGAAGGATTTCAATCAGCGCCTGCAGATCCGGCGCGTCCAGCAGCATGTGTTCCAGTTGCTGGGTTTGCTGATAAAGGTAACGGTTTACCGAGATAAACTCGGCGAGCCTGCTGGCCCTCAGTTCCGCACGGGAAATCACCGGCGGAGCGCCCTGAATCTCCTCTCCCTGGGCCCCAAGCCGCATGACTTCATCTGTCATTCACTGTACTCGCCTAACGTTGGTTTGCAGCAACGGCACGAACCCGTTCTTATTGGATAAGGAGTGTAAGCGTCCTATACTTGTGATGCAATCCTGAGAGGCAATGTCCATGGCGCTCGCGCTGCCGCGCAACATCCAGCTAAAGCTTGAGCAGACCCTCGCACAATGGTCCCAGTGGCATTGCTCCCCAGTCTTGCAGCGCGCCCCCGACGTGGTGAGAGTCCTGACCCCCGGCATCAGTAATGTCAGCGTGCTGGTCACATCAAGACAACATTTTGTGGTGCGCATCGACGGGCTCAACCCGTCAGCTCATGGACTGAGTCGCGCGACAGAGTGGCGCACTCTCGAAGCGGCGCACAGCGCGGGACTGGCGCCCTGTCCACGCTACTTCAACCCGGCGCTGGGCAGCCTGGTGTCTGACTATTTGGAGCCCGACGACGCACCAGCGGCAAACATTTCCGACATAGCGCGCTTACTGCGTGGCATACACCAATTGCCCGCCAGACATCACCGCCTGGATTTGGGGGAGCGCATCTTGCGCTATGAAAAGCAACTTGAACACCGTGATCAGGCGCTGCCCGATGCACTGCGCGCTTGCCACGGGAAAGTAGCAGGACTATTGCAAACACTGCCGGAGCAACCCGGCGATACAGTGCTATGCCATGGCGACCTGCTGCGGTCAAATCGCATCGTCAGTGGGGGCAAGCTGTGGGCTTTGGATTGGGAATACTGCGCCATGGCCAGCCGCTGGTATGACATCGCCGTGGTGGCAAATGGCGATGCACTGCCCGCATCCGACACCACTGCCTTGCTGCACGCTTACCTGGGACGAACGCCCCACGCGCGGGAGAGCGATCTGCTGCAGCAATACGGCTGTGTCTACCGCTATCTGGAATTACTCTGGTACATGTCACTCGACACGCCAGTCCTCGAGCAGGCCGCGCTGGAAGAAAAATCCGCCGCGCTGCTACAGATGCTAGCGCAGCGCTCGCTCTAGTCGCGAAAGTTGGTGAACTGCACGGGTGCACCCAACTCTTCCTGGCGCAGTAGCGCCATGACCTGCTGTAGATCGTCACGCTTCTTGCCCGTGACCCGCACCTGGTCGTCCTGTATCTGCGCCTGGACTTTCATCTTCGCGTCCTTGATCACCTTAACAATGGACCTACACCGGGCACTATCGAGGCCGTGGCGCAACACGATGGTCTGGCGCACCACTTTGCCGGAAGTCTGCAGCTCGCCGCAGTCCATCGCGCCCGGGTCGATGTCGCATTTAATCAATGCGCTGCGCAACATGTCTTCCATCTGGGCCACCTGAAATTCAGCTTCCGCAGTCAGCACGACACTGCGCTCCTCACGCTCGAAGGATGCCGCAACCCCCTTGAAATCAAACCGGTTGCCGACAATCCTGGCGGCCTGGTCCACGGCATTGGTTAACTGGTGTATATCCACTTCCGAAACAACATCAAACGATGGCATAGTGTGTAACCCCCTAAACGGCGAAGACAGGAGTGACATAGTAATGCGCTGTGACCCGTTTTCAATCCCACACCACGTATTTTGACCATGGGAGCGCCGCACTGGCACATACTGGGCGCTGGCGCGATGGGCTGCCTGTACGCCCACGCACTGCAGCGTAGCGGCTGCCAGATCACCCTGGTGATGCGCCGGGGCATGCAGCAGCGCACCATGCCATTGGTGGTGGAGCGCGACGAATTGCTCAGTCAAATTGCTGTGCGCGTCATCACGCCAGACGATCCTGAGATCATCTCCCATCTGCTGATCACCACCAAAGCCTACGATGTGCACAGTGCCGTAGCGGGCATCTCCCACCTGTTGGCGCCCAACGCCGTGGTGCTGTTGCTGGTCAACGGTATGGGACTGGCTGAGCAGTTGGGGGCACACTGGCCGCACCTGGATATTTACTGTGGTACCAGCACGGAAGGTGCCTACGCTGTCGGCGGCACGCTTCACATACGCCATGCTGGCCGCGGCGAGACCCGCATCGGACGACAGGGACAGCAAGTGCCAGCGCCCTGGTTCGCGCAGTGGACCGACGCGATCGATCCCTGCATCTGGGACCTGCAGATTGTCACGGCGCAGTGGGCAAAACTGGCCGTTAACTGCGTTATTAATCCGCTCACTGCCATACGTGGTTGTGTCAACGGCGCGCTGGCGCAGCGCCCTGAGCTGGCCGCACAGGTTGCCACACTGTGCGATGAGGTCGCGCATATCAGTCGTGTGGCCGGTTATGCCGAGGTCGCTGCATCACTGCCGCAGACTGTGGCCAGCGTGATCGCGAGCACCGCAGCCAACCGCTCCTCGATGTTGCAGGACATGGTACATGGGCGGCGCACAGAAATTGACTACATCACCGGCTACCTGCTACAAGTAGCCGACCAGCATGGCATCGCAGCTGTGCACAACAGGGCACTCTTGGAGGCCATAAAAAAACGTGTTCACTGATGCCCTACCGCTGGCGACGTTATTGCCACCCGCCGCACTGTCCTGCATCGCGGTGCTCGCCCTGGTGCTCTGTGATTTTCGCGATATTCGTAGCGGGCGCTATATGTTCAAGCCGCTGGCGGCGGCCGCGTTCGTATGGCTGGCCGTAGCGCTGGGTGCAACCAGCACGGCGTATGGCACCTGGCTACTGGCCGCCCTGATTCTCTGCCTGGTGGGCGACCTGCTGTTGATGCCTGATGACGAACGCTTTTTTTTGGCCGGACTGGCGGCCTTTCTCTGCGGTCACTTGCTGTTCGCCGTGGCATTCCTGCAATTGCCGGGAAATCCCGTGGGTCTGGCCATCAGCAGCGTGCCAGCGGTGCTGTTACTGGTCCTTGTGTGGCGCTGGCTAATGCCGCACGTCAAGCGAGAAATGCAGCTGCCCGTAACACTGTATATTGTGGTGATTACAGCGATGCTGCTGTGCGCAGGCCTTGCTGCTGGTCACCCTGGCGCACTACTGATCATCGGCGGTGCGTGGGGTTTTGCCTGCTCCGACCTGGCGGTGGCGCGGCGCCAGTTTATACTGCCCGCCTCACGTCTGAACGGCGTGTGGGGCACGCCGCTGTATTTTCTGTCGCAGATGGTGCTGGCCTGCTCGGTGGCCCTGGTGTGAGTAAATATCCCCGGCAAAGCCCGGGGGCGTTTCATTCAAACCAATGAGAACTGAGCTGGCCGTCGATGGATCATGATTGGAGGCTTCGTTGCGGCGAGTGGCAGTGGGCATGCATCGCGCGTACATCTCAACTGTTGAGTTCACTCCGCCAGAGTCCCTGCGGGGATAAGGCCTGAAGAGCGAATATCCCAGCCTTCTGAGCGATCAGGCCTTATCCCCGCAGGGACGTTTCGTGCGTGCCACTACCAATGGACATCGAATGTGACGCAAACAGTTCACAGCTCATGCGCGGGAGTCAGCATGGGGACTTCCGAAATCGTCAAACCCGGAGTGCCTCCCCCTGTACTTGGGGGTGTGACTCGGGGGTATGATTCAGGGGTACAGGGCCCGCGTTGTAGCATGCACAATGTCCCGCCATTGCTGTAGCGGCATATTGGGAAATAACACGCCGTGTTGATGAAAGCGGGCTCCCGCCTGCTCACGGCTGATCGCAAACACACACAGGCCTTTGACACAGCGCAAAGTCACCTGGAATAGCTGCTCCGGGGATTCGCGCCACGGCTTTGGTTCTCCGCGAGAATAGAGAACAGTTCTGGGAACAGCCCCCACCGGCCCTATTATCTTCAGATTCACGAAGCGTTCGCTTAGCGTCTGCCTTACCTCCGCGACCAGCCAATCGGGCGAGACGTCCCGCGGTAATTCGCTATCCACGCTGACTGACGTCAGCGGCTGGGCGAATCGTATCGGATGTACGATATTTTGCATGGCGATGTGCAGTGCTCCACCGGCCAGCGTCAGCAAGATCAAGCCCGCAGCGACACGGACCGGCCACCGTGGTCTTTTCAGCTGATACCAGAGTCGAGCAGCATGGGAGCCGGAGGGCAGCAGCGCAGATCGCCCTTGCTGGCCGAGGCCTTTGGGTATCAACGGTGGTATGTCGTCCGCCGACTCGCGCCGAAAGCAGCGGCGCGCTTCACCTGCCAGACTATTGCCTGCTGAGACCGGGAGACTCCGCAGGACCTTACGCAACACCTGCCGCACTGGACGTGTGCTGGAGGGTCTGCGTTGCGGATCCTTTTGCAGGAGTGCGTCGATCATCCCGACCAACAGATCGGGCAACTCCAGTTCAGGACGTACGATCTCCTGCAGCGGTCGGGGTGAGCGCTTTAGTAGCAAGTCCGGAGAGAACTCGCCATCCCGGAAAAAAGGCTGTACTCCACTCAGCATCCTGTACAACAAACTACCCAGGGCAAACAGGTCGGCCTTTTCGTCCAGGGGCTGGCCGAGAAATTGCTCCGGCGACAACGCGGAAAAACTCCCCGCTTCCCACTGTCCTGACCCGTCTGCTCCGGAAACTCTTGAGATGCCAAAATCGGTGAGCTTGGCGCGCCCCGCCAGCGTGATCAACACATTGCCTGCCTTCACATCGCCGTGCACAATATGTTGTTGTCGCGCGAGCGCCAGGGCACCGGCTACATCAGCGCCGACGGTCACCACACTGGCCAATGACGGGCGTACCGTCTGCAGGAATTCTTCCAGGTTACACCCTGGGACGTACTCCATGATCAGCGCCAGATGTGTGCTGGAGTCAATCACATCATAAATCTGCACCACCTTGGGACTTTGTATGCTGGCCACCAGCCTCGCCTCATGCAGCAAGTGTCTGCGCGCCTTACGGGTCTCGGGTAATGCGTAAATTTTTATCGCCACTCGGCGATGCAGCCTTTTGTCATAGCCCAGGTAGACACTGCCCTGACCGCCGCGATTGATGAGACGCAGGATGCGATAGGGTCCAACGAAGTCGTCCACGCTGACGCGCTCAGTGCTGACCGTTAGCCAATTTGCGCAAGTGACTACGCAAACTGCTTGTTGATATGCGCAACTGCCGGGCGACCGCTACGCTGTCACCTGCATGCTCCAGCAGCAGGCGCTGCAACTCTTCGTGCCCCACGGCGCTGGCCAGTCGATAGTTCGGCGACTCTGCAATACGCCGATACACGGTGGCACGGGATACGCCCAGTTGCCTGGCCACACGCTGTATTTCGCACGCATTGGCGAGCATTACCTCGTCGAAAGCAGCATCACTCACGTCTTGTATCCTGGGGCGGAGCTGCACCGATGCAACAGTCGTATTGTTGTGCGTAGCCGCAAGGGTCGCCCTTAGGCTGTCATTGAGGATTGGAACGTTCTCACTGGCCATCACAAGCTGTTGCGCAAAGTTAGCAAGCTCGCGCACATTGCCCGGCCAGCGGTAATGCAGGAAGCTGAAAAACAGCAGGGCCCAAGCCGCAATGTGCGGCGCGGTACTGTGCGCGTGCGGCAACAATGTAGTGCGGCCCAACACTGCTGCGCTGCGTTGCAGAAAGTACAGCAGCAATTCCCCAATATCTTCCGGGTGTTCCCGTAACGGTGGCAGTAAAATTTCACAAGCCCCCAGACGGTGGCGCAATGCCGCTTTGAAATCGCAACTTTCACCGTCGAGGACGGCGTCCGTAGCGGAAATCACCCGTACATCGACCCGGCGTATGGCGCCGCCGACGGCCTGTATTTCACGCTGCTGCAGGGCTCGCAACAGCTGCGGCTGCACCTGTTTAGACGTATCGCCGATCTCGTCCAGGAATAGCGTACCGCCCTGCGCTTGCTCAAAGTAGCCCGGGACGGCGCGGTCCGCACCGGTGAAAGCGCCGCGGGCGCTGCCGAAGAGTGCCGCGGCTGCCAGCTCCCTGGGAATAGCCGCCATATTGACACTCACCAATGGCGCCCCTGCCCGGCGACTGGCATTGTGAATCGCTGTGGCTACCAACTCTTTACCCGTTCCCGTTTCACCGCGAATTAATACGTCCAGATCACTGTCCCCCGCGCGCGCAACTTGCGTCCTGATGCCTGTCATGTTGTTGCTACTGCCACGCAATAGAGCTTCGCAGCCACATCCTGAATCGACAGAAGCGCCGCCGCGACCAAGTCGCAGCAGTAATACGATGCTGTGGCTCAGCAGGATCGGCACGCCCACGCGCAGCGCTTCCCACTCCAGTTCCACGGAGTCATACAGCTCACTGGAGCCGACACGGCAGCGACTTGAAGGTTCAAAGCGGCTAATCGTCAGGTGTTTGCCCTGCACCGTGAATTGCAGTGCGCTGCGACTGAGATGGAGGTCTTCAAGCGGGCGCAAATGTTGCCCGTCGACACTCCTAAAGGTGGGACCACAACGTCCGAGTATCCAAGGGTTATTATCGGCTTGCCGAGGCAGTACTGCGGTATGCCCGATACGCGATGTATCGGGGTGAAAAATGATAGTAAGCACCGGTACGTGCTCTTCGTATTTACCCGCCAGGGCGGCGATGATCGAAGGCAAGGTGTGATCAGAGTCAGCAGGCGTCAGCATGGATTTCATCGTCCCGTGTGCTGGTTCAAAAAGTCCGGTACCTGGCAGAAAGCTTAGCAGCTCTGGGAAAATGTGCCCCCAATCGAGAAAAAAGTGCAGCGCACCGGGCTATACCGGCAACTGCTGGCGATACCGTACCCAGTCAAATGCTACCCCGGGATCTGTCTTGCGCCCCGGCGCGATCTCACTGTGACCCACGATTTTGTGCGCGGCCATGGCCGGGTAGTGCGCTATCAGCGCCGCTGTCACCGCGGCCAGCACCCCGTACTGATCATCGGTGTAGGGCTCATCATCAACCCCTTCAAGTTCTATGCCGATACTGAAATCATTGCAATTGTCGCGACCCTCGTAACAGGACTGACCAGCATGCCATGCACGCTCCGCAAAACTGACAAACTGCAACAACTCACCGGTGCGCTTTATTAGCAGATGCGCAGACACCTTCACGCCCCGGATCTCCTCGAAGTAGGGGTGCTCGTCCCAGCCCAGTCGATTGGTGAAGAGCCGCTCAATACAGTCACCGCCATAACAACGCGGCGGCAGGGAGATATTGTGAATCACCAGCAACTCCGGCTTACACGCCGTTGGTCGCGGCCCACAATTGGGTGAAGGCACTCTGCGCGCCTGCTGCAACCAACCCTGTTCCAGAGTGTAGTACATACCGCGAGTATTCCTGTTGCGCCCGGGAAGAAAGTGTCTGAGCTTCAGTCTAACCTGAATTTGTCCGCGGCTGGAGGGCGTAATGAGCGCGCTCAGCGGGATTAACAGTGATCGTGGCTACCTGCTACAATCGCCCCACTCTCTTTTGACAACCCCCTACCCTATGCGCCAGTCCCAGCTCGAATTACTTGCCCCCGATCCTGCTGCGGTTCAGCGCAATGTCCGCGCCGCCCTGGAAGAAGATGTGGGCAGCGGTGATATCACGGCCGCCCTGATCGCGCCGGGTACGCTTGCCACGGCGCGCGTGATCACCCGGGAAGACGGTGTACTATGTGGCCAGGCTTGGGTGGACGCAGTCTTTGCACAGCTCGATGCCGACGTGGATATCGAATGGCTGCGCCAGGATGGGCAGTCGATCAGTGCGGGCGATTTGCTCTTTACAGCACACGGTGCGGCAGCGAGTTTACTGACAGGCGAGCGCAGCGCACTGAACTTCCTGCAGTTGCTATCGGGTACTGCCACGACCTGCCGCCGTTACGCCGACCTGGTATCCGGCACCGCCGTGCGTTTGCTGGATACGCGCAAGACCATCCCGGGATTGCGCGACGCGCAGAAATACGCGGTGCGCTGTGGCGGCTGCCACAATCACCGCAGCGGCCTGTACGACGCTTTCCTGATCAAGGAAAACCATATCGCGGCCTGCGGCTCAATCGCGGCAGCTGTGGAGGCCGCACAAAAATACGCGCCGGGCAAGCTGGTGGAAGTGGAGGTGGAAAGCCTCGCGGAGCTGGAGCAGGCCCTTGCCACCACCTGCGACCGGGTCATGCTGGATAATTTTTCCCTGGAACAGATAGCAGCGGCTGTAACACTCGCCAGTGGACGCGTTGAACTGGAAGTCTCGGGCAATGTTACCGAGGGCACCCTGTTGGCCATCGCGCAGACTGGCGTGGATTATATTTCTATTGGCGCCCTGACCAAGGACTGCAAAGCGCTGGATCTGTCTATGCGCCTGCTCCGGGATCCAGCGTAGGCGGCTTAATCAATGCACTGGAAAGACCAGTTTTCTCAGTGCAATTCGATCAACTTTATTGGTGCCTGATTGGGTGCGCGGGAACAGCTGGAACAGCGCAAATTGCACCTGCTCAAATTCCGCGAAATCGCGGCTCATTTTTTCCAGATCGGATTTGTCAGGCCATTGCCCTGCCTCTAACGCCACTACCACATGGACGTCCCCTGCGCGGTTGACGCCGGAAAACAGGCACACTTCCCGAACTCCGAGGCGATTCTGTATCTCCTGCTCGATCGGTGCGACAGAGTACTTCCGTCCGTTAAAATTGATCACGCCGGCACTGCGCCCGAGGATGCGAATACGACCATCAACACGGCGTACTGCCATGTCGCCCGGATAGAAGTAGCCTGACTGGAATATTTTTTCGCTGGTTTGCCGGTCATCCAGGTAGGCAGAGCAATCAAGCTCGGTAAGATGTACGCGCAACTGCCCTTCTTGATCGACGGGGCATATATGACCTGCCTCATCGACGATTTCAACCGTACGATAGTCCGGGGGATTGAGCCAGTGCAAATCATCAAGATTCGTTACCATCGAGCGCAGGAACAGCACATAGATTTCAGTGGACCCATACGCATTCTCCAGTTTCCTCGTGATGCTGGAGATGACTTGTTCGGCCAACTTGCGCGACACAAAACCACCGGACACGACGAGATGGAAATCCTGAGGCGCCAATGTTGATGGCTGCTCAGCCAAAGAACTCAGTAACTGGCCTAACTTGTCGGGCAGCAACGTCGCATGGCTCAACCCACTGCTCAAGAAGTGTTGATACCAATCCTTGCGCTGGTCGAAAATGACACAACCGCCGCTATGCCACGTAGCCAGCGGATTTCTGTATCCCAGCGCTGTCCACAAACCGAAGTCGAGGCAGTGGTAAACGGTGTCAGCCCGATAATAGGGATTGCACTCCACGCGATGCGCATTGCGTCGCAGCTGTAACTCGCCCGACAAAAACAATTTTTTGTAGTTGCCAGTGGTACCTGACGTATACAGTATGTGGCCGCCAACTTTTTGACCCGCTGCCACGGGTACAAGCCCGGACCAATCGTCGTCGCTATACTCCGGGTCTGGCAGTGCGACGAACGTGTTGCCCATTCCGGCATCCGGCGTGAATTGGTGTTGGTGGGCACCACGCGCCGTGGTCACAATCCCGGCAATATTGCTGAGTCCGAGTACGTCTAAAACGGCAGTGGATTTGGCGCAAACAGTGTCGATACCGAGCGCTTGCAGCGCCAGCACGGCCACCCAGCAGTCGGGTAAGGTATTGACCATAACCACGACGGCGCTGCCTGTGGAAAATTCCTGTGTTTCCAGATGGTCAATAGCTGCTTTGACGGCGCGGGCCAACGCGGCATAACTGACAGCGGTGCCGTTGTACACCATCGCCGTCTTTGCCGGGTGTTGCCGTGCGTGGGTAGCGAGTGTTTGAAAGCTCAATGCCTGACTCCAACAGATCTCCTGGTTGCGGCCATTATGCGGCAGGCCCCAGCAGCGACCGCTTGCTGACGATCACCCCATTATTGTCGGCGTACACATAATCTCCCGGGGCGATGACCACCCCGCCCATTTGCAGGACTATATCGCGCTGCCCCTCGCCGTGTTTTTCAGATTTGATGGGATTGCTGCCCAGTGCCTGGACACCCAGCGCAATTCGACCCACCTCATCCACATCGCGGATAACGCCATTAATGACGACTCCAGCCCAGCCATTGTCGGCGGCCTTGGCCGCCAGCATATCCCCCAATAAGGCACGTCGACGGGAGCCGCCTCCGTCCACCACAATCACACGACCGTGACCCGGTTCCTCCACACATTGCTTTAACAATGAGTTGTCCTCGTGGCACTTGATGGTGACGGCCTCACCGCCAAACTGGCTGATTTGCCCAAAGTTGACAAACGACAGCTCGATAGCGCCCACCTCGGGCGCGGCGTCAGACAGGTCCGGGGTAGAAATTATGGTCATGGAAACTCCAACAGGTCGGTGGTGCGCCGCAGTATACCGCAGCACCTGCACAATCCCACTGACACGAATTATCGCGCCTCGCGCTTAACACTACCGGGCGTGCAGATACGATTGGCAATCACAGCATTGTGCGTATAATTCCTTCGATTAATGCTTAATAATTTTTTCATTCATGATGTGAATATGGAGAGCCCGGTGAAAGTGAATCGAATTGATCTTAACCTGCTGGTCTACCTCGATGCGCTGCTGCGCGAACGCAATGTCACGCAGGCCGCCAACCAGCTCAACTTGTCACAGCCTGCCATGAGCAACGGACTGCGCCGACTGCGCGAGCTGTTCAACGATCCGTTGCTGGTCAGGACCAGTGAGGGCATGACGCCCACAGAGCGCGCCCTGGAATTGGAACCGGTGGTGCGCGAGGTGCTCAGCAAGATCGATCAGGCGGTACAGCCGCGCGGCGACTTTGACGCGGCCAGCGCCCAGCGCGTTTTTCGCATTATGGCCAGCGACTATGCGGAATCCACCTTGCTACCGAGTGTGCTGGGGAAACTGCGCACGCTGGCGCCGGGCCTGACGCTGGATATCATGACACCCTCGGACGTGAGTTTTCTGGATGTCGAGCGTGGCAAGGTGGATATGGTCATCAACCGTTTCGACTCCATGCCCCAGTCCTTCCACCAGATTCACTTGTGGAATGACAGTTTCACTTGCGTGCTCAGCCCCCACAACCCGGTACTGGCGGATTTCAGTCTGGACAACTATCTAAAGGCCAACCACGTGTGGGTGTCCAAGACCGGTATGGGCGTCGGCGTCGGGGTGGACCCAGGCGATGTGCAACGGCTTGGCTGGGTAGACGTCGCACTGAACAAGCTGGGCAAGAAGCGTCAAATTCGAGTATTTACTCGACACTACCAGGCAGCCATGACACTGGCCGAACAGAATGACCTGATCGTCACGCTCCCGACCCGTGCTGCCCAGCTTAATCTGAATAATCCACGGGTCGTATTGCGCGAACCTCCGCTGGACATTCCACCACTGGAATTGAAGATGGCCTGGAGTCCGCTGCTACAACACAATCCCGGCAATAAATGGTTGCGCAAATTGATTGCTGATACGGCCCGCGAACTTGATGGGCTGCAGCCAACGCCATAAGGGTATTCAGCGAAATAGTGCCACCCATAGAAGTGACAAATAGCTAATTCCCGGGCTGCCACTTAAAATCACTCGCAACGCATCACGGGCTTGGCTGTGATTGCCGCTACCATGAGGTCTTACCATGACGGATAGAATCCAGCAGGGCGGCTTGCAGATTGCAGTGGTTCTCCACCAACTTCTGGAACGGGACATCGCACCGGGTACGGGTGTTACGCCTGCCCGATTTTGGCAAGGACTGGAATCGCTGGTGACGGCGCTCGGTCCACGTAACCGCGAGCTGCTACACATTCGCGACGATCTGCAGGCGAAGATCGACGACTGGCACCTCGCTAACCCGGGACCCGACTACGACCGCCATGCCTACAAGGCTTTCCTGCATGACATCGGCTACCTGCTGCCCGAAGGCCCGGATTTCCAGATCAGTACCATCGGGGTAGATGAGGAAGTTGCCGCCCTGGCCGGACCGCAACTGGTCGTGCCAGTGATGAACGCACGTTACGCACTCAACGCGGCCAATGCACGCTGGGGTAGCCTCTACGATGCCTTGTACGGCACCGATGTCATTCCCGAGGCCGACGGGGCGCAGCGTGCCGGTGCCTATAACCCGGTGCGCGGCAACCAGGTCATCGCCTACGCCAAAAATTTCCTCGATACCCACTGCCCCTTGACCGCTGGCAGTCATGGGGAGGCCGCCGCCTACGCGGTCGTCAGTGGTGCTCTGCACATCACACTACGCAACGGCACGGCAAGTGCACTGCGCGAGCCAGGGCAACTGTGCGGTTACAGCGGCGCAGCTGCCGCACCTGCCAGTGTCCTGCTGCGACATAACGGCTTGCATATCGAGATCCAGATCGACCCCACCAGCCCCATTGGAGCGACCGATAGCGCCGGGGTGAAGGACGTGGTGCTGGAGGCGGCTCTTACCACCATCCAGGATTGTGAGGACTCTGTCGCCGCAGTGGATGCCCAGGACAAGACAGTTGCCTATGCCAACTGGCTGGGCCTGATGCGCGGCGACCTGCAGGACCACTTCGACAAAGGCGGCAAGCCGATGACCCGCTGCCTCAACGCTGACCGCAGCTTCACCACTCCCGGTGGTGGCACGCTGCTCCTACCGGGACGCAGTCTCATGTTCGTGCGCAACGTGGGCCACTTGATGACTACACCGGCGATACTCGATGCTGACGGCGCGGAAATTCCCGAGGGCATCATGGACGGCATGTTCACCGCGATGATCGCACTGCACGACCTGAACAAGGCGCAAGGTGTCGCGCGCAATTCACGTCAAGGTAGCGTCTATATCGTGAAGCCCAAGATGCACGGCCCGGAGGAAGTCGCCTTCACCTGTGAGCTATTCGATGGGATAGAGGACGCCCTGGGTATGACGCGGCATACGCTAAAGGTCGGCATCATGGACGAAGAACGCCGTACCACGGTCAATCTGAAGGAGTGTATTCGCGCGGCGCGCGAGCGTCTGGTATTTATCAATACCGGCTTTCTCGACCGCACCGGCGACGAGATCCACACCAGTATGAAAGCGGGCGCCATGACGCCCAAGGGCGCGATGAAGCAGGAGCCCTGGATCACGGCCTATGAAGACTGGAATGTCGACACCGGCCTGCGCTGTGGCCTCGTGGGTAAAGCGCAGATCGGCAAGGGTATGTGGGCCATGCCGGACCTGATGGCTGATATGATGCAGAACAAGATTGCGCATCCGCGCGCCGGAGCCAGTACCGCCTGGGTACCCTCTCCCACTGCGGCGACGCTGCACGCCATTCACTACCATGAGGTGAATGTGGCGGAGCAACAGCAGGCCTTGCAAGGCAAGCGCCGCGCTGCCATGGACGATATCCTCAGCATACCACTCAAAGGTGCCACCGGGCTCAGCGCAGACGACATACAGCTGGAACTGGACAACAATGCACAGGGCATACTTGGCTATGTGGTGCGCTGGATTGATCAGGGCGTGGGATGCTCCAAGGTTCCTGACATTCATCACGTTGGCCTGATGGAAGACCGCGCCACATTGCGTATCTCCAGTCAGCACCTCGCCAACTGGTTACACCATGGCGTCTGCACCAAAGAACAAGTCCATACCACGCTTGAGCGTATGGCCGCAGTGGTGGATGCGCAGAATGCCACAGACCCCCTGTATCGCAATATGGCGCCTGCATTCGACAGCAGCATCGCCTTTCAGGCGGCCTGCGATCTGGTGTTTCTCGGCGAGCAACAACCCAGTGGCTACACCGAGCCGGTACTACATGCGCGGCGCAGGGAAGCGAAGGCGCGACAAGGTCGTTGAACAACGTCAGCAGGCCAATTCAGCAATGATTGACGGCTCCCCCGACGGTCGAGCCGTGAGGCAAGTTACTGCGTTTGATAATGAGGGCGCGAGCGTCCTGACACATTGTCTGGTGGTCTGCTTGCAGTTATCACTGCTGGTCTTGCTCTACGGACAAACCCACACCTTTGGTTATGTCTACTTCGATGATGGCCAGTATGTGCCAAAAAACCCTCACGTTATGGCCGGCATGACCATCGACAGCATGCACTGGGCCTTTACCAGTTTCTATATGAGCAACTGGCATCCACTGACATGGCTTTCCCACATGCTGGATGTCTCGCTCTTCGGGCCCGACCCGGGCTGGGCCCATCTGCATAACGTCGTACTCCATGGCGTCAACAGCCTGCTGGTCTATGCCCTGCTGCTGAAGCTTTCCCAGAGCTGGCTGAAGGCCCTGCTGCTGTCGCTCATTTTTTTGGCTCATCCGCTGCACGTCGAATCCGTTGCTTGGATCGCGGAGAGAAAGGATCTCCTAAGCGCGATGTATTTTTTACTGGGTCTACTTTTGTACGACAGTTATCGGGCACAACCGCATGTTCTGCGATATTTTGGCGTGTTGGCCTGCTTCTGTCTGGCGCTGTTAGCCAAACCAATGGCCGTTACGTTTCCCGTGGTACTTCTAATTTTCGATTTTTTTGTATACAGGAGTTGCTTTCAGACCGGAGACGATGTGACGCCAGACGGGAAGTTTTTCTACCGCGCTATTGTGGAGAAGCTGCCGTTCCTGGCGCTGTCAGTGGCATCAAGTGTAGTCACCATTCTTGCCCAGCAATCAGGCAACTCGGTGGCGGCACTTGAAGCGCACTCAATAATGGGCCGCTGTGTCGTCGCCGCCATCGCGTACGTCACCTATCTGAAACAATGGCTGGCACCGGTGAACCTGATCGTTTTTTATCCGATCAATCTGTCGGTATCACTTAAGGACGGCCTTATTCCTATGGGAATACTGCTCACTTTAATGGCATTCACAGCTTACTTCGCGAGAAGACTGCCGTTGCTGGCGGTCGGCCTGTGCTGGTTTCTGGTCACGCTACTTCCCGTCATCGGCCTGCTGCAGGTCGGCAGCCAGTCCCATGCAGACCGCTATATGTACTTGCCTTCGGTGGGCTTGCTCATAGCCTGCATCTACTTACTGCCCTCGCGCCATAAGAAGTACTTTCAGCTGACCCATGTGCTGACGTTACTGTTCATCGTTTACCTCGGCGCATTGTGCTTCTGGCAGGTCAGCTTCTGGAGTAGTCGACACGTTCTGTTCAGCCGGGTTCTCACTATCGCAGGTCCGAACTATCTTGCGAACTTTCACCTGGCACAGGATTATGAAGAACGAGGTATGCACACACAGGCTAGAAAACACGCCCAGGCAGCTCAAGCGCAGCGGCCTGACGCACCCGACGCCTATCAGGCGTTAGGCAATATTGCCTTGGCTGAAAAGAACTTTGTGACCGCGGAAAAGCACTACAGGGAGGCCCTTTCGAAAGGACCGCCAACAGAGACTATACTGGTCAACATAGGCATCGCGATAGCTGAACAGGGAGATCTCCCGAAAGGAATCAGGGCACTGGAGAAAGCGCTGGTATTGAATCCCACATCGGAACTCGTAAAGGTAAATCTGCAGCACTATAGAGATAAGTTGCATCGTGTGTCCGCGCCATGAACAGAGAGGTATTCAGATATGTTGTCGCCGGAGGGCTCGCGTTCCTGGTAGATTTTGCAGTGCTATATTTGTGCACCGATATTCTGGGCATGCATTACCTACTGTCCAACATGTTAGGCTATTTTTTCGGGTTAGCTATCACCTACACACTCAACACTCAGTGGGTTTTCAGCTATCGTCGATATAAGAAGGCGTGGCTGGAGCTTCTCATCTTCAATCTAATTGTCGTAACCGGCCTGGGCATCAATCAGGGCATGATGGCGCTACTGGTGGGTGCATGGGAGATGTACTATCTCTATGCAAAGATTGTAACCAGCTTTTTTGTGATGCTGTTTAACTACTTCGCCAAGAAATTTATTCTTTTTCATCCCACTGTCGCCGCAGGAAGAACCTAAGTTGAGCGACCAGTGTTACAACTGCGGCAGCCTGAGCCTTGAACATCTCTATATGGCGCCCGCGTTTGACTCGCCGCTTGACCGCATCCCACAGCAGCTGGGGCTAGGCCGCTGTGCAGCATGCCATGTAGTGTGCACTACTGGAGTCGGCCACGACGGAGTGACTGAGAGCTATACCACTGAATACTATGGCTCGGCGTCGAGCAAGTTCATCTCAATTATTGAAACTGGTATTTTTTGGTTCAAGACAAGACAGGCAAAAGGAATCACGCGGATCTGGCTGCGCGGCCAGCATACAAATCGCACACCTTCTGTACTCGATATCGGCTGCGGCAGAGGTCAGTTACTGGCAGCATTTCAGGCTCAGGGTGCCACTGTACTAGGATTGGAAAGGCAGGAGTTTCCCGTGCATGATCTGCCGGGAGATACCGTGCGCTCAGGATCCATCAGCGATCCTGAGTACACCAACCAGACATTCGATATCATCATCCTGTGGCATGTATTTGAGCATCTTGAACAGCAGGAGCAACTACTGGATGTGATAACGGATCATCTGAATTTGGAAGGTGTGCTCGTTATCGCTGTGCCTAATTTTGCCAGCCTGCAACAGCGCATTTTCGGTAAATACTGGTTTCATCTGGACTTGCCGCGACACCTTGTTCACCTCGAGTCAAACTGGCTGCAACATCAACTATTACGACGCGGCTATGTGATTGAGACAGTTAGTTATCTGGATTCACTACAAAATACGTATGGTTTTATACAAAGTACACTTAACGCTTTTGCACCACTGCGCCTGAATGAATATTACAGACTACTGAAACACGGCCGATCGCTGGAACCGAAGACCCTATTGCGCATGCTTGGCTGGAGCGCACTGGCATTCGTTCTGCTCCCATTTGCAATTATTGACAGCATTCTGGGTACACTAACACGCAGCGGCGCGACGGTGCAGATCGTTGCCAGAAGGATGAGTAAGCAATGATCAAGCAAAAAAAACTGGTTGTTGTGATGCCTGCGTACAATGCCGCGCAGACGCTCGAGATGACCTATTCGGAACTGCCGTTTGATATCGTCGATGAGGTCATTCTGGTGGATGACGCAAGCCCCGATAACACACTGGCTGTGGCAACGTCTTTGGGCATCCAACACATACTCGTTCACGACAAAAACCTGGGCTATGGCGGCAACCAGAAAACGTGTTACAAGGCTGCACTTGCCCTGGGGGCAGATATTGTCATCATGGTGCACCCGGACTATCAGTACACGCCCAAACTGATCCGCGCGCTGGCCGCCATGATCGCGGAAGATGTTTTCGACTGCGCTCTGGGATCACGCATTCTGGGTGTTGGCGCACTCAAAGGCGGTATGCCGCTGCACAAGTACATCGCCAACCGGCTACTCACATTGCTGCAAAATATCCTGGTCGGTTACAAGCTCTCCGAATATCACACGGGATACCGGGCATTTTCGCGCGAAATCCTGGTGTCACTTCCACTCGAACTGAACTCTAACGATTTTATATTCGATAACCAGATGCTGTTGCAGATCATTGCCGGTGGCTTCACTATCGGCGAGGTGACCTGCCCAACGCGCTACACAGCCGAAGCCTCATCAATTGCGGGCTGGCCCGTTATCCGTTACGGATGGGGAGTGCTGGTCGAATCGATAAAGTACCGAATGACGAAGAGCGGACTGTTAAAGAGTGTTTACACCCAGCCAAAACGCGGTAGATAACACAAAAGCACGCACCCGGTCAGCCAGCGCGCCGATCACCCGATGGGGAGGTGTCCTTGAATTGCAAATTGGTCAATTGCTCCGACAGCAGGCCGATCAGGAACATCATCGCCCCAGTCAGAACCAACAGTGACGTACCGTTGGTAAATCGATACCCGGTACTGGTTATAGTCAGCACATAATTGAGGATGCCCAGGCCAGAGGTTACTACGGCCGCAGGGAAATACACTTTCAGCGGCGCGTACAGGGTGCCCACTTTGAAAATGATCAGAAGAAAACGCACACCATCCTTCACCAGGCTAATATGGCTTTTCCCCAATCGCTTGGCTACCTCAATGGGCACGAATCCAACAGAATAACCTGCCCGGAAAAAAGCCATGGTCGAGGTGGTGGGATAACTGAAGCCGTTGGGCAAAAGGTACAGAAAACTTAAGAATTTCCTCCGGTGCACGCAGCGGAAACCCGAGGTCAGGTCGTCGATTTTGCGATCAACCATCCAGCTGGCGAAACCGTTGTAAAAAGCGTTAGCGCTCCAACGTATGACACTGGCTTGTGAGCCTCTGCCACTGCGCGCACCCACCACGAGATCATATCCTTCATCCACCTTTGCCAGCAGCCGACCGACATCAGCAGCGGCGTGCTGGCCGTCACCGTCCATAAATACCAGGTAATCTCCCCTGGCAAGACGAGCGCCGGATTTAACTGCAGCGCCATTTCCCTTGGAGTAGGGATGCGTGAACACAATCACGCCCGCGTCCTTGCAAACTTGCTCGGTGTTGTCAGTAGAACCGTCATTCACCACGATAATCTCTGCGTCTGGATATTGCTGACGCAGCTGCGGCAACAGCACCACCAGGCCTAGAGCTTCGTTTTTGGCCGGTATTATTATCGACACTTTCAAGTGCTATTTCTCCACGTACAAGGCCAGAGTCTGTTGTTCCGCCACCGTCAACTTACCCTGCTCGAGCAATTGGCGCAACGTAGCAATCACTTCGTCTGCCGCGTCCTGCTTGCCCAGGGCCGTCGCAAAATGCAATTTCATCAACAACCCACGCGTGTCGCCAGGGGACAGCGCCAGAAATCGCTCCACATAAGCGAAGGCCTTATCATACCGTTGCAGCGCGTTCTCCAGAACGGCCAGATTGGAATAAATCTGAGCGGACGCTTTACTGTCGTTTTGTGCAACCAGATATATCTCCGCCATACGGTCAGCGAAGCGCACACGATCAAAATGCGGACAGCTGTTGTTCTGTAGCAGGCGCACCATAGTGAGCAAGGTGGTGACCGAACTCAATGGCCTGCCGGGGTCCTGTCGGCCAAGACTGTCGATCATCTCAGGTGGTACGTGCTGGTTGGCAACGCAACTAAGGGCGAGGTCGCGTACTTCATAGTCGCCGCTGCGCTCCCGCGAGCCCGCCTCAATAGCACTGACCGAATATGCCATCTTTGAGTAATGGTGCGCGGCCTCAACCTCACCTAATCGTGCCAGTTCTGACGCCATATCGATATTGGCCCGAGCAGAGTTTGGGTGGGCGTTGAGGTGGTTGAGTAACAGCAACGAGCGACTCGACCATATCTGTACCTGCGAACTGGTCAGCGCGGACAACAGCACCGCAAACAGACCGAGACTCACCAACAGGGGCGTCCCGAGCTCAGGCCATTTCCTCACAATAATGACAAAGAGCCCACCCAGTGCCAGCACCAACCCAATTGCCGGAAAATAATTGCGGTGCTCGAAATACAATTCCAGTGGCAGTACCGTGGACTCAACACTGTGTCCCAGCACGAACCAGGCAAACCCTAGAACCAGCCAACGCCCACCGTGCCAACGCAACAACATGCCACACACAAGTACCAAAAGTAGCCATGCAAGCGTAGCGTGCAGGGTTGATATGGGTTCAAACAGGGTGCGAGAGACGACCACGTCATCGTGATACAAGCCCATTCTGGCAACCTGCGGGCGCAACAACTGGCCGACATAGTCCCAGACAATGCGCGCCTCGGTAAGCAGCCGCTCCTCCAGCGTAAAAGGTCGTCGCTGCAGGCGTGCTGCCAGGACTTCCCACCTGAACAACAGTATGCAAAGCATGGCAAGCGAGCCGGAGGCGATGAGTCCGAACGTCACGCTTCGCAGCCATCCAATCGCTTTGCCAGCGCGCCCCGCGAAACGAAACCACAGTACTTCGAGCACTAACAGAACGGGAACCAGCACCACTGCATTTTCCTTGGCGAGCATGGCGAGCAGGAAAAAAATGGGGACTGGCAGGAACCGCACCAGGCCACTCTTTCCAACGATCAGACCTAGTCGCCAGTAGACATAACTGACGCTCGACAGCAACATGAAAAATGTAGCCAGCAAGGTCATGCGCTGCACCACGTAGAGCACGGTGCTAACCAGCAGCGGATGGAGTAACCATACTGCACCGAGAACCACTGCCAGCCAGGGATAGCCCGGGGTTTCCAGATATCGAAACAGCAACCACAAGAGCCAAATGACGAGTCCGCCATTGAGCGCATGCAGCACGATATTGATTTTTTTGCCGCCGCGAATGCCGTCGTCGAGATACATCTTTTCGATAACGAAGCTTGCCATTGATACCGATCGACCTAGCAGTCCCGATTTGTCGCCAACAATGTAATCGTACGCCAGCTCAGGTTTGTTGTGCAGATCGCCGATGACCAGCACGCTGGAACGGTCATCCAGCAGTGCTGGACCGGAAATCCCCGGCCAGTACGCCCATACGCTCCACACAAGTACCACGAGTCCCAACAGTAGCGCACCCGGCGTACCAGTGTTGTAGCAACCCGCCCGCGGTGGCCCCTGCTCCATCAATTGTCGAATATCCCCCGGATGACCGCCAACTCACGCCGGTACGGATCGCGTCGCAGCCACTCACGGATCGCCTCATAGGTGCTGGCCACATCAGCGTTACCATGATATTGCGCCAGATACGACGACGCCTGACGACTGTTCGGATTTAGCGTCGCGGCTTGCTCTAGCAATGGCAGCAAAGTCTCTCTCTGGGATTCCTGGCCTGCTGCCACGAGTCGGTATTTGTCGGCTACCAGATCCATACGGGTGGGATTTTGCTCGATGAGGTAGTCCAATAGCTTGCCGACCCGCATTCTGTCGGACGCCCCAGTGGACATTACAGAAAACCCAACCAACGCTGCTAGCGCGGTGCCATCTGATGCTGTTAGACGACGCGTCCTGGCCAACGCTTCCATCACTGCCAGCCAATCGTTTTTTTCTGCCAAACCGGGAAAATATAGTGTATCGATCTGGTACAATATTACCAGCGCCGCAAAATCCTGCTCATTGATACTGTGCATTCTCTCGAAATATTGCCGCGAGGTCACGGCCAGCGTACGTTTTTCTTCCTCATCCACACCCAACGTCTGGGCCTGCTCTAGACGCTTGAACAGCACGTTAGCGTAGAAAAAGTTCGCCCGTGGAGACTCGGGGTGATGAGAGACTTCGACTTTGGCCAACGTCATCTCATCGCTCCAGGTATTGGTTCGCACGATCAGTAGCACAAGCAGTACAGTGAGGATACCACCCCACAAGACGGGCCGACGCAACCCGGTGAACAGCGTGGCACAGCGCTCCATTGCTACGGCCGCCAGCACCGCAAAGCCCACACTGGGTAAGTAATTGCGGTGCTCAAACACCATATCCATTGGTAACACAGTCGATTCCATACTGTGCGCCACCAAATAGAAGAGAAACGCAAAAGCCAGCAATGGATAGCGCCTGTGCCACAGCAGGGAGGCACCAATGACGCCAGCCCAGGCTAGCAATGCAAGCACCGTGGTAAAGGGCGACAAAATGCTACGTGAGATCAGGAAATCATCCTGAAAGAAGCCCATGTCGACGATATTGGGTAGCAGCAGCCAGGACAGATACTGCCACAACACCCGCCCCTGGGTTAAGAGGCGCTCATACAGTGTGAATTCGCGCGCACCAAAGCGACCGGAGAAGGTGTCGGGAGAGACCGTTAGAATCATTGCTAGCAGCAGGAGCGGCAGCAAGAGTACAAACCAGCCCAGCCACACCAGCCGGCGCGGTGACTGCCCGCGCCACATACCGCGAAACAGGGTGACTTCAACCACCGCGATCAGCCACGGCATCAGTGCACCATTCTCCTTGGACAGCACAGCAAATACCCCGAGCAGCACCAGCCAAATGAATGTCGCTAACACCTCGCCCGCACCAGCCCCTGCCTCGGCCCAGCGCAGCCGATAGCGCGTAAATAGTAACAGACCGGCAACGGTAAACAACGCCGACAACTGCGCCATGCGCTGCACTGCATACAGCACCGTGGATACGTGGATGGGGTGTAACAGCCAGAGCGAGGCACCCAGCACGGCGACGAGCTGGCACGGGTAACTGTCCAGCCGATGGGCACGCAGCGCAGGTGTTTGGAGCAGCGCACTAAAGAAAAAATACACCAGCAGACCCAGCGTGAGGTGAATGGCCAGGTTGGTTGTCTTCAGGCTAACGGCGGAAAACTCACCGAACACTACATGGCTCAGGGCAAAACTCAACATCGAGACAGGGCGATACAGTAGTCCGGATTCAGAACTGAGCGCGGCACTACGCCAGTCATCCGCAGCGGCGCCATCAATCTGCACCAGATTGTTGTCGAGCAGATTGGGGACATCGTCAAAAAAGAGCGGGCCATCCAGGCCCATACCGTAGGCGAAGACGCATGAGAGCGCGACGACAACAGCGAGTAGGAAGAGCTGGCCGCTGGCGCGGTCTACGCGATTGGTGACGACTGCCTGAGGCTCAACCATACACAATCCGGAAAATCCGATTCTACAACGAAAAAAAGCCCGGTGTTAGCCGGGCTTTTCAGTGTAACCAATTCCCAGGGCTTAATTAGCCGCGGCAGTTGGCTGGCAGGTACTTGGTTGCGACTGCAGTACCAGCACCACCGCCGGGAACGCAATCCCAAGACATCGTGCCATCGGAGTTGGTGGAACCTGACAGGCTGAATTCCGCCGTGGTAGTAGCTGCGGATACGTTACAGCCCGTACCATCCCATGTGCACCCGTCAACCAAAGCGGTGACATACACGGTCGCACCCACAGTCACAGGATCGGTAACTAGTATTTGTTCCACGATTTCACTTTGTGCGCTGCGCAACGACGTATTGATGCCAAAGGAGCTTGAAGCGTCCGGATACTCGCCATTTGCGGCCACATACTCGGCAATAGTCGTCTTGGCTTCGGCCAGAGCGGCCAACGGCTCAGACATTTTGGAACGCACGATATAGTCCTGGTAAGCCGGCAGCGCAATGGCCGCCAAAATGCCGACGATCGCGATAACAATCATCAGTTCGATAAGGGTAAAACCCTGTTGAGCTTTCTTTTGAATAGTCATGATGCTTCTCCACGTTAAGTTTTAACATGCACCCGTGAAATGTTTCCTCGCCGGTGCAGGCCGTTTGCCAGAGTGATAAAGCAGCTTGCGTGCCAACAACGGAATTTATTTGTGGAAATTTTTTTTATCACTTTATATCAATAGCTTAAGGTTAGTCTTTGTCTCATAGCGCCGTACTCGTCACGCTTGAGCGGTGACTGCGAGACCGCCCTGCAGGGTAGGTTTGTGACATTTTTTGTCATAACTGACACCGCGCCGTTACCACTTCATTCCCTGCAGCCTCGCGCGGACACACCGTGAGCTGAAATCCGCACAGCACTGCTTGTATTGCGCAGCGACAACCCCTGAATATCACGGCCAGCCGCCAATCGGGTGCACTATGTCACAAACACAGGCTTTTCCTCGTGTGCGTACTGTAGACGGTGTTGCTGCTCCCAGTTGAGTGGTTTAGTCTCCAGATGAAATAAATAGCGTTCGGAGCGGGGCATGGATAATCGTCGTACCACCATTGTGATCAACAAGCCGTTTCAGTACCAGTACTCGCTGATGATTACTGCGCTGGCGATACTGTTGGTCAACGGTTTCATCATCCTGCGGGTACTGTTTCCAGGATTGTTTCCAGGCGGGCATGCGCTGGAGCTATCGATGTCGATGGCGGTGAGTGTGGCGGCGGTGGAGTTTATTCTGATCTCCGCCATCTGGTACGGCAGCCTCAAGGCCAGCCATCGTATCGCCGGGCCAGTCCACGTTTTCGCGCGCGAAATAGACAGGTTGGGCGCGGGCGACCTAAACGTTCGCATTGTGCTGCGTGACAAGGATATGTTCCAGCCCGAAGCAGAGCGTATCAACAGGAGCATCGCCGCGCTGCGCAACCGGATAGCGTCGCTCAAGAGCCTGTCCGAGGAATTGCAGGCGGCAAACGCATCTGGTGCCGACGTGGGCCCAGTCGTGGCCAAGCTTAACGCTGAGCTGTCGACGTTTGTCCTCGTCAATACCATCTGACCGGTAACGGCTAATCCTTACACATTCCGTAACCAGGGAAAGCGCTATGCACAACAATAAAGGGTTTACTGTCATTGAATTGATGGCTGTGGTGGCCATTCTAAGCATCCTCTCGGTGGTCGCGTTGGCTGTCTATGGGGATTATATAGTCCGCTCGAAAGTCTCCGAGGGTATGGCCTTTGCCGCTGAAGCGAGAACCTCCGTCAGCGAGTATTTCTACGATACAAGGTCCATGCCGCAAAATAACAGCCAGGCGGGCCTGCCTGATGCAGATCAGTACGACAAGCATGATTGGGTTCGCAGGCTGGAGATAAGCTCCCTGCCAGAACCTGGCACCATCACTATCACGTTCAAGATTCCCGGCTCCAAGGCGAATAACAAACTGCTACAGCTGATCCCTTCCACCATGAACGGCATAGTTTTCTGGGAGTGTATTCCACCCGCCGTGGACGGCATTGACGTCAACCAGGTACCACCCAATTGTCGCGGCTAGTGCACGCCTGCCATTCCCGTTAGCGCGCAGCTCGGGGCCACCCGCAGTCAACACAGCAACAATTCAAACTGCGGAGCAGAGCGCACATTCGCGTGAAAGTTGCCGTTTTGTATAATTTAACCCGAATCAATGGCTGTCGTGATGCATTCAGGTGGTTATAATCAATCCGCTAAGTAAAACAACGTGTTATAGCGAATTTCTCACCTGTGACAGGAGCCTGCGGTAGATGAACGATAAAGCAATTGGGCAACTCAGCGGTCTGGCTGGACGCCTTGTGGCCGAGTCGTTGATCACTGCGCAACAGGCCGTCGAAGCACAGAAAGAAGCCTCGCTGGAGCGGCTGCACTTCGTGCAGGTTCTGGTAGAGCGGAAAAATGTCAACGGCCAGCGCGTAGCAGAAGTGGCCTCGCACGAATTTGGCGTGCCGCTGTTTGATCTGCGGGCGCTCAATGTTGAGGCGATGCCCGTCGGGCTGGTCGAGCCGGGGCTGGTCACCAAGCATCACGCGCTGCCGCTGTTTCGCCGTGGCAATCGCCTCTTCATCGCCGTTTCCGACCCTACCAACCTGGCAGCCCTGGATGAAATCAAATTTCACACCGGCATTAATACCGATGCGGTATTGGTGGAAGAGAGCGCCCTGGGCGCTGCACTACTCAAATGGGGCGAGGCGCAGGAATCGCTAAGCGATGGCCTGGAAGGCTTGGATAGCTCTGAGCTGGACGGCGTCGACTTCGCTGGCGAGAGCGAGGGTCGTGACGGCGATGAAGGCAATGACGCGATCGATGAAACGCCGATTGTGCGCTTCATTAACAAAGTACTGATAGACGCGATCAAACAGGGCGCATCCGACATCCACTTCGAACCTTACGAGAAAACGTACCGCGTGCGCTTTCGCACGGACGGTATTTTGCAAGTGGTGGTCAGGCCACCCCGCAACCTGGCTCCACGTCTTGCAGCACGACTCAAGGTCATGTCCCAGATGGATATTTCGGAACGCCGCCTGCCTCAGGATGGTCGTATTCAGATGAAATTGTCACGCAACCGGGCCATCGATTTTCGAGTTAACACGCTACCCACACTCTATGGCGAGAAAATCGTGCTGCGGATTCTGGATCCCACCAGCGCACAGATGGGCATCGACGCGCTGGGCTACGAACCGGAGCAAAAAGAGATGTACCTGAAGGTTCTTAACCAACCGCAGGGCATGATACTGGTCACGGGGCCTACCGGCTCTGGGAAAACGGTATCCCTCTACACCGGTCTCAATATTCTCAACACGCACGAACGCAATATCTCCACCGCCGAAGACCCGGTGGAAATTAACCTCGAAGGCGTCAACCAGGTTCACGTAAACGCCAAGGTGGGACTGAATTTTGCCGAGGCGCTGCGTTCTTTTTTGCGGCAGGACCCGGATGTCATTATGGTGGGCGAGATTCGCGATCTGGAAACAGCCGAAATCGCGATCAAGGCGGCCCAGACCGGCCACCTGGTACTGTCCACACTGCACACCAACAGCGCATCAGAAACCATCACCCGACTGCTCAATATGGGTGTCCCGGCCTTCAACGTGGCGTCCTCCGTAAATCTGATTATCGCCCAGCGCCTGGCACGGCGACTGTGCAAGCTTTGCCGCGAGCCTGCAGACGACATCCCTCGCGCCACGCTGCTCGAGCAGGGCTTCACCGAGGACATGCTGCAAGAGGCATCCGTGATGCGCGCGGTAGGCTGCGCTGCGTGTAACAACGGCTATAAAGGTCGTGTGGGTATTTATGAGGTGGTAAAAATAACACCCTCCATCGCCAGGATCATTATGGAAGAGGGCAACTCTCTGCAAATTAGCGCGCAGGCCAGGGCAGAAGGATTCCACGATCTACGTATGGCGGCTTTGAAAAAAGTTGCCGAAGGCATGACCAGCCTGGAAGAGGCTAATAGAATCACCGTAGACTAGACGCAAGACAGCGTATTCAAGAGGGGCGGACACGACCATGGCAACGAGTGCAATCAGAAACGATATCTTTACCTGGAGCGGCACGGACAAAGCCGGTCGCCCGAGTAGGGGAGAAATCGAGGCCATCAGCCAGGCCATGGCCAAAGCGCAACTGCGGCAGCAGGGTATCAAACCTAAAAGCGTGCGCAAAAAAGCCAAGCCACTGTTTGGCGGCCAGGGCAAGCCTATCAAGGCGGCGGATATAGCCATTTTTACCCGGCAATTGGCCACCATGCTCAAGGCCGGCGTGCCGTTGGTGCAGAGTTTCGAGATTGTCGAGGATGGCGTGGACAAACCGCGTATGAAGGAATTGGTCCGGTTAGTCAAGAATGATGTCGCCTCCGGCAGTGGGCTGGCGCCGTCGCTGGCCAAACACCCGCGTCACTTCGATGAACTGTTCTGCAGTCTGGTGGGTTCCGGCGAAGACTCCGGTACCCTGGAAGTGATGCTCGACCGCGTTGCGACCTACAAAGAGAAAACAGAGCAGTTAAAAGCCAAGATCAGAAAAGCCATGACCTATCCTATCGCGGTGGTGTGTGTAGCACTCATCGTGTGCGCTATCCTGTTGATCAAGGTGGTGCCCGTGTTTGCCGAGACTTTCCAAAATTTCGGTTCTGAACTGCCTGCATTTACCCAGTTCGTGATGAACATTTCAGACTTCGTCATCGCATGGTGGTGGATTATGCTGTTCGTCCTGATCGGCATCATATTCGCTTTCCGCGAGATCAAACTGCGCTCCGTCGCATTTTCAGAGTGGCTGGATCGATTGGCCCTGCGCATACCTGTCGTTGGCGGCATTGTTCACGATGCCGTAATCGCACGTTTTTCGCGCACGCTGGCCACGACATTCGCTGCCGGTGTGCCGCTGGTAGATGCATTGAATTCCACCGCAGGAGCGGCAGGGAACTCGGTCTACGCCAAGGCCATACGCCGCATACGCGACGATGTCACCACGGGCACCACCTTGTACAATTCCATCAAGGCGACTGGACTGTTCCCGCATATGCTGCTGCAAATGGTCTCGATCGGTGAAGAATCTGGTGCCCTCGACGATATGTTGGACAAGGTTGCCACCCATTACGAAGATGCTGTGGACAACGCAGTAGACAGCCTCAGCTCATTGATGGAGCCGTTAATCATGTCCATATTGGGCGTATTGGTGGGCGGCCTGATGATCGCCATGTATCTGCCCATCTTTATGCTGGGATCGGTCATCTAGTTTTCGTCGTCGCGAGGCGATAATTCCGTGTCGGCAACCCTCATCCCGCCAGGACTGCTTTACCTCGGTCTGTTAGGACTGGGGTTGGTAGTGGGCAGCTTTCTCAACGTGGTCATTTACCGCCTACCGTTGATGATGGAACGGCGCTGGCGCCAGGATTGCTGCGAACTACTGGAGGTCGAGCAGGAGAAGCAGGAGGCATCGCTTAGCCTGGCCACGCCCAACTCCCATTGCCCCCACTGCAAAGCTGCCATTAAACCGTGGCAAAACATTCCGGTGATCAGTTACATCCTACTGCGTGGAAAATGCGCCAATTGCGCAGTGCCGATTGCTCCACGTTACCCCATTCTGGAGTTAGTCACTGGGCTGATGACATTGGCCCTGGGCTGCTACTTCGACCTGTCGTTTGCTCTGCTTGGCGGCGCACTGCTCACCTGGTCATTGATTGTGCTGACCATGATAGACGTTGACCACCAGCTGCTACCTGACGATATCACCCTGCCTCTACTGTGGCTGGGTTTACTGTTTAATCTGAATGACACGTACGTCAGTCTGGCCGATGCGGTCATCGGTGCCATGGTCGGCTACCTCATTCTGTGGATCGTCTACCAGGTTTTCAAATTGCTCACCGGTAGGGAAGGCATGGGTTATGGTGATTTCAAGTTGCTGGCCGCGCTGGGAGCCTGGCTCGGTTGGCAGATGCTGCCTGAGATCATTCTCCTGTCTTCCCTGGTTGGCGCCTGCTGCGGCATCGCGCTGATGTTGATCAAGCAACGCGGCAGGGAAATTCCGATTCCCTTTGGCCCCTATCTGGCCATCGCCGGCTGGCTGGCACTGTTGTGGGGTGACGGCACTTACGGCTCCCTGTTTGCGAGGTTCGGGATCACTTTACTATGACGCTGGTCGTGGGCATCACTGGCGGCATCGGCAGCGGCAAATCTGCGGTCACGCAGCGCTTCGAGCAGCGCGGCATTACCGTGGTGGACGCAGACGTTGTTGCCAGAATCATCGTCAAGCCCGGCACGCCTGCCCTGGCGGCCATAGTCGCGCACTTCGGTGCGAGCATCCTGCAGGCGGATGGCGCGCTGGACCGGGCAGCCCTGCGCAGCCGGGTGTTCTCAGACGATACCGACAGGCGCTGGCTGGAGCACTTGACTCATCCCTTGATCGGACAGGAAATTGCGGTCCAGATTAGCGCCGCGCGCAGCCCTTATACCATCCTCAGTTCACCTCTACTGCTAGACACCAGCCAGAAGTCGTTAGTGGATTGCGTGGTCGTGGTGGATGCGCCAGAAGCGCTGCAGTTGCAGCGCACTGTGCAGCGCGATGGCAACGATGAGGCGCAGGTCAGGCGCATCATGGCGGCGCAGATGAGTCGCGTCGCCAGGCTGGAGCGTGCCGACATCGTGATCGATAACAGTCGCTCACTGGACCAGCTGGACAGTCAGGTAGAGGAGTTACACAAGGAGTTTCTACTGCGGGCTGAGACGGCCCGTTAGCAAAGAATAGTCACGGGGCAAGTAATTTTCCGACCGCTGTCACTATCGGCATATTGGCCGCTGGGAAGGCATAATCAGACAGGTCCTGGGGCGCCACCCAAGCCAGAGGTTGATCTTCCAGGCCGCGTGCTGCACCGCTAAATTCCCACACCATGTGCACATCCAGCAACACTGTCTTATCGCCGTAATCGTGGCGCACTTCCAACAGCGCACTGGTGCGGCCGATAATAATACCCAGTTCCTCGCGCAATTCCCTGGTCAGCGCAGCATTAAGTGATTCACCTGCCTCCACCTTACCGCCGGGGAACTCCCACAAGCCACCCTGGTGAGCATGTTGCGCACGCCGCGTAATCAGGACGTTGCGATGCTCATCGAGAATGACACCCACTGCCACATGCACCACTGACATTCAGGAGCGGTATTCGGCATTGATGCGCACATAGTCGTAGGAAAAATCGGTCGTCCACACCACAGCTGCGGCCTCACCCCGCCCCAGCTCGACCCTGATGACGATATCTTCCGGCGCCATGGCGGCAATACCTTGCTCCTCCGTGTAGCTGGCTGCGCGGCACCCCTGCTCAGCAATCAGGACATCATTAAGGTAAAGCCCCACCTGCTCAACTTGCAATTCGGGCACGCCAGCCCGGCCAATGGCGGCCAGCAAGCGCCCCCAGTTGGGGTCGCTGGCAAACAGTGCGGTTTTCACCAGAGGCGAATGCGCGATAGTAAAGGCGACGTCCAGACACTCCGCTTCATTGCGTCCGCCATTGACCTGCAAGGTTACGAACTTGCTGGCACCCTCGCCATCGCGCACGATGCTCTGGGCGAGACTGATACACACGTCTTCTACAGCGTCACGCAGTGCTTGGTGTAACGAAGATGTAGGGTCAGCTAACAGTGTGTTGCCGGCCGCGCCCGTAGCAAGTAGCAGACAGGCGTCATTGGTAGAGGTATCGCCATCCACAGTAATACGGTTGAAAGACATCTCCACCAACTCCGACAACATCTGTTGCAGCAGTGTGTGTTCAACTGCCATGTCGGTCGCGATAAAAGCCAGCATCGTTGCCATATTGGGGCGAATCATGCCCGAGCCCTTGGCGATACCCGTTACCACATAATTGTGGCCTTCAACGGTGAACGAGACAGAGCACGCCTTGGGACGGGTATCTGTGGTCAGTATGCCAGCAGCTGCTGCATTCCAGCCGTCAGCAGACAGCGCGGCAAAGGCTGCGGGAATTGCCCGTTCCAGTCGCTCGACCGGCAGGGGCTCCCCGATCACCCCGGTAGAAAAGGGTAACACGCTGTCGGCATCCACAGCCGCAAGCGCCGCCACTGCTGCGGTGCAGGTGCGTGCTGCGACGATACCGGCAGCGCCGGTTCCAGCGTTGGCATTGCCAGTATTGATGAGCAGATAACGGGGCTGATGGGCACAGGCGAGCAGGTTGTCCCTGGCTACGATTACGGGCGCGGCGCAAAATGCGTTGCGGGTGAACACCGCGGCGCAGTGGGTATCTTCGCTGACTTCAAGCAGCACCAGATCCTGGCGCCCCGCTGTCTTGATGCCCGCAGAGACAGTGCCCAGCCGTACACCGGGCACAGCCTGCAACGGTCCGCAACGGTCACTGCCCACAGCCATGTCAACGACGCACTCTGCTCAAGGATCCCTGCCTACGACTCACAGCTTGCCGTGGCACTGCTTATACTTTTTACCGCTGCCACAGGGGCAGGGCTCATTGCGCCCTACCTTGGGTTGTTCGCGGGTGTAGGTCTGCGGCGGCACCAGTGCCTCCGCCTCGGACTCGGACGCCTCACCGTCCATCGCAGGAGCCTCGGCATGCTGAAACGCCAGATGCTCACGCGCCGCTGCTTCCCGACGCTGCTGCTCTATCGCCGCCGCCTCGTCGCGGCGCTGTATCTGCACGTGACTGAGGAATTTCACCACCTCGTATTTGAGGCTGACCAGCAGCTGCTCAAACAACTGGAAAGACTCCCGCTTGTATTCCTGCTTGGGATTCTTCTGGGCGTAAGCGCGCAAGTGAATACCCTGACGCAGATGGTCCATCGTGGCCAGATGGTCTTTCCACAATGTATCGAGTACCTGCAACATGATCTGCTTTTCGATCTTGCGCATGTCGGGGCCGACGTCGGCGCTCTTGCGCTCGTAGGCAGACTGGGCCTCCTCGAAAATTCTCTCGCGCAGGGCTTCCTCGTGGAGCTTGTCATCCTGCTCCAGCCATTTCTGCAATGGCAGTGAAAGCGCGAACTCGGCCTCCAGTTGTTTCTCCAGACCGGGTACGTTCCACTGCTCCTCCACACTCATGGGCGGAATGTAGCTGTCGATGGCGTCTGCCACGACATCGCGACGAATGGCCGTAATGGTGTCGGCGATATCCGCCTCGCTCAGCAGATCATCGCGCTGTTGGTAGATGATCTGGCGCTGATCATTGGCGACATCATCATATTCCAGCAACTGCTTGCGGATATCGAAGTTGCGCCCTTCGACCTTGCGCTGGGCCTTTTCGATGGCGTTGGTCACCATGCGGTGCTCTATCGCCTCGCCCTTCTCCATGCCCAGGGCCTGCATGAAGCCCTTGACCCGATCAGACGCGAAGATGCGCATCAGGTTGTCTTCCATGGACAGGTAAAAGCGCGATGCTCCCGGATCTCCCTGGCGCCCCGCGCGGCCGCGTAACTGGTTATCAATGCGCCGCGATTCGTGGCGCTCTGAACCAAAAATATGCAGACCGCCTGCAGCCAACACCTGGTCATGCCGCTGCTGCCAGGCATCGCGAACGCGTTGCTTCGTTGCAGCATCAACCTCTCCCAGCGCGTGCAGTTCTGCTTCGAGATTGCCACCCAATACAATGTCGGTACCGCGGCCTGCCATATTGGTAGCGATGGTGACCACGCCGGGACGACCGGCCTGGGCAATAATTTCCGCTTCCTGCTCGTGGTACTTGGCGTTGAGTACCTTATGTTCAATCTTAGCCTTGCGAAAGCGCTCGGACATGGCTTCAGAGGTTTCCACCGACGCGGTACCCACCAGCACCGGTGCGCCCTTGCCCATACAATCCTTCACATCGGTCAGGATCGCGTCGAACTTTTCATCCACGCTGAGATAGACCAGATCGTTCATGTCGATACGCTGTTGCGGCACGTTGGTGGGAATGACCAGCACTTCCAGACCGTAAATCTGGCGAAACTCAAACGCCTCGGTGTCTGCCGTGCCCGTCATACCGGCAAGCTTGCCATACAGACGGAAGTAATTCTGGAAGGTGGTCGACGCCAGCGTCTGGCTTTCGCTCTGGATGGAGACACCTTCCTTGGCCTCGATGGCCTGGTGCAGGCCTTCGGACAAACGCCTTCCTGCCATGGTGCGACCGGTGTGCTCATCAATCAGCACCACCTGCCCATTCTGCACAATGTATTCGACATCCCGATGATAGAGTACGTGGGCGCGCATACCGGAATAGACATGGTGCAACAAATTGAGATTGGTCGCGCCGTACAGATTGTCGCCTTCTGCCAGCAATCCTGCGCTGGTCATCAATTCTTCGATAAACTCATGGCCCGATTCGGTCAGCTCCACCTGGCGCTGCTTCTCGTCAATCGTGTAGTGCCCGGGCTCACCTTCGGTATCCAGGCGCAGGGACGGAATCATACTGTTGATCCGCCGGTAGAGCTCCGAGCTATCTTCAGTGGCGCCGGAAATAATCAGCGGAGTACGCGCCTCGTCGATCAGAATCGAGTCGACCTCATCGACAATCGCAAAGCTCAGGCCGCGCTGCATGCGCTCCTGCAGGGAAAAGGCCATGTTGTCGCGCAGATAGTCAAAGCCGAATTCATTATTGGTGCCATAGACTATATCGGCCTGGTAGGACGCGATTTTTTCCTGGGTGGTCTGACCCGAGCGAATCACCCCGAATGACACGCCGAGGAAGTTGTAAAGAGGCCCCATCCAATGCGCGTCGCGATTCGCCAGGTAATCATTTACTGTAATCAGGTTTACGCTGTTGCCGGTAAGTGCGTTGAGGTAGGCCGGCAGAGTCGCCACCAGCGTCTTGCCTTCACCCGTGCGCATCTCAGCGATTTTGCCCTCGTGCAACACCATACCGCCAATAAGCTGTACGTCGAAATGGCGTAAACCGAGCACTCTGGCGCCCGCCTCGCGCACCACAGCAAACGCCTCGGGAAGAATGCTATCCAGCGTCTCCCCATTTGCCAGGCGCTGCTTGAACAGGGTTGTTTTAGCTGCCAGCTGCGCATCGTCAAGTGCGTGGATCTCATCTGCCAGAGCATTGATCTGTTTGACCACCTTCCCCATGCGCTTCAATTCGCGACCGTTGCGGGTGCCAAACAGGTTTTTAAGAGCGTTGCTTATCATTGCTTTTCATCATGTTTGATATAGAGAACCCCGTCCGGAACGAACCGAGGGGAGCGCGGAGCTAAAACCGGGTGAATCAGGGATGCGTGCGAGCCACATAACTGGAGGGGTCGACCGAACGGCCGTTTTTGTACACTTCGAAATGCACATGGGATCCGGTGGAACGACCCGTGGAACCCATCAATGCGATGGTATCGCCCTTGCGCACGACATCACCGGGTTGCACCAGGGTATTCTTGTTGTGTGCGTAGCGGGTGACATAGTCACCGCCGTGTGATATCTCGACCATGTTGCCATAACCTGAGTCCCGTCCACTGAAGGTCACCACACCGGAGGCGACAGCCACGACATCAGAGCCTGACTTGCCCGCAAAATCGAGACCAGCATGCAGGGAGGGTTTGCCGTTGATGGGGTCTGCGCGCCAGCCATAGCCGGACGACACATAGCCCTTTTTTACCGGCAGACCGGACAGGGAGCCCTGTTCTTCCAGCTTGCGATTGGTCAGCATGGATTCCAGGATTTCCAACTGCTTTTCACGGTCACTGAGGCGCGTCTCAAAGCGGCCCAGCTCACCATCAAGGCCCATGGTGGTAAATTCAGCAGGGGACTCACCAAGCAGCGGCCCTCCAAGGGCTGGCGGCTGGCTAAAATCGAACTCGCCCTCTTCCAGATCGGCCATCGCGGTGAGGTGCTGACCCAGCGCATCCAGTCGGGTCATCCTGGCCTCCAGCTCTGCCAGACTAATCGTCATGGCCTGCACCTTGAGCTCGGTTGATCCCTCCAGATCCCCCAATTCGCCGGACTGCTGCGCCAACTCATCCTGCGCTGTATCCAGCGCGGCTGGGCGCAGGGCCCGCGACCCACTGTCCTGACCGGCGAGGTACCCGGAGGCCGCCAGGCCCAGCGGCAACCCCAGACAGCACAAGGACAACAGCGCCCGTGACCAGCGGCTCAATTCGATGGAGCGTGAGCCCCCATGCTTCCGACTAATAAGAATTACTTTCATTTATCGACTTATTGATTGTTCATTTATTGACTAGCAGGCGGGTGAAACGTGAAATATGCACGGAACTATGCCACAAAACGGGATGCAATGCCAAGTCAGAGATAGGTCCAAAGAGATCCGGAGCGCGACAGGCCTGCCCAGAGCCTCGTGCCACCTGCACACTCGGCCCTGAGCGGGATTGCCACTACCGGGCGCGAGCAACCCGGTGCGAAGGATTACGGTAGGCAGCCTGCGCAGATACCGTACGGCAGTGCTTGCCTAGTCAGCTTGACGGCGCAAAAACGCTGGAATATCAAAGTACTCCTCGCTGGCATTGCCAGGCGCTGCAGCCACCTGACCTCCTGCTGACCGGCGTGAGTTACGCAAGCCAGGCGGGCGATCAAAATCCCTGTAATTGATCTCCCCCTCGAGGTCGGCAGCCACCGTTTTGTGCGCCGCTTCGACTATCTGCAAGGGCACCCGCACCGCCCCGCCGCCCAGGCCGGTAGCAACAACGGTCACCTTTATCTCCTCCTTCATATTAGGGTCGATAACGGTCCCCACCACCACTGTTGCCTCTTCCGAGGCGAACTCCTCGATGGTCTCGCCGACTTCGGAAAATTCACCCAATGACAAGTCGAAACCAGCGGTGATATTCACCAGGATACCGCGTGCTCCGGCTAAGTTGATATCGTCCAGCAGCGGACTGCTGATCGCCTTCTCGGCCGCCTTGCGGGCGCGATTTTCACCCTTGGCATAGCCGGTGCCCATCATTGCCATGCCCATTTCCGACATGACGGTGCGCACGTCAGCAAAGTCCACGTTGATCATGCCCGGGCGAATAATCAGGTCAGCGATACCCTGAACGGCGCCCAACAGCACGTCATTGGCTTCTCTAAAGGCTTCCAACAGACTGCAATTCTTGCCCAGTACCTCGAGCAATTTTTCATTGGGAATAGTGATCAGCGAATCCACATGCTGCGCCAATTCGGCCAGCCCTTCCTGGGCGATACTCAGGCGCTTCTTGCCCTCGAAAGCGAACGGGCGAGTGACCACCGCGACGGTCAGGATACCCAATTCCCTGGCAACTTCCGCCACCACGGGGGCACCACCCGTACCGGTACCACCACCCATTCCAGCCGTAATAAAGACCATGTCTGCACCGCGCAGGGCATCGGCGATACGCTCGCGGTCTTCCATTGCCGCCGCTCTGCCGATTTCCGGATTCGCGCCCGCTCCCAGCCCCTTGGTGATGTCACCACCGAGCTGTAGTACGGTCTTGGAGGCAATATCCGAGAGCGCCTGGGCGTCGGTATTGGCGCAGATAAAATCCACGCCCTCGACATTATTTTCGATCATGTGTTTAACAGCATTGCCACCGCCGCCACCTACCCCGATAACTTTGATGACTGCATTTGATGGAACAGTATCGATTAGTTCAAACATGGTCTTACTCCCCTATTATATGAAACTGCCGCGCTCGCACACGACGCTCTACAACAACACTACAACTACCCTGCTAAAAATTGCTCTGCAGCCAGGCCTTGGCCCGACCCAGCAGACCCTCGCCGGAAACACCTGACTTACCCGAAGATGCCGTGCCGTTATCGGACCGGTGCAGCATCCCGTACTGCAGCAAACCAACACTGGTGGCATAGATCGGGTTGCGCACGATATCGTTGAGTCCGCGCACTGTTTGCGGATACCCCACGCGTACTGGCATATGAAAAATCTCCTCCGCCAGTTCGACGACGCCTTCCATCTTGGAGGTACCGCCGGTCAGCACGATGCCCGCCGGTACCATTTCCTCAAAGCCGCTGCGTCGTAGCTCGGCTTGCACCAGCGTGAACAATTCGTCGTACCGCGGCTCCACCACCTCGGCCAGCGACTGCCGCGACAGGTCCCGCGGCGGGCGGTCACCCACGCTGGGCACCTTGATGGTGTCGTCTGCACCGGCTAACTGCGTCAGTGCACAGGCATATTTGATCTTGATTTCCTCGGCATGCTGGGTGGGCGTGCGCAGTGCCATGGCGATATCGTTGGTAACCTGGTCGCCGGCAATCGGTATGACCCCGGTATGGCGAATCGAGCCGTCCGTGAAAATCGCGATGTCAGTGGTGCCCCCGCCGATGTCGACCAGACAGACGCCCAGTTCGCGCTCGTCGTCGGTGAGCACTGAATAACTGGAGGCAAGTTGCTCAAGAATGATCTCCTCGACTTCCAGGCCGCAGCGGCGTATGCATTTTTCGATGTTCTGCGCGGCATTGACCGCACAGGTGACCAGATGGACCTTGGCTTCCAGGCGGACGCCAGACATGCCCAACGGCTCTTTGATGCCCTCCTGGTTATCGATGATGTATTCCTGCGGCAGGATGTGCAGAATTTTCTGGTCTGCGGGAATCGCAACAGCCTGTGCCGCGTCGATAACCCGTTCCAGATCTGCGCGGTACACCTCCTTGTCCTTGATCGCGACGATGCCATGCGAGTTCAGGCTGCGGATATGGCTGCCGGCAATGCCCACATAGACGGAGTGAATTTGGCAGCCCGCCATCAGCTCCGCCTCTTCCACCGCACGCTGAATGGATTGCACGGTGGACTCGATATTGACCACCACCCCCTTTTTCATACCCCTGCTCGGATTGGAACCGATACCAACGATCTCTAAGGAGCCGTCCAGACCGATTTCACCGACTATCGCCACCACTTTAGAGGTGCCTATATCGAGACCAACGATCAACTTTTTGTCCTGCACGCTGCCCATGGCAGTGTCTCCCCTTAACATCCCGTTGTATTTTTATAATCCCGCGACGTGTGACGGTTCTTCCTGCAATGGCTCTGTGAACGCCACCGCAATTCCGCTCTCGTAACGTAAATCTACCCGTTTCACCTCTGTCCGCCGCGCGGCCAACTCGCTGCGATAAATCCCCACAAAGCGCTGCATGCGGCCGAGAAAATCTTCACCGCCCAGAGACAACTGGATGCCGCCGGCTAACACCGCCTCCATTTGCCCCCGCTCATCCACAGCCAGCTGTTCCACGGCGAGGTTAAGAGGCGCGAGTATGTCCACTAGTCGCTGATACTTCGCCATCAGCGACTGGGCAGAGCCGTCCGGCCCCATTAGCAGCGGCAGGGACTCTGCGTGGTCGCTTTTCTCGGAATGGAACACGCCGCCCTCATGATTGAGAAATCCATCCTGGCCCCAGCGCGCGATGGGCAACTCTTCCACGACATGAATTTCCAATGCGTTGGGCCACTTGCGCCGCACAGTGGCCTCGTAGATCCAGGGCAAGCCCTCCAATTGGCGCCGCATCTCTTGCAAGTCAGCCTTCAGAAAGCCACCCGCGAGGCAGGGCTGTATCATGTCCTGCACCGCCTGCGCCTGCGTGTGCTCCAAAGAGCCGGTAACACTGATGCGCTGCACTGGAAGACTCGATACGGTAATGAACGCCTTGGTAGCCGCCGCCAACACCACCACCGCACCGAGCATAATGAGTAGCCGATTCAGCCAGGCGGACGAACGAGTCGGCCCCGGCACAGCTGCCGCGGGATTGCGGGTTGCGCCCTGGGCCGCGCGTCGACCCGCGCGCTTCAACACCGGTTTTTTCGGCCTATGCTGCTGCGCGGGGTGCTCCGCCCTCGAGCGTGCGCCTGCACCAGGTCGATCTTTTACTGTACCCATGTTACTGACCCTCCTGCAGACTCAATTGCACAATGCGCAGCACCAGCGCAGGTATCGTCAGACCCGCTGCCGCCGCCGCCATCGGCACCAGGCTGTGGGACGTCATGCCAGGGACGGTATTCACTTCCAGGACAAAAAAGCGCCCGGCGGAATCGCGCATCACATCCACCCGACCCCAAACGGAACACCCCAGGGAGCGGAAAGCGCGCAAAGACAATGCGGCAATTTCCGCTTCTTCGCGCGCCGTCAGGCCGCTGGGGCAGTGATATCGGGTTTCGTCAGAAAGGTACTTTGCCTGGTAATCATAAAATTCATTGTCTGTTTCCAACCGTATGGACGGCAGCGCGGTATCACCCAGCACCGCGACCGTGTATTCGGGGCCATCAATAAATTGCTCGGCCACCACCTCGCCCGCATATTGACTGGCCAACTCAAACGACTGGCGCAGTGCTTGCGCGCTGTCTGCACTGCTCATGCCGATACTGGAACCCTGGCAGGCGGGCTTGACGAACACCTTGCCAAAGCGATCAATCACGCCCTGCCAATCCGTGTTACGGCTAAGCGTGACGAAACCCCCGGTCGCCAGTCCGATGCCCTGCCACAACTGTTTACTGCGCTTCTTGTCCATGGCCAGCGCAGAGCCCAGAACGTTGGACCCGGTCCAACGGATACCCCGCGTCTGCAGTGCGCCCTGCATACTGCCGTCCTCGCCGCCCGGACCATGCAGGGCGATGAAGGCAAGGCTTACCCCGTGCAGTTGTGTCATCCAGTCTGGCTCGGCCGGGTCCAGCGCGAACACATCCAGTCCCAGCGACTGCAACGCGTCCAACACGGTCTGGCCGCTGCGCAGTGACACGTCACGCTCGGCTGAATTGCCTCCCAGCAACACCGCTATCCGCCCCTGCGGCAATTGCTCCAGACTCATAGCAGCACCCCCTGCTTGACTGACATCAGACTCAAATCCTGGGCCAGGCGAGAGACATTGCCCGCACCTTGAGTGACGACGACATCACCATCAAGAACCAGGGCGCTCAGCAGTGCAGGAACATCCTCAATGCATTCTGCAAATATCGGTTCGACCTGGCCGCGCTGGCGGATGCTGCGCGTCAGACTGCGGCTGTCAGCTCCTGGAATGGGGGCCTCGCCGGCCGGATACACATCCAGCAGTACCAATACATCGCAGCCAGACAAAACCGCGACGAAGTCCTCGTACAGATCCCGCGTACGGGTATAGCGGTGCGGCTGGTACACCATCACCACCCGGCGCTGCGGCCAGGCCTGGCGCACTGATTCCAGCGTGGCCCGCACTTCGGTGGGATGGTGGCCGTAATCGTCAACCAACTGCGCCGTACCGTTGGGAAAGATGATCTCTCCGAGCCGCGTGAAACGTCGGCCAACTCCTGCAAATGCTGCCAGTGCCCGTTGTATAGCAGCGTCCTGTAGCCCTTCGTCGCACGCTACGACCACCGCGGCGGTGGCGTTGAGCACGTTGTGTGCGCCCGGCATATTCAGGTGAATCGCCAGTGGCGCAGCACCACCCGGCCGCTGCACCACAAAGGTTGTGGTCAACCCATTGCGGTGCAATTCACAAATTCGGAAATCCGCATCATCGGCAAAGCCGTAGGTAATCGCCTGCCTGGAAATTTCCGGCAGCAGACCGCGCACGACAGGATCGTCAATGCACAGCACGGCAACGCCATAAAAAGGCAGGTTGTGCAGAAACTCCAGGAAGGTCCGCCGCAGTACAGCAAAGTCACCACCATAGGTTTCCATGTGATCGGCTTCGATATTGGTCACCACCGTGACCATCGGCTGCAAGTGCAAAAAGGATGCGTCACTCTCGTCGGCCTCAGCGATGAGAATCCGACCCGCGCCCAGCTGCGCGTTGCTACCAACGCTGTTTACCAGTCCACCGATGATAAAGGTGGGATCCAGACCAGCCTCGGCGAAGATTGCAGCGATGAGACTGGTGGTCGTTGTCTTGCCGTGTGTGCCGGCCACCGCGATGCCATGTCGATAACGCATCAGTTCGGCGAGCATCTCCGCGCGTCGTACTACCGGAATTCTAGCGTTGCGCGCAGCAATGACCTCCGGATTCTCCTCATCCACAGCACTGGAAGTGACCACCACATCAGCGCGGCCAATATTCTCGGCCGCGTGGCCGATAAACACGTCGATCCCTCGCTCCACCAACCGTGCAGTCACGGCACTGGCTCGCAAGTCAGATCCCGCCACCTCATAGCCCAGGTTCACCAGCACCTCGGCGATACCGCTCATACCGGAACCACCAACGCCTATCATGTGAATGCGGCGAATGCGGCGCATCTCAGGGAGACTGTAGGCACTTCTGTTGTCAGGCATACAGTAGCTCCTCACAACAGTCGCTGACGCGCTCTGCGGCGTCCGGCGTTGCACTGGCTAATGCCGCTGCCGCCATCACGGACAAGCGCGGCGGATCAGCAAGCAAGCGCTGCAACACATCGTGTACTGATTGCTCATTCATGTCGCTCTGCTGTAACAGAGTTGCACCACCGCAGTCTGTCAAGGCATGTGCATTGGCTGTCTGGTGGTCATCGATCGCATGCGGTAAGGGCACCAGAATCGACGGCCGACCCATAATGGCCAACTCAGCAATGGTTAGCGCGCCGCAGCGGCATAGCACCAGGTCTGCCCAGGCATACGCTGCTGCCATGTCTTCTATAAATGGTGCCACGCGTACACCCTGGCCCAACAGTGGTCCGTAGCGACGACGAACATCGTCGTCATGACCTGCCCCCGTCTGGTGCAAGACTTCAACGGGGCTACCCGTGGTCTGCACAAGTTTATGCAATGCACCAGGGAGCACGTCGTTGATCGGGCGAGCGCCCAGGCTGCCGCCCAATATCAGCAGGTGCAATGGTCGCTGACCCGCGTAGTCATAAGCACTAACCGCGCCCGCGACAACCAGTTGCCGCCGCACAGGATTTCCCGTTACGGTGTAGGACGTATCCATGCTGAAGGCGCCGGGAAAACCGGCGACGATTTTGGTCGCCAGTGGTGCCAGCATACGGTTGGTCGTGCCCGCCACAGCATTCTGTTCATGGATCAACAACGGTTTGCGCAATAGCCATGCAGCGACTCCGGCAGGACCGGCAACATAGCCGCCCATACCGACCACACAGCCTGGTGCACGACGAAACACCAGCCACAGCGCTTGCAGCGAGGCGAGCAGCAGAAACAACACTGCCAGCAGTTTGTGCAAGACATTTTTCCCGCGCACACCACGCACGGGTAGACAGTGCAATACAATGCCGGCGCCAGGGACAACGCGATGCTCCAGGCCACGTGCGGTGCCCACCCATTCCACAGCATACCCGCGAGACAGCAACTCAGTGGCAACCGCCAGTGCCGGATAGACGTGGCCGCCAGTGCCGCCCGCCATTAACATGACCAGTGGTTTGCGCGCCGCCATCATGTCGCTTTCCTGCGTGGCGGCAAGGTACGCAGGTCAGTCTCAATGCGCAGCACCAGTCCCAACATGGCACAACATACGATCAGGCTGGTGCCGCCATAGCTGACGAAAGGCAACGTCAAGCCCTTGGTGGGTAACAGACCAGAGCTTACCCCCATGTTGATAAAGGCCTGACCCGAAAATACCAGGGCTACGCCGTAGCAGAGGTACGCCCCGAAGGCATGGTCGACCAGCAGCGCACAGCGCCCTGTCCACAGGATGCGTCCTATCAGCGCCGCAAATAAACCGATCACCGCGACCGCGCCAACAAAACCGGTCTCCTCCGCCCAGATGGAGAACACAAAGTCGGTGTGTGCCTCGGGCAGGTAGAACAGCTTCTGCACACTGTTTCCAAGGCCAACACCCAGCCACTCGCCACGCCCAAAAGCAATCAGTGACTGCGTCAGCTGAAAACCGGTGTCATAGGGATCGGCCCAGGGATCCCGATAAGCGGTCATGCGCTTCAACCGATAGGGCTCGGAGATCACCAGTACCAGCCCGGCGGCCAGCGCCCCTACCACCACCACCATAAAGTGACCGACCTTGACGCCGGCCAAAAACAACATCCCGAACGCGGTGGCCATCACGATCACCGTGGCGCCAAAATCCGGCTCGATCAACAACAGCAGGGTGGTCGTGAACAACACCATCATGGGCTTGAGAAAACCCATCCACTGGTGCCGCATTTCGTGTTCACGGCGCACCATATAACCTGCCAGATACACCACCACGGCAAGCTTGGCGAACTCCGAGGGTTGCAGCGTGAAAGGCCCCAGAGGCAGCCAGCGCTGACTACCGTTTACCTCACGCCCGACACCAGGGATCAACACCACGATCAGTAGCGCCAGCGCACCAAACAACCACCACCAGCCGGTAGACAGCCAAAACTGTGTCGGTACCCGGTAAATCACCGCTGCCCCGACAATCCCGGCCAGCAGGTAGATGAGGTGCCGCTGGCTGTGATACCAGGGATTCTGGAAGTGCCATTGCGCGTACTCAATAGACGCAGAACTGATGGCTACAAGCCCCACCAGCAACAAGGCCAACGCGACCAGGACCAGCGTCACGTCGGGTGCCTCACTGAGCGAAACCTCGTTGCCGAAGAGTCTCATCGCCGCTGACCCGCCAACTGCTGCACCAACGCACAGAACAGCTCCCCGCGCTGCGCGTAACCGCTGAACATATCGAAACTGGCACACGCCGGCGACAGCAACACGAGATCACCGGGCAGTGCCTGCGTGGCCGCTATGTTAACGGCCTCTTCGAGGGAGGCCACCATCGTCACCGGCGCACTGACAGCCAGCGCCTGCTGCAGGAGTGGTGCATCCTCGCCCAGCAGTATCAGTAACTTGCAGTGGCGCGCCACCGCCTGTTGCAGTTGGGAAAAATCCGCACCTTTGCCCTGACCGCCGGCGATCAGCAGGATATTGCGCTCTCCACCCACGCCGCGCAGAGCGGCTTCAGTGGCGCCGATATTGGTGCCCTTTGAGTCGTTGATGTAGCGTACACCGCCTATCTGGGCAACCAACTCACAGCGGTGTGGCAGCCCACTGAAAGTACGCAGTGTGGCCAACATAGCGGCGATTGGCAGGCCCGTGCTGTAACCGAGGGTGAGTGCAGCAAGGGCATTGGCCACATTGTGGCTCCCGACCAGATGCATTGCCGCGACGGGCAACAGGGTCTCAATGCCGTGACACAGGTAGTCCTTTCCAGCGTGCTGACGCAGACCGAAGCCAGCCGGTGCGGGCTCCGCAATGCGCCAACTGACGATCTCCACCTCAGGACCCAACGCGGGAATACTCATCGGATCATCCAGATTGACGACGGCTTTTTTACACCCCTGAAAAATGCGGTGCTTGGCCAGGCGATAGCCAGACATGGAGCCGTGGCGGTCCAGATGGTCCTCACTCATGTTCAATACCGTCGCCACCGACAGATTCAATGGCCCGGCGCGCTCCAACTGAAAACTGGACAGTTCCAACACGTAGAGTTCACGCTCTGGCGCCAGCAACTCCAGAGCAGGTGTGCCCAGGTTGCCGCCAACGCCAACATTCAGCTGCGCCTCCCGCGCCATCTGCCCCAGCAATTCAGTCACTGTGGACTTCGCATTCGAACCTGTGATGCCCACCACCGGCGCTGCTGCTTCGCGCATAAAGAGGTCGATGTCGCCGACCACCGCCACACCCGCGGCGAGCGCCTGAGTGACGATGGGTGCATCCATGGCAATACCCGGACTCACCACCAATTCCATGGCACTGGCGATCAGCGCCTCGGGGTATGCGCCAGTAAAGACTTCAACATGCGGCATCTCGCGCTGCAGTACAGCCAGCCCGGGCGGCTGTGCACGCGTATCCACAACGCTAAAAGGCAGACCCAGCCGCTGAAAATGACGGGCACAGGACAGCCCGGTGGCACCCAGACCTACCACTACCCGGTGTTCACTGCTCGCTGCTATCTGGTGGGCCAATTTCATTCTCGACTAACGCAACTTCAACGTCGCCAGTCCGAACAGGACCAGCATTACCGTGATAATCCAGAAGCGCACGATGACGCGCGGCTCTGGCCAACCTTTCAATTCATAGTGGTGGTGAATAGGGGCCATGCGGAAAATTCGCTTGCCGGTCAATTTGAAGGAGGCGACCTGGAGAATCACCGATACCGTCTCCAGCACAAAGATGCCTCCCATGATGAAAAAAACGATCTCGTGGCGGGTGATCACCGCCACGGTTCCCAGCGCCGCACCCAGGGCGAGCGCGCCCACATCGCCCATGAACACCTGGGCGGGATAGGTGTTGAACCAGAGGAAGCCAAGCCCGGCACCGGCAATACTGCCGCAGAACACCGCCAGCTCGCCGCTACCGGCGACGTAGGGAATATGCAGATAATCGGCAAAATCCACGCGCCCTGTGAGGTAGGCGATAATGCCAAGGGCGGTCCCCACCAGCACGGTCGGCAAAATCGCCAGGCCATCCAGGCCATCGGTCAGGTTCACTGCATTGCTGGCACCGACAATTACAAAATAGGCCAGTAGAATGAAAGACGGACCCATGCTCCAGGCGAAATCCTTGAAGAAGGGGATGTACAACTGCGTTGTCACCGGTGTATCGAAAGCCAGATAGAGATAGAGCGCAGCGGCCAGTCCGGCCAGCGACTGCCAGAAATACTTCCAGCGCGCCGGCAGACCGCGGGAGTCGCGCTCGACTACCTTGCGATAATCATCCACCCAACCCACAGCGCCAAACATCCCGGTCACCAACAGCGCCAGCCAGAGGTAGCGATTGCTCAGGTCGCCCCACAATAAACAGGAAGCGGCGATGCCCACCAGCAGCAGAGCGCCGCCCATGGTGGGGGTGCCGGCCTTACTCAGGTGGGTTTGGGGGCCATCACTGCGGATGGACTGTCCCATTTGGTAAAACTTGAGGCGGCGAATCATCACCGGTCCGACCAGCAGCGAGATGGCAAGCGCAGTACCCGCCGCCAGTATCCCGCGCAGTGTCAGATACTCGAACACACCAAATGCACTGTGGTATTGGGTGAGGTATTCCGCCAGCAGCAGCAACATGGCTCAGTGCTCCTGTGCCTTGAGTGCCGGTAGCAGTGCACGCAATATCTGCTCCATACCGGCACTGCGCGAGCCCTTGACCAGAACGGTGTCTCCCGCACCAAACTGCCCCGGCAAGGCGGATACTGCAGCGGCGCGATTCTCGAAATATCGTCCGTTGCTGCCGAAAGCATTAACACTGACTTCAAGTTCCGGACCCACTCCCCACAAGCGCTCAATACCGGCGGCCAACGCATACTCGCCCACTTCCCGGTGCAGGGCACTGCTGTTAGCGCCCAACTCCAGCATCGCGCCTAGCACCAGCGTACGTTGACCAGGGCACGCGGCCAGCATGTCTATCGCCGCCCTTACCGATCCGGGATTGGCGTTGTAGCAATCGTCGATCACCACTACGCCCTGCGAGGAACGCATGGCGCGCAACCGACCGTCTACGGGTTGCAACGATTCCAGACCATCGCGAATCTCTAACAGGGAAATGTCACAGGCCAGACCCACCGCGACCGCCGCGAGCGCGTTAGACACGTTGTGCACTCCGGGCAGCGCCAGGCGCATGGCCATATCACCGACCGGTGTAGACGCGGTGAAACTGACACCCTCCACGCCCCTGCTCTGAATATCCCTGGCGCTGATAGCCGCCGCTTGCTCCAAGCCGAAATCCAGCACCGTGGCCGCAGCGGCACGCTTGCGCCACTGTTTGGCCCAGGGCTGATCCGCGTTGATGACGGCAACATCGTACTCGCCCAGCCGGTCAAATATCTCTCCCTTGGCCGCAGCCACGCCCTCCACGCTGCCAAATCCCTCCAGATGTGCAGGCATGGCATTGAGCAGCAGCGCGACGGTAGGGCGCGCCAATGAACACAAATAGTCAATATGCCCCGCTGCGGCCGCACCCATTTCCACTACGGCAAACTGTACCTCTGGCCGCAGGCGCAACAGCGTCAACGGCACACCAACTTCGTTATTGAAGTTGCCCTCAGTAGCCAGCGTTTCACCGCGCCTTGAAAGCACGGCATGTACCATATTCTTGACCGTGGTTTTGCCGCTGCTACCGGTTATCGCGACCAGTGGCCCGCTGAATAGCGCGCGATTAAAGGCGCCCAGCTTGCCCAGGGCGAGCAGTGTGTCGGCGACCCGCAACTGGGGCAGAGAACCTGGAGCAGGCGCGCTGACCAGCACGGCGGTGGCGCCCGCACTTTGGACCTGCGCCCCATAGGCATGTCCATCGAAGTTCGCACCCCGCAGCGCCACGAACAAATCACCGCGGCGCAGCGTTCGGCTATCGGTAGACACGCCGATAATTTCCCGATCAGGACCATGCAACTGTGCTGCCAGTGGCAGCTGCAGCTCGGACAGAGCAAACGGGCGCATCATGATGCCGCTCTGTGCGCCAGTGCTGCGCGCGCCTGGAGCTCATCACTGAACGGCAGGCTCAGTCCATCCACCAGCTGGTAGTTCTCGTGACCCTTGCCCGCAATTACCACACAATCGCCGGTACCAGCTTCCGCCACGGCCACCGCGATAGCCTGCGCACGATCTGCAACCAGGGTGTATTGGCCACTGCACCCTGACTCGATGTCGCGCATGATCTGCAGCGGTTCCTCACTGCGCGGGTTGTCACTGGTAATCACCACGCGGTCAGACAGGGCGCAGGCAATTCGCCCCATCGCTTGCCGTTTTTCCCTGTCGCGATCACCACCACACCCAAATACAGTAACCAGCGCGCCATTGACGTGCGGCCTTATCGCCTTCAGCACCTGCTCCAGCGCATGCGGTGTGTGGGCGTAATCCACAATCACCTGCAGATCAAGCGTGGTGGGGATGGCCTGCATACGACCGGGCACAGGACGCAATGTGGCCACCGCTGCGAGTACGGCCAGCAAATCTTCGCCAGCCAACGCCAGGGCAGCCACCGCAGCTGCCAGGTTCGCCAGATTAAAGTCTCCTGGTAAGGGGCTGAAAAAATCCGCAGCACCCCACGGGCTGTGCAGTTCACCCTGCACACCGTCAGCGCTGAAGCGCGCGTTTTCGACTCGGACATCAGCTGCGGCGCCGCTGGCGGAATAGGTCAGGACTTGCACATCAGGCGCCACCGCCGCGCGCACCTGACCGGCAAAGTGGTCATCCGCATTGATCACCGCGTGACGCAATCCGTCTTGCACAAACAGACGCAGTTTGGCGCGACCGTACGCATCCATACTGCCGTGATAATCAAGGTGATCGTGGGACAGATTGGTATAGATTGCCGTTGCAAATTCCACACCGTTGACGCGCCCCTGCACCAGCGCATGCGAAGAGACTTCCATGCTGACGGTAACCACGCCCTGCAGCAGCCAATGCGCCAGTTGTCGCTGCAGCTCCAGCGCATCCGGTGTCGTATTGCCCGCCACACTTACCGTATCGTCTAACGTGGCGCCCAAGGTGCCAATCACACCACAGGGCTTACCAAGGGCACGTGACAATTGCGCGATAATGCGGCTGGTTGTCGTCTTGCCGTTGGTGCCGGTGACGCCGACCACGTGCATCGCGTGGCTGGGATGGCGGTAGAAGCGTGCCGCCAGCAAGCCGGCCTCAAAACACAGTTCGGGCAACTCCACCAGCGGCACTGCAATCCCGTCGACAAAACCTGCAACCGGCGCCTGCGCTACCACGGCGACAGCGCCGTTAGCAACCGCCTGCTCGATGAACTGCCGTCCGTCATGCTGCTCGCCTGACAGTGCCAGAAACACATCGCCCGGCTGCACTCTACGACTGTCCAGCTGCATGCCACGGACCATAGTGTCGGCGTAAGCCACATTGTCGCTGCCCAGCAATTGCGCCAGCGACATCGCAGGTACGTCCAACGATTGCGCCCCCAGCATCAAGCGGCACCTCCGGGTGCGGGCTCGGTCGCCTCGCCAACTGTGCTGATCTCGGTAGGAGGCACATTGAGAATACGTAAGGTGGCACCCGTCATTTCAGAAAAAATCGGGGCCGCCACAGCACCGCCACCGTAGAGCGCTCCCTTGGGCTCATTAATGACCACGACGGTTACTATGCGCGGGTGGTCGATCGGGGCGATTCCCGCAAATAGGGCGACGTATTTGTTAGCCTCGTAACCACCGACTCCAACCTTACGTACCGTGCCGGTTTTTCCGCCTACCTGATAGCCTGGTACCCGCGCCAGGTGGCCAGTGCCATCGTCGACGGTCACGGCATGCAGCATCTTAAGAATCTGCGCGGTCGTTTCGTGGGAAATCACCCGTTTGCCAGCGGGCACCGCACCCTCTAGCGCCAGCAACGATACTGGCTGCTGCACACCGTCGTTGGCAAATACCGAGTACGCGCTGGCGAGTTGCAGAGGCGTCGCTGAAATCCCATAGCCGAAAGCCAGTGATACCTTATCCGTTGCGTACCAGCGCGGCCGATTCGGCAGGCTGCCCGCACTCTCGCCAGGGAAACCGGTGGCGGGTGCTTTGCCAATACCAAAGCGGTTAAAAACCTCCCAGATGGGTTCGTGACCCAGGTTCAGAGCGATCTTGGTGACTCCCACCTGACTGGATTTTTGCAGCACCCGGGTAACGGTGATGGCACCGTAATTACGGGGATCAGGGTAAACTTTGGGGCCCACTCGAATGCGGCCTGGCGATGTGTCAATGATGGTTTCTGGTGTGAAACGACCGCTTTCCAGCGCGGCCACCAGGGTGAGCGATTTCATGGTGGAACCGGGCTCATACATATCGGTTATGGCCCGATTGCGCATACTCTCGGGGCTGCCAGCCTTGGCACCGTTGGGGTTGTAAACCGGGTAGTTGACCATGGCCAGAACTTCACCGGTATGACTGTCCAGAGTGACTACCGTACCCGAGGCAGCACCCAGCGCAGTCACCGCGCGTTGCAGCTCGCGGTGCTGCAAATATTGCAGGCGCAGATCGATACTCAGCGTGAGATCTTTCCCGGGCTGCGCTGGCTCCAGCACACCGATATCTCGCACGACTTCGCCGTGCAGATCCTTAATGTATTTCTTTTTGCCCGGCTTACCCTTCAACCACTCATTGTGGGAAAGCTCCAGGCCGTCAATCCCCTGGCCGTCGAGGTTGGTAAATCCTATCAGCTGCGCCGCCACTTCACCGGCGGGATAAAATCGTCGGTATTCGCGCTGACCAGAAACACCCGCGATACGCTTATCCAGAATGATCCGGGCATCCGCCGGTACCTGGTGGCGCAACAGATACATAAACTGTTTACCCTCGTAGCGCGTTAGTTTTTCCTGCAGTGTCGCCAGCGTCATACCCAAAGCCTGCGCCAACTCGCCCAGGCGCGGTGAGTCTTTCAGCACCGTGGGATTGCCCCAGATCGATACCACCGGGGTGCTCACTGCCAGCGGTTCCCCGCGACGATCAGAAATTACCCCACGATAGGCAGGAATTTCTGCGGTGCGCACCGAGCGCATCTCGCCCTGGTTTTGCAGGAATTCATAGCCGCGCTCCATGTCGAGAATCTGCAGGCTCAATACACGCCATACCAGCAGGACCAACAGGCAGCCTAAAATCCCCACCACAAGGTAAAAGCGCCACAGAGACGGCTGCTGCCGGGTGACGCGCTTCATTGGGGTATTACCTTGTACTTCGCGAGGTTTGGCGCTGTCATGCCCAGGTCGCCACGGGCTACCTTCTCCACCCGGTAGTGTGAGGCCCAGGTACTCTGTTCCAGCAGCAGGCGCCCGTAATCCTCCTGTAAATACCACTGCGAGGATTCCAGAACCTGTAGTTGCGTATACAAAGCGCGGCAGGCGTGGGTGGAATAGATCGTGGCAAATGCAGACACCAGCACCAACACCAGTAGCGTGGCGTTGAAGATGACCAGCTCCCCGCCCCCCTGCCGCTCGCGCTGCATACCGCTTACATTCATCACTGTGTTTTCTACCACCCTATACATCCAAATCCAGGCTTAACTTATTTTTTCCGCGACGCGCATCACCGCGCTGCGCGCGCGGACGTTACCCGCCACCTCCTCCGCACTGGCCCTGACCCCTCTGCCGAGCAGGCGCAAGCGCCGGTTAAGCGCACTCTCGGTGACTGGCACGCCACGCGGTAGTGAGTCGCCCCGCGCCATGTCGCGCATGTACCGCTTCACCATACGATCTTCCAGAGAGTGAAAGCTGATCACCACGAGACGGCCGCCGACGCGCAGCATATCCAGCGCGACGGACAAGAACTCCTGCAAGTCATCCAACTCGCGATTGACTTTGATTCGAATCGCCTGGAAGGACCGGGTGGCTGGATGCTTGTGTTTTTCCCAACGGGGATGCGCCTCACTAACCACGCGGGCCAGCTGAGCCGTCGTCTCGATCGGGGATTCCTCGCGAGCGGAGATGATTGCAGAGGCGATACGCCGGGCGAAACGCTCTTCGCCATACTCTTTCAACACACCGGCAATATCCTTAAGGTCGGCGTAAGACAACCATTGGGCCGCCGTTTCCCCGCGACTGGTGTCCATGCGCATATCCAAGGGACCATCGTGCATAAAGCTGAAACCGCGATCGCCGTTATCCAATTGCGGACTGGAGACTCCCAGATCCAATAAGATGCCATCAACTGCGTCGATCCCCATCCTACGCAGTTGATGGGGAAGCTGAGCGAACGACCCGTGAAAAAACTCCAAGCGAGGCTCACTCTCTACCAACTCTTGCGCCGCCGCCTGGGCAGCCAGATCCTTATCAACAGCCAACACACGACCATCGGCATTGAGAGACTGCAGCAAATAGCGGCTGTGACCACCACGGCCAAAGGTACCGTCCACATAAAAACCTGAGGGCAGTGTCACCAGGGCATCAACAGCTTCGCGCAACAAAACTGTTTGATGCATAGCGGCCACCTAGAGCTTCAGCGACGTCAATTCGTCGGGCAATTCGGCATCGGGGCCAGAATCGCGCAGAGCCTGGTCGCGCTCTGCCAACCACAACACTTCGGACCACAACTCCAATTTATTGCCCTGCCCCACCAGCACCAGCTTCTTATCAAGCTGCGCATAGTCACGTAGGGCTGGTGGCAGCAACAGACGTCCGTTGCCGTCCAGCTCCAAATCGGTGGCATAGCCCAACATCAAACGCTGAAACCGCTTTACCGCCGGTTTGAGGGCGGGCAGGTTCTGGATGTCTTTTTCAATACGCTCCCACTCGGGCAAGGGGTAGATCACAAGACAGGCTGACTGGGTGTCGATCGTGACGACAAGCTGACCGGCACACTGGGAGACCAATGGCTCGCGCTGACGCGCTGGCATAGCCAGTCGCCCCTTGGCATCCATATTGATGTGCTGTACTCCACGAAACACGCCAGCATTCCCCGCGCAAATTTGACTCTTTTACCCACAAAAAGCCAAAAAATCCCACTTATTTCCACTTTTCAACACTATAGGTCTGGCAGCGAGACAGTGTCAAGTGAGGCGGGACGAAAAAACGTTGTGATTTCAGCTAATTAGCGTGATTTTGGGAGGCTAAATCGTGAATTTGGTGACAGGTTTTACGAAGAATAATCCTTTAAAACAGCTTTATAAGTCTTTTTTCTAATGATTTACATTAAGTTAAAGTCTTTATAATTATAAAAATAAAGATCATTAGTTTAAAAAGAAATAAGGGAGGCGCGGTAGGGAAACCAATCGCCAAGTACAGGCGACCGCTGGAGAGAAGTTGCTGTGTGCTGAACCTGCGTGCCTTGCAGCGCCTGCCCCGCTGACACGGGGCAGGCGGCTAACAAAAGAAAAGAGTCGGTCGATAAGCCGGGTTCTGTCGTGGACGATCATTCATCTGCGACAGGTGTCACCACCTGCCTGTAGCGACCTACCCGAATCCACTGCGGGCCACAGCTGACGGATTCCTATTTGGTCTTGCTCCGAGTGGGGTTTACCATCGCCACGCCTGTTACCAGCCGCGCGGTGCGCTCTTACCGCACCATTTCACCCTTACCTGGCGGCCTTGCAGCTGCCCGGCGGTATACTCTCTGTTGCACTTTCCGTAGGCTCGCGCCTCCCAGGTGTTACCTGGCACTCTGCCCTATGGAGCCCGGACTTTCCTCCCCCCAACCGCGTAAACGCGGTCGAAAAGCGATCGCCTGACCGACTCGGCGCCAAGACTACGCCCTGCCGCGGGCAAGAGCAAGTGAGCAAGCCACCGAATGCGAAACCCTACTCGTGACGACTTTCTTTGAGTGCCAACAGATGTTCGTACAGCTGCTTCTTGCGCAGGCCCGTACAGTCCGACACCACGGCAGCAGCCTGTTTGGCAGGCAGCTCCTGGGACAAACGCAACAGTAACGCCGACACGTCCGCGCTAACTTCCTGCTCAATCTTCCCCCTGCCCGCGACGAGCAACACGATCTCTCCCTTTTGCTGATTACTGTCACTACGCACAAACTGCTCTAACTCTGACAGTGAGCCGCGCTTGATCGTCTCGAAAACCTTGGTGATTTCTCGTGCCAGCACCGCCTCACGTGCAGCGCCGAACACCTGGATCATAGACTGCAAAGAGGCTTCGATCCGATGTGGTGCCTCATAGAAAATCAGTGTCACCGATTCTGTGGCCAACGCATTCAGGCGATTAATCCTTGCCCCCTCCCGTGCAGGTAGAAAACCTTCAAACAGGAAACGATCAGTCGGCAGCCCCGACACACTCAGGGCGGCCACTGCAGCACAGGCGCCCGGTACCGGACGTACCGCGAAACCCCTTTCCTGCACATACCGCACCAAGCGATAACCGGGATCGGAAATCAGTGGTGTACCTGCATCGGACACCAGTGCAACGCTGCCGCCACCGGCCAGACAGCTGCCGATACGATGCAGCGCACGCTCGTCACTGTGGTCGTGGTAGGCGGTAGTGGGCGTATCTATGGCAAAAAATTGTAGCAGTCGCTGACTGTGTCGGGTGTCCTCCGCCGCTATAAGATCTACGTTTTGCAGCACCTCTACGGCGCGCTGTGACATATCACCGAAGTTACCGATAGGCGTTGCCACCACGTAGAGACCGGAATCCACAATTTCCCCTTATAATGTCTGCACCTCGTAAATCCCGAACACACGAGACCTACTCACTGATCGGTGCAGCATAGCATGAGAGACAGCCATTCCAGACAGCACGGCTCGGTCAGGTCGATAGCACTGATCCTGCTGACACTCCTCCTGTGGGGCTGCGCTGACAAGCCACAAAAAAAGGCAACGGAGCCGGCGACACCGCCGCCAGAGAAACGAGAATCTGCCGAGGCAGAGGGCGCTTCACTCACGCTTCCATCCAGTGATCATAGCGTCGCGTTCAACAATGCCGAACAGGCTCTCGCCAAGTTCGACTGGATGCAGGCCAGTGTCAACTTGCAGGAGATACCCGCTGCTGAACTGGCAGCGAATGACGCCACTTACCTGGGTTATCTACAAGCGCGGATCAACTATATTCGCGGCGATCAGGAGCGCGCGCGGGCGCAGCTCGAACAGCTTAATTCCCCGGGGATTAGCCCCGCCCTGCGCTACCGCATCCTCAGCTTTAAGCACTACATGCTTCAGAAGCAGGGAGATTCACTGACTGCGGCGCAACTGGCGGATCAGATTCTGCGCTCTGCGCCACGCGATACGGCCGCTGGCTGGAAGCGCAGTGTGTGGCACGAGCTGGAGAGGACAGACAAGGAACAACTGCTGGCGGCGCTGCCAGTAACCACCGATCCACAGTGGCAGGGCTGGTTACAACTGGCGCTGACCAGTCGCGAGGACAACGCTACCTTGGCGCAGCAATTGTCCCGTTGGCGCAGCGACAACCCTGAGCATCCCGCTGCCAACCCGCTCCCCGGCGGCTTGGACTACCTTGTTACAGCGGGCCCACAGCGTGGGAAGGTGGCCCTACTGTTACCGCTCAGCGGAGAATTGGCACCCGCCGGCAAAGCCGTCCTGAATGGCTATTTGGCTGCCTACTATGCTGCCCGTGCTGCAGGTGGAGCAGACCATGAACTGGTGGTGATGGACCTCGATACATATCCCTCTGCCAGCGGCGCCTATGACGAGGCAGTGCGCCAGCAGGTAAGCATAATCGTGGGTCCTCTTAGCAAAGAATCACTGGCCGATCTGGCAACGCGCCTGGAACGACCGATTCCTATACTGGCCCTTAACCGGATCGATCAGGTGCTGCCGGCGTCAGGCAGCGCCCTGGTACAATTGTCGCTGTCACCGGAAGACGAAGCCGTAGCGGTTGCCGAACTCGCGTTCGGCGCGGGCAAGCGTCGGGCAATGATCATCGGGCCGACCGGGGAGTGGGGAAGTAAAATGGAAACTGCCTTGACCGAGCGCTGGACTGCGCTGGGCGGCACGGTCGCCAGCAGCGCGACTTACACCACCTATGACGATTACTCCAACAGTATCAAGTCCGCACTGTCGCTAGAGGCCAGCGAACAGAGAGCGCGTGACGTCAGCAGTATGATGGACACCAAAATTGAATTCACCCCGCGCCGCCGTCAGGATGCTGATGTCGTCTTCCTCCTGGGTCGCAACGGCGCAGAAGCGCGCTCGATCAAACCGCTGTTGGCTTTTCACTATGCGGGTAATCTTCCGGTCTACGCGACATCCAGTATCTACAGCGGAGTGCCCGACGAACGCAACCAGGACTTGAACGGAGTCCTACTGGTCGAGACTCCGTGGCTGTTGGGCGCCAACCCGGAACTGCGGGTGCCCCTCGCCGCAGCTGATCCCGGCGGTGCCGGCTATACGCGACTGCAAGCGTTGGGGGCAGATGCCTTTCTCGTTCATGCAGGCTTCGCCCGCCTGCAGAGCGGGGCGGATGTATTATTTCGTGCCAATACCGGCCTGCTAAGCATGGATCCGAACCTGCGTATCCAGCGCGAACTGCCAGCGGCCACATTTGATGGGGGCGCGCTAAAGGCCCAGTAGCTAAACTGGTCACTCCAAAGCAGGCCACACCAACAGACTGCGACCATGAATCCGTCCGGAGCGAAATACGAGGACCGGGCCGTGACCTTACTCGAGGCACAGGGCCTGCGTATGCTGGAGCGCAACTTTAGCGGCAAGACCGGTGAGATCGACATCATTGCCCAGGACGGTGACCAGCTGGTCTTTGTAGAGGTCAGATCGCGCAGCAACCCCTTGTTCGAAAGTGCCGCAAGCTCGGTAAACCTGCGCAAACAACAACGCGTAGTGCGCACGGCGCAACTTTTTCTGCAGCGCCGTCCGCATTGGGCGAATATGCCCTGCCGATTTGACGTAATTGCCTTCGAGCCCCCACAATCCGGTACCCGCCCCCGGATTCGCTGGATCCGCGGTGCATTCACCGCCTGACCTAATGGCTCCGGAATACGTTGCATGAAGTACTATCAAATCATTGCCGATAATTTTCAAAGCACCATCGAGACTATCGCAATGTCCGTCGACACGCTGGCGGAAACCATTGAACGAGGCAGTCAACTGATGGCAACTGCGCTCGTGGCAGATCACAAAATCTTCGTCTGCGGCAATGGCGTTGACGCTGCTCTGGCCCAGTTGTTCGTCTGCAATCTACTCAATCGCTTTGAAGAGGACCGACCCGCACTGCCTGCATTGACACTCGGTGCGGATAGTTCCGCCGTTACCGCCATCGCCCAGGCGAGCAGCATCAAGGATATTTTCTCCAGGCAGCTGCGCGCACTCGGCCAGGCCGAGGATGTTTTACTGTGTATAAGCAGTGCCAAAGGAGCGAGCAACCTGGTCCGTGTCGTGCAAACCGCCCAGGAACGGAACATGCGTGTTATCGTGTTGTCCAATACACGCGACAGTGAGCTCGGCGCTCTTATCCGGCCAGAGGATGTGCACCTACTGGTCTCCGCCACCCGTCAAGCACAGATCGTTGAAATGCACACTATGGTAATTCATAGCTTTTGCGAACTGATTGATCACTGCCTGTTTGGAACCAATCACGGAGAATAGAGCATGAGGCTATTTTTTTTCTCCCTTGTCATCGGTTGCCTGTGTACGCTGGCGGGCTGCGGGAGTCTGCTGTCAAGTATGCAGATGGACTCAATAGACGACCACCCGAGCGAACGCACCATGGCTCAGATGATTGAAGATGAAAACATCGAAACCAAGGTCATAGTGAACATTCACGCCGAGAACGAAGCCTACTACGAAGCCCACTTGGTGGTAGTCAGTTACAACGGTTACGTACTGCTAGCTGGACAAGTCAATGACGAAATACTAAAGAACGAAGCCACCAAAATAGTACGCAAAGTGAACGGAGTGCGCCGAATTTACAATGAGCTGGAGCTTGGCCCATCCAGCTCCGCGCTCACCCGCACCAGCGACACATGGATCACCACAAAGATTAAGACCGCTCTGCTGAGCAGCAGCGATGAGCAGGCCAGTCGAGTCAAAATAGTCACGGAAAACGGCGTGGTCTATCTCATGGGCCTGGTCACACAAGACGAGGCTGAAAGAATATCGGAAATAGCCGCGGACATTTCCGGTGTGCACCACGTGGTGCGACTATTCGAGCCCATGGAGTAACGATCCGCCGACAAAGCCAAGGGCTTTAGTGTGTGAGCCGCTCAACGGCTATTACGCAGCCTTACGGTTCCTTTACCTCCTGAAGGGGGCGTTTCATTCAAGCCAATGATAACTGCGCTAGACATCTATGGATCATGATTGGATGCTTCGTTGCGGCGTATACGTCACAACGGTTGAGTTCACTGCGCCAGAGTCCCTCCGGGGATAAGGCCTGAAGAGCGAATATCCCAACCTTCTGAGCGATCAGGCCTTATCCCCGGAGGGACGGTTCGTGCGTGCCACTACCAATAGACATCGCAAACAGTTCACGGCTTATGCGTGGGAGTTAGAAGGGCACTTCCAAATTTGGCAAAGCCGGGGGTCTCCCTTTTGTACGAGTCCAGTGGACTCGCACAGCGGTATCGCCCGCGCTCGACCGCCACTCTGATAACCTTGCTACTTGACGATTTTCAAAGCAGGCCGCCTCTCAGGCTTGCCGGGCTCCGGTGGCGTCTCGTCCGGCCCACTGACGACCTCTTCCGGATCAAACACCATACCCTGACCGTTTTCCCTGGCGTAGATTCCCACCACCGCAGCTATGGGCACAAACACATCCGTGGCGACGCCGCCGAAGCGCCCGTTAAATGCGACCGCCTGGTTGGAGATGCTCAAGTCAACCACTGCATCGGGGGAAATATTCAGGACAATCTGGTTGTCCTTGACGAATTGCTGCGGAACCATAACATCTGCAATCGAAGCATCTACCAGCACGTAGGGCGTTAGATCATTGTCTACAATCCACTCGTAGAGCGCGCGCATGATATAGGGGCGACTGGAATTCATGATCGACTATGCCACCGCGACAGCGTAAGAAAGTTGCCCTACAACCGCATTTCTCGCTCCTGCTCAGTAAGGCTTTCCTGGAAGGACTCCCGGTTGAACAACGTGTCCATATAAGTATGCAATGGCTTAGTCTGTTTGCTGGGCCGAATTTCTACGCCGAGGAAGGGAAGACGCCACAAGATGGGAGCAATACAACAGTCCACCAGCGTGAATTCGTCGCTCATAAAAAATGGCTTCTCGGCGAAGATGGGCGCAATGCCGACGATGCTCTCGCGCAATTCTTTGATCGATTTTTTGATCACGTTATCGCTTCGTGTGTGCTGGATAGAATCCACCAGCACGCTCCAGTCCTTCTCTATGCGGTGAATAAAGAGGCGGCTTTCCGCGCGCGCAACGGGGTACACAGGCAGCAGCGGTGGATGCGGGAAGCGCTCGTCCAGATACTCCATCATGACTTTGGACTCGTACAGCACCAAGTCCCTGTCTACCAGGGTCGGCAGACTATTGTAGGGATTCAGATCAGCCAACTCCGCGGGCGGATGCGCCGCATCGGATTCCACCAGGTCGACCGTCACGCCCTTTTCAGCGAGGACGATACGCACCCGGTGGCTGTAATGACTCGTACTATCTGAAAAAAATGTCATCGAAGACCGCTTTGCCACAACACCCATCAGGGATTCCTCAGTTGTTTCCTATAGAAAACAATACGGCGCTAAGACCAAGTCCTGGCACCGCGATCAATTGCACGCGATCAGTGTACGTCCTTCCAGTACTCACGATTCAGCAACCACGCGAAAACAGTAAATAAAGCAATAAAGAGCAGCGTAAACGTGCCTATGCGATGGCGATCAGTGCGCATCGGCTCCGCCACGTAGGCGAGAAAATTTACCAGATCATGCACCGCCCCATCGAACTCCTGGGGCGTCATCGCACCGGCGACGGGAATGGTGAACGAACCACAGGGATCTTCAAGGATATCTTCGCCGGTCAATGGGTCGCGCTTGATGCCGCCGTTATGGGCTTTAACCGGCCCCCGAGCACATTCCTGCATGCCTTGCAATTCCAGCAATACGTGGGGCATACCCACATCTTCAAACACCTTGTTGTTGACGCCATAGGGGCGGCTGTCGTCGCGGTAGAATGTGCGCAAATAGGTATACAGCCACTCTGGCTGGCGCGCGCGGGAGACCAGGGTCAGGTCCGGTGGCGGCGCACCAAACCAATTTTTTGCCTGGCCTGTGTCCATGGCATTGTGCATCAGGGCACCGACTTTGACGTCAGGGTCAAACATCAAGTTAGCCTGGAAAAGATCTTCTGGGATGCCGAGATCCTCCGCAACCCGGTTGTAGCGCGAGTACTGCAAGGAATGACAGCCCATGCAGTAGTTCATATACACTTGGGCACCATGCTGTAACGATGCCTTGTCGCCAGGATTCGCGACAAATTCATCGCAGGGTATGGTCCCGCACGCGTATTCAGAACCCGAAGCCACAGCCTTCAGTGGCAGAATCGTCAACGCAAGAATCAGTAGCAGGGCGCCTACACTGCCCCAGAACCCGATACCACCATCCATCGTGACACGTTCAGGCACCGGTTTAGTCTTGTCAATTGCAGACCAGAACGGCATCGTGAAGAAGAAGGCAAAATAGATTACGGCGCAAATCCGCGCCAGCATGGTCCGTTCATCAGTGGGTGACCACACACCCAACACACCGAGGATCAGGAAGGACGCCACGAAAACCACCAGCATCACCTTGGTAATAGGACCGCGATAGCGCCAGGATTTCACTGGGCTGCGGTCCAGCCAAGGCAACACAAAGGGTATGGCGACCGAGCCCGCAAAAGCGATGAAACCCCAGAACTTGTCTGGGATCGCGCGCAGCACCGAGTAGTAAGGCGTGAAGTACCAGACAGGCGCAATATGCGCCGGCGTCTTCAGGTTATTGGCCTCCTCAAAATTGGCATGCTCCAGGAAGTAGCCGCCCATTTCTGGCAGGAAGAATATGACGCCGCAAAAAATAAACAGAAATACGCCGATTGCCTGCAGGTCGTGCACGGTGTAGTACGGGTGGAAAGCCACACCGTCTAAAGGCACGCCCGCCTTATCCTTGTGCTTCTTGATATCAACGCCATCCGGGTTGTTGGAACCGACCTCGTGCAGCGCCAGCAGGTGCAGCACTACCAGCGCCAGTAAAACTATCGGCAGGGCCACCACATGCAGGGCGAAGAAGCGGTTCAGCGTGATGCCGGACAAAAGGTAATCGCCGCGAATCCAGGTGACGAGATCCGCGCCGACGACGGGAATGGCACCGAACAGGGAGATGATGACCTGGGCACCCCAATAGGACATCTGGCCCCAGGGCAGCACGTAGCCGACAAACGCTTCGGCCATCAGCGCCACGAAAATCAGCATGCCGAAAATCCAGATCAGCTCCCGCGGTTTCTGGTAGGAGCCGTACAACAGGGCCCGGAACATGTGCAGGTACACTACGACGAAAAATGCCGAAGCCCCAGTGGAGTGCATGTAACGCAATAGCCAGCCGAAATCGACATCCCGCATGATGTATTCCACCGATGCGAAGGCGCCCTCCTGACTGGGAGTGTAGCTCATGGTGAGCCAGATACCCGTCAATAGCTGGTTGACCAGCACCACCAGGGACAGCACGCCAAAGATATAAAAGAAGTTAAAATTCTTGGGCGCGTAATACTTGCCCATGTGGGTGTTCCACGCCTTCATGATGGGCAGGCGCGCATCAACCCAGTCGCGTAATCCAATCAGCATTTTACTCATCAGACACCCTCCGGATTCACGCCGATAACCATGACCTTGTCATCCTCAAAAGAATACGGAGGAACTAACAGATTGGCAGAGGCGGGTACACCGTCGTAAACTCGCCCGGATAGATCAAATTTGGAGCCGTGGCAGGGGCAGAAAAAACCGCCCACCCACTTATCACCACCGAGAGCTGTGGCACCGACTTCCGGCACAAACTTGGGTGCGCAACCCAGATGCGTACACAAACCCACGATGACCAGTAGATTCGGCTTGATAGAGCGCTCAATACCCGTAATGTACGCGGGCTGCTGATCAGGATTCTTGGACTCAGGATCTTTCAGTTGCGCGTTGAGGCCAGGCAGAGCCTCAAGCTGTGCTTCGGTGCGATTGACGATATAGACCGGTTGGCCACGCCATTCCGCAATCGTCATCTGGCCGGGTTCCACCTTGCTAAAGTCAAACTTGACTGGCGCCCCGGCTGCCTTGGCCTTGGCCGATGGATTCCAGGAACCCACGAAGGGCACCGCCACACCCACTACGCCAGCAACCCCTACTGCGCTCGTGGCAGCCGTCAGGAATTTCCTCCTTCCGGCGTTAACGCCATCGCTAATCATGCTTCTCTCCCCAGATTACAGAGCAGTTTGCGACCGGTCCGCATTATGCCGAACCGCAGATCTCAAAAAAGGTGCAAATGGTAATGATTTTGCCTGTTTGTTACAAGGAAAACGCCTTGATTTTACTGCATTTTCGGCAAAATTCTGAACAAACGCGATTCAGCTACCACTCGCTATTATCACGCTCAAAAAAAAGCCCGGTATGCACAGCATCCGGGCGTTTTTGATTGCGTGGGCATCCCCGCCAACATTGGGGATGCATGCCACCCGCTTAACGCTTGGAAAACTGGGGACGCTTGCGTGCCTTGCGCAGACCGACTTTCTTGCGCTCCACCTGCCGCGCGTCCCGAGTCACGTACCCGGCACTGCGCAACGTGCCTCGCAGGGACTCATCGTACTCCATAAGCGCACGCGTGATTCCGTGGCGAATCGCCCCCGCCTGGCCGAAACTACCACCGCCAGCCACGGTTACATTGATATCAAATTTTCCTGATAATTCAACAAGTTCCAATGGCTGACGCACGATCATGCGAGCCACTTCGCGACCAAAATACTGGTCCAGTGGGCGCTTGTTTACGATGATGCTTCCGGCACCGCTTTTTAAAAATACGCGGGCGGTAGACGTCTTGCGACGGCCAGTTCCATAATATTGAGTAGCTGCCATAAAGTTTATCCGTTAGATGTTCAGTACTTGGGGCTGCTGCGCCACGTGTGGATGCTCGGTTCCGGCATACACTTTCAATTTCCTGAACATGGCTCGACCCAGCGTGTTCTTGGGCAACATACCCTTCACGGCTGTCTGGATCGCCCGCTCGGGCGCTTTATCAATTAATTTTTCAAAGGAAATGGATTTCAAACCGCCGGGATAACCTGTGTGGTGATAATACATCTTGTCTTTTGCCTTGGCACCCGTGACGCGTATCTTCTCAGCATTCACTACCACGATGTAATCGCCAGTATCCACATGAGGGGTAAATTCGGCCTTGTGCTTGCCGCGCAAATAGTGCGCGATTTGGCTGGCCAGCCGCCCCAAAGTCTTGCCAGATGCATCCACCACGAACCAGTCGCGAGCCACATCTTCTGCTTTGGCACTGAAAGTTTTCATCAATAACCGCCTCTTGGAGGAGTCCAATTTCGAGAGGGCGCATACTACTCAATGGACCCGCTCATTTCAAGCCGGGAATGCAATAATTTTCGCCCGTCGGCGTCCATTGAAGGTTGCTGAAGGCCAGTTAATGTGGCTCTGCACCCGGCGCTCGGGGGCGGGAGGGCCATGCTTGTTCAAAAAGCGTATTCACCGCATGACCCTCCCG
>JANNVJ010000133.1:0-11724 GCA_031414375.1 Haliea sp.
CCACTACCAACTGGGCAGCTTCCAATCGAAATTCCGGACTGAACGCTCGTCTTTGTCTTCTGCTCATACTTGTTCCCATTCATGCGCTTGGGGGATTATATTACCCCTTAGTGAATGGACAAATTTACTGAGCCACTACAAAAGCGCTAGGGTCGGGCATTGATGGTGGCTCTACTAGTGGATACCATGAGGGCCGGAATCAGCATCGCGCCCTGAGAGCTTGTCCGCTGCTGCATTTGGCTGATCATACCCGGGAGGGTGGTAACTTTGACAAACTTGAACTCCTCACCCTTATCATTCAAAAAGAATATTTCAACACGTCTGGATGGTCGGGTTCATGTTGATTCGCGCTGGCGAGCAGATGGTGTTACCAAGCAGTTTTTGGAGAATGCCCAGACCTACCATGCTCGCTATACCGACAACGACCACTGGAAGTACCTGGTCGGCCGAGCGCTTGATCTTGCAGGTGTAGATCGACAAGCGTCACTGAGAATTCTCGATATTGGATCTGGCAGTGGGAATACCGTTTTTGCGGCAATTGATTTGTTACCAAATTCGGTAGTTTATGCCAATGATATTTCACCTCAATTGCTTCAAATTCTGGTCCGCATGCAAGAACATTTACCGCACCTGGAAGGTCGCATCGAAGCGTATTGCTTTGATTTGCACAAAGACTTTTTTGCTGACAACACGTTCGACCTGATTATCGGCGGCTCCATTCTGCACCATATGCTGGATCCACAGGCGGCTCTTGAAAACGCGGCTCGTTGGCTAAGGCCTGGCGGGAAAATCTGTCTGATTGAACCGATGGAAATCAGTGCTCATATCATGACTGCCATTTATCTGACACTTCTTTCCGAGTTGGAATTTGACCTAAACCCCCAGATCGTAAAATTCTTCAAGGGGCTATGTCACGACTATGAAGCTCGCTTTGGTGTGCCACGGGTCAAACCATGGACAAGTGGCCTGGATGATAAGTGGTTATTTCACCCATCTTATCTGCGGGAAATGGCTAGTAATATACAGTTGACCCTCGAACTGGTTGCCCCCACCGGCACTGTTGGATTGGAGCAACTTTTTAGCGATGTCGTTAGAAGCACACTCCGTATTGGTGGACTTGGGAGTGTCCCCACACCTGACACGTTATGGGCAATAGTCGAATCGTTTGACGTGGGTATCTCACAACAGCTAAAAGAACGTTTCACGTCAGAGGGTATTATTATTCTCGCAAAACCAGCCGCCTGATCCTTTGCCATTACATCAGGCCGGGCTAGAGCGAACCGCAGGATCAGATGAGGGCATCGTGCAAGCGCTCTCGTGCAAATTCCCCCCTCGTGCCATAATGCATCCATGACATTTCTGCGACAGATGTTCCGCGAGTTATGGCGCCGCGCGCGTTATCTTTTCAACCGTTTCTCGGCGGATCAGTGCTCTGAAAATGCCGCGGCGCTGACCTACATGAGCCTGTTCGCGCTGATCCCCCTGCTGACCGTGCTGTATACCATGGCGTCCGCCATACCCGCATTCCAGGGCGCCGAGGAGCAGATGCAGGCCTTCCTGTTCAAGCACCTGATGCCACAGAGCAGCGCGACGATCGAGCAATACATCAACGACTTTTCCCAGCAGGCCAGGAATCTGACCGGCCCCGGCATCGGCTTCCTGCTGGTCACCGCCATCCTGATGCTGCGCAATATCGAGCACGCGTTCAACCGTATCTGGCGCGCCCGCGAAAATCGCGGCGCCCTCTCCAGTTTCCTGCTGTACTGGGCCGTGCTGACACTGGCGCCAATCACCATTGGCTTGGCTGTGGCCCTGAACACCTACCTGTCCGCGTTTACCGACTCCCTGACGAGCCTCAACATCCTTAGAACCAATGCCGCCCTTGTACAGATGACGTCGCTGGGCCTGAGCACACTGGGGTTCAGCCTGATCTACGCCGCCGTACCCAACTGTCCGGTGCCGCTCAAGCACGCACTGCTCGGCGGGTTATTTGCCGCGCTGGCCTTTCACGTTGCGCGCGACATCTTCACCCGGCTGGTGGTGAGTTCCAGTATCACCTTCATATACGGAGCCTTCGCCGCCGTGCCGCTGTTTTTGTTGTGGATTTACGTGTCGTGGAACATCGTGTTGATGGGCGGGATCCTGGTGCACAGCTTGTCGGCGTATGAAAGCCATGAACAGGCCACTCGCCCGGCTGTCCTCAAGGCGCTGGATGTGCTGTACGTCTTCTGGCAGAAGCAGCAGTCGGGCGGCGTGGTGCGCGAAATCGAACTGCTCAATCGCCGACACGACATGATTCGCGGCCTGGACAGTGAAACCTGGGGCTACCTACGGGAGGTGCTGCTGCGCGAGAAAGTCATCACCGAGAACAACAAGGGGCACTACCTACTGAGCCGCGATCTGCACACTGTGCTGTTTTGGCAACTGAAAGAATGGATCGATGGGGAACACCCGCTGGGCGCACAGGACACCTCCGCCGGCAGCGACTGGCAGCGCAACGCCTATCGCCTGCTGCACGATGAACGCCAGACGCAGCGCGATATCCTGGGTGCAAACCTGGTGGAGTTGTTCAGCCGGTGAAAGCCCTGCTCTGCCTCGGTGTACTGCTGTCGCTGCTCGCGTGTTCCCGGCAGGAGGTGCCAGCTCCGGCGCTTGATGACTTGCGCGGCCAGTGGGTCGTGATCAACTACTGGGCGCCATGGTGTAAACCCTGCATCGAGGAAATCCCGCAGCTGAACGCACTGGATGCGCAATACTCGCAAGTGACGGTGCTGGGGGTGAATTACGACGGGGCCAGCGGCGCGGAACTGGAGCAGCAGCGGCAGACACTGGGCGTGGCCTTTGCCAGCGTGGTAGATCCCGCCGCGCAACTGGGAATCTCCAGACCGGTAGTGTTACCCACTACACTTATTCTGGATCCACAGGGGCAGCTGGTGGCCACCTTGGTTGGACCGCAGACACTGGAATCCCTGGCGAAGACGACTAAGCAGGCTGCCACGGGGGTTTTACCATAGGACAAAAAAAACCGGCCCAAAAGGGCCGGAGCGCGTAGACCACCTACACACAAGGAGAACGGGACCTGGACGGAATCCAGTAAAACAACAATGGTGCTGAACATGCAACCGCGAAGGCGGCCACACCCACTGTGCCAAATATGACTCAGCCACTCGTTAATAGTTCCACCTCCCCACGAAAAAGTTTTGCCCCGTACCGCATTGGCTAAACTCTGCAGCTGATGATGGACAGCTGCGCGCGACGGTACTAATCTTGTGCCCGGGCAGGACGGGCATCAGCGCAACGAGAAGGAAGCCATTATGAGCAAGATCTATCGCGATAATGCAGAGACAATCGGCGGGACACCACTGGTGAAGATCAATCACATCAGTGATGGCAATATCTACGTGAAGCTGGAGAACCGCAACCCCGCGATGTCGGTCAAATGCCGCATAGGGGCCAGTATGGTGGCCGCCGCAGAGCGCGATGGCAGTCTTAAGAGCGGCATGACGATCGTCGAGCCCACCAGTGGCAATACCGGAATCGCTCTGGCCTTCGTGGCCGCGGCCAAGGGCTACGGCTGCATACTGACCATGCCCAACACCATGAGCCTGGAGCGCCGCATGCTGATGAAGTCGCTGGGGGCGCAAGTGATCCTCACCGATGGCAGCAAAGGCATCGCCGCCGCCATTGCGAAAGCAGAAGAGATCATCACGTCCGATCCTAAAAAGTACTGGGGCCCCCACCAGTTTGAAAACCCTGCCAATCCCGCCATCCATGAACAAACCACCGGCCCGGAAATCTGGGCAGACACCGACGGCGGCATCGATATTTTAGTCTGCGGGGTGGGCACAGGTGGCACGCTCACCGGGATTTCCCGCTATATCAAAAACACCTGCGGCAAGGCCATTCTAAGCGTCGCGGTGGAGCCCGACTCCACCACCATGATCACCGCGGCGAAGGCAGGTGAGGAACCCCGCCATGCGCCCCACAAGATCCAGGGTATAGGTGCGGGCTTCCTGCCGAAAAACCTGGAGCTGTCCATGGTAGACCGGGTCGAGCAAGTCACCAGTGAAGAGGCAATGGCATGGGCGCACAAGCTGATGCAGCAGGAGGGCATACTGGCGGGCGTCTCCTGCGGTGCAGCGATGGCCGTTGCCCATCGCCTGTCGCAACAGCAAGCGCACCGCGGCAAGATGATCGTCGCGATTCTGCCAGACTCCGGTGAGCGCTATCTCACCTCACCGCTGTTTGCCGAGAGCTTTTCCGAGAATGAAACCGTGCAGGCCACGGTGAGTTGAATACTGTGGGACTCAGGCGCGGCCGAGGAGGCGCTGCAGACGCGCCTTCACCTCCAGCCATTCCTGCTCGATAACGCTAAAATACACTGAGTCTCGCACAAAATTGCCCTGCACGATCATGTGCTTGCGCATCACGCCTTCCCGCGTAGCGCCTATCCTCAGCAATGCCTGCTGTGAGCGTTCGTTGCGCGCATCGGTTTTGAACTCTACTCGCACGCAACCGAGTCGTTCAAAAGCATGCGACAACAACAACATTTTGGCCTGTGTATTGAGTGCCGTGCGCTGCCACTCCTGGCCCAGCCAGGTCCAGCCAATCTCCAATGAGCGGTGCTCTGGTCGAATATTCAGGTAGCGCGTACTACCCACTACCTTGCCCTTGTCGGTTTCCACGAGTGCAAAGGGTAGTTGTCCCGGCGCGGCCAGCGCTTCTTCAATCCACTGGCGCGTATCGGCCAGATCGACGAAGCAGGAACGCGGCATATACGCCCAATCCGGTGCATTGCGCCCACGGTTGTACAGACCCTGGGCATGCTCCGCACTCAAGGGTTCCAGGCGCACGGCAGTATCCGTCAGCACAACGGGTACAACGTTCAGTGACACGCGTTATGCTCCTATAATGACTGCGCTGCCTGGCAGGAGAATGGTTGAGCCGGTGGTCTTTCTGCTCTGCAGATCACGATGTGCCTGCTGTACATCCGCCAGTGCGTAGCGCTGGTTGATCTCGATACGTATGTCACCACGCAGAATACGCGCGAACAGATCGTTCGACGATTGCTGTAACTCCTCGGTGGTCATGGTGTAGGTGAGCATGGTGGGTCGTGTAATAAAAAGAGAGCCCTTGTTGGCCAGCGTCTGCAGATTCAAGGGCTCGGGCGCGCCCGACGCATTGCCGAAACTCACCATGAGGCCGCGGGGCTTGAGACAGTCCAGGGACATATCGAAGGTGTCCTTGCCCACGCCGTCATACACCACCGGCACCTTCTGCCCGCCAGTGATTTCGAGCACTCGTTGCACGACATTTTCAGTGCGGTAATTGATGACATGCGTAAAACCATGAGCCAGCGCCAGCTCGGCTTTTTCTGGCGAGCCGACAGTGCCAATCACGGTCGCCCCGATACTGCTCGCCCACTGCCCGAATATCAGACCGACACCACCAGCCGCCGCGTGAAAGAGACAGGTCTCACCCGCCTGCAAGGCGTACGTTCTCTGCAAAAGATATTCCGTGGTCTGGCCCTTGAGCAGGCTCGCCGCCGCCTGCTCAAAATCAATCCCCTGGGGGATCTTCACCAGGCGCGAGGCGGGTAAGTTGAGCGCTTGCGCATACGCTCCAAAACCCGCTGAGCAGTAGGCCACGCGGTCACCGGCGCGCAGCTCCACGCCCTCCCCCACGGCTTGCACCACACCCGCCCCCTCCAGTCCAAGGCCGGTGGGCGATGGCAGGGGATACAGGCCACTGCGATGATAGGTGTCGATGTAATTGAGCCCAATCGCCCTATTCGCCACGGTCGCCATACCGGGCCCAGGAGCACCGAGCTCGACGTCTTCCAGCACCATCACCTCGGGGCCGCCCGTCTTGTATATTCTTACTGCCTGCACCATTAATTCTTCTCCGTGTTAAACCCTGACAATGCATCTCGTTATGTGTCGTTCGAAAGTACAAGCAATCTCTCGCTGCGCCATACCCGAATGACTGTAATGGATTTTGCTTCACGCAAATAGACAACCCTAAAAGGCTGGTGAATGATCTCTCTTATGTCGTTCGATTGAAATTCAGGAACGACTCTGCCCATATCAGGATGGTCATATAACTCCTGTATGTGTTCAATTATGTCCTCGGTAAGTTGGCGGCCAATATCAGGTACGCCTTCCTGAGCGTAATAATCAATGATTGCCTCTAAATCATTCAATGCAGAGTTAGAAACGCCGATTTTCATCTACTTTTTGATGCCTAGGCGTTTCCTGGCCTCAGCGATTGTCATGCTATCGCCCGCCTTTATATCCATGAGACCTTGCGCGATAGCTTTAACAAAAGCGAGTTCCTCTATATTTTTTTCATATTCCTCAAGATTTTGCACAACGGCAACACCACGACCACGACTGGTAAGTAATATCGGCCTATGCGTCTCTTTAACTTGGTTAACCACCCTGCCAGGATTAATTTTCAGGTCTGAAAGAGGGACTATATCTGTGGAAAATTTAGTTTGCATGGGAGTCACCTATAGTTTGCATGGCAGTCACCTATTTTTTTGAAGACCTATTTATAGCACCTATTAAAAGTACCTGTCAAAGTGCATACCTTGTAACGCATAGCAGTTGCTTTGGCGAGTCAGGCCAGATAACACGCCAAAGTCCCTCTCGAGTCTGAGCAACATCAATCATCGTTTCCGCCGCAGCGGTTCACGGGATATACTGCGGCGGGCGCCCCCCAGGGGCAGAATATTGACACTGGAAATTCAAAACTCACCAACACGGCCACTGGTTTGAAAAGTGGCGAGGCGCAGGTATGATAAAAATTGGCATTATCGGTGGTAGTGGTCTGGACAATCCCGATATTCTGAAGCACCCCCGAGACATGGAAGTGAAAACTAGCTATGGCAGCCCTACGTCACCCTTAAAGGTTGGGACGATAGCAGGAGTCGAAGTAGCACTGCTTGCACGTCATGGTCGCGACCATACCATTCCGCCCACACACGTGAATAATCGCGCCAATATCGCTGCATTAAGAGACTTTGGCTGCACCCACATTCTGGCTACCACGGCCTGCGGCAGCTTACGTGAGGAGATCGGGCGTGGTGATTTTGTTATTCTCGATCAGTTTATTGATTTCACTCGACTAAGGGCCGTCAGCTTTGATGACGTTTTTCCTGAGGGTGGCCGCCACACACCCATGCCCGACCCGTTTGACGAGGGCATACGCAATGCCATGATCAGCTCTGCGCAGGGCATGAAACTGAAACACCATACGCGCGGCACCGTCATTACTATTGAAGGGAATCGTTTTTCGACACGGGCCGAATCACACATGTTTCGCGCCTGGGGTGCGGATGTCATCAATATGAGTATTGCCCCGGAGTGTATTCTGGCCAATGAAGCTGCCATTCCCTATGGAGCTGTCGCCATGTCAACTGACTATGACTGTTGGAAAGATGACGAGGCGCCGGTTTCCTGGAACGACATTCTCGAGGTTTTTAAAGCCAACGTTGATAAAGTGACGCAGCTCCTTGTCAACACCATTCCGAAGCTAGCGGAAGGAAGTCATCATGCCAATCAAAAGTAAAATCAGAACCGTACCGGATTTTCCCAAAAAGGGCATTATGTTCAGGGATGTCACATCGTTGATTGCTGACCCTGTCGGCCTGCGCCTATGTGTGGACGATTTTGCGAAGCGCTATAAAGAGATGGATTTTGACCTGGTGGTCGGTATCGATTCCCGCGGTTTCATTTTTGGTGCGGCGTTGGCGTACTTGCTGCAGAAGGGTTTTATCCCCGTGCGCAAAAAGGGCAAACTACCAGCGGAGACGGTGTCTGAAACCTATAATCTCGAATACGGTACCGACACTCTGGAAATTCATAAGGATGCGATAAAGAAAGGGCAGAAGGTATTGATTATTGATGACCTGATCGCAACGGGGGGGACGGCTGTGGCGGCTATCAACCTGGTCAAAAAACTGGGTGCAGAGGTCATTGAGTTTGCAGCGGTGGTGGATCTTCCGGATATCGGTGGTAGCAGGAAAATAGAAAGTGTCGGAGTCAGTGTTTATTCCCAGACGACATTTGAGGGTGATTAAGTATCACTCTACAGGGGCACGACATCCATTGCCTCACACTATGATTAGCAGCGGAGCGCAATAACGTGTTCGAAGAACTGGAACTTGATCGTCACCTGCGCCTGGGTCTTGATGCTCTTGCATTAACCGAAGCCACTGAAGTCCAGAGACTGGCCGTTCCCGCCGCGCTGCTGGGCAAGGATCTGCTGGTCAGCGCCGAGACCGGCAGCGGCAAGACACTGGCCTACCTGATTCCCCTGGCACAAAAAATTCTTGCCGCAACATCGACGAGGCGATCCGGCACGTTGGCGGTGATTCTCGTGCCGACTCGCGAATTGGCCCGGCAGGTGCTAAAGCAGTGCCGCCAATTGTTGGTCATGTCGCCACTGCAAGCCCAGGCCATCACCGGTGGGGCCGACTTCAAGTATCAAAAAGCGCAACTGCGCAAGGATCCGGAAATTGTGGTGGCAACACCCGGACGCCTGCTGGAGCATTGCCAGAAGCGCAGTGTTGACCTCAGTGCGCTGCAGACCCTGGTGCTGGATGAAGCGGATCGCATGCTGGATATGGGCTTTCGCGATGAGGTGGTAAAAGTCGCCGAGTTCTGTGCGGCAAGCAAGCAGGTGCTGCTGTTATCCGCGACACTCTCGCACCGTGGCATTGGTGCCATCGCCGAAACATTGCTGCAAGCACCCCAGACTATTGCGGTAGGCCAGGTGCGTCAGCCGCACAGCAGTATCGAGCACCAACTGATACTGGCCGACAGTCAAGAGCACAAAGACAAATTGCTCACCGCACTGTTGCAGCAAGGCGGTTTCCACCGCGCGCTGGTATTTGGCAACAAACGCAATACGGCGGATCGTCTGGCTAATCTGCTCAGGTACCAGGACCTGCGCTGTGCCAGCCTGCACGGCGAGATGAGTACCGAGGAGCGCAAACACGTCATGCACCAGTTTCATGACGGCAAGGTGCATATCGTCTGCGCCAGCGACTTGGCCGCCCGCGGCATCGACGTGGCCGGCATCGATCTGGTAATCAATTACGACATTCCCTACAGCGGTGATAACTATCTGCACCGCACCGGCCGCACCGGTCGGGCGGGCGCCAAGGGCGTGGCCGTATCACTGGCCAGCGCCGCCGAGTGGAACCTGATGGTCAGTATCGAACGCTATCTGGCGCTGCGTTTCGAGCGGCGCGTACTGCCTGGACTGAAGGCGAAGTACAACGGCCCTAAAAAACTGAAGTCCTCCGGCAAGGCTGCGGGGAGCAAGAAAAAAACCGAGAAATCCGCTGCCGATAAGAGCAAGACGCGCGCACGCAACCAGAAGAACCTCGGCAAGCGGCGGACTTCAGCAGCGGCCGGACCGGTGCCACGCAATGACGGCTTTGCCCCTCCGAAGAAAAAGAAACCCAGCGCATAATGCGCAGCGCGAGGTGCCATTCTCACCCTTGCGCCAAACGACTTTTTCTCTGCCGTAGTTGCAGTTAGAATCGCGCACTCGCATAGCGCTGGAATCCACACCATGTCCAATCCCCTGCTTGAACCACACAGTCTGCCGCCCTTTTCCCGCATAGAGCCCGCGCACGTGGAACCGGCTATCAGGCAGCTCATCGAGCGCAACAAGCAGCGTATTGACGAACTGCTGGCCAGCAATGAAATCTATACATGGGACAATCTGTTGCAGCCCATCGAAAACCTGGAAGATCAATTGTCGCAGGCATGGTCGCCGGTATCCCACCTGAACAGCGTGTGCAACAGCGATGCCCTGCGCGATGCGTACAATGCCTGTCTGCCGCAACTGTCAGAATACGGCACATGGATGGGCCAGCACACGCAACTGTGTGCCGCCTACCAGCAGCTTGCCGACAGCACAGCATTCAGGGCACTGGACGCGGCGCAGTGCAAGTCCATCGAACTCGCCCTGCGTGATTTTCGACTGGCCGGTGTGGCACTGCCGCCGGACAAAAAGAGCGAGTACGGCGAACTGCGCCAGCGCCTGTCGAAACTGGGCAGTAAGTTTGGCGAAAACGTACTGGATGCCACCAACGCCTGGTCCAGACGGGCCACAAGGGAAGAGCTGCAAGGTCTGCCGGAGTCTGCTTTGGCCAATGCCAAACAGGCGGCGCTGCAGGCGGGACAGGAGGACTACCTGATCAATCTGGAGTTTCCGTCATTGTCGCCGGTACTCAACTACTGCGACAACCGGGAACTGCGCGAGGAAGTCTACACCGCCAACTGCACGCGGGCCTCAGAGCAGGGTCCGCATGGCGGCCAATGGGACAATACTGCGCTCATCGTACAGACCATCGAACTGCGCACTGCACTGGCGCAACTCCTGGGATTTGACAACTATGCGGAATTGTCTCTGGCCACCAAGATGGCCGACACGCCAGACACTGTCGTGGCTTTCCTGCAACAGTTGGCCGAACAATCCCTTGCGCAGGCCGAGGCAGAACGGCGTGAACTGCTGGAGTTTGCCCGCCACGACGGCGGGCTTGCCGTTCTGGAGTCCTGGGACATCAACTACTACAGCGAAAAGCTGCGCCAGAGCCGTTACCAGATATCGCAGGAGGACATACGCCCCTACCTGCCCGTAACCCGCGTACTACCCGGGCTATTCGAGGTGGTGCGCCGCTTGTATGGCATTCATGTGCGAGAGATACAGCAGTTCGACAGCTATCACCCGGACGTGCAACTGTTCGAATTGCTGCGCGGTGAGGACGTCATCGCCCGCTTCTACCTCGATCTGTATGCGCGCGCACACAAGCGCGGCGGGGCCTGGATGGACAGCTGTCGGGTGCGCCGCCAAACCAGTGAAGGTCTACAAATACCAGTAGCCTTTCTAGTGTGTAACTTCACGCCACCGCTTGGCGACAATCCTGCGTTACTCACTCACAATGAGCTGACGACCCTGTTCCACGAATTCGGCCACGGTCTGCATCACATGCTGACGCGCCAGACAGTGGCCGCAGTTTCCGGCATCAACGGCGTGGCCTGGGATGCGGTTGAACTGCCCAGCCAATTTCTGGAGAACTGGTGTTGGGAGCGGGAGGCATTGTCGTTTATCTCCGGGCATCATGAGACAGGGGATACGCTGCCGGAGGCACTGCTGGATAAACTGCTGGCAGCGCGCAATTTCCAGTCCGGCATGGCGATGGTGCGACAACTGGAGTTTTCGTTATTTGACTTCCGCCTGCACCGGGAGTGGGGCAATGGCACCTTCGACTCTGTCCAGAACTTGCTGGATGAAGTGCGCCAGCAGGTCGCCGTGTCAACGCCGCCAGCGTTCAATCGCTTCCAGAATTCTTTCTCCCACATTTTCGCCGGTGGCTATGCGGCGGGCTATTACAGCTATAAATGGGCGGAGGTACTGTCGGCGGATGCCTTCTCCCGTTTCGAGGAGGAAGGCATCTTCAATGAGGCAACTGGCGCGGCCTTCAGGACGGCAATCCTGGAGGCCGGAGGCTCCCGAGAACCGATGGAATTGTTTGTCGCATTCCGCGGCCGCGAGCCGCGTATCGGACCATTGCTGCGGCACTGCGGCATAAGCGGCTAGTTGTGATGACTCAATACGTTGTTCACTCGCGACTCTGCCATCTCCCATTCATTCGTGCCATCGGCTCCGGTCGGGAAGGCTTTTTCGCCTGCTTCCCCGATACTC
>JANNVJ010000134.1:0-45186 GCA_031414375.1 Haliea sp.
ATCGCCGCATGAATGACATTTTTTATATGACTGATGATCCAAGGGTTTGGAAAGAACTAGGACTCACTCACCCATGAAAACGCGCCAATTAACTAGTCAGGGCTTGGGACTGCCTTACGGCAGCCCCAGCCTGAAGCGTTAACAGGCCTCGCTATGAGCGTAACCCGCAATCTGATGATCGGAATTATTGCGCTATTGATTCCGCTGGTAGCCGAGCTCATTTCTCCGGAGACTGGTTTGGGTTTTGGTGTCCTTCTCTACTGGCCATTCGACTTTGCATACGCCCTACTGGTGGGTGCTATATTCGTAGCATCAAGTTTACTTTCAACATCAGGGACTGGCGCGCTAATCCCACTCATTGTGGCTATGGCATGCTGGTTGGGTTGGTTCACTGTTTCGTTCCTAGCAGTTGGTCAGTTGCACTTGTCATTGGGTTACCAGCTATGAATCGGCCAGTTAACAAGCGCCGCCACACCGCCGCCTGCGGCGGCTGGACTCGCCACTACGTGGCTCGCCTGTGCGGCGAGCGTTGAGGTTGTAGAAAAACTCTTAAAAACAGCGTTATTCTGCTAAAATTCGGCATCGCCAACGGAGTGGACACATGCCAAACTTCAAGCCGCATAATTACGATCAATCCGCGATGGTCGTCATCAATTTCGAAGAGCAACTAGCACTCGATCCCTTCGCACTGACACTGCACCACCTCATTGATAACAGCATCGATCTTTCAGCGTTCCACGACAAATACAATAACGATGCCGGTGGGCGCGCTGCCTACAATCCCTCTATCCTGCTCAAGATTGTTCTATTCGCTTATGCCAAAGGCGTGCAGTCCAGCCGTGAGATTCAGTGGCAGTGCGAACACAACATTATTTTCAAGGCGCTGTCCTGCGACAGCGTGCCGCACTGGACCAGCATTGCCAACTTTATTAGCGCCTATCCCGATGCGATTGAGTCAGTGTTCGAGCAAGTTTTACTGACCTGTGACCGAGCGGGGCTTCTAGGGCACGATCTACTGGCCATCGACGGATGCAAGATGTCCTCCAACGCAGCCAAGGAACACTCCGGCACGCTGGAAGAGTTCAAACAGAAACGGGAAAAGATCCGAAAGCGCATCCAACACTGTATGAAGGAACATAAAAAGCTGGACAAGCGCAAACCGCGCGAGCGCGAGCGCAAGGAGCGCCTGGAGCAGCAACTGGCGTCACTCGATAAACACTTCGAGAAGATTGAACAGTTCCTAAAGACAGCAACCCCACGGATGGGGCAGGGTCAACGGTCGAAGGAAGTTAAAAGCAATATCACCGACAATGAGTCGGCCAAGATGACAACCAGCAAGGGTACGATACAGGGCTACAACGGCATCGCGACCGTGGATAAAAAGCACCAGATCATCGTGGATGCACAAGCCTTTGGCGAAGGACAGGAACACCATACGCTGCAACCCGTGCTGGATCGGTAAAAGCCACCTACCAGCGCACGGGCATCAGCGAGGACGTGTACACCAGCGGGATTGTCGTCACCGCCGACACGGGTTACTCCAACGAGGCCAACAACGCTTGGTTGAAGGAGGAGGACATCAACGCCTATATACCCGACAACAAGTTCCGCTCGCGCGACCCGAAGTTCAAACACCAGAAGACCAGGCACGGCAAACGGCACCAGGATAAAGTGATGGGTATTAAAGCCGTGATACCGGTGAGTGAATTCACGTTCAATCCGCAGAAGAAAACCTGCATCTGCCCCGCCGGCAACGCGATGTGGCTGCGCCAGGAAACCACCCACGGCTCCGGGCGTTCCAAGCTCGCCTTTGAGGGCAAGCTGACGGAATGCCGCCGCTGCGCGCTGAAACACGAGTGCATGCGCAATCCGGCGTCGGCGGATACGCGCAAGGGCAACGGGCGGCAAGTATCGTTTACCGTGTCCACGGGCTGGTCGGCCACGGAGTGGATGATGCGCCGCGTCGACAGCGCGATCGGCAAGCATTATTACAGCCACCGCATGTCGGTGGTGGAACCCGTATTTGCCAATATTGGGACGAACAAGGGCCTAAGTCGCTTCACACTGCGGGGTAAACAGAAGGTGCAAGGCCAATGGCGGTTGTACTGTATGGTGCATAACATCGAGAAGCTGATGCGGTATGGTGCGATAACGTAAGTACACAGGGATATCCACAGCCCTGTGGGCGTAATGCGCACTGTGGCGATTATGTTAAAGGGATTGGTGGTATTTTGAGCGGGCGAGCGGAGAGAGATATCCGGATGACACACATCAATTTTAAAGTCGTTTTTCTACAGACGCGTTACATGCCCTTCTAGTTGTTGCATGGATACCGTGTATCCGGTATTGTCGGTATATGATCACATCATTTGGCAATAAGGGCACATCTGACCTCTTTCACGGCATATCTAGCCGCTACGCCAGAAAGCTCCCAGGCCAAATACACGAGCTCGCGCTGTACAAGCTCGATGTTCTGAATGCTGCTCAAGCCCTTGATGACCTGCGCTCTCCTCCTGGGAATAGGCTCGAGATTTTAAAGGGTGAGCTCAAAGGCTTTTACAGCATTCGCATTAATTCCCAGTGGCGTATCATTTTCCGCTGGGTAGAAAGTAGCGCCATCGATGTTCAAATTTTGGACTATCACTAACATTTGAGAGGTGTCATATGATTCCCAGCAATAGAACAGCAACACATCCAGGAGTCATTTTGCTCAAAGAATTTCTTGAGCCACTGGAATTAACACAAACGGCATTGGCGGCACACGTCGGCGTCCCTGTGCAACGAGTAAATGAAATTGTTCGTGGTAAGCGCGGCATTACACCAGAAACAGCGTGGCTTCTTTCTGAAGCATTGCGTACAACTCCAGAGTTTTGGCTTAACCTTCAATCCACTCACGATTTGTCTGCAAATCGTCCCGATCATCATGTTGAGCCTTTAGTTGCTGCGGGCATGTAACAAGGCCTTGTTGCGGACAACTTTCAGTTGCCGCAAATGGCGGCGTTCTGTGCTCTGGACAGTTCCCGCTCAAGGAGTATGATTCAACGATGGATGCAAATCTCACAAAACTGCCCGTCGACGAGCGTATTCGGATTGTCGAAGATTTATGGGACAGTATTGCCCACGATCAGCAGGCGTTGCCGCTGACGGCAGATCAGAAGGCTGAACTAGATCGCCGTCTGAATGCCTTTGAGGCGGATGGCAACCTCGGCCGGCCAGCCTTGGAGGTCATTTCTGACATTCGAAATCGCCTATGACCTACATTATCCGACTCAGGGAAGAGGCGGAACTCGATCTGGAAGATGCAGCCTCTTGGTATGAATTGCAGAGGTCCGGGCTAGGCCAAGACTTTCTGGATACTGTATTGAAGGCACTAGAATTGATTGAGCAAAATCCGCTGTCTTTTCCGGTTGTATACCGTGGCACACACCGAGCGGTACTACCCAAGTTCCCATTCGCAGTTTTCTACATAATAAGAGAATCAGAAATTTCGGTAATTTCGGTCATGCACGGCAGCAGGCATCCAGCACGATGGCAGCAACGCACATAACAAGAAAAGGAACCGGACGGCTTCGCCGCCGGTTCTTCAGGCGTTACGCGTCTTGATAAGTGTTGCGCAACACGCTACACTTTTTACATGATCAAGTCCTTCAAGCACAAGGGGCTCAGAAAGTTCTACGAAACGGGGAGCAAGCAGGGCATACAAGCCCAGCACGCCCCAAAGATTCGTATGCAGCTGGCTGCTCTAGACTCTGCCTTTTGTATTGAAGACCTTGATATTCCAGGTTATCGACTACATCCGCTCAAGGGCGACCGAAAAGGCATATGGTCAATCTCGGTAAGCGGCAACTGGCGAATTACATTTCAATTCGACGACGGAAATGTCTATATCGTCAATTACGAGGACTACCACTGATGGCCATGCACAATCCCCCCCACCCCGGTGAGTTTATTCAGGCTACCTACATGCAGCCGTTTGGTCTTAGCTGCCGATATCTTGCGGAGCAACTCGATGTGGCCGCGTCTACGCTAAATCGGATTCTCAAGAAACAAAGTGGTGTAAGTCCCGAGATGGCACTTCGGCTGTCCAAGGCTTTGGGGCGTAGCCCAGAGAGTTGGCTTTCTATGCAAGACGCATATGATCTATTTGAAGCAAAGAAGGGTGCGAGGCTCAATCGTGTCCAAAGGGTCAATCTTGACGCCGCGTAACAAGCGCAAGCATCGGGACTTGCAACAAGTTGCTCGCCCATGTTGCGGGCGTTAGCCGAAATCAACATTAAGCATCCTACTATGACTATAAAAATTAGAAACGAAATAGATACAGATATAAAAGCTATCACTGACGTGACAATTTCTGCTTTTCTCAATGCTGAGCATACAAGTCAAGCCACCCGGACGTCAAAACCGCTGCGCGGTTTCGCCGCCGGTGCTTGAAGCGTTAGGCACTTCTCCGATCATCAATGGAGTTCTAGTTGTGGAAGCAAAATCAAAAGCGCTACGAACAACCGGGATGATTCTTGTTCTGCTAATGGCTGGGTTGCAGTTGGCCTACGCCCTGTATGCCTTCGTTGACCCAGCAGGTTTTTCGCTCATCCGCGGCACCGAGCTGTTTGCTGCTGGCGATTCTGACTGGGTCAGAATCTATGCATCGAGAACGCTGTTCATTGCACTCATTATCGGTTACCTGCTTTACCGAAAGCACTTCCGAATCCTGGCCGTAGCCTCGCTGCTCGGTACAGTTATGCCAGTTGCGGACGCATGGCTTGCGTATCAAGCATCGGCGGGAGACAAGGTGATTCTCAAACATGTTGCCACTGCCTTGTTTCTCATCATTACGTTCGCCATCCTTCGTTCAGTGGTTCGGCGCGGGCAAAGTGCCTAACAATTCATTCAAGCCGACGCCTTCGGCGCGGCTTAACTCAGGCGTTAGCTGCATTCACGCCCTCTCTTCTTCGCTCTAACACCTGATGACAAAATGCACACATTTGTGCTAACGTTCATTGTATGAAAATTTTCAATTGGAATTCTGAGAAGAATCACCAACTATTCGAAGAGCGTGGCAAATCCTTCGAAGAAGTCATCTTTCATATTGAGAACGGGGGACTCCTGAATGATATTTGCCATCCCAACGCCACAGATTACCCCCGTCAGAGGATATTTGTCGTGGCAATCGACAATTATGCTTACCTGGTGCCTTACGTCGAAATGGAAGATGTGATTTTTCTGAAGGCTGTGATACCGAGCCGAAAATTCACGAAGCTGTATCTGAGAGGTGGTTCATGAGTAAGGTAAAGCTTTCTAAAGAGGAAAAGGATCTCCTTGATTCTGTTGAGTCGGGGGAATACGAATCGACATTGACTGAGGCCCGGAAAAAGGAATTGGAGGCTACCGCCACGAATACCTTCAGGAAAGATAAACGTATTAATATTCGGATATCGAATCGTGATCTTATCGCGGTTCAGTCAAGAGCATCTGAGGAGGGCATCCCGTATCAGACGCTGGTTTCAAGCATAATCCACAAATACATATCCGGTTCTTTGCGCGATATCGCAGCTAACAAGAAAACGCAAGGCGACGCGTAACCGCGCGCTACCTTTTAAAAGTCCCGATGATAAGATATTGCAACGGAGGAGGAGTCGCGTTCATGCCTAAGTTCAAGCTCTGCGAATATCATCAAACCTCTATTGTCGCTATCAATTGTCAGCAAGACGAAGGTGGCAGACCCGCGTACGATCTGCGATCTTGTTAAAAATGAACCTGTTGGCGTATTCCAAAGGCATTACAACACTACGGTCGAGCAGACGCGGCCGGTCAACCATTCCACCCAACATCAATTTTAGGACGAGAGCAAATGCCCAAGGCAAATGAAATCAAGAAAAATACTGCGATTAATTACGACGGTAAAACCTACATAGTAAGCGACATCGAACGTTCCGTGCCGCAAGGCCGTGCAGGCGGTAGCCTCTACCGCATGCGCATGTATGACGTTGTCAGCGGCAGCAAAATCGACGAGACCTTTAAGGACTCAGACATGTTGAATCTTGCAGATCTCGTCCGCAAGTCCGCCATGTTTTCCTACATTGACGGCAATGAATATGTCTTTATGGATACAGAAGACTTCACGCCATACAACCTGAATGGGGAATCCATTGCCGACGAGATTCTTTTCATTAATGAGACAACAGAGGGTGTCCATGTAATCATCGTGAACGATGTGCCAGTCGCGCTTGATCTGCCGTCCATCGTGGAGCTTGACGTCGCTGAAACAGATCCTTCTATCAAAGGAGGTTCTGCAACGTCGAGGACGAAGCCTGCGATACTGTCAACTGGCTTAACGGTACAAGTCCCAGAGTACATTTCCACCGGGGATAAGGTTAGGATTAATGTCGAAGAGCGTAAATTTGTGGGTCGAGCAGACACGAAATAATCATGAAAATTGGCATACGGTGTTTCAATGCATGTGATGCAGAAGCCTTTCACCAGGCGGTACTGGAATCCGTCGAGCATGTATCCGCATGGCTGCCGTGGTGTACCCCGGAATATGGCATCGATGATGCCCGGCAATGGACAGCAGGCGCCGTAAAATCCTGGGCTGCCGGGACCGATTACCGCTTTATCATTGAAGACACTGAAAATGCCTCATTCCTTGGCTCTGTCGGTATCAACCAAGTGACGCATCATAAAGTAGGCAACTTGGGCTATTGGGTGCGCAGGGCGGTGCTTAACCAGGGTGTGTGCACTGCGGCTAGCAAACTTGCTATTCAGTTTGCTTTTGAAAGGCTCGGTTTTCAGCGACTTGAAATTCAGGTCCCCATTGATAATCACCCAAGCAATGTCGTTGCATCAAAACTTGGAGGTGTGTATGAGGGGATTTTTAGAAACAAGCTGATACTGAATGGGTTGTCCAGTCCCGCGAAATGCTATTCGGTAATCCCGGGTGACTATGGCCTTTAATCGAGAAAGTTAACGATGCAGCTAAATTTTTGCAGCTTGGCGAATTAGAGGCCTTATATGCCGCGAAGATACGTATTTTTTTATACGGCGAAGGCTGCGGTATTTCAGGTCTACGCGCTCGTAGTGCTCCTCGTGTTGCTAGTCTACATAAAGCTAACCATGAATATTCCCCAGACTAATATATTGGCTGGTACTCTGCTTTACATCCTTTTCGTGGTGTTCTATGCGTTCCACCTGGATCGTGCAAATCGCGGAAATCGTGGTCAATAGGAACCCCTACCGTGGTCGCAAGTTAATACAGTTGGAGGCGGTCAGGCGCGCAGCGTAACTCGCGGTGCGTGGTGATGGTGCACAGTAACGCGCGCGTGGTGTGCTATCTTGATACGCTCACTCGAGGAGAATACATGTCACCAATATACAAGGGACAGTGCTTCTGCGGGGCGGTGCACGTTGAGGTTTCAGGCAGTCCAGTAGCAATGAGCTACTGTCATTGCCAGTCGTGCCGCTCCTGGTCAGCAAGTCCGGTTCACGCCTCCACGCTGTGGAGCTCTGAATCGGTCAAGGCGACAACTGGCGTCCAGCATATCCACACATTCCATAAGTCCCCGCAAAGTATCAGTCACCGGCAGTACTGCGCCCAATGTGGCGGTCATTTAATGATCAGTCATCCTACGTTAGGGATATTCGACGTCTGTGCCGCGATCCTACCGACTCTGAAATTTGCCCCAAGCCTTCATGTGAACTACGCAGAGACGGTATTACCCATGCGCGACGGGCTGCCAAAGTTTCGCGATTTTCCACGCGAGTTCGGCGGCTCGGGAGAATTGATGGTTGAGTAACCCAATCCACAGGAGGTCACATGGACGCTGAGAGTACCCATCAGGTTTTTGAATGGCTATGGTCGTCGGGGCAGTTGTCGGAGCGTGACATTCGTTCCCTGCCTGCGCTGGGATTTGACGTAGTCGTCAACCTCGCGCTGCCAACAGCATCGAATGCCCTACCCGGCGAAGCGGAATTGGTAACGGGGCAGGGCATGGCCTTTGCGCACATTCCGGTGGTATGGGAAGATCCCAGGCCGGAGCAGTTCACCCAATTCGTCGGAGTGCTCAATGCCTTTGCCGGTCGCAGAGTTTGGGTACATTGCGCAATGAACATGCGGGTGTCTGCGTTTATCTACCTTTATCGTAGGTTGGTGCTGGGTGAGGCGGATGAGGAAGCGTCCTTTCCGATGCGCGTGGTATGGAGCCCCAATGACACCTGGCAGACGTTTATCAATCAGGTTTGCAAGCAGCACGCTAACCACAGGTGATCGGCGCATAGCGTGTGACGGCGTGTAGGCGAAAGTGAACTGACGGCTTTCCATTCGCGTACAGTAATTGTCTTTCTTGGGCTAAATCATCCGGACGCGTTCTATGTCAGTTGTAACAACGATTCAAGGTCGAATCCTGATCATCACAATGGCCAGACCAGAAAAGCGCAATGCACTCAACGAGGACATTACCCTTGGCATTGATGCTGCCCTGAATGAGCTTGAGGACAACCCACACTTGTGGTGTGCAATTCTCACCGGCGGGGAGTTCATCTTTTCCGCTGGCGCCGATCTGGCGACTGGGCCGGGTGAGCCAACCGAGCGCGGTGGCATCGTTGGACTCATCAACAGAAATCGTACCAAACCACTCATTGCTGCCGTTGAAGGTATGGCATTGGGTGGTGGGCTGGAGTTGGTATTGTGCTGCGACCTTGTGGTGGCATCCAGATCGGCACTGTTTGGCCTGCCGGAAGTAAAGCGGGGTTTAATGCCTGATTTCGGTGGGGCGTTCAGAGTAAGTCGGTATCTTCCGGTGAACATTGCCAGAGAGTTACTGCTCACGGGAGAAAACCTCTCAGCAGAGCGCGCCGAACGTTTAGGTTTCGTTAATTACGTCACCGCAGACGGCCAGGCATTGTCCAGCGCCCTGGCGCTGGCGGAGAGAATATGCAGCAATGCGCCACTTGCAGTAAAAGAGGCATTGGCGATTTTTAATGCTCAGGTAAATGGTGATGAATCGGCAAGCTGGGAGCGCAGTCATGCGGCCCATGAGCGGCTGCTCAAAACGGAGGATGTTAAAGAGGGCATCGGAGCATTTTTTGAGAAGCGTCCTCCAAAGTGGTCCGGGAACTAGAAAAGAGCCAAAAGTCCTAAAGTAGTGCAAAATGCATACAGCTAGAACATCCAGCACCTGTCTTTTTAGTAAAGGGAGAAAGTATGAACTGGTGTTTGTGGTGCAGGACAGTCAGCAGGACAAAATCAATACGGGGCCAATCCTAAGGAAGCAACCGCCTAATCTACTTTTTGTCCCGGCGTAACATCATCGATCAGGTTAAGGCAATTAGAGAGGCAGATAGGCAATGATTTGGATATGGATTGGCTTTATTACTTTCGTCCTGCTGATGCTGGCGTTGGATCTGGGTGTCTTTCACCGCAAATCCCACGTCATCGGCGTCAGGGAGGCGCTTGGCTGGTCGGCCATGTGGATCTCCATGGGTTTGCTGTTCTCGGTTTTCGTGTACTTCGGCTATGAGCACCAGTGGATGGGCTTGGGCACCGTGGTGGATGCGGTCGATGGGCTGACGAACAGCGGCGCAGTTGCGACTGAGAAGTACCTTACAGGCTACGTCGTTGAGAAGTCACTCAGCGTAGATAATATCTTCGTGATTGCAATGATTTTTAGCTCTTTTGCGGTGCCGCCAATTTATCAGCACCGGGTGTTGTTCTGGGGCATCATCGGGGCTTTGGTCATGCGCGGTACGATGATCGGAATCGGAGCACAGTTAATTGCACAGTACCACTGGATTCTTTACATCTTTGCAGCGTTCCTGATTTTTACGGCCATAAAGATGCTTTTTTTCAACACGGAAGACGCCGATCCGAACAATAGTATCGTCGTACGCATGATGAGGCGCTTCTTTCCGGTGACCGACAGGTATCACGGCGAGCACTTTTTCGTTCGCGCTGGCTCACCACAATCCTACGAGAGTGAGGTCCCCGGTGCGCCCATGGTGCAGGATGAGGTGGTGAACAAGGCGCTGCCGGGAACTCTGCTCCTCACCCCGCTGGCGTTGGCATTGGTTATGGTGGAGGCGACTGATCTGATCTTTGCCGTCGACTCAATCCCAGCTATTTTTGCCATCACTGCAGACCCGTTCCTGGTGTTCACCAGCAATGTGTTCGCGATATTGGGTTTGAGGTCACTCTACTTCGCTCTCGCTGGAATGATAGAGAAATTCCGCTACCTGAAGGTCTCGCTGGCGCTGATCCTGCTGGTGGTGGGTGTGAAGATGCTGCTTGCCGAGTGGTTAAAACTGGCCTTGGGAGAACACTTCAATTTGTACTTGTTGACGGTCATAATCTCGATACTGGCAGCAGGCGTGTTCGCTTCCATAATAGCTGAGCGTCGAGAAAGGCGTGGATAGATTAATACACCTGCACGCCTTCCGCAGTGTGTTGAGTTTTGCTGCTATAGATCTACGGATTGCCCTGCGACAGTCAGCGGCTAGCGTAGTTCCTGGCAGTAAGCTAGTGTTCAGAGACAGCAAAGAGACTGGAAGTCTAAAGAGCAATCATCAGCACAGGAACAACGCAATGAAAATGATAACGTCACAGTTGCTAGTCGCTACTTTCCTCGGTGCCCTGACGATTACAAGCTTACAGGCTGCCGATCTATCGCCACCAACCACAGACACCAATGTCTATTTCGGCGATGTCCATGTCCACACCGGTTGGTCGTTTGATGCGTTCACCAACGGCTCCAAGACCACACCGATGGATGCCTATGCCTGGGCGCAGGGCAAGCCCATCACCGGCAGCGGTGGCCCGGATATGCAGATCAAAACGCCTCTGGATTTCTACATGGTGGCCGACCATGCGGAGTACATGGGGGTGTTCAACCAGATGGCAAACCCCGACAGCCCGCTGAGCAAGACGGAACTGGCCAAGGGCGTGACGTCGCCCGATACCAATGTTCGAATACAGACCTTTGCCGGTATCCTGCGTGACATGAGCGAGGGCAAGCGCGACCCACAGTTGAGCGATCCCGTGCTGGCGGGCACTGTTTGGGCCGAGATCGTCAAGGCGGCCGATGCCAACTACACGCCGGGCAAGTTCACCACTTTTGCTGGCTTTGAATGGACCTCGAACCCACAGAAGCGCAACCTCCACCGCGTCGTGGTCTTTCGCGATACCAAACATTTGCCCGATCTCGTACTTTCTGCACTGGATTCTGATGATCCGGAGGTTTTGTGGAAGTGGATGGACGATCAACGCGTCAAGGGTTCGACGCTGTTTGCCATTCCGCACAACGGCAATGCCAGCGACGGCCGCATGTTCGAACTCACGAAGTTCGACGGCAAGCCCATCGATGCGGCCTACAACAAGACTCGCGCCGCCAATGAACCGCTGTATGAGATCACCCAGATCAAGGGCACCTCGGAAACCCATCCCGACCTGTCGCCGACCGATGAGTTCGCCGGCTTCGAGCAGTGGGACTATACACTGTCGGCGGACTACGAACGGCCGACTCAGCGCAAGGGCAGCTTCGTACGCCAGGCACTGCTCGACGGTATGAGCCAAGCCGCAGGTGGCGCCGGCAACCCGTTCAAGTACGGCTTTGTCGGTGATACCGACACACATAATGCCGCGGCCAGCAACGAGGAATTCAACTTCACCGGCAAGTTTGCGTTTGAAAATAATGCCAAAGAGCGGTTGACCGGCATTCCCGGTGCGCCAGTGGGTCAGATCCAGCAAATCCAGGAATTCAGCTCGGGTGGCCTGGCCGGAGTGTGGGCGCCAGAGAATACCCGCGAGGCAATCTGGGATGCGATGCAGCGCAAAGAGACGTTTGCAACCTCCGGCCCAATGATCAAAGTCCGTTTCTTCGGCAGTTTCGATTATGCCCCTGAGGACGTGACGAAGATCGATTTCGTGAAGTTAGCCTACACCAAAGGTGTGCCGATGGGCGGCGACTTGAAAGCGGGGACTGGTAAAGCACCGACCTTCCTGGTGATGGCGCTCAAGGATGCCAAGAGCGGCAATCTTGACCGTGTCCAGATCGTCAAGGGCTGGCTCGACGCGGCTGGCAAGCAGCACGAGAAAATCTTCGATGTCGCCTGGTCAGGCGACCGTAAGATTGGCGCGGATGGTAAGCTACCTGCGGTCGGTAACAGTGTGGATTTGAAGACGGCGACCTACACGGACGCGATTGGCGCCGAGCAACTGGCCACTGGCTGGACCGACCCCGATTTCAAGCCGGATGAGAGCGCTTTCTACTATGCCCGTGTCCTGGAAATTCCGACCCCGCGCTGGAATACCTATGACGCGGTGCAACAGAAGATGGCACCGCTGACCAAGGTGCCGGCCACCCTGCAGGAACGTGCCTGGAGTTCACCGATCTGGTATACGCCTTAAGTGTTGGCTGCCCTGGCTCCGTCTGACAGCACCCGAGGAACGGAACATTAAATATCTTTGGCTGGCGGCTTTTTTTGGGGTGTTGATCTGGTCCGGAGTATATCCAAAAGATCCATTCACCTGGTTTCTCGAAGTCGCTCCAGCCCTGGTGGGGTTGATACTGTTAGCTGTTACCTATAGCAGCTTCAGGCTGACAATGATTTTATACCTGCTGATTTTGGCTCACTGCATTATTCTTATGATCGGTGGGCACTATACCTACGCCGAAGTGCCCTTTTTCAATAACTTGTTTGGGTCCGAACGAAATAACTACGACAAGTTGGGACATTTCTTCCAGGGTTTCATGCCTGCATTGCTGGCCCGGGAGATATTGATTCGCAAGCACGTTGTTAACGGTAAGGCATGGCGTGTTCTGTTCATAATTTCCCTATGCCTCGCGTTCAGTGCGTTCTATGAACTGGTTGAATGGTGGACCGCGCTGGCAGTTGGGGAGGATGCAGAGGCATTCCTGGGCACACAGGGCTATGTGTGGGACACGCAATCCGATATGGCGCTGGCACTGTTGGGAGCAGTATCCTCATTGCTGCTACTATCAGGTGTACATGATAAGCAGTTAAAAAATCTAACGCTTAGTCCGCGTAAAGACGTGCAGGGCCTATAACTTTGGCACTGGATGATGCGGAAGATATGAACTACAGCATCAAGCCATTTGACGGACAAAATTGGAAAAAAACGTGTCCGAACTGAATACGCACTAAGGAAGCTGAGAGGGAATTATGATTGACCATATTTCAATTCCGGTCAGGGATCTCGCCAAAAGCTCTCAGTTTTATAGCGCGGTTTTGTCCCAGCTAGGTCACAAGTTATTGGTAGTAGAAGAAAGCACAGTTGGTTTTGGCAAGAAGTACCCAGAATTGTGGCTCAATGAAAGGTTGTCGCACGCTTCAGGCAGCGTTGCGGATGGCTTCCACATATGTCTGCGGGCATCGTCTGTAGAGCAGGTCGATCAATTTCATAGGCAAGCACTGTCCAGTGGCGGTGCTTCCTATGGCGAGCCAGGAATTCGCAAGCAGTACAGCGATAATTATTATGCCGCATTCATCCAGGATTTTGATGGTAACCGTATAGAGGCAGTCACATTTGTCGGTTAATCCTGATTTCTTAACACGGTTCAAATTGAAGGTCGTGCCCGGCGCGTCCCGTTCAGAAGTTACTGGCTGGCTGGGTGATAGGCTGAAAGTACGAGTCTGCGCCCCTTCGGAAAACGGCAAGGCAAACGTAGCTGTCGAAACTCTGGTGGCCCAGGCACTCAACCTGCCGTCTAGCTATAGGGAGATCACTCAGGTATGAGCAGTGAATTGCAAGAATTAAAAAGTACTATCCGGCGCTGGACATTGATCCTGGGCGTCCTGCAGATCACCGTGGGCTGCATGATTGGCTTCATCCCGCCCTCTGCCGTGCAATGGTTTCGCGGCATCGTTATGGCACACATCGAGTTCACCGCTAATGGCGTGCTTATGATCGTGCTGGGATTGCTTGTCAATGAATTGCATCTGAGCGCATCAGCCTTGAAAGTGTGGTTTGCGACATTACAAGTTGGCACCTGGTCAAACGGTGCGGCGGGTGTGGCGGCCGCGTTCATTGGCGCCACCTCGCCACTGATGCCCACACTGAACGAAAAGTTTCCGCCGCCGCATGGCACCGACAGCCCGATTGTGTCGGGCGCACTCATGTTGTGTGGTGTAACCATAATGATAGCGTTGCTTCTTACGCTCTATGGCCTGTTGCGCAACAAGTCGACGACACACTAAAGTGCAAAAGTAGTCAGCTATATACCAGAGGATAGCGCATGCGAGTTTACGGCGACATACGATCAGGCAACTGTTACAAGATCAAACTGCTGGCAGCGCTGGTCGGTATCAAGCATGAGTGGGTCCCCGTCGACGTAATGGCTGGCGAAACCAGAACCGTGAATTTCCTTGCCAAAAATCCCAATGGAAAAATACCGCTGCTGGAATTGGACGACGGTCGAATGTTATGGGAGTCAAACGCTATTCTCAACTATCTGGCGACCGATACGGCTTTTTTGCCGCAGGACAGTTTCCTGCGAGCACAAGTCCTGCAGTGGCAGTTCTTCGAGCAGTACAGTCACGAACCTTACATTGCGGTGGCGCGTTTTATCGCCAAATACCTCGGACTACCAGACGACCGTAAGGATGAGTATCAGGGCAAGCAAGCAGGTGGCCATAAAGCATTGGCCGTGATGGAGTCGCGCTTATCGCTACATCCCTATCTGGTAGGCTCTCACCTGTCGGTTGCGGATATTTCACTGTATGGCTACACCCATGTCGCCCACGAAGGTGGTTTCGAGCTGGCGGGGTATCCCGGTATACAGGCATGGATACAGAGAATCAGGTCGGAGCCCAGGTATGTTGGTATGGAGGAGTTCTAGTACAAAGGGAGACCCCCGGCTTTGCCGGGGAGGCCCTCAGGGTTTGAAAATTTCGGAAGTCCCCTGCTAACTCCCGCGCGTGAGCCGTGAACTGTTTGATTCACACCCGATGTCTATAGGTAGTGGCGCGCACCAACCGTCCCTCCGGGGATAAGGCCTGATCGCTCAGAAGGCTGGGATATTCGCTCTTCAGGCCTTATCCCCGGAGGGACTCTGATGGAGTGAACTCGACAATTGTGACGAACGTGCGATAAAGGCGAGTGGCAGTGGTCATGCTCTGCGGCGAATATCTCAGCAGTTTGAGCAAGCGGGGCATGACCACTGCCACTTGCCGCAACGAAGCCTCCAATCGTGATCCATCGACGGCTAGCGCAGTTGTCATTGGTTTGAATGAAACGCCCCCTTCAGAGGGCTCAAGGAGCCGTAAGGCTGCGTAATAGCCGAGCGGCTCACACACTAAAGCTCCCGGCTTTGTCGGGGATATTTACTGGTAGGCCGACCTAACGGGCCGAGCAGGTGAGACCCCGGCGATACTTCGCTAGGGCGTTACAATATTGAAGGTTTCGTTTGGCCGATCCAGCAGCGCGAAAAATTTCAGCAGGTCTAACTTGCTGCCTGCAACGGAGACATCATCCGAAAAGAGTATCTCGCGAATACCGGCGTTACCGGTCAGCATATTTACAAACAGCGGATGGGTGATGCGGATCGTTGCATCCGCAGTAGTGGCAGCGTTTCCTGTGCGATGATGCAGCACGGAATTTTCCAGCTGCAGGATGTGCACCTCATCAAGATCGGTAAATTCAATATTGAGGGTGAAGGTTTTGCCATCGGCTTTGGCGCCGTTGAGCATCACCGCCATCAACTCAAAGAATTTATCGACAGGTGTAGCTGCGATGAGGTCACCCGCATTGGCGATACCAAGACCCTTTTTGGGTGCCCCTTGGCGCAGTTCCAGCGCGCCGGTGAGATAGACATCACGCCACGGTGCTGACTCGGCCTGATAGGCCAGCTGGTCATAGGTCTGTGCCAACAGCGCTTTGGCCGCCGTATTGTCGGGCTGGGCGAACACCAGGTGATTGAGCAATTCCGCCACCCAGCGGTACTCGCCCTTGTCGAAGTCTGCTTGCGCCTTGCTCAGGATCACATCGGCACCACCCATCATGGCAACATAACGCTGTGCGGCCTCAGCCGGTGGCAGTGGATCAAGGTTGGCTGGGTTGCCGTCGTACCAGCCGAAATACTTTTGGTAGACCGCCTTGGCGTTGTGCTTCAACGTACCGTAATAGCCGCGATTGGCAAAACTGCTGCGCAGCGATGTGGGCATCTCCAGTTGTTCTGCAATCTCCTTCGGCGTGTAGCCCTGCGCTGCCAACCGCAAGGTCTGGTCGTGTATGAATCGGTAGCCGTCGCGCTGCTTTTTCAGAAAATCCATGATGGCCTCGTTACCCCATATCGGCCAGTGATGGCTGGCGAAGTACACCTCGGTATCGGGAAACAAACCCATGGCTTCGTCGATGTAGTGGCTCCACTTGCGCGCATCGCGTACCTGGGCGCCGCGCAGGGTGTACAGGTTATGCATAGTGTGTGACACCACCTCGGCGCCGCAGAACGCTTTGTGCTGCGGCAGGTAAAACGTCAGCTCAGCAGGCGCTTCTGATCCGGGCGCATTCTGGAAGATGAAGTCCACGCCGTCGATGGTGAGTGTCTCTCCAGTCGTGGTAATCGTACGCGTCGGCGCAGCGATGCTGGGACTGCCGATGGGGGGATTCTTGCCAAGACCGGAGTCGATATGGCCGCGGGCCGAGCGTTCGAGCTGGCTGCCGTACATAAACATGGAGCGTCGAATCATGGTGGTACCGGCAATAATATTCTCGCTGGTCGCTTCTTCCATAAATCCTACAGGGGCCACAATTTCGGTGTTGTCTCCTGCACCCAGTACGGACAGTACCCCGCCAAAGTGGTCGATGTGGGAATGGGTGAAGATGATCGCGGACACCGGCTTGTCCCCAAGGTGTTCTCTGGCAAATGCAATCGCAGCAGCGGCAGTTTCCTTGGTGGTCAGCGGGTCCACCACGATCCAGCCTGTTTTTCCTTCGATCAAGCTCATGTTGGAAATATCAAAGCCGCGCAGTTGGTAGACACCGTCGGTGACCTTGAACAGGCCATGAGTATTGTTAAGTGTTGCCTGGCGCCACAGGCTGGGATTCACAGTGTCCGGGGCCGGACCTTTTATAAAGTCGAATGATGGCATATCCCAGACGGTAGAGTTGCCGGGACCCGCGATCTGTAGCGATGGCGGTGCAGCAATCAGGCCGCGCGTGGCGTCTTTGAAGTCTTGTTGATCGTCGAGATTCAACTCTGCGCTGAGCCTGGCATTGGCACTGATGGTACTGGCTGTCGCGGATGAATTTCCCTGTGCGCCTTCAGTGATCGCGGTGGTCGGCGTGCCTTGGGCGCCTTGCGCATTTTCGTTGGATTCACCCTGGCAGGCCAACAGCACAACACACAGCGGGGTAAGCAGCAGGGCATTTCGACATGTACGTAGGTTGAGCATCAGATATCTCCTGACCGGGCATCGCAATGTGGTGTAAGACAGCTCATCGGCTGTTTGAGGCAACGCCTGACACTAGCAGCTTGAGGCATTGTGCTCAAGCGCGGTCAGTGCCACGCGCAGCAATTTGTTGATCCCGATTGGGCGGCACTTGAACTATACTCGCATGGCACGCCTACCATGGTTTACGACGGGCTGGCTTAATACAAATCGCGATTACAGCTTAACGCGGGAAATGCGCAATGGAAGATCAAGTGGCAAGCACAACCTCATTGGCGACCTCCCGTATGCGCGCCATACATACCCGGCGCGACCCGCAGCCAATTCTGTATGATCCATGGGGCGATCGCCTGGTCCCGGCAACATTGCTCGTCGCATCTTTCAGTCCTCCTGGTGCGCAGTCGAACAGCGCTAGCACCAGCGAAAATTCAGAGGACGCACTGGAAACTATTACCGATGATTTTTTACGCGCCAGCCCCGCCTATACCAATGTGATAACGCGCTCGCGCTACACCGAGGATGCACTGAGCGAGGCGCTGGCCAGAGGCGTCCGGCAATATGTGCTCATAGGAGCGGGATTTGACAGTTACGCACTGCGCAGACCCGCTCAGGCAAAAGACCTGCAGGTGTTTGAGGTCGATCACCCCGCGACGCAGGCATTAAAGAAACAACGTATCGCCGAATGCGGTATCGCCGTCGAAGCCGGCGTGTATTTCGTGGCGGCAGATCTTGCTAAGGAGGGGCTGGATGCTGCGCTGTCGAAAACGGCCTTCAGCACATCGGCACCGACGTTCTTTTCCTGGTTGGGGGTTACCATGTACCTCACTCGCGTCGCGAATATGGCGGCACTCAAGAGTATCGTTGATTGCAGTGCCCCGGGGAGTGAGTTGGTATTCAGTTACATTGATCAGAAGCTGTTCGAGCCACAGGGAGCAGCAGAGGCTGCCTTATTCGAGGAACTGGAGCAGACGGTGAAATCAGTGGGCGAGCCTTTTGTCTCCGGTTTTCACCCGGCGCACCTGGCCAATGATATTCGCCACCTTGGCCTGGAGCTGATGGAAGACCTGAATGATTTTCAGCTGGTGGAGCGCTACGACTCCGCAGGTGTGAACGGGCTTAAGCCTACCGACAGAAGCCATATTGCACGCGTACTTGTGCGTGGCGCACGCAGCTGATTACGGGGGAGAGACGTCATTGGATAAGACTGCATCGATTCTGTTGTTTGTAGTAGGAGTGATCAACGTCCTGCCGGTGCTCGGTGTCGTATCGGCGACCAGGCTGTCGCAGGCATATGCCATCGAGCTGGACAGCAACGATCTGGTGATATTGATGCGACACCGGGCCCTGTTGTTTGGCATTGTCGGTGGTTTTATTCTTTACGCCGTTTTTGTGCCCGGCTACCAAACGCCGGCGATGGTGATGGCGGCGGTGGCAATGATCGGCTATGTGTTTTTTATGTGGCAAGTCGGGGATTACAACGCATCACTGCATAAAGTCATGCTGGTTGATTTTGTGGGAATCCTCTGCCTCGCTGGCGCGGCGCTGCTGAAATATATTTCTGGGACTGCGGTATGAAAGTGACCCTGTTTGGCGCCACCGGCAGTCTGGGCAGGGAGTGTCTGGAGCAATGCCTGCAGGCCGGTCATGACGTGACCGTATTGGTGCGCAGTCCGGACAAACTACCGGAAGCGCTGCGGCAACGTATTACGGTGATCAAGGGCGATGGATTGGTCTTTGATGATGTGTCCAGGGCACTGCCGCCGGGTACGGACGCAGTGCTATTCGCCATTGGCGTCGATGAAAAGACCTCGCCAGCGGACCTGTGTACCGATGTCACTCGCCATATCCTTGCTGTCATGCGCAGGGAGCAGATACCGCGACTGGTATGGTGCGGCGGCGGCAGCAATTTCCGTCCGGAGGACGTGATTACTTTTGGCGCCCGCTTTGTGCGCTGGTTTTCAGAAACCTTCCTCAAGCATCGGCATACCGATAAAGAACACCAGTTACGCCTGCTGGATGACAATACCGATGTGTGCTGGATTGGCGTGCGCCCGCTGCAAATGAAATCCGGGGAGAAGACAGGCAAATACCGATTGGGCTATAACGCGTTCAGTGGCCTATCCAGTATTTCCTTCGCCGATTGCGCTCACGCCATGGTGATGATGCTGGACGATGACACCTGGTTGGGTAAAGTACCCATCATTCAGTACTGATGGACAATGTGATGAAGGCCTGCATAAAAGCTAATGACGCGGCGACCGAGTATTTTTTCGCCGAAGGGTGTTTTATCACGGAGCTGTCAAACTCTGCTGATGATCCCGATGTCTCGATTGCCCGCGCGCGTCTGGAACCGGGCAGGACGACCCGGTGGCATTATCTACGCGGGACAAGCGAGCGCTACGTAGTGCTGCAGGGTGTGGGTGTGGTGGAGATCGACGACCTGCCCGCACAGCGGGTGACTGCCGGCGCTGTAGTGATTATCCCTCCCGAGGCGCGGCAGCGCATCAGGAACACGGGTGCGGATGACCTGGTATTCCTGGCGATTTGTTCACCGCGATTTTCGGAAGCGGTTTACGTTGATGCCGAGGATTGAATCGCGCGATGCTACCCAGGTAGCACCGCATAATTGAGAGGGAGGTAACCGTGGCGGAACGATTCGAAAAGCTTGACGATAAGCACATCGCGTTTATCAAGGCGCAGCACATGTACTTCGTGGGTACGGCGGGAGCGCAGGGCTATGTCAATGTGTCGCCCAAGGGCATGGACAGTTTTCGCATTATTGACGATACCTCCGTCGCCTGGTTGAACCTGACCGGCAGTGGCAATGAGACGGCGGCCCACGTCATGGAAAATAGCCGCATGACAATCATGTTCTGCTCCTTCGACAAGCAGCCGTTGATCATGCGCCTGTACGGCCAGGCCACTGCAATTCACCCGCGTGACGAGCGCTGGAGTGAATTGTACGAGTTATTTCCTGCGTATACGGGAGCCCGTCAGATCTTCCTGCTGGACCTGGATTTGGTGCAGACCTCCTGTGGCTACGCCGTGCCCTATTACCAGCTAAAGGGCGAACGGCCCACGCTGACCAAATGGGCGGACAATCACGGTGAAGCTGGTATTCAGGACTACTGGTTTGAGAAGAATACAAAAAGCCTGAACGATAAAGATACCGGAATACTATAGGTCGCACTGATGTCAGAGATCAGCTTTACGCGTGAAGAACGAGAGATCATCTGTCGCAAGATACAGCTGTATTTGCGCGAAGAACTCGATCAGGACGTCGGGCAGTTCGATGCCGGTTTCCTGTTGGATTTCTTTGCCGAGGAAATCGGCCCTTACTTTTACAATCGCGGCCTGTACGATGCCCAGGCGATTCTGGAAAGCCGCCTGGAAAATATCGCCGAGGCGATTTATGAAATCGAAAAGCCGACCCAGTTTGCAAGGTAGTGCGCTACCTCGCGCCGATGTTCGGTGTTCTCCTGGCGTCAGGGACAAATGAACAGTGCAACTGATTTGGCTTGTTTACTTTCAGTAATGGCACCTCAGCTGATGAAGGGTGAGTTTGTATTTTGCAGCCTGCAGAATGCTCGCTATGGTGACCATGCGCAGTTGGCACCGCTGGCATCGTTCCAGGAGAGCGAGGGACTCACTCTTATTCTTCCCAGGGAAAATGCGGACGAGTCAGGTTTTGTTTACGATACGGTATTCAGCTGCATTACGCTCACCGTGCATTCCAGCCTCGACGCCGTGGGCTTGACCGCTGCTGTAGCGGGCGCGCTGGCCGCTGCGGGTATCAGTGCCAATGTTGTCGCGGCCCACTACCACGATCACATTTTTGTTCCCGCGGAACGGGCCGTCGATGCCTTGTCTGTGCTGGAGCAGTTGGGTGGCTGATGGCTTCTTGTATAGTTGATGGCTCTACATAGAGGAATGTAATGTGAAACTACCTCGCGCATTGTGGTACCTGTTCGTTTTGTTTGTACTTTTATCGGGCCTGTTTCTGGCGTATGCCCTGTCAGTGTATGAAGATCCACCGGTAGACCCGGGCTGGGCAGTAAGCGGCAGTGAACATATTCCCCCTGGTGCTGTGACAGTGCGCTTTAGCGGTACCGCGACTCTGCTGTTCAGCGATGGTGAAACGCAGTGGATGACTGACGGGTGGTTCACTCGCCCCGGACCGCTGCGCCTGTTGCTCGGTAAAATTGGCCCTGACTTGCAGACCATTGAGCAGGGGTTGGCGGCCAATCATGTTGAAAAACTGGCGGCGGTGTTGCCAGTGCATTCGCATTATGACCACGCCATGGATGCACCTGAGGTGGCCAGGCGCACCGGAGCGCTCCTGCTGGGCTCGGAATCCACCGCCAATATTGCTCGCGGCTGGGGTTTGCCCGAGGCGCAGATACAAGTGCTGGTTGATCGCCAGCCGGTGTACCTGGGGCAGTTTGTGATTACGCCCATTGAGTCACGGCATTTTGAGTTTCCCGATCCTGCGATGCGCCAGCGGGCGCTGGGTGATCCGCTGATCAGTGAGCCTCTGGTGCCACCGGTGCGCGTCTTTGACTACCGCGTGGGTACGCCGTATGTGCTGCATGTGAGTCACCCGAAGGGCAGTTGGCTGATTGTGGGCAGTGCGGGGTATGTAGAAGGGGCCTTGCAGGATTTTTCCGCTGATACCGTGTTTCTGGGTGTCGGTGGCCTGGGTTCGCAGACTGCCGCTTACATGGAGAATTTTTGGCGTGAGACAGTGACGGCGGTCGCCCCCTCACGGATTATTCCTATCCATTTTGACAGTCTCACGGCCCCTGTACAGGGGCCGTTCAGCGGGCAAGTGAAAGCCATGTCCTTCCTCTCCAATGATCGGGAAAGTACCCTGGCGTTTCTGCGCCACAAGGCTGCCGCAAATCCCGCGCTGCGCTTTAATACGCTGCCGCGTTTTGAGGAAGTCGTGCTGTTCGAGTGATGGCGCGGTAAGCGGTGTTCGCGCTCAGGCAAACACCCCGTGGATATACCATTGTCCGGTGAGGCGGTTTCGAAACACCCAGTAGTGCTGGCCGCTGCCATCGGCTGCGATGTAATAGTCGCGGCTCACCGCGTCTTGCCACCAGTTGTCTTCGATGCGCTCCGGCCCGTACACCAGAGTCAGGGCGCCGTTCCAGTACAGCTGCTGGCCGTGTTGGCGCAGGGCCTTTGGTTGAGGCATCAACCAGAAAGGGCGCTGGGCGCAGTGCGTTCTGCTGCTGTGCTCGTCTCCGTGCTGGTCGCTGCCCACCAACAGCGCAAACTCCGGCAGGTGTTCGTCCCGACAGCCGACTTTTTCAATCGCCTGTAAACCCAGGCGGTTGCGCAGCCTGTCCAGCAGGCTGGCCAGAGGCTCGCGCTGGTTGCCCGGACTGAACAGGTCGATGCTGTCCTGCTGTGCGGGACGCAGCTGTTGGCAGTTCAGCGCCAGACCTTCCACGCTGCTTCCCAGTTGCAGGCGCTCAAAACGTATGCTGCTGAGTTGGTACCAGCTCTTCCAGTCGCTGTGGCTGCTGGCACTGCGCACGCACACCTCTTGCAGTTGGTGATTCATACCAACCAGCTGCCAGTTGATTTCGCTGGTCTGTAGCTGGGTGTTGCGCAGGAAGCGGCACAGCGACTGCAACAGGTGTTGTACTGCAGGCAGCAATTCGTCGTTGGTTTTTACCTCGTAGCCAAAGCAGTATTCATCGCTGAAGGTCGCGGGCGGCCGGTAATCCACCTGCAAGTCCTCCCGCTGTCCCAGTAGCTGTTGCAGAAAGAGCGTGAATGCCCTGCCGCAGCGTCGGCCCAGTGCCGCAGGTGGCAACACCAGCAGATCGCCCAGAGTATGTAGTCCAGCCCGGCGCAGGGAGTCCACGGTGGTAGCGAATTCCTCCAGCAGGTTCAGGGGCAGGGGACTGAGCCGCTCTGCCAGTGGCTGCTGGATATCCATCGCGGTGTCGCGGTTAGCAAAAGACAGTAACCAGGCCGCCTTGGGTGTCGATGCCAGTCCGTGGCGCACACTGTAGCCGCGACTACCGATACCACTGGCCACCTCCCGCAGCAGGGCATCCAGTCCGCGGAACAGGCTCAGGCAGCCGCCGATTTCCAGTTGCAGGCAGTTCGCCTGCCAGCTGTAAAGAGTAGGAGTGATGCTATAGGCCCAGCAGCATAATTGTTGCAGGCAGCGTTGCTCGGCCGGCTCATCCCGCGCCAGCAGGCGCACCGGCTCTGTTCCGGCCAGTGCTCGCACGGTTGCGGTGCCCATGCCCTGGCGTATCCCCAGGGCATGGGCACAGTCGTTGGCGCGCAGCACACGCTGTGCGGCCAGTATCACCACCGGCTGTTGTTCGCAGCGGCTCAGGCATTGCAGGGGCAGCTGGTCGAAACGCAGGCACAGCCACAGGCTCACGATATTCTCGCGCAGCAGCGGCCTGTCATTGGCGTGGTGAGTATCCCCACGGTATCATTAATACTGTACATATATACAGTATTAATGATACGGGCATGCTTGTCCAGTAACCCTAAAGAAACCTTTTTGCGGCATCTGGATGCTCTTGATTGACACCACTTTGTTACCTTATGTGACAAGTTGGTGCGTGGATACGTGACAAATTAGCGCGCGAGTTTACATTTCGGATCACTTTTTTGCGGCACATTTTCCTCTGATTTTTAATGAATAATTCACAAAAATAGAGTTGCCATCGATGGGGGATGGGTAGATAGTGGTAACACATGGCCTTAGGTAATGTTACTTAAGGTTACATATAGGAGATCTACAGATGAAAGCTTTAGTGATGGCAGTCCTGATCGGTCTGGCATTCAATGCCTCTGCCGCCTGCCCTGTACAAAGACCGGGAGAGTTACCGGTATTACCTGACGGCGCAGTTGCCAGTGAAGAGGAGATGTATCGGGCGCAGTTAGCGTCGGAAAAGTACCTGTTACAGGCGCAAACCTACATGGACTGTGGTGTTATGAACCGTCGGCAACACCTGGCCTTAGCGGCGCAATTGGAAGAGTTCTCCCAAATGTACCAGGAGAACATCGAATTCCAGGTCCGCACCAATATCATTGCGGAGAAATAACGCCCAACCCGGCTGACCCCGTATGCAGTCAGCCACTCATCTACCACGTGGTCCCGACTACGCTTGTGCCCGGTAGTCCAGGGCGGCCTGCAATAACGCCAGCCCGTCCTCGGGTTGCGTCTCGAACTGGCGGACGCGGGAGGACAGGATAAGCCACGGCTGCTTTTTGGAGGTCCAGATATGGACTTCCGGTTTAACCGCACTGGTGTCTTGCAGTGTGCCGGCCTGCAGTTTGGCCAACTCGGGATTGCTCTTGCCGATACCGTAAATGATGTTGCCGCAACCGGCACAGCTGTAGCGGGTGTTAGTATTGCCCTGCTGCAGTGACAGGCGTAAGTGAACAGGGGCGCGGCACTTACCACATAGGTGACGGCACCGCATTGGCAGCTTCCGCGCAGGGGTGCATTCATCGCAGGACTCCGTCTACAGGTTTCGACGATTAAGAAAGTATATATGCCTTTGCATCCTGCCGTGCATTGTTCCAGGTCGGTAATTCCCACAGTTGTGGTTGGTGCGGCACATCCTCCGCCGCTGGCAACTCCACATCAATAGACTGGTTGCCGCCACGCTGTTTGAGGATGTGTACCTTGCGGTACTCGCGCATCTGCAGACGCAGGCTGGAAGGGGCATGGTTATGGCAGGCCTGGTTGGGGCGAAACAGCACGGTCAGGCTGTCGCCACCGGCGGCGGCCAATTGCAGTTTGCGCAACTCGCTGTAGCGGTAGTCGTGTGCACCCAACCAACTGAAAACAGCGCTGCAGGTGGTGCTGCGTAGGGCTTGTTCAGTGGCCCATAGCAGGTCTTTTTGATTTTTGGGATGGACCAGCAAAACCTGCCGGGTATCGATACCCCGCGCCGCGAGCAGAGGGGCGTAGGGTATATAGGGCGGGGCGATAAACACCTGCCAGCGGCCCTGTTCGCTGAGGCGCTCCATGGCGGGCAGGAACAATCCCATGGCGCCCAGCCCACAACCGTCGCTCAACAGCTCAATGGTACTGTTCAGGGGCCAGCCGCCTTGCTGTAACTGTGCGTCCAGCGTGGCATAGCCCGTGGCAAGGCCCTGGGCACCGTGGCAAGCACTGTTCGCTGAAACACGGTGCTCCTGAAAATGGCGCTGGCGCCCGCGCCAGGTATCGTTGCGCCGGGTGACCTGTTCCAGCATCTCATTCATATTCATGCCTTTTTGCCTCACGGAAATATACTGTATATATGTACAGTATTATTGAAAGAGACAGAATGCAAGTTGTGAATTACTGAATCATTGGGCCGATTGATAAGACGGAACGAGGGGTCGGGTGTCGGGTGTGCAAATTGTCCGCGAGTATCGGGGAAGCGGGCGATTTGCACACCCGACGGCCGAGCCCGTATCAGCTAGTGCTGTATGCGACAGAGCCCCAGCACCAGACGTTCGAGATTATCCCAGGGCTTGCCGTCGGCGAAGCCCTTGATACTGCCATCCACCACAGCGGCCTGCTCCAGCAACAGAGACAGGGATTGGGTGTCGTGGCGCGCCAGGGCGGCCTGCATGAAGGGCATGCGGTTTGGCCACACGCGCCGGGCGGTTAGTGACTGCTGTGTGCTCTGGCCTTTGTCGCAATCCAGTTGCGCCTCGTACAGAGTGCGAATTTCACGGGCCAGGTTCCACAGTACCACTGGCGGCTCAGAGCCCTCCGCGCGCAGTCCGTGCAGCATGCGCAGGCTGACACTGGCGTTGCCCTGCAAGGCGTTATCGGTCATGTCGAACAGGTTGTAGCGGGCATTGTCGGATACCGCTGCGGTGACAGTTTGCAGGGTAATCGTAGCGTCCGACGCCAGCAGTTTCAGCTTTTCAACTTCCTGCACTGCAGCCAGCAAATTGCCTTCTACTCGATCGCACAATAATTGCAGCGCATCGTTGTCGATACTCATCCCGGCGGCGCGCACTCTTTGTTGCAGCCAGCGGGGTAGATTCTTGGCGTCTACCGGCCAGACCTGAATCGTGGCACCGACCTTGTCCAGCGCTTTGTACCATTTGCTGTTGGTCGACTGTTTGTCAATTTTGCCACAGACCATCAGCAGCACGTCGTCACCGCTGGCAATCTCCAGGTATTCGCACAGCGCACTGCTGCCATCCGCGCCTGGCTTGCCGTTGGGTAGACGCAGTTCGATCAGCCGACGATCGGCAAACAGGGACATGCTGGCGGCGCTATGCAAGAGATCCTGCCAGTTGAAACTGGCACTGCCGCCCTCGATAAGCTCACGCTCGCGACAACCCTGCTCCCGGGCTTTATGGCGGATCTGGTCACAGCACTCCTGCACTAATAGTGGCTCGTCGCCACTGACCAGATAGACCGGAAGAAGTTTTTGCTGCAGCTGACCGGCCAGTTTCTCGGGATAGAGGCGCATTACGGACTAGTGGATTGGGACTGGCGACTGGCCGCGAAGAAACCGATGCGACGCATGATCTGCTCGGCCAGTTCGGTGCGCATCTCGGCCTGGATCAGCCGCATTTCCCCGTCCTTGCCGACCACATTGCGGGGGTCGTTCTCCATCTGTTTGATGACAGACACAGTGGTCAGTGGCATTACCTCGGCACTGCTGGCATCGAGCACCGTAAATTGTGAGCTCATAGAGAGTTCGATTTCAGCGACGCGGGCCTCGGAGTTGAGAGAAATATTGCGTTGATTGACGCTCTCAGGACTCAGCACCAGGCTGAACTTGGCGCTAGTGCTGTCTGTCCACTGTACACCGTTGGCCGCAAACAGGGCGGTGACGTCCCGGCTGAATTCGCCGTTGGGGTTACCAGTGACCAGATTCATGCTCTTCCACGTTTCTGGAAAGGCTGTGCCGCTATTGCCAGTGCCACGCAGCTGAAAACCGCAGGCACCGAGTAGGCAGCTTATGCCCAGGATCAACGTGTAGTGCCAGAGGCGTCGGTACATGGAGAATCTCCTGATCAGGAATCAGTCACAATATTAACTAACTTACCCGGCACCACAATCACTTTGCGCACGTTCACCCCTTCCAGGAATCGGCTCACGTTCTGCTGGGCACGCGCCAGGGCTTCAATGGCGTCCCGGTCGGCAGCAGCGGGTACGTCCATCCTGGCTCGCACTTTGCCGTTCACCTGCACCACCATCTCGATGCTGTCACGGGCGAGGGCACTGGCATCAACGGCGGGCCAGGAGGCGTTGAGAATATCGCCTTTACCACCCAGCGTCGGCCACACGGCATGGCATACATGCGGCACGATGGGATTGAGCATCAATACGATGGCGTGCAGGGCTTCGTCCATCACAGCGCGACTGGATGCAGCGCTATCCAGATTGCCCAACTCGTTGCACAGTTCCATGATCGCGGCGATAGCGGTATTGAAGGTCTGCCGGCGACCGTAGTCATCGCTGACCTTGGCGATGGTCTCATGCACTTTGCGGCGGATATTTTTTTGCGGCTCGTTCAGGGCGGTCACGTCCAGTGCCGGGGCGGGCCCCGCTGCAGTGTGATTGGCGGCCATTTTCCACAGGCGTTTGAGAAAACGGTTGGCCCCCTCCACGCCAGAGTCGGACCACTCCAGAGATTGCTCCGGGGGCGCGGCGAACATGCTGAACAGGCGCACCGTATCAGCACCGTAACTGTCGATCAGCGCTTGTGGGTCCACGGTGTTACCTTTGGACTTGGACATTTTGGCGCCGTCTTTAAGCACCATGCCCTGGGTCAGCAGGCGGATGAAGGGCTCATCGGAACTCACCAGTCCCTCGTCCCGCAGCAGCTTGTGAAAGAAACGCGAGTACAGCAGGTGCAGGATGGCGTGTTCGATACCGCCCACGTACTGATCCACCGGCGTCCAGTAGTCTGCCTCACTGTCCAGCATGGCCTGGTCATTATGGGCGCAACCGTAGCGCGCGTAGTACCAGGACGATTCCATGAAGGTATCGAAGGTGTCTGTTTCCCGGGTTGCGCCTGCGCCACAACGCGGACAGGTGGTCTCATAGAACTCCGGCATTTTTTTGAGGGGAGAGCCCAGACCCTCAAAGGCAACATCGGTGGGCAGGATGACCGGCAGGTCTGCGGCGGGCACTGGCACCGCGCCGCACTCATCGCAGTTGATAATGGGAATCGGCGCGCCCCAATAGCGCTGGCGCGAGACACCCCAGTCGCGCAGGCGGTAGTTCACAGTGCGCTTGCCTTGGCCTGCAGCCTCCAGTCGATCAGCGATAGCCGCAAACGCCTGTTGAAAATTCAGGCCATCGAATTCGCCGGAGTTGATCAGTACACCTTTTTCCGTGAAGGCCGCCTGGCTGAGGTCGCAGGCTTCGTCACCTGCCGGTGCGATGACTTGCACAATAGGGAGGTGATACCGAGTGGCAAATTCCCAGTCGCGCTGGTCGTGACCAGGCACAGACATAACGGCGCCCGAGCCATAGCTGTGCAGCACGAAATTGGCGACCCACACAGGTATCTGCTTGCCGGTAAGCGGATGAGTGGCAGTGAGGCCTGTCGCCACACCCAGTTTTTCCATTGTAGCCATATCGGCTTCGGCCATCTTGACGTTACCCTGCGACTCGATGAACGCGGCGAGCGCGGGGTTGTCCCGGGCCGCTGTTCTGGCCAGTGGATGTTGCAGGGCTACTGCCAGATAGGTGACGCCCATCAGCGTGTCCGGGCGGGTGGTATAGACACTCAGTGCGCTGCCGTCAGGGAGTGTGAAATCCAGATCCACCCCTTCGGAGCGGCCAATCCAGTTGCGCTGCATGGTGCGCACCTGCTCTGGCCACTGGTCCAGCTTATCCAGGTCGGTCAGCAATTGCTCGGCGTAGTCGGTTATCTTGATAAACCACTGGTCGATCTCGCGGCGTTCCACCGGGTTGTCGCAGCGCCAGCAGCAACCGTTGACAACCTGCTCATTGGCCAGCACAGTCTGGTCTGTTTCACACCAGTTCACCTCGGCTTTTTTCTTATACGCCAGGCCTTTCTCAAACAGGCGGGTGAAAAACCATTGCTCCCAGCGGTAGTACGTTGGGTCACAGGTGGCGATCTCCCGACTCCAGTCGTACGCAAAACCCAGGCGCTGCAGCTGTTCGCGCATGTAGTCGATGTTCTGTGCAGTCCACTGCGCCGGTGGCACCCTGTTTTTAATCGCGGCGTTTTCCGCTGGCAGGCCGAAGGCGTCCCAGCCCATGGGCTGCAGTACGTTTTTCCCCTGCATGCGTTGGTAGCGAGCGATGACGTCAGCGATAGTGTAATTGCGTACATGGCCCATGTGCAGCTGGCCACTGGGATAGGGAAACATGGCCAGGCAATAAAACTTTTCTCGCGCATCGTCCTGCTGTACGGCAAAGCTGTTGTGCAAGCGCCAGTGTTCCTGTGCGGCCTGTTCCAGTGTCTGTGGGTTGTAGTGCTGATCCATCACGGGTTGCGCGCTGCGTCCTTAAAGAAGCGCGAATTCTAACAGCAATTTTTTCTGTCTGCTAAGTGTTGGCGGATCATTGTTCCATACATGCACCTGAATCAAGGCTCCGGTCGGGAAGCCACCCGAAGTTTGACATTCCGAAAGTCCCCTAGTAATTCCCGTGGGTACGCTGTGAACTGTTTGATTCACACTCGATATCTATTGGTAGTGTGGCACGCATGAACCCGTCCGTCCGGGGATAAGGCCTGATCGCTCAGAGGGCTGAGATATTCGCTCTTCAGGCCTTATCCCCGGATGGACTCTGGCGCAGTGAACTCGACGATTGTTATGTACGAGCGATTCCAGGCGAGTGGCAGTGGGCATGCTCTGCGGCGAATATCCCAGCACTTTGAGCAAGCGGGGCATGCTCGCTGCCACTCGCCGCAACGAAGCCTCCCATCGTGATCCATCAACGGCTAGCGCAGTTGTCATTAGTTGTCGCGCCAGAATCCCACGTACATCAGTGCCATGAGTAACAGGCCGATAAAGCAACCGGCGATAGTGGGGGTGGAGCCAAAACTGCTGAAGGGCGTGTTGCCCAGCATGACTTCCGCTTCGCCTGTCAACATGGTCGTCACGAATTGATCGGTACGTTTAACGATACGTCCCTGATGATCAATAATCGCCGAAATGCCGTTGTTGGTGGCACGCAGCACGAAGCGCCCGTTCTCTCGGCCCCGCATTTGGGCGATCTGCAAGTGTTGCCAGGGACCGATAGAATGACCGAACCAGGCGTCGTTGCTAATGGTAATCAACAGGTCGGCATCGCGCGCACTGCTGGCCACCAGGTTGCCATAGACGATTTCATAGCAAATAAAGGGTGCGATGCGATAGGCCCCGGCCCGCAGGGGCTTTTGATTAGCGGGCCCTGCACTGAAGGCGGACATCGGTAAATCGAAGAAGTCGATCACCCCCCGCAGTAAATTCTCCAGCGGCACATATTCGCCGAACGGCACCAGGCGCTGCTTGTGGTAGACACCCTCGCCATAGCCTAGTGCCACAATGCTGTTGAAGTAGCGATCGCTGCCGACATCTCGAAAGGGAGCCCCGGTAATCAGGGTGGTATTAGCAGCGGCCGCGCGGCGCGCCAACGGTTTCAAGAAATCCTGAGCATCCTGATAGTAGCCGGGAATCGCCGATTCCGGCCAGATAACAATATCGCGCCCCAGTACGGGGTCGGTCGCTTCGCGCAATTGGCGCAGGATGGGTCGGTACCACTGCGGATCCCATTTGTGCTCCTGGGGAACGTTGGGCTGGAACAACGCCACGGTGAGCGGTGTTGCGCTGGCTTTGGCGACCCACTGCGTGGGCTTGAGTACCGCACCGCCGCCCCAGAGTGTGACCAGAATGACCGCATACGTGGTACAGGCGATGAACCTGCGGCTGCGCCAGGCGAGAAACAGGCAGGTGCCGGACAGCGCGCAGATGAATGACAGACCGAACACGCCGGTGATCGGCGCCCAGCCCGAGATCCAGGTATCGACATGGGCGTAGCCCAGATAGAGCCAGGGGAAACCGGTGAATAGCCAATCACGCAGCCACTCGAACAGGACCCACAGTGCAGGAAACCCCACCAGCATGCCGCCGGGCAGGGGGCGCACCCATTTGACATAGCACCAGGCGAACAGCGCATGCAGCAGTGCCAGTGCGGCACAAAACAATGCCGTCAGGCCTACTGCCAGGGGAATGCTGGCATTGCCGTGGACATGAATGCTGACGTAGACCCAGGAAACCCCGCTGCCAAACAGGCCAAGGCCGTAAAGCCAGCCGCGCCACAGGCCCTGTCTGGCGTTGCAAGTGCTCAGCAGATAGGCGTACATGACACAACTGAGAATGCCCGCTGGCCACATGTGGAAAGGCGCCAGGGACAGAGTGACCAGAGTGCCGGCCAGCGGCGCCAACACCAGAACAAGCAGGGGACTAAGACCGGCTTCAGAACGCATGTAGGGGCGTTGCTTGATAGGCGCTAGCGCTGCGGCGGACAGATACGCAGGCTGTAGATTTTGCGCTGGTCAGCCTTGACGACTTCGAACTTGAACTCGTCAATCGTGGTGGCCTCATGGCGGGCGGGCATATGCCCGAAAGCATGGATAACCAGTCCGCCGATAGTGTCGAATTCCTCGTCGCTGAAGTGGCACCCGAAATACGCATTGAAATCATCGATAGGCGTGAGTGCCTTCACCATATACTCATGGTCATCGATCCTGTGGATGAAGCGGTCCGCCTCTTCATCGGTTTCGTCCTCAATCTCGCCGACGATTTCCTCCAGCACATCCTCAATGGTGACCAGGCCGGCGACACCACCGTACTCATCAATCACGATGGCCATGTGATTGTGATTTTCACGAAACTCCCGCAACAACACATTGAGGCGCTTGCTCTCCGGTACCACCATCGTGGGGCGCAACAAATCCTTGATACTGAAGCTGCCGTTATCCGGAATAAGAATTTGTGGTAGCAAATCCTTGGCCAGCAGAATGCCCAAAATATCGTCCGGATTATCGCCGATCACGGGGTAGCGAGAGTGTGCGGAGTCAATGATTTGAGGCAGGATATCCTCCAGCACGGCGTCGGCCTTGATAAAGACCATTTGCGAGCGCGGGATCATGATGTCCCGAGCCTGCATATCGCTGACCTGCATCGCGCCTTCCATAATGCTGCGCGCGTCCTGATCTATGACTTCATTTTCGGCAGCCACAGTGAGAACATCCTCGAGATCCTGGCGCGTGCGCGGCTCGGAACTGAACAACAGTGCGATCCTGTCAATCCAGGAGCGGTCGCTGGCGTAATTTCCTGTGCGGTCTTCGCTCATCACAGTACGTGCTCACAGGGCTGCTCAGTGTCGTAGGGACAACTGAAATTCAGCGTTCTGAGAATGGTGCTTTCCAGAGCTTCCATAATGGTCGCTTCTTCCTCTTCGATGTGATCGTAACCCAACAAATGCAGCGTGCCGTGGACGGTCATGTGCGCCCAGTGGGCACTGGGGCTCTTGCCCTGCTGCGCCGCTTCAGCCCTGACTACCGGAGCGCAGATGACGATATCGCCGAGCAGCGGTAAGGCCAATGCGGCGGGCAGGCCTGCGGGAAAGGACAATACGTTGGTGGCGCCGACTTTGCCCCGGTATGTTTCGTTTAGCTGTGCCATCTCGTCACTGTCAACCAGGCGTACACTGATCTCCACCTGTTCCTGTGTTGCCTGCCCGTGCAGGGCGGCTGCGATCCAGCTGCGTATGTCTGCTTTCGCGGGTACCGGTTTGCTGCAAGCCGTTTGGATTTCCACGCGCAGTCTCACCTGCGACTCTTTTCCAGCGGCGTGGCGTTGTCCTCCGCGTTGTCGTAGGCCTCCACAATGCGCTGCACTAGAGGGTGGCGCACCACGTCTTTGTTACCAAAATAGGTAAAGCCAAGGCCCTCTACGCCATCCAATAGGTTGGCTGCATGGGTCAGGCCCGAAGGGGTGCCGCGTGGCAGATCAATTTGGGTAGCGTCGCCGGTAATAACAGCGGTGGAGCCGAAACCGATGCGCGTCAGGAACATTTTCATCTGCTCACGCGTGGTGTTTTGTGCCTCATCGAGAATGATGAAGGCATGGTTCAGCGTTCTTCCGCGCATAAAGGCCAGGGGCGCAACCTCGATAACACTGCGCTCGATATATTTGTTAACTGCTTCAAAGCCCAGCATCTCATACAGGGCGTCGTAGAGTGGGCGTAAATAGGGGTCGATTTTCTGGCTCAGATCGCCGGGCAGAAAGCCCAATTTTTCGCCGGCCTCTACTGCCGGTCGTACCAATAGAATACGTCGTACCCGTTCTTCCAGTAGCGCTTCTACGCCGCAGGCAACGGCCAGATAGGTCTTGCCGGTACCGGCGGGGCCAATGCCAAAGTTGATGTCATGACTGTTGATGGTACGCACATAAGCCTGTTGGTTCTTGCCACGCGGCTTGACCGAGATGCGCTTGGTGCGAATGATCTGGATAGGTTGGATGGATGTGTCGTGGCTCGCCTCTACTAAATGTTCCAGTCCCGCCTCCTGCAATTGCAGGTGCAGGGATTCGGGACTCAAGCCCACGCCCTGGCAGACCTCCGCATACAAGTGAAGCAGCAGGTGCTTGGCAGTGGCAACATTCGCGGCGGTGCCGCTCAGTTGTAGCTGATTGCCTCGCGCGCTGATACGGACATCCAGGCGTTGCTCGATCTGGCACAAATGGCTGTCCAGATGGCCACACAACAGCGACAGATGACGCGCGTCATTGGGTTCCAGAGTCAGGTTTTGTTGCAGCAACTGTCGCGGTGACGGTTGGGGGGGAGGTTCGCTGTTCAAAGTATCCTGTCGCCACTAGGGGCAATGCAATAACTGATAAGGATATACGGGAATTCGCAGGCGTCAACCATCGAATACCGTACCGGATACAGTGCCGCGCAGGGAGTTGGGTAGGGCATCGACGATCTGAACATCCACAAACTGCCCGATCAGGGATTGGTCGGCCGCCGTAAAATTGACCGCCCGATTGTTCTCGGTACGTCCCTGCAGTTGTCCTGGATCCTTTTTTGAAACGCCGGTAACCAGTATGCGTTGGGTGGTACCGACCATGCGGCGGCTGATGGCTGCAGCCTGTTGGAGGATACGTGTCTGTAGTATCTGCAGGCGCTGCTTCTTGGTGTCTTCGTCGGTGTGGTCCGGCAAATCGGCGGCCGGGGTGCCCGGGCGGGCGCTGTACACGAAGCTGAAGGAACTGTCGAATCCGATGTCCTCGATCAGTTTCATGGTGGCTGTGAAATCCGCTTCCGTTTCGCCGGGAAAACCGATGATAAAGTCCGAGGAGATACTGATATTGGGGCGAATCTTGCGCAGACGGCGTATTTTTGATTTGTACTCCAGCGCAGTATGCCCGCGCTTCATGGCGGCCAGAATGCGGTCGGAACCGCTCTGCACTGGCAGGTGCAGGTGATCCACCAACTGCGGTATGTGGGCGTAGGCATCAATCAATGCATCAGAGAATTCCACCGGATGCGAAGTGGTGTAGCGAATACGCTCTATGCCGGGAATGCGCGCGACAAAATGTAGCAGCTCCGCAAAATCGACGATCTCGCCCTCGTGACTGGCACCGCGATAGGCATTCACATTTTGCCCTAGCAGGTTGACTTCGCGCACCCCGCCCGATGCCAGGTGGGCAATTTCGGCGATCACGTCATCCAGGGGGCGGGAGACCTCCTCGCCACGGGTATAGGGCACGACACAGAACGTGCAGTACTTACTGCACCCTTCCATGACGGATACAAATGCACACGGACCCTCGGCCTTGGGTTGGGGCAGATGGTCGAATTTCTCGATTTCCGGAAAGCTGATATCCACAATCAAGGTGCCGCCCGTGCCGCGCTGCTGCAACATTTCTGGCAGCCGATGCAAGGTTTGGGGGCCAAACACCAAGTCGACATAGGGCGCGCGACGGCCGATTTCCGCCCCTTCCTGGCTTGCCACACACCCGCCTACGCCAATGATCAGGTTGGGATTTTTCTGTTTCAGACGTTTCCAGCGCCCCAGTTGATGAAACACCTTTTCCTGAGCTTTTTCCCTTATAGAACAGGTATTTAACAGCAATACATCGGCATCCTCGGGATTGTCCGTGGGGACCAGGTCATGGCTCTCCTGCAACAGATCACGCATACGCGCTGAGTCGTATTCATTCATCTGGCAACCGTGGGTTTTGATGTAGAGTTTCTTGCTCACTGGAATGTTGCGGCGGAGCAACCGCCGATTTCGCTCTGTGTTGAAAGGGGTTAGGAAGTATACAGAGTCGGGGGTGGCAAACCTAGTGCGCCGCACACTGGCAGCACACGGCGCGGGAAACTGGTATTCTGCGGCCATGGTGGTAATATTGCCGCCCTTTGAAATCAGGTGCCCTGTCGCCGCCTGCCCGCAGGTGAGACACTTCGCGACAGGCGGTACACGAGAATACAATGGCCAACCAACCCGTATACAAAGTGATCTTCCAGAACGGTAGTCAGGTGTTCGAGGTGTTCGCCCGTCAAATTTACCAGAGCGATATGTGGGGCTTTATCGAGGTCGAGGAATTTGTCTTCGGCGAGCGCTCCCAGATTCTGGTCGATCCCGGTGAGGAAAAATTAAAAAACGAATTCGCCGGGGTCAAGCGCAGCTATATTCCGATGCAGGCTATCATTCGCATTGACGAAGTAGATAAGGAAGGCAGTAGCAAGGTGTCCAATGTCACGGCGGTTGAGAGCAACGTCACCAGTTTTCCCTTTGTCGGTTTCCCTCCCGGCCAGAAAGGCGGCGAGGAGTAGGTCTGCGGGCAGTACATGATGCTCCCCTGTCGTTTCACCGGTTTTTCCTCCATAGCGTTCACGTTGTGGCTGGGCTTGCTCAGCGCAGTGTACCTGTATGCAAGTCCAGTTCGCGCTAATGAGCAGTCGCTGGGCAACGGCGCGCAGCTCTATGAATTGTATTGTAGCGATTGCCATGGCCGGGAGTCTGCTAAACGCAATGCTGGTATGAATGAAACTGACACAACACACGATGACTCAGCGTTGATTGATATCGCGCTAGGCGCTACATCCCCGGAACCCGTCAAGCCCACCGCAGAAGAAGAATGGCCCGAATGGGCAACGCCGCGTGATCCGGACATGAAGGAGGAGCCTGATATGAGAGCAGAAATCCTGGGTGTGGTCACCGCAGTGATTGACGATGCCCAAACCGCGCAGGCAGGTTCGGATCAGCCTGAAAATGCTGGCCGTCTTGCCGAAAAAAACAGGGGTCGCGGGTTTAATACACTCTCCGGTGCCACCGATCTGTCCGCGCCGCAGACGTTTTTCTACGGTACGTCCGAGGAAGAGTTATTTAAAAGTATCGCCCATGGAACGGGTGCTGCCATGCCTGGTTGGCGCACCGAGTTGGGCAGCGATGAGGCGATTTGGGATCTGGTAAACTACGTTCGCAGTTTTTGGGGCGAAGAGTGGCTGTACTAAAGGCAGCGCCCTGAGCCTCGCTGATAGGTTCAGTCGTTAGCCGGTGCGCTGCAGTCGATCCTCGATTGAGGCGAGTTTTACACAAATGACAAAGGCCTCGATGGCGGCGCTAACATCCGCAAGCGCAGGAAAAGTGGGTGACAGTCGAATATTGCTGTCTTGTGGATCTTCGCCGTAGGGAAAGGTCGCACCCGCAGGCGTGAGCTTCACACCGATAGACGCGGCCATCGCTACCACTGTGCGGGCCAACCCCGGTCGTGTATTGAAAGCAACAAAGTAGCCGCCGCGCGGCGTGGACCACTCGCCCATCCCAGAACCTGCCAGTTCCGCTGCCAGCGTACCCAGTACCGTTTCAAAGCGCGGTCGGATAATTGCCGCATGCGCCGCCATGTGTGTTGCCAGTGTTTCCGCATTGGCCAGGAAGCGTACATGGCGCAGCTGGTTCACCTTGTCCGGCCCAATCGTCTGGATGGCCAGATGCTGCTTGAATAAGGCCATATTTTTTTCGCTGCTGGCCATGAACGACACGCCGGCGCCAGCAAACGTAATCTTGGAGGTGGAGCCGAACTGGAAGACGCTGTCCAGGGTGCCGTATTGCTGGCAGAAATCGCGGATGGCTGCGAGACGCGGGGCATCGTCGTACAGCGTGTGAATGGCGTAGGCGTTGTCCCACATCACGATGAAATGCTCTGCCGCAGACAGACCGAGGCGGGCTATGCGTTCTACCGTCTCGTCACTGTAGACACAACCGGTGGGATTGGAGAAGCGCGGTACACACCACAGGCCTTTAATCGTGTGGTCTTCTTTTACCAGTGTTTCAATCAGGTCCATGTCCGGTCCGCTGTCCAGCACGGGTACGGTAATCATCTCAATTCCCAGGTGTTCGCAAATGGCGAAGTGGCGATCATAGCCGGGAGCGGGACACAGGAATTTCACCGTGTCACTGTTGCCCCAGGCGGAGGCGGGTCCGGCCAGGCCCTCGGTGAGCGCGAAGTCAATCGTGTTGTACATCAGCCTCAGGCTGGCATTGCCCCCGATCAGGGTTTCTGCGGGCGGTGTACCCAGCACCTGGGCAAACAGGGCTCTGGCCTCAGGCAGTCCCTCCAGCCCAGCATAGTTGCGCACATCAGTGCCGTTCGCAGCGAGGTAATTGCCCGCGAGAATGCCATCGAGTGCGTCCGACAGCGCTACTTGCTCGGTACAGGGCTTGCCTCGAGTAAGGTCCAGTGCCAGGTTCCGAGCTTTTAGCGCGGTGTACTGTCGCTGCAGTGATTCCAGTTGTGTCGTAAGCTCGGCGACTGACAGCTGCTCGATATGCACGGTATTGTCCTCAGGTAAACACAGCCCGATGGGCGATGGAAATTTTGAGCGCGCAAGTATAACGGGAACTGTGGCGAAGCAGTATGCTGTCAGGACACGAAGCTTGAAAAATGCCCGTCCGCCTATATAAACAAGTGATTGACCAATGCGGGTAACCGTGCCGGAACAGGATTTGGACTGTGATGAGTGAGCATGAAGAGCCCGTGGCACTTGAAGTAGACCCCGTAGCGCTTGAAGTAGACCCGGTAGTGGAGGCGTCGCAGACCCCTGCGGTGGCCGATGATGTACTGCCAGATACCTTGTATCTGATGCCAGTACCCTATCGCCCCTTTTTCCCTGGGCAAGTGCAGCCGATTGCAATTAATCACCGGGAGTGGGGGAGTACGCTGGAAGCAGTGCGCAATACCGGCTACGGTTTGATCGGTCTGTCCTACGTGGATCCGAGCGATTCAGGCGGCGCTGAGCCGGGGAAATTTCCCGCTATCGGCTGTGTGGTGCGCCTGCACCGCCCGACCACGGCGGGCGAACAGACGGGGCAATTTCTCGCCCAGGGCATCAAACGTTTTCGCATCGTGCGCTGGTTGAGTGACAAACCGCCCTATCTGGTGCAGGTGGAGTACCCGCGCAGCCAGGGCGATACCGACTCCGATGAAATCAAGGCTTACGCCATGGCCCTGATCAAGCAGATTCGTGAGCTGCTGCCGCTCAACCCACTGTACAGCGAGGAACTGAAACAATACCTGGCCAAATTCAGTCCCAGCCAGCCCAGCATGCTGGCGGATTTTTCGGCGGCCCTGACCACCGCCACCGGGGAACAGCTGCAGGAAATCCTGGATACTCTGCCGCTGCGCTCCCGTATGGAAAAGGTGCTGACGCTGCTGCGCAAGGAGCGCGAAGTCGCCGAGTTGCAAGGGCAGATCACCAGCCAGGTCAATGAGAAGGTGTCGGAGAACCAGCGTGAGTTTTTCCTGCGCGAACAACTCAAAATCATCCAGAAAGAACTGGGAATTTCCAAGGATGATCGCACCTCTGACGTGGAAATGTTCCAGCAGCGGATCAGCAACCTCAATCTGCCGGAGTACGCTGACCGGCGCATTGAAGAGGAGATGCGCAAGCTCGCCGTATTGGAGACGGGCTCGCCCGAATACGGCGTTACCCGCAATTATCTCGACTGGGTGACAGCGGTGCCCTGGGGCGTATTGTCCAAGGACAATCTGGACCTCAAGCACGCGCGCAAGGTGCTCGATGAGCACCACGAGGGACTGGAGGACGTGAAGGAACGCATCCTGGAATTCCTGGCCGTGGGTTCTTTCAAGGGGGAGATTGCCGGCTCGATTCTGCTACTGGTAGGGCCGCCAGGTGTGGGCAAAACCAGTATTGGTCGCTCCGTAGCCGACGCCCTGGGCCGCAAGTTCTATCGCTTCAGCCTCGGCGGTATGCGCGACGAGGCGGAAATCAAGGGACACCGGCGCACCTACATCGGCGCCATGCCAGGCAAGTTTGTCCAGGCCCTGAAGGAAGTGCAGGTCGCCAACCCGGTGATCATGCTTGATGAGATCGACAAGATTGGCGCGTCCTTCCAGGGTGATCCCGCCTCTGCTCTATTGGAGGTGCTGGACCCGGAGCAGAACAGTGAATTTCTGGATCACTATCTCGACCTGCGCGTTGACCTGTCCAAGGTCCTGTTCGTGTGTACCGCCAATCAGCTCGACTCCATACCCGGGCCGCTGCTGGATCGCATGGAAACCCTGCGCCTGTCGGGTTATGTGGCCGAGGAAAAATTGTTCATTGCCAGGAATCACTTGTGGCCCAAGCAGCTTGAGCGTCACGGGTTGAATGATGAGCAGCTTAAAATCAACGATGCCGGACTCAAGTACGTGATCGATTCCTATTGTCGCGAAGCGGGTGTACGTACGCTGGAGAAGCAACTGGCACGCATCATGCGCAAATCCATCGTGCGACTGCTGGACGGGAAGGAGGACAAGCTGCGCGTGGGCAAAAAGGACATCGAAGTCCTGCTTGGTAAGCCGCCGTTCCAGCCCGAGCGGCCGCTGCGCGGACTGGGCGTGGTCACCGGCCTGGCCTGGACTGCCATGGGCGGCGCAACACTGCCTATCGAGTCATCACGGGTGCATACACTCAACCGCGGCTTCAAACTGACCGGGCGACTGGGTGAGGTGATGAAGGAGTCGGCGGAAATCGCCTACAGTTATGTTGTCGCCCATCTCAGGGATTACGACTGTGATCCCGACTTCTTCGATATGAGTATGGTACACCTGCATGTGCCCGAGGGTGCCACCCCCAAGGATGGGCCCAGCGCCGGCGTAACCATGGCCACCTCGCTACTGTCGCTGGCGCGCCGCGAGCGCATCAAGCGTCCGCTGGCGATGACCGGCGAATTGACGCTCACCGGGCAGGTGTTGCCGGTAGGCGGCATTCGCGAAAAAGTGATCGCTGCGCGGCGCAGCAGGATCATGGAACTGATTCTGCCCTTTGCCAACCGGCGCGACTTCGAAGAACTGCCGGACTATCTGCGTGAAGACATTAATATTCACTTTGCCCGCAATTATCGGGAGGTGTTTGAGTTCGTGTTCGATCAGCATCGGGTGGATAAGGCGCTGCATTAAGACACCTTGGTCGACCTTCCGCTAGGAAGCGTTGCCCCAAAAGTGGCTTCCGAGTGCTGTGGCTACTATGCTAGTGTGGACCATAATAAATCCCGCATCAAAATCGGAGTGCGCTATGAAATTCCACAGCATCAGTAAACACTGCTCCCTTGTATTCGCGATATTGCTTGGCGTCAGCGTTGCCGCACATGCGGCAGAGAAACAGCCCAACATACTTGTTATCTGGGGCGATGACATCGGCACCCAGAATATCAGCCACAACAACCGCGGCATGATGGGCTACCAGACACCGAACATTGATCGGATCGCCAAAGAGGGTGTAGCTTTTACCGACTACTATGCGCAGCAGAGCTGCACGGCGGGTCGCGCGGCCTTTATTGGTGGCTCGGTGCCGCTGCGCAGTGGCATGACCAAGGTCGGCCTGCCCGGCGCGAAGGAAGGCTGGCAGAAGACCGATGTCACCATGGCCACGGTGCTCAAAGCCCAGGGATACGCTACCGGCCAGTTCGGTAAGAATCACCAGGGCGACCGCGACGAGCATCTGCCCACGATGCATGGCTTCGACGAGTTCCTCGGCAATCTCTACCATTTGAACGCTGAAGAAGAACCGGAAAATTCGGACTACCCGAAGAACCCTGCTTTCCTCAAAAAGCACGGCCCGCGCGGTGTCCTTCATACCTGGGCTGACGGCAAGGGCGGACAGAAGATAGAAAACACAGGCATGCTGACAAAGAAACGCATGGAGACCATTGATGACGAAACGATTGCTGCCGCTAAGAAGTTTATCGCCGAGAAAGTTAAAGCGGGTGTGCCCTTCTTCGTATGGTGGAACGGCACGCGCATGCACTTCCGTACCCATGTAAAGGCAGAGCATCGCGGTATTTCCGGGCAGGATGAATACAGCGACGGCATGGTCGAACACGACATGCACGTTGGCGAGCTGCTCAAGTTGCTGGATGATTTGGGAGTTGCTGATAACACCGTTGTGCAGTACTCCACCGATAACGGCCCGCACTACAACACCTGGCCCGATGCCGGCACTACGCCGTTCCGCAGTGAGAAGAATTCCAATTGGGAAGGTGCGTATCGCGTGCCTGCCTTCATACGTTGGCCAGGTCATATTCCTGCCGGCGTAAATCTCAACGGTATCGTTGCGCACGAGGATTGGCTGCCTACCTTCGCTGCTATTGCCGGCGCAGCCGACGTTAAGGAGAAGCTCTTAAAAGGTGTAGAGCTCAATGGTCGCACTTACAAAAACTTCATCGATGGCTATAACCAGCTCGACTACTTGACCGGTAAGGCGAAAAAGTCACCGCGTGAAGAATTTATCTATGTGAATGATATCGGTGAAATTGTTGCCGTCCGCTACAACGACTGGAAAATTGTGTACATGGAAAATCGGGCCGAGACTGCGGCGCTGTGGCGAGAGCCGTTTGTCGAGTTGCGGGCACCGTTGTTATTCAACTTACGCCGCGATCCGTTTGAGAAAGCTCAACACAACTCGAATACCTACAACGATTGGTGGCTGGACCGCGTCTATATTATTACACCAGCTACGGACCGGGTTGCTCAGTTCCTGATGACGTTCAAGGATTTTCCGGCCAGCGGGACAGCAGGTTCGTTTAACTTGACGAAGATGCAGAAGCAGATCGAAGAGATGGGTAAAAAGCGGTAACTAAAAACCGTGCCCTGAGAGCCATTTGTTGCCACACCGGCACAGGTAAGTACGTTAGAGATTAGATTCCCAAACCCCCGGCACCCGCGCCGTCACAATTGCGCGACGCGGTGCTGGGTAGCCCTCGATCGTTTTGCTCGAATCGTTTGGATCAAGAAAATTGGCCAGCGAGTGAAAGGTCATCCACTCGGTAGAGCGCTGCTCGGTCGTGGTGGTGACACAGACATCCACCAGTTGCGCATCGACAAAGCCCAGCTTGCGCAGCCAGCTCAACAACGTGTCAACGCTGGGCAGGAACCACACGTTGCCCATTCGTGCGTAGCGACCCTCAGGCAATAACGACTCTCCCAATTCACCCTCGATCACCAGCGTTTCCAGCACCAGTTGCCCACCGGGTCGCAGGCAATCTTTCAATTCCTGCAGGTGATCCAGCGGCGAGCGCCGGTGATAGAGCACGCCCATGGAGAAGACTGTATCAAACGCGTGTAGTTTGGGTGGTACCTGCTCAATGGCCAGCGGCAGCACCCAGATATTGTCCTGTTGCAAATACGTTTGCAGGGCCCAGAACTGCACCACGAACAGCGGTGTGGGATCGATGCCGATAACTTCCGCTGCGCCAGCGCCGAGCATGCGCCAGCAGTGGTAGCCGCTGCCACAACCGACATCCAGTACGCGCCTGCCGCGCAGTGCATCGATATGCCCTTGCAGTCGGTCCCACTTCCAGTCGGAGCGCCACTCGGTGTCGATATGCACACCGAACAGTTCGAACGGACCCTTGCGCCACGGGTGCAGTGCTTGCAATGCGCTACGCAGTTGCGTCGTGGTGGCAGCGGGCAGTGGGTCGGCGCTGCTCGCTCCCACTTGTGACGTATCAAGGTGAATGACATCGGCCTGCAGTGGCGGTAGTTCCTGCAACACTTGTAACCAGCGCGCCAGATCGCCGTAGCGCTCCTGGCACAGTCCCGCTGCAATCTGCGATTCCAGCAGCTGTGCCCAGCGCTCCAGCTCGCCCCCTTGCCAGTGATTGATTAGCGGCTGGTAATCCATTATTTAAGCGCGACCCATTATTTAAGTGCAATGAGGGAAGCGAAGTTGAAACACTGGAACCAAACATCACAGCTCGTGAACCCGGCATCGCTAATGCGTTGTTTGTGCTGGTGGAGCGTCTCAGGCAGCAACACGTTCTCCAACGCGCTGCGTTTGCGCGCCACTTCCAGCTCGCTGTAGCCGTTGGCGCGTTTGAACTGGTGATGCAGCTCGATATTCAGTTCGTCCAGGTGCGGGTCCTCAAAGGTGACTTTTTCTGACAGCACCATCACGCCGCCAGGTAACAATCCGCGGTAGATACCGCCAATGACCTTATCGCGCAGTTCTTTGGGGATAAATTGCAGCGTGAAATTGAGTACCACAACCGAGGCATTTGCAATCACCACATCCTGCACATCCGCATGTGTCAGGGTAACGGGCGTATCGTGGATGTCAGTGTCGCTGTAGATTATGCTTTGGCAACGCTCCAGCATGGCGGCGGAATTGTCGACGCTGATAATGCGACAGTCCGGCTGCTGAACATTCTGGTGCATGGCCAGGGTGGAGGCGCCAAGGGAGCAGCCCAGATCATACAGGGCACTGCCGGCGATGGCGTATTTTCCTGCCAGCAAACCTGTCATCGATACGATGGTGGCATAGCCCGGGACGGAACGTTTGATCATATCTGGAAACACGCGAGCCACGCTGTCATCAAAGGTAAACAGGCCGTGCTCGGACAGGGGATCGGCGTAGAGTGAATCGCGGGGGTCAGTCACAAACGGTTACTGCGTCACAGTTTGGTCAAAGTGCATGGAAAATCTCGTCACGACCGTAATTCTAGCATGATTTATTGAACCGGGGCTCCAAGGTTTCGCTGTATTCCTGGTTATAGAGTGGCCACAATGAGGCGTTAGTCCTTCACAGAGAATCTGCATGACGAGATCTCAGCAGCGCTTCACACCCGACGTGCGACCACCTCGGTTGCGACACAGCGTCATGGAGCTTAGCCGCGTGGTGCTGGAGATGGGGAGCACTGCCCTACTCGGCCCGTTACTAAAAACACTGCCTCGAGGCGATGGCCATACCATCATGACCATCCCGGGTTTTATGGGGGCCGATGGCTCCACCTCGCAGCTGCGAAAATTTCTCAATGGCCGTGGTTATCACGCTATTCCCTGGGGCCTGGGGCGCAATGGGTCGGAAGTACGTTCGCAGCATATCGATGAATTTCTGGCGCATCGATCGCGCACCGAAGACGCCATTGCCGCGCGGGTGAAGGACGAGTTCAAGGCCAGTGGCCGCAAGCTGACGCTGATTGGCTGGAGTCTGGGAGGGCTGTATGCGGTCGCTCTGGCGCATCGCTTTCCGCAGTGGATACGACAGGTGATCACGCTGGGCACGCCCTACGGCGATCCGCGTGGTACCGCCCTGTACTCTGTCATGGGTAGTCTGTATGAGCATGAGGTCGAGGAAGCGGCGTTGGAGCGCTGGGTAGCACATACCTACAGTGGCGGCACGTTGCGCGTCCCCGTGCTGGCTTTATACAGCGAGTCGGACGGTATCGTCGGCGCGGGCATTGCAAAATGCCAGGGCGATCCGCGTTATGTGACCAACGTGGCCGTGGTCGCCAGCCATGTCGGCTTTCC
>JANNVJ010000135.1:0-4030 GCA_031414375.1 Haliea sp.
TTGATTTAAACAGTTAACTAAGGCCTAAGGGCATATCACTGGTACAGATCAGGTCTACTGGCACGCCAAAATACCAACGCCGCGACAATCCCGTGCAGCGAAGCACATCCACCGACTCTTCCGCATTACTTCCATTGATAGCAGCGTAACGTGGGTCGTATCCATTTGTCGATATCACGCAGCGGGCTCAGCACTTCAGTAATGCCGAAGTAGGCTTTCCAACCAAGCAAGGCTTTTCTCAGATTGGAGACGGCGGAATATGGCCGGCTGAGAAAAGAATAAATGCCTACCACTCCCGAGTGCCCTCATGGCACTGGTCCCGTGCCAAAAGATTCTGAAAATACAGTGTCGTTCCGGTATATTACTTGCGCGTATCGGTGGTTTATCGATCCACTCGCTGGGTCGCGCCTGTGGGGCCCCACTAGCATTAATGTGCAAAATATTGCACCAACCAACCGCCGGTGAAGAAGCATGTCAGCCAAAAAAACAACGAAGAAAGCCAAGCCGCCATCTATCAAACCTCCGCTCAGCCCGGTCGCTCCTGCGGAAAATGTCTCGAACAGAAGCTTCCCCATCGTCGGCATCGGCGCCTCGGCCGGTGGGCTGGCAGCCTTTGAGGCTTTCTTCTCCGGCATGCCAAGCGACACCGATCCGGACATGGCTTTTGTGTTGGTGCAGCACCTCGCCCCCGACCACAAGAGCCTTCTCACTGAACTCATCCGGCGCTATACCCGTATGCAGGTGTTCGAAGTTGAGGATGGCATGGTGGTAGAGCCCAACTGCGCCTACATCATCCCGCCTAACCGCGACATGGCGTTTCTGAACGGTTCGCTGCAATTGCTGGAACCCTCGGCGCCGCGCGGCCAGCGCCTGCCAATCGATTTTTTCTTTCGCTCCCTCGCACAGGACCAGTGCGAGCGGGCCATCGGCATTGTGCTCTCTGGCACCGGCAGCGACGGCACGCTGGGCGTGCGGGCGATCAAAGGCGAGGGTGGCATGGTCATCGCGCAGAATCCTGAGTCCACCGAGTTTGATGGCATGCCGCGCAGTGCCATCGCCACCGGCCTGGTGGATTTCGAGTTGCCGCCGGCTGAGATGCCCGCCCAACTCATTGCCTACGCCAAACACGCTTTCGGCCAGCACCGCCAATCCGTCACCGTTGATACGTCCAGGACTGAGAGTGCGCTGAAGAAGATATTCGTCCTGTTGCGCGCCCAGACCGCGCACGACTTTTCGCTATACAAGCCAAGCACCATTAACCGCCGCATCGAACGACGCATGGCTGTTCACCAGATCGACACGATCGACAACTACGTCAAATTTCTGCAGCAAACGCCGCCCGAAGGAGAAGCACTGTTTCACGACCTGTTGATTGGCGTCACTAATTTCTTCCGCGATGCGGAAGCCTTTCAGGTACTTGAGGAACAGGTCATTCCCAAGCTGTTTGAGGACAAACCCGCAAGTTCAGTGATTCGCGTCTGGTCAGCCGGATGCTCCACCGGCGAGGAGGCGTATTCCATCGCCATTCTGCTACAAGAGCGCATGGCGGCACTCAAGCAAAACTATACGGTGCAGCTATTTGCCACCGACATTGATAGCAGGGCAATTGCCACGGCGCGCACCGGCCTTTATCCGGCCAGCATTGCTGCCGACATCACACCGGAACGGCTGTCACGCTTTTTTACCGCTGAATCCGATGGCAGCGCGTACCGCGTGCATAAAGCCATCCGCGACATGCTGATCTTTTCCGAACAAGACGTGATCAGAGATCCGCCTTTTTCCAAACTCGACCTGATCAGTTGCCGCAACCTGCTGATTTATCTGGGTACGGAACTGCAAAAGAAGCTGATTCCCATGTTTCATTACGCGCTGAAACCAGGCGGCATGTTATTTCTGGGCACCTCTGAAGGTGTGGGCGAGTTTGCTGATTTGTTTACCGTGCTAGACAGAAAGTCAAAGATATATCAGCATAAACAACATTTTATGGTCGGCGAACGCGGGACTGTGGGTGGCTTTCTTCCGCCCATGACGGCGCACAATGCGGCGCGCCCAAGCGGCACGCACAAGGCGGCATTCACGGCAAAACCGCCCATGCGCGAGTTGATCGAACAAGCGCTGTTGCAACAGCTCGCCCCGGCCAGCGCGCTGGTCAATGGCGAGGGTGACATTCTTTACCTGCATGGCCGCACCGGCATGTACCTGGAGCCAGCGCCGGGCGAGGCGAGCGTCAGCAACATCCTGAAGATGGCCCGCGAAGGCCTGCGACGTGATCTGTCCATCGCCCTGCACAAAGCAGCCGCGACTAAAGAGATCGCGCGTTCCCCGGGTTTGCACGTCAAAACCAATGGCCACTTCACCTGGGTCAACCTCTCTGTCTTCCCGGTAACGACCGGCACTGCCGTAACGCCAGAGCCGTATTTGTACCTGGTCACTCTGGAAGATGCGCTGCCGCCCGCCGCCGAACCCGAGCGGCAGAGCGCCGCGCTAGCCAGCGCTGCACACGCTGGCGCTGAAGCAGATGCCGCGTCCGACGCCGAGGTGCGCATTGCGGCGCTCAAGCAGGAATTGCAGGCCAGGGACGAATACCTCCAGAGCGCCCAGGAGGAACTGGAGAGTTCCAACGAAGAACTTAAATCCTCCAATGAGGAAATGCAGTCGGTGAACGAGGAATTGCAATCCACCAACGAGGAACTGGAGACCTCCAAGGAAGAATTACAGTCAGTCAACGAGGAACTGGGCACCGTCAATACCGAACTGCAAGCCAAAGTACTGGATCTGTCGCGGGCCAATAACGACATGAACAACCTGCTGGCCGGCACCGGCATCGGTACCGTGTTTGTAGACTATCAACTGCGCATACTGCGATTTACACCGGCCGCCAGCTTGATCATCAACCTGATCCTGAGCGACGTGGGAAGGCCGGTGGCCCACATCGTTTCCAATCTGGTCGGCTACAACTGCCTGGTGGAGGACGTGCAGGCTGTGCTGAACACGCTGATACCCAAAGAAGTGACCGTGCAAAGCATAGAGGGTAAATGGTATACCATGCGTATACTGCCGTACCGCACGCTCGATAATGTCATTGAAGGCGTGGTCATCAGTTTCGTTGACATCACCGAGATGGTGCAGGCACAGGAGGCATTGAGCAAAACCAGTGAGCTGCTGCGTCTGGCGGTGGTGGTGCGCGACGCACACGATGCCATTACGGTGCAGGACCTGGATGGCCGCATCCTGGCATGGAACCCCGGCGCAGAGAGGATCTATGGCTGGAGCGAGGCCGAGGCGCTGCTGATGAATGTGCGCGACCGTATCCCGCAGGAACTGCGCCCGAAGGCGTTGGCCACACTGCGACAGCTTAGTCAGGCCGAAATTCTGGAGCCGTATCGTACTCAGCGAATCACTAAGCAGGGTTCTGTCGTGGCGGTGTCGATCATTTCTACTGCGTTGCTCGATAGTGCCGGCGAGATGTACGCTATTGCCACTACAGAACGCACGATCAGTGCAGGCAATCAATGACCGAAAAAGATAAGCCTGCCACAGAGCGCGAAGCTTCGCACCCCGACAACGACGCCGCTGCGGCAAACTCATCGCAGGCACTGCGCCAGCAGGCCGAACGCGTGCTCAAACAAACCGCACTGTCACCAGAAGATAGTGAAACCTTGTCGTCCGCAGCAACGCGGCAGATGCTGCACGAGCTGCGCGTGCATCAGATCGAGCTGGAGATGCAGAACGAAGAATTGCGCGAGTCGCAGTTGGCACTGGACGTGGTGCGGGCGCGTTACTTCAACCTGTACGATCTGGCACCGGTAGGTTATTGCACCATCAGCGAGCCGGGACTGATCTTGCAAGCCAATCTCACTGCCGCCGGCCTGCTAGGCACGACCCGCGGCGCGCTGATCAAGAAGCCACTCAGCAAGTTCATCGCCAAAGAGGACCAGGACCTCTACTACCTTCACCGAAAAAAGCTCATTGAAACCGGCGAACCGCAGTCGTGCGAGTTGCGGATGGTGAAGCAGGATGGTACGCAATT
>JANNVJ010000136.1:0-22641 GCA_031414375.1 Haliea sp.
CACGGAACGAGTAAAAAGAGACTTCCCTCTGTGCGGCAAGGCCGCGTCGGCATCAAAGTGCCATGATTAGTTCAACACCCAATCAAACAGAAGGAAGTCTATTATGAAGTCTACAACGGTTGGTATTGATCTCGCAAAGCAGGTGTTCGCCACCTGTACCCTGGATGACAAGGGGACGGTCATCGCCCGCAAAGAGTTGCAGCGTGATGCACTGCCGGGCTGGCTTTGCCAGTTGCCGGCAGGCACGGTCGTGGCCATGGAGGCCTGCAGCAGCGCTCACCACTGGGGCCGGTTCTGTCAGGCTCAGGGGCTCATCCCCAGGCTGATGGCTGCCCAGTTCGTCAAACCCTTTCGCAAGAGTAGTGCCGTCAAGCATGACCGCAATGATGCCGAGGCCACTGCGACGGCTGCACGGCTGGGTAACATGCGCTTCGTGCCGGTGAAATCGGTGGAACAGCAGGAGCGCCTGAGTTGGCATCGCGCCAGGGAGGGCTACAAGAAGGATGCCCTAGCCTTGAGCAACCGCATCCGGGGGCTGCTATCGGAGTTTGGCGTCGCTATTCCCTCATCAGGTGCCGCCTTGAGGCGGGTGCTGGCGGATCTCGATCAACTGGGATTGCCTGAGTCATTACTGCCGCTGATTCGTCAGTTGCAGGCCCACTGGATCGACGTGGGGCAACGCCTCAAGGAATGCGATGATGCCATTAAGAAGCGCGCTGAGCAGGATGAGGCCTGTCGGCGTATTCAGTCCCTGATTGGCGTTGGCCCTATGACTGCCGATGCCGTCGTTGCGACCATCGGCAACGCCCGTCACTTTCACAATGGCCGTCAGTTTGCGGCCTGGCTGGGTCTCACTCCCGGTCAGTACAGCTCCGGCGGCACCGTGCGGCTTGGCAGGGTCACCCGGCGCGGCGACCCGTATCTTCGCACCCTGCTGATGCAGGGCGCACGCAGCAGTGTACAGCGGGCCAAAGTCACGCCGTGTGACCGGCAACTACCGGAGCAGCGCTGGATAGTGTCGCTGTCGACTCGCCTGCCCTTTGGCAAGGTCCTGGCGGCGGTGGCCAACAAGCACGCCCGGCAGATTTGGGCCATGCTGGCCTACGGTGTGGATTACGATCCCGAGGCTGCCGGTAAGAATCTGGTAACACAGCACAACCGCTGTGTCGCCTGATTGTCGTCCCGCAAGACAGTACGCGTAAGGAAAGGGTCAGACCCCCCCGAGGAGAACCTGGCAAACCTATTGGCAGCCACAGGTTCATCAGCCGATCACTGATGTGCCGGCAACGCCGTGGAACGAGAGAGGTCATCGGGTGCGGTTTTTACACAGGTCCTGGCGAAGTCACACCACGCCAAACAAGACCGATTATGGAATAGCAGTCTGACATCTTGCGACAAGCTGTACCGGGAGGATTGAGTATCGAAAACAAGCCTCGCTACGCGAGGCCCAGGGGATTGATTTATTCTGGCTTGACGGGAAGTCTCTTATGGAGGGTTTGGGTGTCGGGTGCGCAATTCGACAGCGAGTATCGGGGAAGCGGGCGAATTGCGCACCCGACGGCCGAACCCGCCAGCGCATGTACACCCGACGGTCGAACCCACCAGCCCACGCACACCCGAACCCACTAGAATCTCCATACTTGAAACGGGGGAATATGACCCCATTTATGCTGGCAACGAGCATGATTTACCGCCTGTAGAGGTATTCAAAAAGGAGAATCAAAAATGCGCATGGACAAATTGACCAACCAGCTGCAAACGGCCCTGGCAGATGCGCAGTCGCTGGCATTGGGCAAAGATCACAATTATATCGAGCCCGTCCACCTGTTGAGTGCCCTGTTGGAGCAGAGCGGCGGTGCCTGCAGGCCTTTGCTACAAAAAGCGGGAGCGGATATAGCAGCCCTCGTGCAGCGCACCAAGGCAGCGGTAGAGGCACTGCCCACGGTGTCTGGGACCGGTGGCGACGTTCATATGTCGAACGACCTGGGCAAAATATTAAACGTCACCGACAAGTTGGCGCAGCAGACGGGCGACACCTATATCTCCAGTGAACTGGTGTTGCTGGCCATGCTGGAAAGCAAAACGAAGGCGGGGGAATTGTTGCAGGCCAGCGGCGTGAAGGCGCTGGAACTCAAAGGAGCTATTGAGATGATGCGCGGCGGCGAAGCAGTGGATAAACCGGAAGCCGAGGAATCCCGTCAGGCGCTGGACAAGTATACGATCGACCTGACCGAGCGCGCCGAACAGGGCAAGCTGGATCCGGTAATCGGGCGTGACGATGAGATCCGGCGCACTATCCAGGTGTTGCAGCGTCGTACCAAGAACAATCCGGTATTGATCGGCGAGCCTGGCGTGGGTAAAACTGCGATTATTGAGGGGCTCGCCCAGCGCGTGGTCAACGGTGAAGTGCCGGAAAGCATGCGCAACAAACGCGTGTTGTCGCTGGACCTGGGCGCATTGCTGGCCGGTGCCAAATTTCGCGGCGACTTCGAAGAGCGACTCAAAGCGGTGCTCAATGAGTTGTCCAAACAGGAGGGCCGTATCATCCTGTTCATCGATGAATTGCACACCATGGTTGGCGCTGGCAAGGCCGAGGGTTCCATGGACGCGGGCAATATGCTCAAGCCCGCGCTGGCCCGCGGTGAACTGCATTGTGTGGGTGCGACCACGTTGAACGAGTATCGCCAGTATGTGGAAAAAGATGCGGCGCTGGAGCGGCGTTTCCAGAAAGTGTTGGTGGATGAGCCCAACGAGGAAGATACCATTGCCATCCTGCGCGGCCTGAAGGAGCGCTATGAAGTGCACCACGGCGTGGATATCACTGACAGTGCCATTATCGCCGCCGCGAAACTGTCACAGCGTTACATCACTGACCGCCAGTTGCCCGACAAGGCCATCGATCTTATCGACGAGGCCGCCAGCCGTATTCGCATGGAGATTGATTCCAAGCCCGAGGTGATGGACAAACTGGAACGGCGCCTGATCCAGCTCAAGATCGAGCGTGAGGCGGTAAAAAAAGACACCGATCCTGCCGCGAAAAAGCAGGTGGAGTTGCTGGACGAGGAAATCGATAAGGTCGAGCGGGAATTCTCCGACTTGGAAGAAATCTGGAAGGCGGAGAAAGCCTCGGTGCAGGGTGCCGCCCAAATCAGGAGCGATCTGGAGCAGGTGAAGCTGGACCTGGAAGCGGCGCGCCGCGCAGGTGATCTCACCCGCATGTCGGAGCTGCAGTACGGGCGCATTCCGGAACTGGAAAAACAACTGGTAGTGGCGCAGGAATCGGAGACCACGGAGAACGTACTGCTGCGCACCAAGGTGACGGATGAGGAAATTGCCGAGGTGGTGTCGCGCTGGACCGGCATCCCCGTGTCCAAGATGATGGAGGGTGACCGCGAAAAATTGCTGCGCATGGAGGACTCCCTGCGCGAGCGGGTGGTCGGCCAGGACGAGGCGATCACGGCCGTGTCGAATGCCGTGCGCCGTTCCCGCGCGGGCCTGTCTGATCCCAAGCGCCCCAATGGCTCCTTTTTGTTCCTCGGCCCCACGGGTGTGGGTAAAACCGAGCTGTGCAAAGCGCTGGCGGACTTCATGTTCGACAGTGACGATGCCATGGTGCGGTTGGATATGTCCGAATTCATGGAGAAACACTCCGTGGCGCGCCTTATTGGTGCGCCGCCCGGCTACGTGGGCTATGAGGAGGGCGGCTATCTGACCGAGGCGGTGCGGCGTCGCCCCTATTCCCTGCTGCTGCTGGACGAAATTGAAAAGGCGCACCCGGATGTGTTCAACATTCTGTTGCAGGTGCTGGATGATGGCAGGCTCACCGACGGCCAGGGCCGCACCGTGGACTTTCGCAATACCATAGTAGTCATGACCTCCAACCTGGGGTCCCACCTGATTCAGGAGATGGCTGGCGAGGGCAATTATGAGGCCATGAAAGCCGCTGTGATGGAGGTGGTGGGAACACACTTTCGGCCCGAGTTTATCAACCGGGTGGACGAATCGGTGGTCTTCCATCCGCTGTCGGTGGAGCAAATTCGGGGCATCGCCGCCATCCAGCTACAGATCCTGCAGGCGCGCCTGGCAGAGCGGGATCTGGCGCTGGACATCAGTGATGCCTTTATGGATAAACTGGTGTCAGTCGGTTTCGATCCCGTCTACGGCGCGCGGCCACTGAAGCGGGCTATCCAGCAGGAGCTGGAAAATCCGCTGGCGCAGCGCCTGCTAGCCGGGGAGTTTGCTCCGGGAGATATGATCTTCGCGGATATGGAGAATGGCACGGCGGTCTTCTTACAGTGTTAACCGATGGGTGTGTCGTGCGGCCGCTCCTCATCGCAGAATGAAGGGGCGGACGTTCGCGTGTTACGATGCAGGTATGAACGAATGTAGGCTGCAATGAACACGACGAACCAGAGTGTGTTAATCGTTGACGACGAGCCGCTCGCGAGGGACCGTTTGCAGCGACTCGTCGAGGAGTTGCCGGGATGGGCCGTCGCGGGTGTCTGCGGCACGGGCGACCAGGCGCTCAAACTTGTTAGCGCACTGAACCCTGCAGTCGTACTGCTGGATATCCGGATGCCCGGCATGAGCGGAGTCGAGGTGGCCAGATACTTGGCGACCTATCAGTCGCCGCCTGCTATCGTATTTGTTACAGCCTACGATGAGTACGCAATCGAAGCTTTCGACGCCCAGGCCGTCGGCTACCTCTTGAAGCCGGTCCGCAGGGAAAAACTCGAGCGCGCTTTGCAACAGGCCGGGCGGCTGGGCGCGGCGCAGGTCGGCGAGGTTGCCTCCGCTGATACACGAGCGGCTCGGCGTGAATACATCGCCATCAGGTTCCGGGACGAGCTTCGGTTGATTCCATTGAAGGACGTACGGTTTTTTCGTGCCGACCAGAAGTACGTCACTGTGTATCACGCAGCGGGTGAAAACCTTATCGATGAATCGATGACGCTGCTGGCCGAAGAGTTCGAAACTGACTTTGTTCGCATCAACCGGGGCATCCTGGTGGCAGTGGGCGCGATCGAGGTCCTCGAGCAGGACGCGGAGGGGAAACACCATGTTCGGCTCCGAGGAACCGCGGACACGCTTCCCGTCAGTCGTCGCCGCCTGGCAGCGCTGAAACGCGCGATGCGCGCCCGCAAACAGCAATGATGCAAGAATTGCCACCAGCCGGTAAATGGGACCATGCGATGCCTCCGCTACAACTCACGGATCAGGCGACACCACAACAGGATTTCTTTATCCCGGATCTGTGTGCGTCGCGTCCGACGGTGTTGTCGATCCTGCTGGCAGAACTGGTGGTGCTGGTGCATGTTCTCGCTAGTAGCGGCCTGTCCCAATTCGGCTGGGAAGAGTTCGCCCTGAGTTCATTGTTCGTGTTGTGGGTGGTACTGCTGAGTAACCTGCTGCTGTGCTGGTGTCGTCGGCCCTTCAGCCGTCTCAGTCTGCCGCTCACGACGCTGTCCAGCCTGGCCTTGGTCACACTTGTGACGCTGGTGACAAGTGTGCTGGTCCAGGTGTTTTTTGCGCAGCTGGCAAATACCCAGAATGACCATTGGTGGATCGTGCGCAACTTGTTGGTAGCCGTTGTGCTGGCGGGAATCGTGTTACGTTATTTTTATCTGCAGCAGCAGCTGCGCCTGCAGCAACAGCTTCAATTGCAGGCGCGCCTCGACTCCCTGCAAACCCGGATCCGGCCGCATTTCCTGTTCAATACCCTCAACAGCATCGCCAGCCTGATCATGTCGCAACCCGCAACCGCAGAGAAGGCGGTAGAGGACTTGGCAGAGCTGTTTCGGTCCAGCCTCAGGGAAAGCCGCGAGCCGACTACGGTGGAGGACGAAATCCGCCTGACCCTGTTATACCTAGGTATAGAAGAGTTGCGCCTGGGCCAACGTCTGCAAGTGAATTGGGACGTGGACGAGACGACCCTCGGGGCTTCCATGCCGACTCTGGTCTTGCAGCCTCTGGTGGAGAACGCGGTGTATCATGGTATATCCCGCTTGCCCAACGGGGGCAATATCGACATCCGCATTGTGCGCAAGGGTGATGAACTCGCCGTCTCGGTCGATAATCCGGTGCCCCGGGATGGTGCCATGATGAGGGGCAACAAAATGGCCCTCTCCAACGTGGCGCAGCGCCTGCAGGCAATCTATGGCCCGGGGGCGACACTGGAAGTTTTTCCGGGTGCAGAACACTTCCGGGTTGAACTCGCATATACGCTGCCTTTTCGGTGAACCAATACCAAAGGGATATCCCCTTCCCGGAAGCAAAAACTGTGAACTAATCCGCAGTTGCGGCGCCTGGATACCGCTGGTCGCCCACGACCGGCCACTTGTCAGCGCCATGGTGGTGCCGGTGGCCGTGCTCTGCTAGCTTGATTACATAGGGGCACAGGGGGTAGGTCTTAATGACACTTGGAAAGTCGATTGGCGGGTTCACGATCATTGAGCTGATGGTGGTGGTGGTCATCGTGGGCGTGTTGACTATGATCGCCTATCCGGCCTATCAGTCATTCTTGGTAAAAGCCAATCGCGCGGAAGCCCAGGCCTACCTGATGAAGGCCGCCCAGAAGCAGCAGCTGTATTTCAACGACACGCGCAGTTTTGCTGGCTCAGAGGCCACTTTGAAAATTGTCGATTCTAAGCCAGCGCGTGTGGCGGATAATTACACGATATTGTTTACACTCGTTTCCGGCCCGCCGCCGACTTTCAACATTACCGCCACACCCATAGCCGGCACACGGCAGGCCAAGGACGGCGTACTCTCTATTGATGACACGGGCAAAAAGACCCGCGCCGGGGAGCCCTGGTGATGCCCTCGCGTCGTAAGTCGGTCCGGCGGGTCGCGGGCTTCACCCTTATTGAACTGATGGTCGCGGTGCTGGTGGTGTCTGTCCTCATGGGTATTGGCGTCCCCAGCTTTCGCGATTTTATCCGCGACCAGCGCCTGCGCGCTACCGGCACGGACCTGCGCATCGCGCTGATGACAGCGCGCTCGGAGGCGATCAAGCGCAACACGGCACTGAACCTGAACCCGAGTGCCAGCGGCTGGGGCGCCGGGTGGATCATTGACCCCGGTATACTGAACCACCAGCAGACCGGGGATACCACCATCACCAAGAATCCAACGGGGACTGTGACTTTCACGCCATCTGGCCGCGTGATGATTGTATCCAGGTTCGAGATTGATGTGGGGCCTGAGTCGACAAACGACAAGTCCTGCCTGACCCTGGGGCTCGATGGCCGGACCAGCTCCGTCGCGGGGGCGTGCCCGTGAACAGGATGCTGTGCGCTCCAGGGTCCCGTGGCTTCACGCTGATCGAGGTGCTGATCACGGTGGTTATTATCGCCATCGGCCTGCTTGGCCTGGCTGGCCTGCAAATGTCCTCCCTCAACAACCAGCTGGAAGCCTACCAGCGGGCACAGGCCATGCTCTTGCTGCATGATATGGCTAATCGCATTCAGGTGAATTCGGCGAGTGCCCGTATTGGCAGTTATGCTGACGCCAGTGACTATGGGCTGCGAACCATTGCGGATTGTACTGCCATCAATGTTGCGAGTTCAGCTGACGCCGTCACGCGGGATATCTGTGCGTGGAACAGTGAACTGGCCGGCATCGGTACCCAACTGGGAACTAAAAATCTTGGCAGTTTGGTCGGTGCGCGGGCCTGTATTGAGAACCTCGCAGGATCGAGTTTCGGGGAGGACATCGTACGGCTGACTGTAGCGTGGATGGGGAGCGTGGCTACCAAGGCGCCGAGCTCCGTTTGCGGGAAGGATGCCTTTGGTACCACCAAGGACGATTACCGGCGCACTGCAACAATTGATGTCACCTTGGCCGATCTATCGATATGAGAACACTGCATCACACGCAACGTCACTCGCAGAGCGGTTTTGGCCTGATCGAGCTTATGGTGGCCCTGTTGCTGGGCATTATTATCATGCTAGGAGTCACCGAGGTGGCCACCAATAACAGCCAGACCCGCGGCGAACTGGAGCGTACAGGAGCGCAGATCGAAAATGCGACCTACGCGCTGCAGCTCCTGCAGGACGAACTGGTGAGCGCCGGCTTCTGGGGTGAAATGGGGCAGCAGGGCAGTGCCACTTTCCCCCCGGTCTGTCCCACCACCGCACTTGAACTCACGAGTGCCTTGGGCTACCCGGTACAGGGGCCGCCGGATCCGCTGACGCCGCTTCCGGCAGGTTCGCCCTGTGTCGACGTAGTCAAGCCGAAGACCGGCACCAATTATATCGCCATTCGGCGCGCTAACAGTTGCGCTCTGGGCAGTACTGGCTGTGAAGCCGCAGGGTCCAATTTTTACCTGCAGGTGAATTCCTGCTTCAAACCCAGTGACGACACAGCCCCGAAACCCGGTATCGATTTTCTGATCAATACCCAGCCCGCCACTAACCTGACTTACAAAAAGCGTGACTGTTCGACGACTGCGCCGCAATACCGCTTCTTCAATCGCGTCTATTTTGTGAACAGTGCTGACCAGCTGGCGCGCGTGGAGCTGGTGGGCGACAAGTATGACACTGATCCTGACCCTGACAAAGTGGCCAAGCTTGTGGACGGGGTGGAATTGATGCGCCTGGAGTACGGGCTGGACACGTCTGGCGATGGCCAGGCCGACAGCTATGTCAGCGATACCACCACGCCGACCGGGCCAGCGGGCACTGCATGGGCGAATGTGGTCAGCGTGCGTATCTCGCTGGTGGTGCGCAACCAGCAGTCCAGTAACGGATTTTCTGACGATAAGAAATACACCGTGGCGGGCAAGACCTATTGTGCTCTGCCCGCTTCGGGCCCTGCGTGCAACATAACCATTCCGGCCGCATTTAAAAACTATCGACGACAGCAGTACATCCGGACAGTCAGTCTGCGCAATGTGGCGGGCCGGAGGGAGAAGGCATGATGCGGGGCAGGCCGGCAGGCAGTCAGCAAGGCGTGGTATTAGTGTTGGCCATGATCATGCTGCTGGTGGTTACGCTGATGGTGGTCACGGCCTCCAATCTGGTGCAGACCGACCTGAAGGTGGTGCAGAATATAGAGAGCCGCGAGATGGCCCACTCTGCCGCGCTGGCGGCCATCGAACAGGCAATCAGTGCAGGCTCAGATGGCCTCGTGCCGAGGTTCATCGAGGAACCCAACAGTATGTTTACAGTCCCCTGCCCGGGCAAGGGGACGAATGACTTGTGCTATGACGTCAATCACGACGGTAGTGATGACGTGACAGTCTCGGTGGCTCCGCCGACCTGCACCAGTGTTTCGCCGACACCGAATTCTGAACTCGATGTATTCAACAGTATCAAACAGGCCAGTTGCTACCTGCCGCCGGGGGTATATTCCATGTGCGCTTACGCCGTGTGGGACTTCCAGGCCACCGCCATCGATGCCGTGACCGGCGCGAAAGTCGTGGTACGCCAGGGCGTCTCGGTGCTGTCTTCACTGAACAAGATCGACACGGTTTGTCCATGAACTGCGAGGGAGTACTCTCATGAAGATGTATAACAAGTGGTTGCCGCGTTGCCAGTCACTGGTGGGCTTCCTCTGTATGGCCCTGTGCGCAACCCAGGGCTCGACTGCGTATGCCGAGGATATCGATATTTTTGCCGGTACCAAGCAGGTGGATACCAGCGTGCCCAGCGTGGTGTTTGTGCTGGACAATACTTCCAACTGGTCGCGCTCCTCCCAGAAATGGCCCGGCAGCATTGTACAGGGCCAGGCTGAGGTCAAGGCGATCAAAACCGCGCTGGCGGCCCAGGTCGGCAAACTCAATGTCGGTATCATGGAATACGTGACGTCGGGCAGCAGCGCCACCACCGACAGCGCCTTTACCCGTTTCAACCTGCAGTTGTTGAACGCCGCCAGGCTGACGCAACTGAATGGCGTTCTCGATCAGATTTACGGCAACATTAACGGCTCGGACGAGAAGCGGTCGTCGTCCAACCCTTACGGCTACCTGCCCAACGACTTGTACAATTACCTGGCCGGCGCGAACCAGAGCAAGAACGGCGCCGGTACGCCTACCGGTACGATGCCCGCGGCGGGTGCGGATCCGTTGGCGTACACGACACAATGGAGCAAATTCAAATCCCCGTTGGTCGCCGACAGTCTCTGTGCCAACACCTACATGATTTTCATTGGCAACAATGCCAATGGCAGCGTTGCCGGCGATGACACTACCAACACCAACAACCTCAAGGCGTTGTATACGGCCATTGGGGTGACGCCGCCGGATGCTTTGGCCGGCAGCAGCACGGGCACGCCGCTGAAGATGCCGGGATTCACCACCACCCCGACACCGGTGCCGGCGGAGGTCGTGCCGCCCGTTATTCAGCCCGGAGCATGGATACCGCCCGTGGTGATCACGCCGGCGCAACCTGCAGTATTTCATCCGGCCGTTTTTCACCCTGCAGTAGTGAAGGTTGTGACCCAGGCTGCCCAACCTGCGGTAGTGGTGCCCCCCGTGTATTCGGCGGCAATCCCTATTACTGCGGCAAGCCGTGCTTCTGTTGGCTGCTATAAATCCAGCACACTCAGCAGTTGCCCTGCTGACGAGAATACAGGTACCGGCCTGTGCAGCGGCAATGCATCAGGCCTTGGCCTCTGCAGTTGTGCTACCGCAGGATCGGCTACAGGCTGTTCCAGTGGCGGCACTAAGCACTACACAGTCACCCGCATAGCCGGCACCAAACCGCCTGTACTCATCACCGCGGGATACACCATACCTGCAGTGCCAGAAATCTGCGGACCCTGCGCCGATGTTGCAGCGTATACCGAGCCGGCCTACACCACACCGGCAGTACCTGAAGTCATCCAGTCCGGCACCGGAGTCTATGGCCCCGACATCATCATCACCCCTGGATACACCATACCGGCGTATACCACCGATGTCGTGACCGCATCGGGCACCTTCGATACGACCGGCGGCAGGGCCTACAACTTCGATGACTGGGCCAAGTTCATGCACGACTACGGCGTGCCCGTCACCGTCACGGTTGACGGTTCACCCGTCACGACACGTGCCAAAGTGGTGACCTATGCCATCGATGTATTCAACGCCCAGCAATCTGCAGCCCTGAGCTCGGTATGGTTCAGCGCGGCCATTAATGGCCACGGACGCTATTTCCAGGCCAAGAGCGACGCTCAGATATTGGCCGCCATCAACGCGGCGCTCGATGAAATCCAGTCGGTGAATTCCAGTTTCTCGGCGGTCAGCCTGCCACTGAGTTCCACCAACCGCGCCCGCGTGGACAACCAGGTTTACATCGGTATGTTCCGTCCCGCCCCGGCTGCAAGCCCGCGTTGGTCCGGCAACATGAAGCGCTATCAGTTGGCGCTGTTCAACGGTCTGCCGGAACTGGCCGATGTCAATCTGCGTCCGGCGGTCAACACGCAGACGGGCTTTGCCACGGAATGTGCCACGAGTTTCTGGACACACGATACGAGTACTTACTGGCAGAACCTCGGTGTGGATCCATCACCGTTTCGGGTGAATTGTGCCGCCAGCTATGTGACCACCAGTGGCTGGTCTGACCAGCCCGATGGCCCCTTTGTGGAAAAAGGCGGTGTGGCGCAAATGACGCGTGAAGGCCCTGCGGCTGCGTCGAGAAAGATACTTACTGCAGGCAGCAGTGCACTGCGCGCCCTGGCGAGCACAGACGCGACCGCTGTGGGCGGAACGCCCGCGTACAATTACCTGCGCGGCAGTGTCGCGGGCACCAATGAGACCATGCCGTCTGCCGGCCTGCGGGCCAGCATCCACGGCGATGTGGTGCACTCGCGGCCCCTGTCCATCCGCTACACCTCCAGTGTAGTCAGGCTCTATTACGGCGGTAACGACGGCCCCTTCCGCGCGGTGAACCCGACCACCGGCGCCGAGACCTGGGCGCTGGTCGCGCCGGAGCATTTTGGCAAGCTAAGTCGACTGTACAATGACACCCCGCTGGTGAAGTACACTGGCGCTACCGAAGACGCTAGCCTGTCGTATGCGCGCAAGGACTACTTCTTTGACGGCACCACCGGCCAACTCGTGAATTACGACAGCGACGGGAATGTCAGTCTAGCCTACATCTACCCGACCATGCGTCGCGGCGGGCGTATGGTGTATGCGCTGGACGTTACTAACCCTGCTGCGGACCCCACGCTGCTGTGGAAGCAGGGGTGCCCGAGCCTAGCCAATGATACCGGTTGCAGCACGGGCTTTGTCGGCATCGGGCAGACCTGGTCGATGCCGGTCAGCGGCAACGTGGGCGGGTATATCGATGGCAGTAGCAATCCTAAGCCCATTCTGTTCTTCGGCGGCGGCTTCGACGATTGTCTGAACGCCGATGTCGCGGCCTATCCCACCAGTGCCTGCAGCTCTGCCAAAGGCACGGGCGTCTATGTGCTCGATGCGACCACGGGTGTGAAGCTCGCCCTGCTGGCTACCGCCGCGCCTGTAGTCACTGATTTGTCACCCATGGACATCAATTTCGATGGCAAAATAGACTTTGCCTATGCAGCGGATGTGGCAGGCAATTTGTACCGCGTGAATTTCGCGACCATGTCAGGCCCCAACCCGGTAACTTCGCTCACTGCCTTGACCCCTGCCAACTGGACCATCAACAAGATCGGCTCCATGTCGGACAACAAGCGACGTTTTTATAATGCGCCGGTGGCGGCAGCCTTTCAGGGCCAGGTGTTTGTGACCATTGGCTCCGGCGACCGCGAGCGGCCACTGGAAGCCAACTACCCGTTTGCCTCAAGCGTGCAGAATCGCTTCTATGCCCTGATCGACAAGCCCTACAAAACATTTGTTGCCAGTCCGAGCGGGCCGCTGGCCGCCAATCAAACCACCACGATCGATATGGATGGGAACACGATGCTGCCAGTGGTGGCCGACCTCGATCCCAGCCTGGTACTGACCGATTACAACGGCTGGTATATGAATCTCCCGGATCGCGGAGAGCAGGTGGCCAACCCCACGGCTATCGCTGGCGGCAAGGTGTTCTTCAACACCTTCCAGCCCGGCGGCGCCAGCAATGGTATCTGTGAGCGGCCGCTCGGCATCGGCACCGGCTACTCGGCGAATTTGTTCCGCCCAGCGTACACCACGGGTGTAGAAATTGCCGGTGGCGGTATTCCGATCCCGCCGGTGATCGCCACTGTCAAGATCCCGCAGGGATGTACGGGAGACAGTTGCGCGGCAGTAGCACCGACTACAGACCCATGCGCGGGGGCGGGGACTGGTTGCGAGGTGCGCACGGTGTGTATTGGCTGCGAGGGCTTCAACCCGATCGATATTGTCCCGGACGCGCCGCCGGCCAGGCAGCGTGTGTACTACACTGAGGACACCGACAGGCAGTAAGGGAGACTTACTGAGAACGGATGAGTACCTGGCGCAGGATTCTGCACCAGGTTGTTTTGCTCAGTAATCTGCCGGGCAGGCGTTGCGCACACATAGCATGTTGCCTGCGGACGGCTTGACCTCCAGCGGCGCTGCACCCAGTCAACCGGACACCTGCCGTCTCAAACTCGACTGCGCACTGACCACATCGTAATCAGCGCCCTGGGGTGGAGGCCAATCACAGTAGCCATGCCACGCACTGAACAGTTAGTTGCAGAAAGCCTTGATCGCATCCAGCGCTTTTTGTCGTTCGGCTGTTTTTTCTTCCGGGGTCAGGTAGCGAACTTCTCCCTGCTTGTCGCGCAGGCGAATCTGGCCATGGCTGTCAATCTGTAACAGGTTATCCTTGGCGCGCGCACAATACTCAGGATTCTTCTGGATCGTGGGCTCCTTCGAATCGACTGCCTTAAAGTCATTGTCGGCAGTTGGCTGCACCTGCAGCGGCACCGCGCCCTCGCGCGCATCTACCGGACGCACCATGCTGGAACGGGTAGAGATCACCTCATAATCAATACCCTGCGGTGGCGGTCGGTCACTGTTCACGGGGTTACCCGCGTCATCCATCCAACGATACACTTCTTCGTCGGCGCTGGCATGGGAACCGCAGACCGTCAGTAGAGCGGTTGTCAGGACAAGCGCACAACGAGTGAATGCAAGCTTCATGAGGTCGTCTCCCTCTTTGGAGTGTAACTATCTGCGACGTTACTGGTCGCAATTCACCTTGATTGTATCAACGGCCTTTTTGCGCTGCACATCTCTTTCTTCTGTGGAGAGATAATACACCTCGCCTTTCTCGTTGCGCATTTGTATGCGGACATCGGAGTCCAGGGCTGCCAGGTTATCCTTCGCCTGACGGCAGTACTCTGCATTTTTCTCTACAGGGGGTGTAGTGACGGCCACTGGCTGAGATTCATTGCCCGCTTGCGGCTTGGTGTTCGGTGGCACGTTGCCCTCTGCAGCATCAACTGGACGCACCATACTGGACTTGGTCGTGATGACCTCGTATTCAATCCCCTTCGGAGGTGGCCGGTCACTGTTCACAGGATTTCCGGCCTCGTCCTTCCAGCGGTAGACAACTTCGCTAGCGGTGGCGCTGTTGCCTGCAACTGTCAGTGTTGATGCTGTCAGAACAAGTGCACAGCCGATAAATGCGCGCTTCAAGAGCTTGTCTCTCCACAGAATGTAAGCTCTTGCAAAATACCCCACATCACTGCCTTAGGCAATCCAGCAATTTATGGACAATATAAGCAGAGTAGCCCCATGGTTGACTTTAGGCGCTCGTAGACGCAACAATAGGCTCGTCTTGCGAATGGCAACGGCTACTGTCGAGTACCCTCGACCAATGGCCCACTGTGTCGATCCGATTATTTGATGCAGCTGTTGGTAAGTCCCGTATTCAAGCGTGCCCTATCGGCATGGTTGAGGGCCAGACACTGCGCTACCCCGCAGGGCGACCGATACACAGGCTGTTCGTGATCGTATTCCCTCATGGGTGATTACGGGCAGTGTATCGAGCTTGCACAGGGGGTGGCGTGGCTTATTAAATACCTGTTTCCAGGTATTTCTGCAGCAACGTTCACACACGACTTAGGAATGATCCGGTGAGGGTTACGCATCGGACGTTTTTTACGTGGAGAGAGTTTGTGGAGTTGCTATCAGGCGGTGAAATGATCGCCCGCGCACTGGAGGACGAAGGGGTCGAGTTCATCTTCGGTTACCCCGGTGGTGCGGTGTTACATATTTACGATGCCTTGTTTAAAGACTGTAAAGTCCCGCATGTGCTGGTGCGTCACGAGCAGGCGGCCACCCATGCGGCGGACGGTTACGCCCGGGCCACCGGCAAGCCCGGTGTTGTATTGGTAACATCCGGTCCGGGTGCGACCAATGCGATTACCGGCATCGCCACCGCCTACATGGATTCGATTCCGATGATAGTTCTGGCCGGGCAGGTACAGAGCCACCTGATCGGCGAGGATGCCTTTCAGGAAACGGATATGATCGGCATTTCACGGCCCATTGTTAAACACAGTTTTATGGTGAAGCGGACCGAAGATCTACCGCTAATTATCCGCAAGGCTTTCCACATCGCCTCTACCGGCCGCCCCGGTCCTGTGGTTATCGATATTCCCAAGGATCTTACAAGGCCGGATGCGAAGTTCGAGTATCGCTATCCAAAAACGGTGAAGATGCGCTCCTATGCGCCGGCCCAGCGCGGCCACACCGGTCAGATCAAGAAAGCCGCGAAAATGTTACTGGCGGCTAAGCGCCCTATCATCTACGCCGGTGGTGGCGTGGTGCAGGGCGATGCCAGTGAACTGCTGACGCAATTGGCCAGAAAACTGAACTATCCAGTCACCAACACGCTGATGGGTCTTGGGGCTTATCCCGGCAGCGATCGTCAGTTTTTGGGCATGTTGGGTATGCACGGCTTTTATGAGGCCAATATGGCCATGCATCACAGCGACTGTATCCTCGCGGTAGGTGCGCGCTTTGATGACCGCGTCACCAATACGGTGGACAAGTTCTGTCCCGGAGCCAAGATAATACACATCGATATAGACCCGGCCTCTATCTCCAAGATCGTGATGGCAGATATCCCCATTGTAGGTCCTGTGCAATCGGTGCTGACGGAATTGCTGGCGCAGATCGATCTACTACTGGAGAAAGAGGCGGGCTTGCCGGATCAATCTGCGCTGGAGCGGTGGTGGCAGCAGATCGAGGAGTGGCGCGCGTCCCACGGCTTGTTCACGGGTCGTCGTTACGGGCAGAGCGATATGATCATGCCGCAGCAGGTGATTGAAAGCCTCTATAGGGTTACCAAGGGTGATGCCTACGTGACGTCCGATGTTGGACAACATCAAATGTTCGCCGCCCAGTACTATCCTTTCGATAAACCGCGGCGCTGGATAAACTCTGGCGGCCTGGGAACCATGGGCTTTGGTTTGCCGGCTGCCATGGGGGTGAAATTGGCGTTTCCGGACATGGAGGTCGCCTGTGTGACTGGCGAAGGTAGTATCCAGATGAATATCCAGGAGTTGTCGACCTGCACCCAGTACAACACGGGCGTAAAAATCATCAATCTACGCAACAATTACCTTGGCATGGTGAAACAGTGGCAGGATATGCAGTATGAAGGCCGCTACGCCATGAGCACGTACGAAGATTCGCTGCCGGATTTCGTCATGTTGGCGGAGGCTTACGGCCATGTGGGTATGCAGGTTAAAAAACTCCAGGATCTCGATGGCGCGATGGAAGCGGCATTTGCCATGAAGGACAGGCTAGTATTCCTCGATATCTTTATTGATCCGATGGAGCATGTGTATCCCATGCATATTGCACCACATGGCTCAATGAAAGACATGTGGCTCAGCAAGAACGAGAGGACCTGACATGCGACGCATAATTTCTATGTTGATGGAAAATGAGCCCGGTGCACTGTCTCGGGTGGTCGGCCTGTTCTCGCAGCGCGGTTACAATATTGAAACACTGAATGTCGCGCCCACCGATGATCCCACCCTGTCCCGTCTCACCTTGACGACGGTTGGCAGTGATTTACGCATAGAGCAACTCACCAAACAGCTCAATAAACTGGTGGACGTGGTAAAACTGGCCGACCTGACTGATGGCGCGCACGTAGAACGCGATATGATGTTGATCAAGGTACGCGCTACCGGTGCTGCGCGCGAAGAGGTGAAACGCACTACCGATATTTTTCGCGGACAGATCGTGGATGTTGGCCCTACTGTTTATATCATCCAACTCACGGGTACCAGCGACAAGCTCGATGCCTTTGTGGCAGCGATGGCCGGCGCGGAAATTCTTGAGGTCGTGCGCTCCGGTGTTGCTGGTATCTCCCGTGGGGAAAAAGTGCTCAGCCTGTAGGCTTTATACGATGCGCTTCATCGCTGTCATATAGCTGCGCAGTTTCTTGCCGACAATCTCCACGGGATGGCAGCGAATCGCTTCATTGACAGCGATCAGCTCTACATTGTCGACGCCGTTACCGCCCTCGATACCCTTGCCGATCACGTCCGTGTCGATCTTGCGCATGAAGTCCGCAAGCAACGGCCGACAGGCGTGGTCGAACAGGTAGCAGCCGTATTCTGCAGTGTCAGAAATCACCACATTCATCTCATACAGCTTCTTGCGCGCAATCAAGTTGGCAATCAGTGGTGTTTCATGCAGTGATTCGTAATAGGCTGACTCGTCAATAATGCCGGCTGACACCATGATTTCAAAAGCCAGTTCTACTCCCGCCTTGACCATGGCAACCAGCAGTATTCCATGGTCGTAGAATTCCTGTTCGGGAATATCTATTTTGGTATTGGTCGCTTTTTCAAAGGGAGTATTCGCGGTGGCGGCACGCCACTTGAGCAAGTTAGCGTCATCATTGGCCCAGTCAGCCATCATCGTGCGCGAGAATTCTCCGCTCATGATGTCATCCTGATGCTTTTCATACAGCGGACGCATGATGCCCTTGAGTTCCTCTGCCAGATGGTATGCGCGAATTTTGGCCGGGTTGGAGAGGCGATCCATCATGTTGGTGATGCCGCCGTGTTTCAAACCTTCGGTCACTGTCTCCCAACCGTACTGGATGAGTTTGGAGGCGTAGCCAGGCTCGATGCCTTTTTCCACCATCTTGTCAAAGCACAGAAGTGCGCCAGTCTGGAGCATGCCGCACAGGATAGTCTGTTCGCCCATCAGGTCAGATTTCACTTCCGCGATGAAGGAGGACTCCAGTACGCCAGCACGGTGACCGCCTGTTCCGGCGGCATAGGCTTTAGCCAACTCCAGTCCATCTTCGTTGGGATCGTTTTCTGTGTGTACGGCGATCAGCGTGGGCACACCGAAGCCGCGCTTGTACTCTTCGCGCACTTCAGTGCCAGGGCATTTCGGTGCGACCATAATAACGGTGATGTCGTCGCGAATCTGCATGCCCTCTTCGACGATGTTGAAGCCGTGCGAATAGGAGAGGCAAGCGCTCTTCTTCATCAGTGGCATGATTGCAGTGACCACACTGGTATGTTGTTTGTCTGGCGTGAGGTTGAGAACCATGTCCGCCTGTGGAATGAGTTCTTCGTAGGTGCCTACAGTAAAGCCGTTTTCCGTCGCATTTTTCCAGGATTGGCGCTTCTCCTTGATGGCGCTATCACGCAACGCGTAGGAAACGTCCAGACCGCTGTCGCGCAGATTTAATCCCTGATTGAGCCCCTGCGCGCCACACCCTACGATCACCATCTTCTTGCCGCGTATCATATCCACGCCGTCGGCGAATTCTGAGCGCTCCATAAAACGGCATTTGCCGAGTTGCTCAAGTTGTAGGCGCAGTGGCAGGGTGTTGAAATAATTGTGTCCCATGATGGCGGTCCTCAGACGAATGATGGCAAGTAGTGGGGCACCATACGCCAAATCTTGACTTGCGTAAAACGCTATATTGGTAATACTGTATTGCAACTAGTGCAATACAGGTGGTGCTGATGGATACTCGGGCGTTGACGGTTTTTCTGACCGTAGCCGACACCCTCAATTTCAGTCGTAGTAGTGAACTGCTGTACATGAGCGTCTCGGCTGTTAGCAGAACCATAAAAAAGCTTGAGGATGAGATCGGTCAGCCCTTGCTGGAGCGGGATAATCGCAGTGTCCGACTAACGGGTGCTGGTCGGGAGTTTCGGGAATATGCGCGTCGTGCCGTTGCCGAGTGGCAGCAACTAAGGCGGAAGATGGGCAGTGATGAAGAACTGGCGGGCGAAGTTAGCCTCTATTGCTCCGTGACGGCAACCTACAGTGTGCTTGCACCCATTCTGGAAGTTTTTCGCGCCACTCATCCGTCTGTTGATATCAAGATGCACACGGGTGATCAGGCGGATGGTATCGACAGAATACTGGAGGGGCGAGACGACGTTGCGGTGAGCGGCCGCCCAGTCCGGTTGCCACGGCGCCTGGAGTTCCTGCCGTTGCTGGAGTCGCCGCTGCAGTTCTGTGCGCCCGCGACCGACTGTGTAGTGCGCGACAGGGTACTAGCCGGTGATGCGGAGCGTGGTGATATCGACTGGAGTGGCATTCCCTTTATTGTACCGGAGCGCGGTGTGACCAAAGACCTGTTAGATGCCTGGTTTCGTAAGCGAGGTATTCGACCACGGATATATGCACAAGTCGCGGGACATGAAGCGATCGTTGCCATGGTAAGCCTGGGTCTGGGTATTGGTATCGCGCCCCAGCTAGTCATTGAAGCCAGCGGCATGTCTGCCGGTGTCAGCTTGATTCCCGTTGCGGATGGCTTGCCTCCGCTCACAGTGGGTTTGTGCAGTCTGTCACAGCGACTGGCCAGTCCGCTGGTTAAATCGCTGTGGGATGTCGCGGGGCAGACCTACCTGCACCGGGTTTGATACTATGGAAAGCTAACTTGCAACGTGGGTAGCAAAATGCACGCATCAGACGACATACCTCCCAGAAAAGAACCTGATCCTGTGATTGCGCAAGAGGAGCCTCCGGCCAGTCTTATTGCCCCACGCCTCGACTTGTTGGTTGACGAGCATGAGGAGGAGGTATCGGAGAATGGGCAAACAGTACGCCATCAGGGCATTTATCTGCTGCCCAATCTGTTTACCACGGCGGCATTGTTCGCGGGGTTCTACGCTATCATCGCTGCTATGCGCGGAGACTTCGAAAATGCCGCTGTCGCCATTTTTCTCGCCATGGTATTAGATGGATTGGATGGTCGTATCGCGCGATTGACCAATACTTCAAGCAAGTTTGGTGCTGAGTACGACAGTTTGGCCGATATGGTGTCGTTCGGGGTCGCGCCGGCTTTGGTAATGTTTAGCTGGGCGCTGGGAGGACTGGGCAAGTTTGGCTGGAGTGCAGCATTTATCTATGTGGCATGTGCTGCGCTGCGATTGGCCCGCTTCAATACTCAGATTGATACCGCGGACAAAAACTACTTCACCGGTTTGGCAAGCCCAGCTGCGGCAGCGATTATTGCCAGTACTGTTTGGGTTTGTCACGACCTGGGATGGGTTGGTAAAGCCCTGCCGCTGGAGTTGTCAGTGTTGGTCGGGCTACTGACGGCGACCGTTGGTTTTCTCATGATTGCCAATTTCCCCTATTACAGTTTCAAGAGTATCGACTTTCGTGGCCGCGTGCCCTTTGTCGTAATGATAGCGGTAGTGCTAATCTTTGGTCTCATTACGCTCGATCCACCGAGCATCCTGTTGGCTGGCTTCCTGATCTATGCTTTGTCCGGGCCGGTTATACAGGGCGTCAAGCGGCGCAGGAGACGCTTGGGTTAGCGCCTGCTACATCGGGGTATAGTTGGGAACCATTGGCGAGTTTGCTGTTCTGAAGAACAGCCATAAACTATAAGGACGCAGCGCCCATGCGAAACCGCTTTCTGATACCACAGATTGCCTCGTCTGAAATCACTGAAGAATCAGTGTATTTGAAGCGGCGAGACTTTATACGCGCGGGTGGGCTGGCTGTAGTACCCGCTTTGGGAGGGCTGTCGTTCGCCGCAGATGCAGCGATTGCAACTGGTGGGAGTCCGCTGGACTTTGGTAAAGCCGCTTCGGGAGCGGATGGTTTTCGCACGGACGAGCCACAAACACCGGCTTCAGATATCACCTCTTACGGCAATTTCTATGAGTTTGGCACTGACAAGGGTGATCCTGGCCGCTATGCGCATGAAATGCAGGTCGACCCGTGGTCGATTGAAGTAGTCGGAGCAGTGGACAAACCCGGAAAGCTACATCTGGAGGATGCTCTCTCAAGTTTTGATCTGGAAGAACGCATTTATCGCCTGCGCTGTGTAGAGGCCTGGTCTATGGTGGTGCCATGGGTGGGGTTTCCCCTGGCTGATTTACTGGCGCGGTTTGAGCCGAAGCGTGAAGCCAAGTATGTCGAGTTCGAGACCTTGTATCGCCCCAAGGAAATGCGCGGTACCCGCTCTATCACAGGTACTATTGATTGGCCTTACCGTGAGGGATTGCGCATGGATGAAGCAATGCATCCTCTGACCCTGATGGCGGTGGGTCTCTATGGCAAGACCCTGCCAAACCAGAACGGTGCACCTGTTCGATTGGTAGTGCCCTGGAAATACGGATTCAAGAGTATCAAGTCTATTGTCCGTATTCACGTGACAGAGAAGCAGCCGGTAACGACCTGGCAGGCACTGGCTCCGCGTGAGTATGGTTTCTATGCCAACGTGAATCCCGAGGTGGATCATCCGCGCTGGAGCCAGGCTACTGAACGTCGTTTACCCTCATCCTTGTTCCGTCCCAATCGTATTCCGACCCAAATGTTCAATGGCTACGCTGAACAGGTCGCTCACTTGTATCAGGGTATGGATTTGACCCGGAATTACTGAGCGTGGAGCGAGCTGCAAGAATTGGGGTATTTGTTCTGTGTCTGCTGCCCTTTGTGTGGGTTCTGTACGCTGCGGTGTCTAACAGTCTTGGTCCGGACCCTGCTGAAACTCTGATGCTGTTCACTGGGGAATGGTCTCTGCGCATGCTGGCATTGACCCTGCTGGTTTCTCCTTTGCGTGCCTTGACGGGCTGGTCGCTGCCGATGAAGTTGCGCCGCATGCTGGGGCTCTACGCATTTTTCTATGGCTGCGTACATTTTCTCTCATTCCTGCAGTTCTATATCGGTTGGACCCCGAGGGCATTAACCGAAGAACTGGTAGAGCGCCCCTACATTACTCTGGGCTTCTCTGCATGGATATTGATGTTTCCCTTGGCCATTACTTCTACACGCGCCATGCAGCGTCGTTTGCGCTCAAACTGGCAGCGTCTGCATCGTTTAGTCTATCCTGCAGCCGTGCTCGCGTGCCTGCACCTGTTGTGGCAAGCCCGGTCCGATCTGGGCGATGCACTGATCTACCTCGCTATATTCGCTGCCCTGTTAGTGTGGCGTGTGCGGCGTCGTACCTTGAAACAGCAACGATCGGTGCTTGCCAGAACCTGACTCCACCGTTCGCCAGTGAGCCTCCGCGAGCGAAGTTCGTGCGCATCGTTGCGCCGTAATTTAGCTCAGTAGAAATACCCGGAATTATTTCGGTCATAGGCCTTGCGGGAGGAGGTGCTATGCGTATAATGCGCTTCCCCGATGAGGCACGACCTCACCGGATATTCGAGCCCTGGCGGTATCGAATGTTGTTTAACAAGAAGATGAAGACAGATGTGTGGGCACTTGTTGGGATAGTTGTCACAACTATTCAGATACAACAAGTGACTCATTAATTCATA
>JANNVJ010000137.1:0-110685 GCA_031414375.1 Haliea sp.
GGTGACTGTAATTTGCAGTCCATGGAAAAACTGCTGCCAGCACCGCGAAGGATTGTGGCAAATCCCGAGTTTTACGATGTGGACGGCTTTGCCGACTACGCCAAAGAGTTCAAGAGCGAGGGCACGCGGATATTTGTGGATCAGGAGCAGCGCCGCTTCTTCACTATCTTCGATTTCCACGCACCTGGCCAGCCAGCTTGGGGCGATCACTCCGCATCCTTGGCCGTGAAGCTGTCGCCAGAATGGGAGCGCTGGAAAAAGATTGACGGTAAGCAGTTGAAGCCGCAGGAACTGGCCGAATGGCTGGAGGATAACCTTGAGTACGTCATGGGTCCGGTGAGTGGTAGCGAACTGCTGGATATGGCGCAAAACTTCAAAGTGACTCTGAAAGGCAATCTGCAGATCGACCAAACCCTACAGGCAGGTCTCAGAACATTGCAGATTAAAGACGAAAGCACGCTTGCCGGGAAGTCGGGCGGAAAGGATTTGTCTTTCCCGGAGCGGGTAGACCTGGCGTTGCGCATCTACGACCACGGCGATACCTACCCCATCAAGGTCTACCTACGATACCGAACCGCGACCGATTCCGTGGTGTTCTTCTTCAAGATCCCGGACCCGGAGCGCCTGGAAGAACAGGCCTTTGATTTGATCGTTACAAAAGTCAGGCAAGCCACTGAACTGAAAACCCTGAAAGGGAAGTTCTCAGGACCACGGCACAAATAGCAGGTTTACCCTGGCGGGAAAGCAGCCCCCTCTGTTGCCGAATGTCCCGGCTACTGCCAGTTTTTAAAAGGAGAATCACATGGTAGTTACTGAAAAACAGCGTCAGGAATTTGAGAAACTCGCCCGCCCAATGATCGAGTGGCTGAACAATAATTGCCACCCACACTGTTCCGTGAATATCACGCAGGACAGCGCGGAATTGCTTGAGGGTGTGTGTGTCGTAAACACCAAAGACTACATACTGGATTAGTTTATGGCTTGCAGCACCGCCGTTTTCTCCTGTGCATTCCCCCGTTGCAAGGACGAGTGTGCGGGGCGGTGTCTGCAAGCCTCCATATCGCTCGATATAGGTAAAGAGCTGCTTTTGTGAGTGATCGAGACCGCGATGATCAGCCTTACGGGGTGCGGGTAGCAGAATATGACCTACAAGAGGGTGCAAAGCCCTCACCACTTAAGGAGATAAAGCATGAGTGATTTCTTTTTCAAACTGAAACTGCTGTTTTTCTTTCTGGCCAGTGCGGAGCATGGGCTGAAGGCTGCGGCGCGGGAGTGGAAAGCCGAAGTCTGGCACATTGATCTGGATTGGCCCTATTGCTGCGATGGGCATGAATGCCGGTGCCACGGCTTAACCTTTCGCCAAATATATTCACCAGAGGCCCGGCGCGCAGTATCTGTGCCGGATGATACCCAGTGAACAAGGTACAGCGCAAATTCGTCCTCGACGCACTGGATCAGGAGCACAAGCTATCTGAGTGGGAGAGTCAGTTTGTGAATGATCTGGCCGAACGTGACGAACAGAATCCGGACATGAAGCTGTCGGACAAGCAAAACGAAGTATTGAACCGCATTCAGCGGAAACTGGACTAGGAGAGCAATGAGTATGAAAACATTCATAGGCACAAAAATGTTGGGCGCTGTTTTGATGACGTTGGGCGAGTACAACGCCTATCGGGGTTGGGTAATGCCAGAGGGCGAAGACCCTGACAACGCAGGCTACCTCGTTGAGTATCATGATGGCGGCAAGCCTAATGACGAGCGCCACACCGGCTACATCAGCTGGTCTCCGAAGGACGTATTCGAGAATGCTTATCGCCCCACAGACGGCATGAATTTTGGTCTCGCAGTGAGCGCAATGAAGACAGGATTAAAGGTGGCGCGGGATGGATGGAACGGCAAGGGCATGTTCCTGTTCCTTGTACCTGGCTCCACATTTCAGGTGAACAGGCCGCCACTGATGGGCATCTACCCAGAGGGCACGACGATCAACTACCAGCCGCACATCGACATGAAAACAGCCCAAGACACCGTGGTGCCGTGGCTTGCATCGCAGTCTGATGTGCTAGCGGATGACTGGCAGATAGTCGGGTAAATAGGTGCCTCTCAATACTAACGACTGGAAGGAGGCGATGTGTCCATAAGTAGCTGTAACTGTGGCCAGGAACAAAACCCTGCGTGGGCAGAGCATGATTTGTGTTGCCCCGTATTTTCTGAAGGCGCTGCGGCGACATGGCACGGACGGTTTATTCCCATGGGTATGCCGCCCGAACAAATTGTGTCGCTACGCGATCGCTTTGCAGGGCAGGCTATGGCGGCGATCGTCAGTAGAGTGGGCCTACGCGCATTTCCAAATTCTGAGGTAGCCCTGGCCGCGTACCGAATGGCCGACGATATGCTCAAGGCCAGAGGTGAATAAGCATTATGTGGGTTACTGAAGAAAAGCTGGCCAGCGACACCGGCCTGACCCGGAAGGGTCTTGAGCGCAAACGCCAGCGGGGTGCTATACCTACTCCCGAGGTATGGGGGCTGGTGGACGGACGGATTATGTACGACACGGAGAAATACAACCAATGGGCAAGTATTCAGGCACAGAAGGCGTCGAAGTCCGAGGCGATACCGTCAGAATCCACTTCACCTGGGAAGGGCGGCGATACCGGGAAAACTTTGCATACAAGGCCACACAGACCAATATCAACCGAGCGTCAAGGGCTGCGGGTGACATAAAGGCCGCGATCAAGGCGGGTATTTTTGATGATGAAGTCTTCCGGCAGCACTTCCCCCGCTCGCCCAGGGTAGCCCAAACCGGCAACTCATTTTTTGAAATGGCCCAGTTATGGTTGGATGGTGTAATGGTCAGTGCAGCGACGCGGGATAATTACCGCAAAGACATTAATCGGTACTGGATCAGTCCGCTGGGTGCGCGCGCCATGCGGTCTATCCGGTACAGCGAGTTACGGGCTATGGTGAATAGCATTCCGTGGGCATCGGCCAAGACCCGCAATAATGCGCTGATCTGTCTGCGCGGGCCGTTCAAAATGGCCTATGACGATGAACTGATCGAGCGTAATCCGGCGGACAGAATCAGAAACCAGAAACACCAGCAGCAGCCGGTTGACCCTTTCAGTCAGGCCGAGGCGGAAACTATCATTAAGTACCTGGCCGACCAGCACCTGGGGCCGTACTTTGAATTCATGTTCTGGACAGGTCTGCGACCATCAGAAGCGCTGGCGCTGCATTGGAGTGACGTCGACTTTGCCAGTGGGTATGTGCGGATCGAGAAGGCGCAAAGCAAGGGACGCTTGAACGCAAAAACCAAAACAGCCAAAGTCCGCGATGTGCTTTTGAATGAGCGCGCCCTGGCTGCGCTGCAGCGCGCCAAGGCCCAATCGTTTCTAGCCGGTAAGCATGTGTTCGTCACCGAGCAGGGTGAGGGCTATGTAACCGAGAAGTCCCAGCGCATCACCTTTACCAAGGCGCTCAAGAAACTAGGTGTCCGGCACCGACCGCAATACAACTGCCGGCACACCTACGCCACGATACTGTTGATGGCGGGAGTTAATCCAGCATTCGTTGCCAGCCAGCTTGGTAACTCAATTATTATGACGTTGACACGTTACGCGAAATGGATCAGCGGCGCTGCTGACCAGATTGAAATGAATAAATTGAAAGAGAGGATGGTGGTATGAAGGCAACAATCAAGGTCGAAAAAGTAGTCGAGATTCGCGCAGTGCTAATTAATATTGCGCCACGCTACATTGGTGATTCTACAGAAGATGATATGCCGACGGACTTTCCGCTTCTGAATTCGGCAAAGACTGAGTGGGTCGCAAAGGTCGATATTGATACAGGTAAGATCGAAGGCTGGCCAGCAGGCGATGCTCGCAAGATGCACGTTAAAGTTTGCGATGCGGGTATCTATACGCTGCTCGACGCTAATGGCGAGCAGGTAGCGAAACTGGAGAATAACTACGTTCCGCACGGCGTAGTGCCGGGTGATTACGGCGATTACGTGGTTCTGGATATTGACGCCAGCGGACTCATTACCAACTGGCCCAAGAGCCCCGATATTTCAGCGTTTTTTTGTGACGGCGAGTAGCATGAGAAAAAATAAATTGTCACAGGATTGTCCCACAACACCCCGCAAAGCCTTATATATATGGTCGGGACGGCAGGATTTGAACCTGATCCATGGGGCCGGCAGGGTGTCTCAGGGTGTGAAATCACAGCAGGCGCGCGGGTTGGGTCCGTCAGGGTGGGATGGGGATAGGGATAATTGTCCCAAATTTTGTCCCGGCTGGGGGCGACCATGAACTGGCCCATGAATCCCATTACACCAAAACCACGCCTCAAGGCCAGTCGCGGCCGCGGCAACCAGGGCGACTATCGGAAAACACTGATACAGCACCCTAAATGCCCGGAACACCACGAGCACAACGAAGCGATCGAGGCCAAGCGGCTAGAGAAGCTGGCTCGGCGTGAAGCGAAGAAAAGGGGTAAGTGATGGGCGCAATTATCAGTGAATGCGGAAAGTACCGCTATCTGTTGCACAGGGGTGACGGCGACCGAACCATGCCGATTGTCATGCTGAATCCATCGACTGCCGATGCCACGCTGGATGACCCCACAATCCGGCGCTGTAAAGGGTTTGCGGAGCGCGAAGGATGCGGGCGCCTCGTGGTCGCGAATCTGTATGCACTTCGCGCCACCAAGCCGAACGACCTCTGGACTGCAGATGATCCGATTGGCCCTGACAACGATATTACGCTGGCAACACTTCTCGCCTTACATGGACCCATTGTTTGCGCGTGGGGTGCCAATGCCAAGCCCGACAGGGTGCGCTGGTTTGTGGAGCTGGCAAAAGCGGCAGACGCGGAACTGTTCTGTCTCGGCACCACGAAATCAGGAGCGCCACGGCACCCGCTGTACATCAAAGCCGACCAGCCGCTAGTGCCTTACATCCATGGAGCAGTGAAATGAAGAACATCCTACCCATCCCAGCCATCGCCCTTGAGGACTGCGGCGCGATCTTGGGACGCCGTGGCGCGGGCAAGTCCGGTACTGGCCGCCTGCTGCTGGAGCATGAACTGAATGCCGGCCACCGGTGCTGTGTCATTGACCCCAAAGGCGACTGGCACGGAATCAGGATGCTCAAGGATGGCAAGCCCTCGCCTTTCCAGATTCCTGTATTCGGCGGTGCACACGGCGACCTGGATCTGACCGAGGACATGGGCGAAATGCTGGGCAAGATGATTGCCACGCATAACCTGTCCTGCGTGGTCGACATGTCTGGCTTCCCCTCCTTGGCTGCGATGCGCCGGTTTGCCCTGGCCTTCGCGTCGGCGCTGTTCAAACACAACCGCGCGCCGCTAACCCTGTTTGTGGACGAGGCCGACCAGCTGGCCCCACAGCAAGTCCCGGCAGAAATGGCCAAACTCCTACATGCGATGGAAGCATTGATCCGACAGGGGCGGCAACGGGGAATCTTCATGTGGATGCTGACCCAGCGCCCGCAAGTGCTGAACAAGAATCTTCTCAGTCAGGCTGAAACCCTGATCGCCATGAAAATGACGACTCCACACGACCAGAAGGCTGTACGGGATTGGATGAACGCGCACGATCCGGAGCAGGCAAAGGGCGTAATGGCTGGCCTGTCCAAGCTCGGCACCGGGGAGGCTTACGCATGGGTACCTGGCGCCGACTTCCTAGAGCGAGTGAAGTTCCCCTTGTTCGCCACGTTCGATAGTGGCCGGACACCGAAGCACGGCGAGAAAGTCACCACTATTGAACTACCGAAAATTGATCTATCGGCGGTTGAGGCGGCGCTGGCATCGGTGAAGCCGGTTGAGAAGGAGAAACCTGCGACCAAGCAGTCCAAGGCCCCCGACGATTCTGCGGCAATAAGGGGACTACAAGAGCGACTTGAGATCCTTGCGAGGGAAAACAAGTTCTTACTCCAAGAGCGGGATGATGCCAGGGCGTTGCTGAACAAAGTGCGTGCGGTTTTAGGCCAGTCACCGGTCTACGATAAAAATTTGGCTTCCATAGAACATAAGATGCCCGACCAGATACCCAGCCCATCGTTCACTCAAGCCGCAAAATTAGTGCAATCAAAGCGCGAGAATAATGCCACTTTGTCAATCGGAGCAGAACGCCGCCCTCTCGCAGCGTTGGCCCAAGTTTACCCAGCAGGAATGTCAGAAGCTCAGTGGGCAGTTGCGGCTGGACTGAAGCGATCCGGAGGCACCTGGAGCACCTACAAGAGCCGCTTGCGCACGGCTGGACTGATTGAGGAACGCGAGGGGCGGTATTTCGCTACTGATGCGGGCTCTAGCGTAGTTGGCGGCATTGATCTACCGCCACCCCCAGGCCCAGCCTTGGCCCGATGGTGGGCTGGCAAGTTGCAGAGTGTCGGCCCCATGGTGGATGTGCTGGTTAACGTGTACCCGGAGTGGACTACAAAAGACGAACTAGCCAACACCATCGGCATGACCGCCTCTGGCGGCAGTTTCAGCACTTACCTTTCCCGCCTGTCTGGCGCTGAGCTGATCGAGCGCGACAAGATCCGGGGTATCCGGCTGTCTGATGCCATCATGGGGCATAACTAATGAAGCCATTGACGTGTTGCAGGCGCCAAATGGATACCGGGCGGGCGGCAGTCGTGGTGCACTGCGGCGACATGGCGCAAATTGAGGACAAAACCAGGCCTGTCTTGTGCGCCGAGTGTATCCACGACAACTATCCAGAAAAGCAGATCCCGGCCTGTCCGTGTTCTTACTGCTGCATGGAGAAGGTCATCCGTTACTTTGGGCTTACGCCAGAACGAGCTGCGACTGCGGCCTTCTTTGCGCTTAAACGAGTGCACCCCGCCTATGACCCGGCAACAGTGGCCATGGATGCCCAGGACACCATGCTCAGCAATGTCATGGGGCAGATCGCCGGCATGGGTAAGCAAGAGCAGAAGCCGCATTGATTTAACAATGGAGTAACAGGAAATGACACTTAGCGAAGCAGAACTAAAGGATTTTGAAGCCGCCGCCCGCCCGATGATTGGGTGGCTGAATAGAAATTGCCACCCGCACGTTACCGTGCTGATTGATCCGACCAGTGCCGAACTGTGTGAAGGGATCGCCACTTTCAGGACTAATGAGTACATACCTGACGACAGGCCGGGGCCGACACTGGCGCCACACCAGGAGCGGGTAATACAGGAAAAGGTGGAGCTGGATGAAAAATTGAAGAAGCTCAACGATTTTTTCAAAACCGAGACTTTTTCTTCACTGGGTTATGGCGACACTGCGCTCCTGACCCGGCAATTCGAGCACATGCTCCGTTACAGCGAGACTCTTGGTGAGCGGATTGCTGCCTTCGGCCTGATTAACCATTTAACCCAAGGAGAGCAAATTGAATGAGGTCACAGTAAAGATTCAGGTTGAGTACTCGATGGATAAAAACGCCTATATGCTCCAGGCGTACATTGGTCCATTTGAAAAAATCATCACTCCCGAGCTAATTAAGAAAATACTGAATGAAGGCGCCACCATGATTGCGGCCGACATAAAGGATCGGGTCATCGAAGAAATAGCAAAAAATCTGGACATGGCTGCAATTTCCGAAATGGTCGTAAACGAAATTGTTGCAGATGCCAAGCGGCGGATATTGGCTGCGCCACTCACTTAGGGCACAGGAGATAACAAATGAGTGAGCAATGGTATTGCCCAAACTGCGGGCTTGTGGAGGGCGAGGAGGAGTGTGCTGTGTGTGAGGCAGAGCTGATACACCCTAGCCTGATACCGCCCTTCTTCCTCGCCATGCAGAAAGAGATACAAACCCTAACGGGTGCGTTGCACACAATGACCGTGAGATTTGAAGCAGACTCCCAGCGCATCGCCACGCTGGAGAAGGTGGCAGAGGAGGCGCTTAAAACGGCTATGCGCTACGGGGCAATTGACGGGGCGCACCATAAAACATGGGTCATTGACCAAATGGTGCGGACTCTCACTGGTGACAAATATGATGAATGGGTCAAGGAAGCCAAGGCCGGTATCAACGGTCCAAATACCTATGACTATGACGAGGGTATTGCGCCATGAATCAATTTAATGCTCTACGCGCAGCGGGCTATCTAGGGGGAGGGAAATGAGCTAATCAATAATGGTGCGAAGGCTAATTGTGTATGGCGCTTACAAAGAAACAGAGGCAGTTGGTTTGGGAGAAGAGCTGCGGAAAGTGTTGGTATTGCGGAAGGGATTTGTCACAAAAAGGCTGGCACGCTGACCATGTCGAAAGCGTAATAAGAGTATCAAAATTGGTGAGAGGCGGCGACAACAGAACAAGGTTTGTTGGGACTGGCGAAATGCATAGAGAGCATAACGACAAGATTGAAAATATAGTGCCCGCTTGTGCGCCTTGTAATTTATTTAAATCAACTTTTAGCCTTGAATATTTTCGGCAAGAAATTGAGGAGCAAATAGAGAGAGCGCGGAAAACGTCTGTAAATTTTCGCACTGCTGAGAGATTTGGGCTGATTGAAACGAAACCCTGCAAGGTTATTTTTTGGTTTGAGAAACAAGGTTTATAGCTGAGAGGCAAGAAAAATGAGTGAGTTGATAGAAAGATTGCTGCACATAGCAGACCAAGCTACGAACATGAATGTTGAGGCTGCTTGCAGGGCAGCTTGTCTTGCTCTAGCTGAAAAAGACAAGCGCATCGCCACGCTGGAGAACCTGACAACCGAGTGCAAAGGTTTCGACTGCTGCCCGCTTGCATCAAAGCTCAACGAGGCAGATAAGCGCATCGCCACGCTGGAGAAGGCAGCAGAAAAATACAAAGATATAGCCGAATTCTGGATAAACAAGGTGGACACGCGCCATATGTGCGAACAAGACTATAAGAACTGGTTGGTGCTAGGGCATAAAGCTATCCACGCAGTGGGAGGTGTGGGATGAGCGCCTTCTACGCAGAAAAGCCGAAGAAAACTGCTGAGCAACAACGCTTACGCGTCTTCGCTATGACTCACAAAGAGCCTACCAAAGCCGCAGATGCGTGGATTGCTGACAAACAGCGCATCGGATTGCTGAAGAAGGTGGCGCAGGAGGCGCGTGAATTGATAACGAACGCGGAAGAATATCAAGGGCCAGATGGTTACATGATGGGCGCAGATATGGGGTTATTTAATTCGCTGGATGAAGCGCTTGTCGCGGTTGACAATCTAGGAGGTGGGGGAGTGAGTAATTCCGGATACGGAGGCATTGCAAGCAATGACATTCTTATTGATAGGGGTGTGTGGGAGCGAACTAGGGATCGCATAAAGCTGCTGGAAAAGAATCTTCAGGCATTACGCAGCGGCACCGATTTACCTTTTCCTGCAATCACAGATCGTATGCTGATCGAAAAAGCGGAGGCAGATGGAAAACGCATAGCAGAGCAAGACGCAGAGATTAAGGCACTGCGGGAGCAGGTAGCCAAGATGCCTGTAGTAGTGGGGTATGTGACTGCATACGCTGGCGAGGACGGTAGTGCACCAAGCTCCATTAGTTGGATTAACAGTCGTAAAGAAGGGAAATATATCAATCCGATATACCTCGATCCACCACAGGAGCCAATACAGCCATGAGTACATTTAAAAAAGAATTGAGATACTACGTCATTAAAGTGAGTGACGCCGCCGTACTGGACGAGGGAAGCAAGCGCGATCTAACAAGTATATTACGGGCTTTACACAATAGCCGGATTTGCCGAGGCAAGCCGAACGCAATTGATTGTGTCGTTGTTGAGAGTGACTGGCCTGAATATGACATTGTGTGGGCCATGATTCAATCGCGTGTCGAAGGAAGACCAAACAGAATTGAAGAACTAGAAGCCGAGCTCGCAACCCTCAAGGCCAGCATGCCGGTGTGCGTGGGGTATGTGAGCATCGACGATGCCGACACCATCCGTAGGCACCACTCCGATACTAAAGTCGAATATGTGACAGATGTTTTGATCTGGCATGTGCAGGACGCAGAATATCCCTATCCTATATACCTAGAGCCACTACCAAAGGAGGCGACAGAATGTGTCGCACATGCGGCCGTATTAGAGAGCAGGAGCGCCGAGCGCGCAGGAGGGTAGTCGTATTTTAATCTTGACCAGAAAAATCGGAGAATCACTGATAATTGGCGACAACATCACAGTGACCGTATTGGGCATTAAAGGGAACCAGGTTCGCATTGGAATTGATGCGCCCAAGGACGTGGCTGTGCACCGCGAGGAAGTCTACAATCGGATTGGAGACAAGAAAATTTTGCCACGCCCCGTGGCGTCCTCCCCAAACGCACCGAATGCGGCTCAGGCATGAACTTCACCAAGCAAGATATAGAAAAACTGTCTCGGGAAAACTCGATCGTCAGGGCCTGCTGTGATGCACAGCGGTACAACCAAGGCATTTCCTGGGAGCAGGCCTTGACGGCCATGGTTGTGCACCTGGCTGAAAACAATGCCGCGATAATGGCGATGTATATCAAGGATTCCAATAGCCGGCCAATGCCGCCGGTGTTTTTCAACCACGAGGACATAAAATGGCCGGTAAGTTAGCAGTTAAATTAGCCCAATTCCTGTTGGGCGAACAGGGCAGATCGAATCAGCCTATCATCCGGGAGGGCGACAAGACATTTCTGCAGTTTGACTGCATCACTTTCGGGATCGGCGGGCCCGGCGAAATCAAGGCCAGCTTCCACTATAAGGGCGAGAATATGTATGAGTTTATGACCCCAGCGCTACTCCTACCGGGTAACGACTTTCATCTGCAGGGTATCGAGGGCCGCGTGGAAGTCACGCTGGACCCAGCATAAGCTATACTAAACCAATGACAATTTTCACACTGGCAGTCATGTACCTGGTCCCGCTCGGGGCACTGGCCTGGCTGTATTCAGTGAAGCCGGGTTACGCCATGATTGCGGTAGTTGTGCTGGGCGCCTTGTTCGGGATCGGTTTCAGCTATGAGTGATGTATGTAGGCACGGCGAAATTGGATCAACTTGCTATCTATGCAAGGTATTAGAAATTGAAAGATTGAGTGAGGACTTGGCGCAATCGGTGTTGCTGCTCCGGGATGCACGTAAATTCGCTGAACAGGCGGGCCGCGCCGCCGAGCTCAAGCACGACAACTATGGCGATTATTACATGGACCATGCCCAGCGGGAAATCATGGAAGAAACACAAGCGCTGGTCGGCAATATCGACCTGGTTCTGACAAAGGCTGGCGTCCCATTCGACCAATGTTAATTTTTGCCGCCTCATTTGAGGGAGAATAAATCAACATCAGTCCTGATGGGACGCTGGAAGGTCTGGCAAATCCAGAGTCTGACCAGCGAACTGGTGCGTGCAGTCACCTAGAAACTGCACCTGGCCGTCTTTGATGAAGGTGTGGCAGACCTGCTCAACATCATGCTGTGTCCACGGATTAGCCTTCCATTCTTCGTAGTTTTCTGGTGTCACTGGCGGGCAGTGCATCGTCCGCCGCACCAATACAGAGGGCGTAAAAGTCGGCCTGTCTACGTCCCCATTCCAGCCCCATCGAGGACTGTTCCCTTCTCCGTGCCAAATCACATGGGATATTTCACACCCCTGACACCAGTATTGCAGTCCGTCACCGTCAATATCACGCAGCTTTTTGGATATTTGGCTCATTAGTTCAGCACCGTATCCGCATAGGACTTATTGAACCGGGCCATCACCGCCCTGATCCGTTCGTCCAGCTTGCCAATGCTTTCCTCGCTGGATCCACGCTCGACCATATTCCGGCGCATTTTTCGCATAGATACCAGCTGCTTTTCGGTGCTGGTGTACAGCGGGATCATCCGGTATTCAGGGTTCTTCCTGGCCTCGGCCAAATCCTTGCCGCGCAGGTTTTTGGCCTCGCTCTTGGCGTAGGCGACTCCCTGGCCCCACTCGTAGTACCGGCCTTTAACGCCCTTCTCATTATTGAAACCAGTCACCCTGCGAAGGAAGGGTATGTTATCGGCCGGGAGCTCGTCACCAGACAGCAGCCGGGTGGCGGTATCCAGGGTGTTGGCCGCAGTCATGCCCAGCCCGCCTGTCACGGAATCCACAATCACGTCGATCCACTCGGGCGAGACATTGATTGCGCCGGGGCGTATTTCGTTGCCGCCAGTGGCGTCGTTCAGGAACTTGGCAATGGCATTGCTTGCCTCCCTCGATGTGCCCCAGTGCATCTGGTATTCCGGCTTGGGTACCCGGGAGTCAAAGGTGTGCTCTGGCTTCAATGGAATGCCGGCGAAGTTCTTATTCTCGGCAATCTGAACAATCGGATCCGTAACGGTTGGGGACAGGACCTGGGCAAACGTGCCCGATCCCATCGGATTGAAGGCGTCGACCAGTGCCATACCTACCCTGGAAGCGGAATCCAGCGCATTGTATCGCTCGCCAGTCATTGCTTGACCTATCACCTGTCCGATCACGTGCAGGACGTTGTAGCCCCATGGGGCAGGTATTTTCAGGATGGGCTCTTTCTCGCCCATGACAATGATATTGCGGTCCTTCACATAGTCCGGCAGGGTGTCGTAGGCGTCCTCACCATCGTCGTCGTCACCCGACAGGGACCGGTTAATCATGTCCAGGGCAATGGCGAATCCAATGGTAGCGTAGGCCAGCTTACGACCTTGTTTGCTGCTGGCCATAGCCTGAATCATGCGGACGTTACCCTGTACTGCCGCGTTGTAGAACATATACAGGGCGTTGACCTTGGCGCCCTGATTGCCCTTGCGGTTGAAGTTGACCGTCAGATCCTTGGCTAGTGCTGCGGCGCGATCCTTGGATAGCCCGGCATCGAGCGCGTTTTTGTAAGCCGCCAGTCGAACGCCATTTTCAATGACGTTGTTCATGTCCTCGACTTTTTTGACGAACCGGGTAATCAGTTTGCGCGACGGCTTCCCTTCGGCCAGACGCGCGGCCATGGCCTTTAAATCTTCCTCCTTCTTCTTGACGTCACCGTGAATGTCCAACCAGCCAGTCTTGCCGCCGTTCTTCCTGAAATCCTCCCATATCGGAGCCCACTCCGCGCCGCCATCACCGAACAGTGCAGAGCGGATCCCGTTCATAGCAGCAGGAATATCCTTGATCACACGGCCGCGCATGTCGCTTATATCGGTATCTGACAAATTGTAGGCGGCTGTCTGGACGTCCCGGGCAAAGTTGCTCACCATGAATTCGGGGTTCCAGCTGGTATTGATCGTGGCCAAGAACCGGGTAACGGTGGCCATGGCGCGCATTACTGAGCCCATTTCAGCGGCCTGCAGGTTCTTCATTCCAGTGACAAGACGAACGGCTTTGGGATTGCTTGGGTTGAACACAATCACATGCTCGACGCCATCCTTTTTGACGGTGAGCTCGTTGGGCATGTCTCCGAACTTTGGCCCTTCGACCACCTTGCCATTGCGAACGGATTTTTGCGTGCGCTCAGTATCCACGGCCCAAAAGCTGTCATCGGGATTCTGGTTGACGAATTCCAATAGAGCTTGCCCGACCTTGTTTTTCTCGGCCCGGACAATGCTGGCCTCGTACTGGGCCAACACGTTGGCCACGATCTTGCCCGGGGTCCAGTCGGCCGAACCGGTGCGCGCCTTGCTCTCCTTACCTTTGATATTGAATCCCTGTCCTCTGGCGGGCAACATATCGCCGCCCTCGGCTTCCTCGCGCTTCAAGGGAACATAGAATTGATACCGGCCCTGCCAGGCGTTTGCGGAATCCTGAGTTATCAGGCCCTCGCCCACCAGCATTTCAACGCGCTCGCGGTTGATCCGGTCGACCAGGTTGCCTACTTGCCATAAATTGCGATTGTTGGAGTGCTGGTCAAGAATCTCGGCCGCGCGCTCGTCGGTCATGCCAGACAGGCGGTACCGTTTGTCGTCCTCCATGTCGGGATTGATTTCAGCCAGGTAGGCGTTGGCTTCCTTCGCATGGCGGGCCACCAGCCAATTGCCAACATCGTCCCATTCCATGCCGGTATCCGCGATCGCGGTCAGCAATGGCTGAACGCTGTCATCATCGAAGTCGCTGATACGCTCGCCAGCCTTGCCTTCCCAAATAGATGCCTTCTGGTAGGGGTTGGCATTGTCGGCCGGGTCTACGTCCTCCTGAATCCGCTTCAGGTCAATCAGTTTGTCCTGCATTTGGAACCGGACGGCATCGAGGCGGTCGCGCATGGTGGCGCGCAGGCCGCGCGCGGGTGACTCGGCGTCGTCGGGATCGGTGGCACGGAACAGGATGTTCGGGCTATCAGGGTCAAAGGTGCCGCTGTTGCCGGTGGCGGATTTGATTTGTTCGGGGTCCAGCGGCACCACATAAACACCTTTGGCAAAGCCGTCCATGTCCTCTGCACTCATGGAAATGCCGTCATACCCCTGACTACGCAGCCAATTTCTGACAGCCTCGGTGTCGCCGCCCCTGAGTTGGTCATCCCCGCCACCACGTTCTTTCCAGAGGGCTTTTATTTCATCAGCAGAGTCGAGGTATAAGGGATTCTCCACTTTCAAGTAGACAGACATGACACTCCCGAACCTGCCGAACACATTGGCAGTTTCGCTGTCATTGGTGAACCAGGAACCAATGTCATTGATCGTTCCAGGCCATTGTCCACGCTTGAAATCTGTGAAATCTTTCATGGTGCCGTGGTACATGACCAATGGCTCGCCGTTGTCACCCACCACCTTGCTGTCACCAAACCAGCGCTGGAATTCCGGAGCCTCCGTCACGCGAAAAAGTGTATCTGTAATCTCTACCCGTTCATCATCGAAAATAACAAAATTGCGGGTGCGGGTATCCTCGGCGTTGACGAATTCATCGTACTCGGAGCGCAGATTGTCGCGCTCCCAGTCGGTGATATTGTCGAGGTCGGCGCCCTTGAAATACTCGGCCCATGCGGTGAATTGCGGGACCGGTGGCGGCTGGAAGCGGCTCATGTGGTCGAAAAAGCGGAGGCCGGGGATGCCTTTTTCGCGCAACAGCAGCGATGCCTGCTTGTCCCCGCCTATATCCATTGACAGCAGTGTGTAGAAGTTCCCGCCGGCAGCATTGTGGCCGCGGACGGCCTTCACTGAATCGGCCTCCATCACGCCAGAATCCAGTATTCCATTGATAATAGATTTGACGCCTTCTGGCTGATCGCTCAGTAGCGCATCGTAATCTAGCAATTCATAGTCCTCTGGCACATCGACGGTGTAAAGAGAGCCGTTTACCTTTTCAGGAACATGGCCTGTTCTGGCCATGAAGGCATCCATTTGGCCGCGCAACTTGGCCAACCCGTCTATGCGCTCCTGATAATCTGACGCGCTGTAGGTGCTGGAATGGTGAGTACCTTTGTCAATACTCGCTTGCAGGCTATCGCGGCGGCGCTCGTACTCGTCTATTTGCTCGTCAACCGACCGGATAGAGTCTTCAATTAAAAACTGAATATTGCGCTGTCCGGCGAGCTGCCGGCCGTAGCGCATGGCGATCATGTTAATTCCATTATCTGGACTCTGCGCCAGTTGATCGACCGCCTTATCGGTGAGTTTTTTTCCGTCCAGCGTGTTGTGTGCGCGCGTCGTGGTAGCAAGTCCATCGCGGTAATGTTCGGCAATATCCTTTTTCTGCGCGAAGTACATGCCCCAGCCGTAGGCCTGGGTGCCCTCGCCAGAGCCCATCTTGTCCGTGCTGAACTTCTTAAATCGGTGCGGTGATCCGTGGTGCGCCATCTGGAACAGCCCGCCCTCGGAGCCTTCGCCGGCATAGCTGCCGTCCTCAAGCGCACGCTTGGCGCGGCGCAGCGCTTCGATAATGTCGTTGTTGTGGAACGGGATATTGAAGCCTATCTTGCGAAGTGCTTGTCGCACCATCTGGATAAACCGTTGAACAAGGGTGTGCTTTGGATCACTCTCCGCAATCCTGGCCACGATTTCAGCAGCCTGTACGATTTCAGACGCGCCAGCGTAGGTCGTGGGCCTGTTGACGTAATCCCACGCGGCCTTGATGACCGGATCGGATTCGCGCGAATCGTAGACGGTTTTCAGGAACTGGTTAATTTCCGGGCCCATCACGGTTTCGATGCCAAGATGCCCGACTGCCTCATGCAGTAGAGTTACCTGGGCTTCCTGCTGGTTCCGCATGGCGTCGGCCACTAGGTAGATGGCCTTGGTTTTGCGGTCGAAATACCCGGTTATAGCGCTCGTAATCCCCTGGCGCCGCAGCTCACCCTTGGCGACGTCCGGTAGCTGGTCCATTGACTGAATCACATGGACGTCAATGCCCCAGTTGCCGCCGATCTTGTCGGCAATTTTCTGAACATTGGCAACGGTGACATTGCCGCTGGGCATGACCGGACCTGCCGCCATATTCTTGACTGTGCCGCCAAACGGGTCTACGATTACATTCAGATCGGCCCCCCGGGCTTCTGACCTGGGTAAGCGCCGATCAACAGCCTCGACCTTGCGAGCCAATCCGTCTCGCTCTGATCGGGGCTTTATTTTTTCCCACAGCGCATCCGTATCGTGATTCAGGTTGTAAAATAGATTTCCTCGACTATCTTCCGCGACAGAAACTCCAGCCTGAACGGTCTTGTCTCCAACCACTACATTTCCAGTAAAGAAGTGAAACGCCACCACGTCATCGCTGCGCTCGGAATACAATTCCTCTCGGCCATGGTATTCGCCGCGCTCAATAATATCCTTGATAGCAGGAATGATCTGGACTTTAAGTCGGTCGGTAGGCAAGCCACGCTTGAGTTTGTTCCATCCCTTTCCGGAAAACCGAACCTTGCCAGCAGGACTGTCGGCTGTTTTTCCCTGAAAATTCGAGCTGTAATATTTTTTGGCAGCACGAACAGGATCTTCAGATACATCAATCTCCGTGCCTTTCAGGATGGCCACAGGCTCGTCGTGGACAGCAAAAAGCCCTACGCCTGAATCAGTTTCGCGGGATTCGATTACATCGAACAATTTCCGGAAGGCGTCATTGATAGACTTCCGTTCCTCGCCCTGAGGGTATCTCTCTTTGGCTTCCTCGGCGAAAATGCCTTCTTCTCCAGCTTTCCATGCCGCTGTCAGGTAGTCAGTGCGCTTTTCGTTGGCGTCCAGCACATAGATTTCAAATGCTCTGGCGAACATTTCTAGGCGAGTGTCCCAGTACGGCTTGCGCTTTCCATCCTTCTTGGAGGCCGCTTTCTTATAGTTTGATCGCTGCGTGATTTGTGGCTTATGAATTTCGGCAAACTTGGCAGAATCAGTGGCAAGTTCAATGCCACCTACATCGACGGACAGCCATTGAGTAGAATCCAGCCCGGGCAGGTAAGAGCCGGATACCTTCACCAACTTACGCAGTTCGTCCACGCGCTTATGCACATAGCGGCCTTTGGAGTTGCCGAGCTGGACTTTCTCGCCACCCTCGCCTTCGCGTAGCATGTCCGCGATGGCATCAAACTTCGACAGACTTTCTTCCTTTTTGGCTGGCTCTACGCCGGGAGCGTTTTCAATGCTTCTGCGCCATTCCGTCAGTCGATTTTCGAGAGACTTCTTAGACCGCGCGAGTGACCCATCACGAAACGCTTGCATTTCTTCCGGGGTGCGCGTGACCTCAGTGCTTTCCATGGCATTGAGAATAGTTTTAAATGAGCCAAGCACTTCTTGGCGCACTTGGCTCTCTTTAAGCGCATAGATGCGGTCAGCGACTTCGCTTAGGAAGGGTTCGTTTTTGCCGCCCAATCCGGCCTGAACACCAAAATAGTGATCTAAAGCATGTCCAAATTCATGGGCCATGGACCCCGCGCCAGACTCCCGAGTGATGTTGATTTCGTTTACGCCTGGGTAAAAGTGCGCCGCCGCGCCGCCCTTGCCTTGTGCGCCGACCGCAATACTGAGCATCCCGTTAAGCGACATAGCATTGGGTGGCAAATTCAGGATAGTGGCAAGGTCCATCATGCCGTCATAGATATGGTTGACATGAGCTTGGCGCTCGGCAGCATTGGAATCTCCTTTCATCCAGTTGCCGAAGTTCACTTTCCGAAAGCCGAAGGTATCCTGTAACTCCTGGGTGGACGCATTCCGACCTTCGCGGTAGTCAATGCCCTCGCGTACCACATGGGCAAGCTCCACCTTGGGCTCCTTGAATTTCTCTCCTCGGCCCTCGGATTTGGCAAGATCCCTGGCCTTCGCTACCGCCTCGTCATGAGTAGCGGCCTCAGCCAGTGATCGATAACCATTTTTCTGTTTGACATGGAAAACACCGTCTTTTTCTTCGATCTTGAACTGGCGCTGCCAAGCCTCTTGCTTGGCCGGCCAGCCTTCGTTGATCGCTTTGGCAGCCTTCTGAAAACTGTCGATACTAAAGTTAGCCGCCTCAATGAATTTCTTACCGCCAATCGCCAGTACGCGAGTGTTACCTTCTTCGTTTTCCCTACCCCACCGCTTTCCTTGCGCGTTCTTCGGGAAAGCGCGGTCGAGAATGACCTTGCCGTACTTATCTTGCTTTTCTCTGGCCTCCAGCCCAATCACAAATGATGATCGGTTTTTCGTCATTTCCAATATCGCTTCGGTCAGCCCTTTCATGGCTTCTGTGTCATTGATAAAGTGTTCAGCCGCGCTGCGGACGGACAACACCGTTTCAACGTAGGCGCGCCGGTATTTCTCGCCCTCATAAACAGGCTTGTTGCCGATGGAGTCATAGATCTGTTTCAGTAAATGGGCGGCCATAGGCTCCACTCCGCCATCTACCAGCGCCTCGTAGTCCGGCCTTTCCCACACCTTGCCCTTCTGGGCCATGACAACCTGCAGCGATTCGTTATCTGCGCCGTCCAGGTCCTTGAGCGTGATGCCCCGGAAATTGCGCCGATTCTGTATCATTTCTCCACCAACATCGTCGGTATTCGCCAGCGGCGTTTTTCTGGATTTGGGGGGCGCAACAGCCTGCTCGCCCTGTTCTGAATATGCTTTGGCGTGATCCCCGCTCTCAATCCAGTCCTTGAATTCTTCAGGCGAAAGCTCGGTAATTGGGCCAATACCCCAGCCTTTTTCGTAACTGTCCAGATAGGCTTTTTCGGCAGCGGCCTGGTCAGAAAACCCAGCCATGACCTTATGCTCATCGAAGCCTCCCTTATCGCCATTCTTCTTCTGCTGGTCGATAATGAAGATGCGTTCTGATTCAGGATTCTGGCCAACAAACACGTCAATGGCATCACCGTCTGCGCCAGTCGTGCCTTTCAGGTCTCCATAGTGAGCGGCCATCTTGTTCTGCCAGACTTTTCCGCCAGTCTCTTTGTCGCCACGCATCGAATCGCGCGGGTTTTCAATGACGATGGTCTGGCCGTGCAGGGTGAAAGGTTTGCCCTTTTTGTAGTTGTCTGCGGCGATTTGGGCGGGCGTCGGGTCTGGCAGGTCATTCTGCGGGGAAGTAGCTGCTTCGTTGGCCCTTGCATTAATTTCCTCGGCTTTCTCAATGCCATATTCTTTGCGCAGGGTTTCCCATGCGCTGCGATTGATTTGCTCGGGGGATTCACTATTCAGCTTGTTAAATTCAGAGAATGGCAGCGCAGCCTGGGCCCGGTCCATTTCGTCATCGTAACTATCGCCGGCTCGCTTATACGCATTCAAATAGCCGGGAGAATTCTTCTTGATACCCTGCTCTTTCAATTTGTCGGTAAGGTACTGTTTCTTGGTCTTGGTAAGGATGGGGGATAGTTCGGCAGGCACAGCAGCCACTTTATCGGTTGGCTGGTTGATTTCCTCAGAATTTGCTATACTTGCGATGTCGGCCTGAATAGGTTGACCTTTAGGCCCGCCGTCCCCAGGCCCAACTTCCTGGTGTGACCTGCGGGCCTTCTGCTTTTCCAATACCTCATAATGGTCGTAATACCGACTGCCATCTTTCATTACGCGAACGACAAACTCAATCAGCGATTTTTCGCCGGCAACAGATACGTCAGTCTGATAAAACTCCACTGATTGCACATTGCTGCGCTGGCGATTATCGGGTTCCTCCCTAACCTTCCTTCCGTTCTGGATGACCTTATCGAGCTTTGAGGCTACCAGCGCGGCAGTTTTTGAAACCTCACCACTCAGCGCTTTTTTAATACCTTGCCACGGCACCAAAACGTCCTTGTTCTCATCATCAATATGAATGGTCTTATCTGCGAACAGTTTTCGAGCCATTGCCTGGGCTTTTAACACCATGCCCTTGATGGGCTGATCTTTTCCGAGTTCTGTGCCGGTAAACTCAACTAGCCTGTCGGCTTCTTTCGGTGCTTTCGTGTCGATTTCCTGCGCTTTCACATTCTGCGCAAACGGCCCTGGCAGTTCCTTTGTCTGTGAATTCCAGTCCTCTGCTTTACCCTCCCAAATGCGACCGTTTTGGCTGATATAGGCGATCTGCTTTCCGCTGGCATCCAATATCTTGGGCGTCGGAACATCATCGCTTCGACCGCCACCATCAAATACACGGTCACGCGCTTGTGCGAATTTGGTCGCAGCGTCAGCCAGGCTGTCTACAGGATAACGCTTGCCGTCCAGCTCAATCATCAGGCCGGGCTGTTCGTAGACGGACAGGGTTGTGCTTTGCGCTGGCGGCTGGTCAAAAACGCTGGTCTGCCCACTTAACTGCTGTTCCGTGCTTTGCCCAAGCTCGAAGCGGTCAAAGGACGAATCGACTGCGGACTGAGTGTCCTTTTGCTCTTTTTTCTTGCGGGCCTTTTTCTCGGCCTTTTTTGCAGTTTCGGCCTGATCGCGATCCGCTTCCTCGCGCACGGCCCGATCCGCCTCGGTTTCCTGCTGGAGCGCGAAATCGTCAGTTTCTTGACTGGGTTTTGATTCAGGGACAGGAACTACAACGGGTGCAGTTCCTGTTTCGACTTGATTTTCCTCGGGTGGTGTTACTTCTTGTCGGGCGGGCTGGGCGCTTTCTTGCGCTGATTCCGGGATTCGTGGTGCTGTTTGATTTCCTTCTGCACGGCTCGTACCTGCTCCCTGCGGCTGGGTTTTTTGTCGTCGGGCATCGGTTTTCTCCTGTAGCGCGGCAATAATGTCATCATCTGACAGGTTCGAGTCTAGCAGATAATCAATTTCGTGTTCCGGTACACCGACAATCTCCGCCAGATTTGCCTCGCGCGCGATAGCCCGAATAGGATTGGTGGCGGCAGTGTAGATTGGTCCGGCGGGAGGGTCGTTATCATCCTCATAGGTATGCCGTCGGTAGTTTTCCAGTGCGGCGTTCAGCTGTTCGGCCTCGACTTGACTGGCCTGACGCCGCCGCCCTTCCTCGGATTGTGGGGAGAACACTTCCTCGCCACCGAGAGAGCGGGATACCATGTCCAGCAGGGCATTGGCACTGTACGGCTCGTTGCCGAAAAAGCCACTCTGCGACAGGTGTTCGGCCATGTCATCAAGTGACCTGCCGCCGCTCACCTTGAATATCGGGTTCAGCCCGCCGACGCGCTCGTTAAAGTGCGCCGGGTCAATGCCTTGCGCCTCGGCGCCCGCGCGATCAAGGCCGCCCTCTGCGGCAATGGCGTGCAGTATTTCCTTGTCTTGCGTAAGGAGACTGTTCTTGCCTCTGGTGTCCTGCGCGGCCAATTTACTGGCGTCAGACGCCCGCTTTTCCATCTCTGCGATGGCAGTCTCATGGACTTCCTGCAAGGCAGGCTTGGCTGGCGGCAAATCGTCCAGTAGAGCGGGCTCGGCAGGCTCCGACCCTGGGGGCAGGCTCAGGTAGCTGTCGTCCTCCTTCTGTTGCTGGTAGTCGTCTGTTGCCTTTTCAATGGCGCCAGCCTTCGCATCCAACGCACCGGGGCCAGGGGGCGCATAATCTATCGTGTTGCCGGGGTCCGTCGCAGCAGGCTCCAGCGGAGCCAGTTCCAGGCCAGCCGAAGCGGTTGGCTCGGTTATTGGCTCATACTCAACGATATGCCTTAACTCTCGCGGCGTTTTTTCTGGTTGCAGACCCTTGCTGACCCGCTTGAAGTTGGTGGCAATGGCGTGAATCTCGTCATTGAGTTCGGCCATGGATTTCTCGTCGCCCGCCGCCTTGGCAGCCTCGCGCTCCATGCGCGCCACTTTGAGCTGTGCGCTTATGTCGGCCATGAGGGTTTGCCGCATGGGGCGGGTCATGGGCTCTGGCGCTGCGTCGAGAGGCGAACTACTAATTTCCTGATTATTAGTAGTTGCAGCAAATTCAATGGGTTGGCTCGGGTCTGCCGGTACCGTGGCAATGGGGTCTGGTTGCGCGGTCGCAATACCCTCGCCTACCTTGTCCAGCGGGTTAAATGGCTTATCAGGGTCGGAGAAGTCCCCCGCCGCCATGCGCTTATCAATCTCGCGCTGGTCCAGGGGTTTCATGTCACGGTAAAAGCGATCAGCCTTGGCAATGACTGGCTTGCCGGCTTGGATCTGTTGCGAGGCGGATTGATAGAACAGGTTGGCCAGCTCGGGATCTTCGCCATGCAGCACCTGTGCGATGCTCTCGGCGGCCGCAAGTCGGTGCTCGGCCGGGGCTTTCGCGTTTTCCAGTAACTTGGCGTTGCGGTAGCGCATGTTTGCGCTCATACCAGCGGAAGCGCCGCCGCCTACCAGGGTCATCAGAATGGTGGGCATGATGACGCCCTTCTGATTGTCCCATGTGGCGCCCTCGCCCACACCAAAGCGTTTTTCTACCTCGGCCTGCCCGGCACCTTGCGCCACTTCGGTCGCCACTTCAGTACCGACTACCTTGCTGAATTCCTTGGCCATGGGCACTGCGCCCTGAAAGCCTTTGGTTGCGGCCTTCACCAGATTGCTTTTGATGCCAGAGGGCAGCATTTTGAACAGCTTGGCGCCAACCAGGTCAGCCACTAGTTCGCCGCCGGCCTCGATGCTGCCAGTCAGTGCGCCAGCCTTCATGGACTCGTCATGCACTTGTTCGTCGGTCAGGTCGGGATTGGTTGCGCGGGTTTCTGCATACACCTTGTCGTAGGTGTCCTTGGCTTGATGGCCGAAAAACAGCGGCAGTGCCAACAATGAACCGCCGACAAAGCCAGCTGCGGCGCCGGGCAATCCACCGACTGCGGCGCCTGCGACCGCACCAGCGATCCCGGGACCAAAGCTCAACGGCAGATTCTTGCCCGCCTCGAATGATGCTCCGCGCGCGCTGAATGCGTCTTGCTCCTGCATCTGGCGGCCAAACTCGGACTGCTGCCAGTTCTCGCCACGCTTGGCGCCTGCCTCGCGGGTTTCCCGGGCCCACTTGGAGAATACGCCTTCATCACCTTGATTGTTGCCAGCGGCGTCAAAGGTCGGCGTATCAGCAAAGTCAGCCAGGCCTGCAGCTGCATCGGGCAGATTCTGGACCACGCCCGCAGCTACACCGCGGCCGAAATCCTTCACCCCCTCAACGAAACCGGCGGCGCCTTTCGGCCTTTCTATCTTGGTCGGGTTTTGCGGGACAGCCTGGCTCGCGGTTGCTGGGCGGGCCAGTGCGTTCGGTGACGTTACATTGGAATCCTGATTAACGGCGGCGGCAGCCGGATCGGCTGGCTTGGGAAGGGTTCTGGCATCCCAGTGCTGTCGAGCAGCGCCCAAATCACCGGGCGCAATTGTCGGGGCAATGTTCTGGTCAAAGTATCCTGCGCGGGATTTCTCTTGTTCTTCAGCGGGAAGTGCTTTGAATTCTTGAGAGCCAGATAACTCGGTCCACTTCAGGGGCATCAGGCTTTCCTTATTAGAAAAAAGTATCGACTTGTTGCTGTGCGCCAGTCGCAGCCGTTTGCTGCTTCTGCACTAATCGTCCACTTTCATCTAACTGCGGGATGCCCCCATCCAGCTCGAGTGATGATAACAGACGCTGCACTACCTGGGACATTGATTCGCCGGAAGCTGGATCAAATTGTTCGCCCGACATTGCCAATAACTGCGAGTAGGCTTCAGGCGCGGTGGTTTTGAGCGGAGCCAGAGCATCGCCTGCTTCCTTCATTGCAGCTGTGCGATTTAACCGCACATCGGTCTTGGCATTACGGTTCATGTCGTACTGCTGCTTGAACGCGGCCAGCTGGGCAGTGGCAGTGGCAGTATTCGCATCGGCATCCACATTGTAGGAGCCAGCGGGATCCGCTTTGTAGGCTGCGCGCTGCTCTGGCGTCAGGCCTTGGTCGCTCAGTTGCTGGGTGATCACATCGAGGTTCTTGCCCTGCTCGGAACTGGCGATCTGCGCGTTGGCCAGTGCCTCACTTTCTGCACCGCCGAAATGGCGCCGGCCATCACTGCCAGTGGTATTGGCGGTGTAATCTGCGCGCGCCTGAGCCACCTTGGCGGCCTCAGCTGCCTGTGCTTCGTAGGACTGAGGCGATACCGGCCTGTTGAAAGCGGTGTTCGCGTCCGAAAACTCAGGCACAGCTTTTCCGGTATTTGGATTCATGATTGGCCTGCCATCAGCGCCGATCGTGGGGCGTACCAGCGTCTGTGTTTCGCCCTGCTGGCCGGCATAGCCGTATTCGCTGTTGGGTATTGGCGCCGGGTTCGCGGCATTTACCTGGCTACTGGACGGCGCAGCATTGGCGGTGGTGTAGGCGTCTACCGCTGCCTCCGGGTTTGGCCGGGCCAAAGTCGTGGCCGGCTGTTCCTGGGCAGCTGCTGCGGCCGGAGCAATGCCGGGCGCTGTGTTTGGCCGCTGGATATTGGGATTCGCGGTGCCGTATTCTGCTACGGCCGCGCTCGATACCGTGGGATCCTCGGACAACATACGGTTTTGGAGATCATCGACGCCCATAGCACTGGTCGCGGCGTTGACGATCGGGCGCTGGATGGCCTGCGCAGTCTCGGTGTCTTTCACTGCGTTGCCAGCAACGGCCGCGCCAGTCGCCGCCAAGCCCAAAGGGCCGGCCGCGCGCACCGCAAAACGCCCGACACCCTTGGCAACGGCCATTCCGCCAGCCCTTGCCGCGATAGGCCGGGTCAGTGCACCAGCCACCTTTGAGCCTACATTTTTCGCCACCGCAGCACTTCTCGCAGCAACAGAGGGGCGCGGGATAGCTTTCGGTCGGGTTGCCTGAATGTTCTGGCGCAATTGTTCTTCGTAAAGCGACATATGGCTCTCCCGTAAGGGGTTAGAGTAAATGGGGATAAAAATAGTGTTTTAATCAGGCTGAAATTGACACGGACACGCAAAGGGTGTTGCGTGTCGCTTTTTCGTGACAGAAATGAATTAGCGTTGACAATCGGATTTCTGTTATAGCGTTTCTTCGGCTATGATGATCGCGTTGTTGGTTGTTAGTACCGATGACCCCATGTCGCCAATGATTTTACCGCCGCTCTGTGTAATCTGCGCCTGGGCCACGATTGAGCGAATGAACCCCTCGACGTTCTTCATTTGCGCTTTCAGGTTGGTTTCCACCTTGGCCAGCGCACCTTGCAGCATCAGCCTATCCTTTTCATAGCGAGTCGTAACCAGCTGCAACCGGGCCTCCACTCTGGTTTGGTACTGGGCCAGCGCAACCTTATGCCCGTTTATGGTACCGTCGAATCGCGCACTCTCAGCCGTCACATCGGCCAGGTACTTGCGGATCGTGCCGTCGCGGCGCTCGATCAGGGACTTGTTATACTCCGCGATTGACTGGGAAATGTCTCTCTCCGCGCTAACCCGGGTGCTGGTCGTCTGCACTCGTGCGCCGAAGGCCTGCACGGTGGCCTGATACGCCTCAACCCTGCCCATATCGCCCTGTATCGCAGCGCGGTAGGCGTCGTATTCAGACGATTTTGCACCGACGCGCGCCGCATATGCTCGCACCTGAGTTTCGTACACGGAGATTTTCTGCGCCTCGCCTTCCATCCGGCTACGGATCGCTTGCAGCTGGGAGTTGTAGAGTTCGACCTTGCTCTGCTCGCTGAGAATCTTGGCCTCAAACAATGCAATGGCACTGCGATCCACGTCGATCTTTAGTTTCTCGGCCTCTATTTCGACCTCGAACACTTTGATGATGGCGAATGCCGATTCAAGTCGAACGGAATAAACCTGTGCCTCGGCTTGGTACCGGGCCAGTTCCAGCTTGTAAAGCTCAATGCCCTGGTTGAATAGTTCGGCGGCCCATCGGCCCACCTCCTTCGCGTACTCCAGCGCCAGACCGTTGCTGGTCATCACCAGCTGCATGTAGCCCTGCATGGCACTGGAAAAGTGCTGGCGCACATTGAACGAAAGTTGCATCCCGAGCTGCATGTGACTGAGCTCAATCTTCGCTCGCTCGTTGGCAATGTTCGCGGATACATCAGCTGTGTTGCGGGACTGTTCATAGCGCAATCGGGACAGGCCTCCCATTACTGCGCCAGGTGGGAGTGGAAACCCGCGCCGGGCGTAATCGGCGGTCAATGCTTGCTGCGCCCGCTGGTTCTCGTCATTGACGCGAATCATGGCCCGGTCGTACACCGCTTGCTCCCATGCCTCATTGAGCGCGCTGCCCCCAGCCATTGCTGAAGCAATGCGCTCCTCCAATGCGGCCATGCCCGCGTGATAATTCGGGCAGTGCGTCACCATCCAGCTTTCCGCATAGGAGTCGGCGGCGTTTATCAACTGCGCCCTGGTTACAGTGAATTCATTGGCAATGCGCCCAGTGACGTCCACCTTCTCAACCACGACACCGTTCATGTGGTCGTCAAAGGTCGGAGCAACCACTGTGGGCACCGTGAACAAATCCTCGGACGCCTGGGGCGACTCAGGGAGTGCGAGACTGGGCTCGATCGGGAACGGCAGGTTGGTGTTAATATTCGGCGCTGCAGTCGTGAAATCGGGCACGTCCCAGTGTGGCCGCTCAAAGTCGAACAGGCCGCTCGTGTCCAGCTCCTCTGGCGGTTTGGGGAATTCTGGCAGGGTCAGTACATACGGTTCCAGGAACTCAATTTCCTCGATCCCTGCTGCATCGGGCGAGGTATACACATCGGAAAATGGGCTTGGTAGGTTCGTATTAACAAAGTCATCTTCCGGTTCTGGTGTTATTTGCCACGCCAGTTCTTGCGCGTTGACAAAGGATCGGCCCTCGGCGATCCGGTTGGCATCGTTGACTAAATCCCTGGCTTCCTTCAGTAAATCCCCTGCATAATCCTTCGCGTCACTGATTATTGAGTCGATGGACGCCATTAGACTTTTCTCCCGAGAACCATTGGCAGGTATTCAATTGAGTCAACGGAGAAATCTTCGCCGTCACGGTTTTGGATCTTGGCAGCCCAAAAACGGGCCTGCACTCCACGCGCCATCTTTGCGCGCCGGGTGCGGCCATTGGTCGCGGTGAGGGCGGCGATAACCTCATTTTCATCGGCAATCACGCTGACCAGCATGGCGGCATTCGTCTTGGCTCCGATGTACATATAGGGCATACGCTTCAGGTGTGAGCTATCGAAGTCAGACGGCGCCAGTTCGGCAATGGCGTCTATCTCAGCATCGTCATCCAGATCGCCGCCCAGGATGACTGCTCCGGAATCAGTGAAGGCGATCACCTGTCCCGCAAAATTGACAATATGGTTGAACGGGAAGCCGGTGTACTCGGTAAGCGCGGCGTTCTTCACGTTGACGGCATAGGCTTGGTAGACGGCCTCGATGATCTGGTGCGCCGATGCCCGCAAGCTGAACAACGGTATAGTGCCCCGGTACACGCCAAACAATGAGCGGAATTGCGGAACAATCAGGTAGGCGCGCCCGCCGATCCCCTCGCTGCCAGTGGCGGACAGGCTGATAAAGCTGCGCGGCAATACCACGTTGAGGCGGCCAACATTGCCGACCGTGCTGGAGGCTTCGAGCACAAAGGGTGAGGTGGACATGCGCGCCTGCGCGCCACCATACCCCTGCATTGAAAACGTGAAGCCCAGGGCCAGTGTGCCAATTGAGCCGACTGAGCCAGAGGCATCAAGGTTAAATCTGATATTAACTGGCGTGCTAGGCATATCCGATCACCGCGTCTAACCAGCCCATGTTTGCCCCTGCGCCTTCGGCCTGTATGGCGAATTTGATCTTGCCTTTGAATTGCGCGCCGCCATACGCTTCAATCCTGAATTCATTGTGTGAGCGTAGAAAGGCTTCATTCAGGTCTGGCCGCCGCCCACTCGCTGACAGCTCAAAACTGAACGACAGCACGGCATAGCCAATCCCTGCAATCGCCACATCACTGCTAGATACGATCAGCGGCTGGAACGATACAGCGGCCTCGGCATAGTCTGCGTCTGCGCCAAGCGCCAGCATAGGAGCCATCAGTAGGTCGGCGCTCAATGACACACCGCCGGTCACACCATCGCCGCTCATGGTCATTGGCACCATGATGCAGTTAGCCAAGCCAATGACAGGCTCGATCAGGCCATTGACTGACTCGCATGTAAGCGGCTGAAAGCGCAGTGCATCGCCTGGGTAATCGCCAGTCCATCCGACAAACACGCCATCGACAGACCCCGCGCCGATCAGCGGCTTGAAAGACAGGTTTGCAGATCCAGTGAAGTGCGTGAAGTCCATCACCCCGGCTGACCGGCTGCTGGACGACCCTATCCCCAGCGCCGTACCCGGGCCAAGGCTGCGAATGATGTACGCCACGCCAATACCGGCCGTCTTGGAGCTGGCCTCGCTACCGGTAAGGATAGTGCCATTGACATTGACCGATCCGCACACGCCTACGGAACCTGCGGAAGCGCCGATAATGCCTCGATCCGTGCCAGGCCCATAGACAAGGGTGCGAACCGCCACAGCCATTGCCGCAGACTTCGCCACTGCCGACAAGTTCTCGATAACAATAATGTCTGTAGGCCCAAGGCCGCCGCCCGCATTGGAGTCAACGTACTCAGCATCCCACACCACATCGTCGCCGCTGTAGAACGCCGAATCAGGCAGTACCGCGCCCGCATAATTGGTTGTGTGCCGCACAGCGCCGCTGACAACAACAATAAGCTGCCCTGCCTCGGAGCGCGTGATAGAGAATTTGGTGTCGTCCGTGTAGTTGTAGTAGCCACCAACAGCAGTACCGTTCTCGATGATGATATAGCTGCCGCTGGCGCCGAGAACACCCAGTTTCATTGTTCGATACGTCTGGTCTTGCGCCCGGTCTATAGGCGTCAGGCCAACAGCGACACCGACATTGCCGGCAGAGAATCGCCATCGAATTGCCTGGCCCTCACTCAGCTCCTGAAGGCCTATCGCGCCAGAATTCCATCCCAGGTTAAAGCTTTCAATAATCTGTCCAGCTGTGGGCGGAATGGCTGGTGTTGGGGGAATGGCTGGCTGGCCGGGAATGTAGACGCTTTCCTCTACATAATCTTCGTCCGAAGTTTGGTAAATGTAGATATTTCCTTCGACAGTGGTGCCAATCAGCTTGCCGAATAGTCCGTCAAAATAGTGCCCAGGAAAACCGCTTTGCGTAGTGTTTGGCGGTAGCGGGCTGTATATCAGCATACCGCCGATATGAGTTACCTGAGTTACCCAGTAGCCATCAGTTGCGGGCCTGCCGGGGCTGCCCGAAACACCTGGCGAGCCAGGAATAATCTTTAGCTCTATCAGCTTAACAAGCTCGTTCAGAGTCCACGCCATCTACACCACCCAAATTCCATTGCTGCTGATACTGAACGGTCGATAACCTTCAAAGGAGAATGTTGTTTCCCTTGCGGCATTGTAAAGATCGTAGTGCGTACTAGTGGTCACTATCGGGTTGTCGTCCTCGTCCAGTCCATGAAACCACTCAACATGGTCGATGCTAAGTTTGTTCGCTCTTATCCGGCTGGCGTGAGTGTCGCCATCTGCAGTGAAGGCGGTTTGCGGTTGCACATGCACCGCAAAATGCTTTTTGGGGCTGATGCGGAAGCCGTTGAATATGTCCTGCGGGTGTAGCATCAAGTCATTGAACGGGTTGTCATCAAAGGTATCTGTGCTGATATAATTCGGCTGAATGAACTTATAAACTCGGTGTAGCACGTTATTCACCAAATCAGGCACCCATAGCGCGTGGCCGGAAGCAAACTTTACATAGCCTGCTGGCGGCGCTGCCAGGTTTTCGGGAGTCAATAGGGCATCCATCGGATCAAACGGCGGCGTTGCGTATGTGCCATCGCCATTGACCCACACCTTCTCGCGGTATTCTTCCTCGTCCCAAATGCGCCACCGCTTGCCCATATAAAGAACTTTATCAAATCGCGGCGATGCCCTATCAATTACCAGTGTCCTCAGCGCCGCTGCCTGGGCGCGCAAGTCCAGCGCATTGAAGCCCGACTGCATTCGGTCATACCCGAACAGCGTCTTGAAGGGCGGGCTGGATACACTGCCGGGCAGCTCCCCTAACGTGTTCATCACATAAAGATGAACCCAAAGCCCGTACTCGTCTTGCGTCCAGTAGTTGTGGTGAAGGACGAAGATATTTACCGGCTCGGCGTTGTACTCCCGAAGGAATTCGGGCGGCGTGGCGAAGTATTTCGCATAGAGCCAGGGTTGATGGAACATCGGGATGCTGAATTCTGGATCGGATATATTTCCATCATCATCCACGGTGCAAAAGTGCGCGTAAATCAGCAGCGCCCTGATGCTTTCCGCAGCCGGGCCTGGGTAGGCAGACAGGAACGGCGCGCCCAACCACGGTTCCAGAACAACAGTCCTGCGTATGCGGCCATCGAACAGATCGTAGTCGATCCCCAGTGGCCGCACATCAAAGCCGTTGACGTTGAGCGTGTGCGTGGCGATCACTGTCGGCGCGGCATTATCGTTCGGCGTTACGCTCCACTCCAATTCGGTAAAGCCATATTCCAGCGCGTTAGCCGGGGAAGGAGGAATAATCAAAGCCGGGTCTAAAGGAACTATCAGGTTCGGATAATTCGGGTCTTTCGGCGTAAACGTGTACTGCATCGAGATACATCGCTTGCCATCGCCCCGCCAGTACCACTTGGTATAGGCGCTCTTGTCGGGATCAGCAGTAACCCATGCGGGCCGGATGCCGGTCATGTCCAACTGGGTTTCCTCGCTCCGCTCCGCGTCCCATAGAGCGAACTTGTAATCTTCCCCGGCAATGGAGCCGCCCAGTATGTAGCCGTCCAGCTGGGCCGCTGATCCGCAGTAGGAAGTGAGCGGATCAATGTCGGCCTGTAGGGTGCCGTCCTCGATGTAGCTATCAATCTTCGGCGGCGGCTTCGCATGTTGCATGGGCAGCTCAATGATTTTCTGACTGCCGCCGACCTTGTGCAGGATCGGGAAGGATGTGTCAAACAGCAGCGCCCGCTCGAACAGAGGATAGAACTGCAGCCGGTTCGATAAATCGATATGCCTGGCGCGCATAGAGCCAGTCGATATTATCCTGTTGCAGGTCTGAAATCCTTTAGCTCGCCATAGAGCCGCCTTCTCGTTGGCTTGGATCGTCGTTTCGCCGTTGGCATCGGGCATCGGGATTTTAAACCAGTCAAGGCGAGGAACGATTCTTTCCGTGCCAAGCTCAAGCAGCTTCTTCCACTGGCGCGCATACAGGAACGCATCCTTCTGCTTGTCCGCGGTATCTGACTCAAACTCAATTTTCTGACCGCGACCGTTCTTTGCCTTGAGCAGGAATTCGCCGGGATTCTCCGGGTCGGAATACAGTCCGACCAGGCTGAATTTAATTTCCTTGTGGTGGATGTCCAGAACAGGTTTTTCACTGCCATCATCGTCGAAATTCAACACCCAGTAAAATGACTCATCACCAGCAGTCAGCGCCGTGGCGAACTCATACCCGGTGACGCCCGCCGTGATTCTGATGTGTTCGACGCTGCCATTGCGCTCCAAACTGATCTGAGCACCATTGATGACGCGCTCCCATGTCCAGGATCGCCTGCCTCTATAAAGCCTAGTGAGAGAGTCCAGCTTGCGCTTGGCAAAGGGCAGCCATTTGCCACACGAGCCGGGATCTCCAATAAACTTTATATGCCGCTTCACAGCGTAGGCAGCGCCACATTGAAGTGATTGATCGTCTGAATGCCAGGGGAGGTCAATACCACGTTGGACAGGTTAAGGTCGCCGCCAACCAGCGCAATTGACCCCTGCATACGTTTCTGACTGGTGGACAGTACGCCGGTATCGCTTCCCAATACCAATCGGAAAAACGCCGCTGTGCCGCTGGACACGATTGATCCTTGCCATGCCTCGGTTGTCTCCTTCGACAGAACGCCAGAAACAGGCACTGCCTCGAAGGTGAGGCCGGTGCCGCCACCCGCCACCGATAGGGTACACAGCAAAACCGCTGCGCCCAGGGCGGCATCGGCTGATGCTGGCTCGGTGCCCGCATAGATTTTCAGGAAGCCCAAATCCATCGCGTTCTTGAAGGAGCCTGTTGCGAGCATGTGGTCACGCAGACCAGTTGATACCTTGAAAGACATTATATAGTCCTCGTTATTTCAACGTAGATCGCGCCTACGTTGAGGGCCAGTGGCTCGCCAACTACCCGCGAGATTGTGGTGGGGAATGCGCCGGTCGCCAGCTGAACGCCGGAGCCGTCTTTCACTACCCAGTGCGTGACGTTGTAGGCTGCTGCGCCCGATCCGTACACAACAGCCGGGAAGGTGAGGACGCCGCTGTTGTACACGCGGTTGTTGACCGTGCCGCCTTCATCGGCAAAGGCGATGTTTTGCGCCGCGTAGGCGGTGTCATCGACTACCGCGCTAACCTCGGAACCTCCGCCATTAGGCTCGGCCTTGTACAAATGGAGTTTGAGGCCGGTCGGTTTTGCATAAGTCCCGGTCGCAAACATATGGTTAAGGACGGCAGTGATCGCTGCGTCAGGAAATCCGCTTACGGCCATAGTGTTCTCCCTTAGCCTTGGTCAATCGTGAACTGGAACACATCGACCGAAGTTGGGACGCCGGTCAGGATGTTGGTGTTGGACAAGTTCATATCTGCTGCTGAGCGCCCAACAGAACCGTCGATACGCGCCAGGGTGGTTGATACGCCGCCAGCGTCACTGGGATTGGCGCAGTACCTGAACCATCCCGCCACACCATCCGCCAAGCCGTTGCCGCGCCATGTTTCTAACGCCGCCTTCGACAAAATGCCGCTGACTGGCGCATCAAAGTTGAGGCCATTGGTGGGCGATCCGTGCGCGAACGCACTGCTGTTGAGGGTGACTTCGAGCAGCAATGTGCCGGTGGCAGCGTTATCGGCTGCTGCCGGTTGGGCACCGCTGTACATGCGGATCACTCCGTTGGTCATCGCTTCTTTGATGCCTGTAGCATTGAGGATTCCATTACGGAGTCCGGTTGAAAATCGAAGTGACATAGGGATTTCTCCTGGGTTAGAAACAAAAAACCCGCTATAACGGGCCGGTGGGTTGAAGAAAAAGGGTTTAACTATCGTGAAAACAGGTACGAAGCGCCTGTATTGCTGCCGTTGTCGTCGTCGCCCAGTGTGCCTATGACGGCCAGGTTGCCCTGCACCGCCACGGAGGCACCGAAACTGTCGCCGCCAACAGGGACTGGCGCTTCCAGCCTGGATTGCTCGGCCCATACCCCGGCAGACAGGATAAAGACGTAGGCCGCTTCCTCGCCGACCGATGCAATGACCGCGGTAGAGCCAGACATAGCGACACCCCTGCCGTAGCCACCAAAAAAAGAGTCCAGGGCCGTCGCGCTGCCGGTAATCTTCTGTGTGAAGTCCCAGGCAGCGCCGGAGCGCAGGAATACATACACTGCCCCGGCATTGGCGTTATCGGCCTCTGCGGACACCATGATGTAATCGCCTGAAATAGCCACCGAACCGGCAAATTCGCGCGGATCAGTGCCGGGATTGTCCGGGTCGTTTTGTGTCAGCTTGGCCTGCTCAGTCCATGTGATGCCTGACCGATGGAACACATAGGCCGCGCCGTCGTAGGTGGCCCCGTCGCTGTCCTGGTAAGCGCCCGCGATAATATAATCGCCAGAAATGCCCACGCTATTGCCAAAGCTAGCCCCAGCTACGCCGTCACTGGCCACAATCTTGGCCTGTTCCACCCACGCGCTGCCATTCCAGTGGAACACATACGCTGCGCCCTGACTGGAATCATTGCCTGGGGCACCCACGACGAGATAATCCCCATCTATGGCCACGTTATCGCCAAAGGAATCGCCACTGGCCCCATCCGAAGGCGTCAACTTGTCGTCAATGGCCCAGCTCGGGTCGCCGGTGGCCACGTAGGCTGCGCCAATACCACTATTTGCAGTTGCGCCTATGACAATGCGGCTGCCTGAAATCGCAACATCCAGGCCAAATAAGTCGCCGCTCGAACCGTCCACAGGTTCGAAATACCCGTAGTTGGTCCAGACTCCGGTGTCCTTGAAGTGCGCGAACACGCGGCCAATCCCAATGCCGGGGCCGCCTTGCAGCACGGTGTCGCCGTACACGGCTACGCCATAGCCCGCTTGCTGAAAGGCCGCAACATCCACAACATCCGGCACCAGTTTGGTATCAAACGCAAAAGGGTCGGGCGCGGACACACAATTCTCCATACATCCGTCCTCATTGGTCCAAAAACAGGTATCAGACATAAGCGTTATCGGCCTCGCCGCCTCCGGTCGTCACAATGATGGCCTGCTTGTTGCCCTTGCGTCTTGTCACCGCAAGGCAGGCTCTTGTGCCGGGCGGTACGCTAACGAATTCCTCCGTCATTGCCTCGAAAGGCAGCGCCCGGCACAGGCCTCTTGCGGTCCAGAAATACACGCGGCCTTGGTCATAGTGGTATTGGCCGGCAATCACGCCGTAGTTGGCTAGTGCTCCAAAAGCATCCTGCACATAGGCGTGAATGGTTTTGTCGGTACCCACCACAACGCCAGAATCAGTGGCCGCCAGCAACACAACGCGACCAGGTACCGGGATATAGTCCATCGCCAGATCCCAGCGGGACCAGAAAAACGGCTTCGAGCGGAAGATAAACGACTGATCCGAAACCGTATCGTAGTAGGACAGCCATACCGAACCCTGAAAGAAGGCGACACATTCGGTATTGGCTGGCGGTGCAGACGTACCAATGTCGGCCTCGTCGGTGTTCAGTGTTTGACCTTGAGCGTCGAAGGTCTGTTCATCATCGGATCCCCACTCGCCATAGGGCGTAAAGGTGTCGGCGTGAATGATCCCGTTGACCGCCCCGGAGCAGAATAGGTGCCCGCCGTTCTCAGCCCACCAGACTTCCCCAGTCGGAATATTGATTGCCAGTACCTGAGTGACCACAGGTGCCAATGACAGTACGCGCTTAAGGATTCCGCCGTCGACCACATACAGATCGCGCTCGTCCCTGGTGGCGTAGGCCGCTGTTACCGCAGTCAATCCCTCGATTGCCGCATAGCCTTTCCTGCGCTCGATTGCCCCTGTGTCATCAATGTCGATGTTTTCGGCGACGACCAGGGCGCCCAATGGAAGCCTGGCAGGCCTGTCAGTGTTGCGCAGCCCAAGAAACTGCTTCGTTTCCAGTGTCGGCTCGTTGTCGGGCATTAGAACCAAACGCCTCGAGGACGGCGTCGGCCGGACTGATGGTATTCCAGTTCAAGGACTAGGTTGGTCGGCCTGGGTCCTACGTTGCGCTCGAATAACTTGGCGAATCTCAGAGATAGATCAGGGTCTTTAGTGTCAGCGTCGTTCTTCATGTAGGCCAGGGCGCACATATGATCGAGACAATCCGCCAGGTACTGCTGGGGTATCTCGGGGACACCATCTTCGATCACCTCCAGAGGCAGGCGGATCACGTCCAGCATGATTGTGCCGTCTACCGTAGGAAGACCCACCAGCTGCAGCCGCCTCGAGGTACGCTCACAGACAAACTCCCGTGGTGCGTCGGTGGTATTCGTGCGCCAGGTGCTCGAGCCCTCATCCATGAACTGCTCAGAGTTGGCAATAAGCACCTTGGCCGGCAATACCGTGTCATCCCACCACACACGACTGATCGACAACACTCGCCGGTCAACGGTAATGGAATTGGTCCCGGCGGTGATCGCGTAGCTGGTCAAACCAACCGTGTCGCGCCCGGAATCCCGAATACACTGGGTCCGCAAGGCCACTTCCTTGATCGCCTCGTTGGCAAAGTGCACCAGTTCGGCGGTGGTCCACAGCAAATCGCTCTCGTCGGCGTCCTCTGCTGCCTGCTGGATCAGCTCCAGGTTGGTCGTGGGAATGGCGGCGACCGGCGACACATCATCCAGGCGTAACCTGACGTGCTCCACCATGTCGCAGATAGTCGTGATCGCCGCACTCACCATGGACTATTACTCCGGTTTGGCGGTGAAGGTTTCCCATGCCGCTTTCAGTACCGCAACCGTTACCTCGCGGTCTGGAAAGTGCGCGCGCACACTGTTGACCTTGGGCATTCCCTTCTCGGAAAAGTCGGCTTCCTTGTCCAGTGCCGGCAGGATCGTGACAATTTCCTCTGCGGTAACAGGGCCGGTCAGGGGCACATTGCCACCAGCGGCAGCAAGGGCGGCGGCAGCTGCTTCTTCTGCGGCCAATTCTTCAGCGGTCTTGGGATCTGGCGCCTTGGGCGCTTCCGGGCGTTTCACTACTGGTTTATCGGCCGGCACCCATACATCCGGGTACTGGAACAGCTTCACAGCCACATCGGACTCAACGTCCTGGACGTTATCTTCCTGGGTCCAAATAGTGAGGGTGTTACAAATCGTGTCTCGCTTTATCAGTTTTTGACCGATATAGCGCACTTTGACAGTAGCCATGAGGCCTCCTGAATTGAATTAGTGAGGCGGCCAACACCGGCCCGCCTCGGGGTTGTGGGCTTACTGACCCAAGTAGTCGTACTCTACAAACAGATCAACTTGGCCGGTAGCAACAGCGCCAGCGGTAGAAAGCGTCAATTCAACGCCATTACCTTGAGCGATGTTAATTGGTCCAAGAACCATACTGTTTGCCAGTGCTGCTGCGCTGGTGTCCAGGTTGTTGAAGAAACCATCCAGCACAGCGGTTCCATCAGTAGAGCGCAAATACCGATAACCAATATCCAGCGTATTGCCAGTGCCAAGATCGGCTGATTTCAGCGATATGCGATGGATTTTGATGCTGCCGGGCAACTGGCCAAGCAACATCAGGTCGGTGGTTGCCAATGCAGCAAGAGTTACGGCGAAGTGGGCAACGCGGGCGTTACCGTACTCTCCGTTCTGCTGCGCGTTTTTGTAGCCGGGGCACTGAAGTTCTGCCATGGTCTTTTACTCCGTAAAGAAAGAATTGTGCGGCGGCCCATTGTGCAGGCCGCTGCGGTTGTCACGCTCCGCTATAAGCGGGAGTGGGTTATGAGCTAACTGCGGTGTCCAGAACCATGACGCCGTGATCGTTCACACGACCGTCAGTGCCCTGGAATTGGATTTTCGACTTGCCGTTCATCCAGCTGATCGACATTTCGTTGCGGTTGCCGTGATCGGTTTCTTCCTCGTTCATTCCGAAGTAGTAACCACCACCCTTGCCGCCAGTCGCGCCGTAGGCATCTGCCAAGGCTTGAGCGCCCAGCAGGATCGCGCGCTCAACACGCACAGTGGCGGTCGAGGTTGAGAGAGCTGCATCAGCACTGTTGGTGCACACGGATACCACGGTGCCCGCGTTGAAGCGGATAGGACGTGGTTGCTTTTTGACGAGGATGTTTTGCCACATCACGCCTTCACCACGGAACAGCGGGTGACTCCAGCCTGCGCTGCGATCCCGGGCCTGCACCATCAGGGCACGCCAATCAGCACCGCTGGTAGCGATCCAGAAGTCGTACCACTGTCGCGGAGTAATCCACAAACAGTGAAACGGGCTGTCCTCGGCCATTGGGTCGCCTTCCATGCGGATCGGCTGCAGCGGGAACGCCATTTCATCCAGCGCCAGGCGAATACGATCTATCGCTGACAGGGTGAACTTGTCGCTGCTGTCCAGGGTTGCGATCGTAGTTGCATCGCCGCCATAGAAATGCCGGTCGTAGGTAGGAGGCCTCACGGTGTTGACCATGATTTCCGCAAAGTCTGCATCCGTTGCCAGGGGCAGGATCCAGTCTGCGTCAACGTGATCACCACGTGCACCAGCCAATTGAACCAGAGTGATTTGGTCAGCCAGCCGGGTGTAGTAAGGCGCCAGCAAGGTTTTTGCTGTCAGCTTGAGGTTGTGCTTGGTGCGTTGCTGCGACATTTTGCCGCCGGAATCCACCAGAGTACGGCCCTGGTTGATCTTCAGCGAAAAGCTCGCATATTTCAGGTTCACGCCTTTACCGGCGATGATTTTGTCACCCATCACAGGCTTCTGGCGCAGTTGGTGGAAAATATCCATCGTCACTTCGTCGCCGGCGTTCTTTTCGAGGTCGGTAACTCGGATGATGGGAGCGCCTGCAGCAGTCTGCCCTTTCGCTTTTCGTGCTTCACCGGACAGCGAGGGCGCTGCACCAGTTTGCATGTTGGCGAATGAAACAGCCCGCGAGGACTCCAGGAACAGCGCGGCATTGAACAACTTGTTCGCAATGCTGGCGCCAGTAGGTACGCTAGTAGACATAGAATGTCTCCTTCAAATGGTATCGTTTAGGTAAGAATTGACGTGAGCACTTCGTCCATTGACTTGCCTGACGCTGTAGCTCTGGCGAGAAAAGCCTCAATTTCTGACTCACTCGCGTTTTCAAGCTGTTCAATGACAGATTTCGTCTGGCCGGGTACTTCACCGCCAACATCGGTTAGTGAGTTGGGCGCTACACGTCGAGCCGCCAGGAGGGCAGCTGCGGCGCGCGCGTCTATATCGGCTTGGGTCTGAGCAGAGGACTGCTCACCCAAAGCGAGTTTCGTCCTGCGTACAATTTCAGGAATGCGTTGCTCTGATGACTTGCCGATCCATGCGGGATCTACATCCAGCACGGCGTTGACCGTTTCCACGACATTCCAATGGGCGTCACTCTGGGCCCACCTCAAGGTGTCGGGATTGGCGGCATACGGATTGGTTGCAGCGGGCGCTTCGATCGGTGCCGGAGTCAGTGGTTGCACGCCGGCCGTGGCCAGCTGTTCACGCAGTTCAGCAATCTGCTGCAGTGCGATCCCAGCGGCCAAACCTACATCACCGAAGTCCTCAAGCTCTTTGAGTTGTTCCGCTGTGTAACGGATCTTCTCGGGGAGGTCTTTCGGGGCAATGTTGGCTTCTTCGAGTTGCTGTTTCAGTAGCTCAATTTCTCGAGACTGATCACCCAGCTGCCCTTTTAGCGCCGTATTTGTGAGGCGCTCGTTTTCCAATACGCTAAACGGGATATGGTTCTTTCCGTCTTTGGCGAGGACTACCGGCGGTTCTTCAACGACCGGTGCGGGTTCTAACGGATCTACCAACGGCGCGATGGCCGCTGGATCTGGCTCGCTCTGACTGGGCGTAAGGTCAGCAAGCGGATCGGGATCCGCTATGGTTTCGCCACTTGCAACGAACGCCAGCGCTTCTTCTTCAGTTGCGCCGTCCTCGATCTTGGTTAAAACCTTGTCAATGTCCTCGAGACTTCCGGACTCCAATATCTTGTCTAAGTCACTCATTACTGCACTCCGCCATTTGTCGCATGACTGCGTGGGTTTTCGGTTTTGCGGTCACGACTTCCGCATTCGTGAAATTCCGGGCACAAAAAAGCCCGCTCGGGGCGGGCTTCTTGAAAGCAACTCATGTGTTGCTTTTTGCTGAAATCTGGCTAATTTCCCTTGGATTTCTCCAAAAGAAACTTATTCGTTGCTATCTGGTGGCAACGGCTTTCGCGGCTGGCTTCTTCTCTTGGCCTGGCCTGGGCAGCGCTTTCATGCGCATCACATCAGGCAGCACGGACTCGTAGGCTTTGACGGTGGCCTCGCCATCGGTCACTTTGTCGTTGAGCGTGCGCGTCATATCGGACATTTGCTGAGTGAGCTCCCGCATTTGGAGCAATATCTGGTCGGTTTCTGCGTCGGTTTTGCGGTCCGCATAGCGCTGGCTATTGGTCTTGGAGTCGGTGTTTTCGGCTGTTGACTGGTTCTTGGCCGCTTCGGCTTTCAGTTTGTTGACTGTCTCTCGCAGCTGCTCGAGGGCCAGTGACTCGGTTTCGGCCTGGACTTGCTGCTTGCGCTTCATTTCGGCAGCTTCTTCCGGCGTCATATCAGCCGGATCAACACCAGTACCAGTGATCTTGCGAATGCGCTTGACCAGTTCCTCGCGCTGGGGAATGTCGGTGGAGTCAACGATAATATCGAGCACCGCAGCCTTTATATCGTCGGGCAGCGTGGCGGCCAGCTCGAACAGGCGGGCAGATACCTGTGCACGGTAGCCGGCGGTGGCCTGAATGTCGTCCAGAACCACTTGCTTCTTGCTGCGCTGCACATCGTTGGTGATAAAGCCATCGTCGGTGCGCTGGTTGAGCGAAATGATCTTGGTTTTGTCTGCTTTGCCGACATTGGTAGCGACTTCTTGCGGCTCGCGGCCCATGTCCTGCTCAATCAACGCCATCAGCTGCTCGCCTACCAGGCGCCGGCCAAAGCGGTAATTGTCATTGAGCTCGGCCAGGGTGGTGCCGCCTTGCTCAATCAGGCTTGCGATTGCCACGCCAGAGTCAGCGCCGCCGTCCTGCTTGCCCATCAGGGCAGAGAATACCCCGGCGGTTTCCTGAATCATCTTCTGCGCTTCGACCATGATTTCAAATTGCTGGCTGGCCAGCTGGAAGTCCTGCTCGACGCGAAAGGCGTACTGGTCCTTGTTCACCCTGGAAGGGTTCAATAGGATGACGCCATCCGGGCGCTGTACCTCGTCCGTCAGTTCCTCGATCGACATGGTGCTCGCGTCTTTGTCCATGATCACGCGCTTGGCCGAGAGCAACCACATCATTTTGCTGCGTCTGGCATTCACCTCGTCCTGCGGACTCATCATCCTGCGGATCAGGCCGTACGGTATCCCGGTGCCATCCTCGCGAAAGCCCCACAATGGGATATAGGGAAAGCTGTCATGCGGCAATGGACTGGGTAAATCGACAATCCGGTGGCATCCCATGAAGTAGCACAGGCGCATCTTGGGGAATGTCCCGACTATCGGCTGCGCGGCCTTCGATGCAATGGCGACATTGTGCAGCGGGTTGGCTTTGTTGTACTCGATCACGCGGCCGTCATTCAGTTTCAATACGGTGCCCGACTGGTATTTGCGATACCACACCTCGAACACGCGAATCCGGCGCCGGTCAGTGTCCCACCAGGTTGATGGATCAAGTACTGTTTCTTGGCTTTCGGCGTAGGCGTGGGACAGTTGAATAAGATTCTGCGGCTGATTGTCGGACCATGCACCAAAGTTCCGCCAGCCATTGACTGACAGACCGATCAGCTCCTTGTGCATCGGGAACGCCAGTAGCGCGCGGTCCTCGTCCAGCCAGCGATCCCGCACCAGATACCGGCAGTCTTTCAAATCAGGCCGCTTGGCGTGCCAATCCCATGAAATCTCATTTCGAGACACATAGTTGACGCGGTACGGGGAGTCGAACGGATCGCTGTTGCGGTTCACTTCCACCCAGCCAAGCCCGGTCTTTACTTGAGCGGCGTAGGCATCAGCACACCCGCGATCAGCCAGCGACGTACGCGATGCCTCGTTCAGCTTCTCGCTCAGAGCCTCCGCGACCTCGATGGAGTCATCGTTGTCCGGGCGCACAATCCAATTGGTTCGTGTCTTGGCCTCGATGCCGAGCACAGCGTCGATGGTTGGACCAATGAGATTGAACACCAGCGGTGCCTGGCCGCGGTCCTTCAACGACTGCAGTACCTGGGGAGTCAGTTGCTTGCCATCATAGTAAGCCGCCGCCGTTTGCGCCTCGTCACGCCAAACCGGCTGCATACTGATTTCATTCAGCATGGACTCGAGTTTATCCAGAGGCAGCCCATCGGGAGCCTGGGCTTCGTCAACCGCTGTCTGCATTAAGCTCTCCAATCCTTCGCGGGTCTGCGTGTTTTCTTAGTGTCTTTCATGGCTACTGGGAAGGCGAAAGTCAGCGCCAAACTATCCCCTTCATCGGGGCTAGGGACACCACGCTTGACCATCTGCTCTTTGCTCTCGAGAACGAATTGATTACGCACAAGATTGTGCGTGTAAGTCGGCGTGATAAGGTCCGCATGAAGCGAGTCACTGTCCGGTATGTCCGTGCCGCCTTCGATTTCAAACCACTCTCCCATTGAGCCCCACATTTCGGAGCGCTTATTGATGTATCTCTCAGGCTCTAGCGGTCGTCCGCCGAAATTGACCGGTATCACCACATCGTCAAAGCCGGTGTCGGTCAGAATGTCCACCACGCCACCGCCAACACCACCCACATCAATAAACACTGCCTGGTACGGGTCGTTCTCGGCCTTCGCCTTGTTGATCCGTGCGGCCACGACCGCCGCTACTTCGGTCACTTTCTTCTTCCGCAAGCTGAGCAGGTTGTAAGCGCGACGGCCTTTGCGGTCGATCATCGAGGTTCGGTCAATACCCATGCGCGCCGGATCCACGCCCATTACCCGGGCGCCAATGGAATCTGTGATAGTCGCGGTCCTGGCTGCGGCCACCAATGCCGGCGAGCAAACGGTATCGCCACCACTGGAAATGAATGCCTCGATGGCGGTGCAGGGGTATTCCTGCTGAAACTGGTTGCAGATGATCCCCGGCATTCCGCCGAGCTCGATGTTCTTGACGTGCATCCAGTAGGTTTGGGCTCGCGTCAGGTCATAGACGCGCATCCGTTCGGCTTCTTCGCCTTCGGGCATCCAGCCTTCCGGCGGCTCCTGGCTGTACTCGTCCTGCCAGAACCAGGGCACAAAGATCGCAATGAAATCGCCCAGGCCTTTGATCGCCTGGCACCACATCGAATAGAAATAGCCGGTAGGCCCGTTGGCCGTGGACTCCAGGATGACCTCGGAGCCATTCGATCGGCCTACTGTTTGCAGTGCGCCAGCCGCGTGCTTCTCGGCATTGGCCCAAAACGCGACCTCAGAGCCATGGAAATAGTGGTTGGTAGCGCTGCGGCCGGTACCCTTACTGCCTGCGGTTCCTACTTTGTAGCCGGAATCCAGGTCCGGGAACGTCAGTTCCTTGGCATTGTTCTTTTTGGTGGTCGGTCGTATCCAGTCCGGCACATTCAGGTGGTACCGCTCGACCATGGCAAACAGGTTGTCGGTCGCTTCCTGCAAGTGCGTCAGAATAAACGCCTTCATCCCGCGCAATAGCTGCACGCGCCAGTAGAACCGGGCTTCGGTGTAGGTGCTGATGCCCTGCTGCCGGCCTTTTAGAACCAGGGCCCGGATATGGCCTTGCTCGAAAAGCTGTTCTTCCAACTTCTCATGCACATACAGCTGCGCCCGGTTGAGCTTCAACGGCTCGAGGCCGCCGTCTTTCGTGGCGATCTTCAGGTGCGTGAGGGCGTAAAACGGGAAATCTGTGACCAGCGGGTGCAACAGGGCGACAGTCGCCTGCCTCTGGCGCTCCGTTAATCCTGATAGGTCCATCAGTCGTTTTTGGCTTGGTTATAGACTAAAAGCAGTTGCTCGATAGTCAGATGGGGGCCGCCGCCACCGCCTTCCTTGGGCGGGGCAATGTCACCGTCCATTTCATTCATTGCGACGATGCACTCAATGGCCTCGCGTGGCCGGAATACGCTCTCTGTTATCCGGATCGTGCGTACTTTGGTGCCGTCAGCCTCTGTATGCTCGTCAATATCTTCCTTGTAAACGATCTTTCGGCAGTCATGGGCCAGATCCCACAGGAATTCACGCTTTTCCTCGGTACCGACGCGGAGCTTTTCCAGCAATACCTGGGGATCGTTGACGGCCAACTCGCCCCTTGTCTTGAGTTCTTTGCGCCTTGCCGCGATCATCTTCTTGATTTCGGGCTTCTTTGCCAGCTTTGAAGCGGTAACGGCGAGAACCTTTGTAGTCCCGGTGTACCCAGCCAGCTTCGCGGCCCTTGCTGGTTCCCCGGTCTGAATCAGTGCCTCTGCGAATAGCTGGTACTTCTCCTGCGTTGCTGCCTTCGTCGGCATTAGCGCACATCCAGTGTCATCGTGTGCCCTTCACCTTGATGCAACAGATACCCGGTCGGGTAGGCCGGGGTGTACACCACAAGGTCGCCGATATAAATCCCGGCAGGGATCGCCAGCGCGCCCAGGTCAAATTCCAGCTCACCGCTGCCAATCGACGCGATGGCGTCTGGTTCGTCGTCGGTGTCGATCACCATTGGCGTTCCGTTCACATCAATGGTCAGTACATAGCGTGTGGCATCACTGAAATCAAACAGCGATACCGCGCCGCCAGTCGTCTGCACACCAAAGATCAGGCGCGCAGTGTTACCGACCCCATTGATGACCAAAATGCGCTCAAGACACGACATGGATTAGATTACTAGGTCGATGCCTTGCACCACGATAACGTGCGCTCCAGGCTGGCGATCATGGTCCTCGTTTGTATCGACACACTTGGCCACGCCGATCTTGATGAAGGTCGCGGCTTCCTCGTCAGAAAAGCTCTTGCGGTCGCCCGGCTCAAAGCGGTTCTCGCCGTGAAGGTAGGTTTCTTTGAATTCGACTTGTCGCATCGTTTTGTTCTCCTGTTATGGCTGGTTAGCCGGGCTGTGGATTAGGCTGCTGCGTTGATTTCGTGAGCAATAGCGTTGGTATCCACCGTGCCGCCTGATACAAGCGCCTGGCTGGTGCAGGTCGTTACGACCAGCATCGTGGTTCCCAGTTTGCTAATCACCACATGGTTGGCCGTGCCGCTGGCGGTAATCGGGATCAGCGTTTGCGCTGCCAGTGTGTTCTTGCGACCACTGGTATCGCCCGCTGCTGCCGTGTAGACGCCCGAAATGGTAGCTGCGGCCAGCTCGACTGCAGCAATACCCGCAAAGTTGGCCGGTTCTGCACTGCAAATGTGGATTCTTGTACCTTCGGCCACATCAAGCATTGCGTCGATGATCGTGTCTGGAACTTTCTTGCCCATGATGTACTCCTTTGCTTACTGTTTTGACGCTATGTGAATGAAGTATGTTGTTCCCGCGATATGAACCACTCCTGTCCTGCTTGAGCGAATAAACACCCGCTCAATCTCTGCACCTGGGAACGATACAGTGCTGATCCTGTGACCTTGCCTTACGCTACCGGCCACTATGGGCAGGTTTGCTAACTGAGCTATCTGCAGCAGTTGGCCGTGAGTCAGTTTTGCTATGACCAGTTGCGGGAGCAGCGACAGGTTTACATTGCCGATCTGCTGGCCTTGGTTCAGGCCTTGTGCAATCAGCTTCTGCGCCTGTATCAGCGCGGCATTAGTGATTGCCTGCGCTTGTTGAACGCCTTGGGCTGTGAGCTTTTGCGCCTGTAACAGCGCCACGTTGCTGATCTGCTGGCTCTGCGTCAGCTTCGCCAGCGTGAGTATCTGGTGCTGAGTCAACTGCACCGCGCCGATCTGCTGGCCCTGTCTGAGCGGTTGCATCGTCAGGATGCCCGCGACCGTCAGCGTTACAAGGCTCAAGGCCTGTGCCTGAGTGACTTTGCCGACCGCAAGTAACTGGTGCTGCAGCAGTGCGGCTACGCTGATCGTCTGGCCCTGGACCAGCCCGGCCACCGCGACTACCTGATGCTGCGAGAGCAACACGCTGGCAATGGTGTGCGCCTGATTGATCTTGGCCGCTGCAATCAGATGGTGCTGCAACAGCGTGACGGCGCTTACCGTCTGCGCCTGTCCGAGACTGTTCACGGCAATGATCTGGCGCTGCGTCAGCGATACAGGACTGATCGTTTCGGTCTGCGTCAGCTTACCGGCGACAATCACCTGATGCTGCGTGAGGGCCGTGTTCGATAACTGCATGGCCTGCGTCACCTTGGCCGCCACAACAGACTGGCGCGGTGACAGCGTGACATTCCCTATCGACTGCCCCTGCCTCGCCCCTGAGCCTACGATATTTTCTGAATAGTAATAGCTCGGCGCACCAAAGGGCGAGGAGCCGAGAAAGCCGCCGCTCACGGGTTATGGGCTCGTTGGGATGTCTATAATTTCTGCGAGGCACACCCAGTCGATGCTGGTGGCCGCCTTGCCCGTCACGGTTATCTTCCACCCCTCGCCGATACCGAAAAAAGTAAGCGCTGCTAGAACGGGATCGGTCGCCAGCGCCTCCTCGTCAATCAGCACGGTTGCGGCTGGAGCCCAATCAGCGGAGGTTGTCGTGCCTGTGCGCCGGATAATACCGTGCAGCTCAAACACACCGACATTGCCGTTTGCAGGCACCTTATAACTCACGGTTGCCTTGACGTACTCCACCACACCGTCGAGCATGTGGTTTGTGTCCAGAATGATGACGCCTGTCGCGTTGGTCGTCCTTAGAGCGCCCCAGCGCGGCCCGGCTTTTCGGGTGCGTGACTGAGCGCCGTTGGCGTTCCCCATCAATATGTGGAAATCCTTACCCAGATCGGCGTCAGCAGTGAGGGCCACGCCGCCCGTGTAGACCGTTTCCGTGTTTATCAGTGCCTGCTTTCTACTTTGCAGGGCGTGCGGTGTCGAGGCGAGAAAGCTCTTTCCATCGTGCCATGCAGTATTTTGCGGTTGAAGATAAAAAACCACTGCGGTCCTTGTCCCGACTGAAGTAACGACCGCGCAGGGATATGCCACGTTATCCGTGGTGATCGTAGGTGCACCAGTAATGCGAAAGTCGACGTAGACCGTAGGTGAGGTGATCGCGTTAGCTAAGCGAAGTAAATCACCGACTTCGAATTGCCCTAGTCCCTGTGCGAACCTGTCGACAGGGATACCATCCGTTTTGCGTATTGTGACAACGTTCTCGGCCACATTGAATCGCCACCTTCCGGCAGCGGAAGGTAATGATGCGCTGTTTGTCTCCCATGTCCAAATGGCCGTCGCGTCGTACCATGTATTTACTTTGGACAGCCGCATCGCGCCGCCGGTGTCGTTGTCCGCACGAGCGTTTGCTAGCAGCAAATCAGCATCTTGGTAGCCGAGCTTGTCCGCTTCCTCTCCTGTGTAGTGAATTTGGTCATCGAGCGTCTTTATGCCCAGCGTGGGTAATACCCGGCATCGTCCCCCAATCAAAGCCTGCGCCTGCGCGTGGCCGTCGAACTCGTTCGCCCCATTGACTTGATAGCTTTTTATTTCCCGCATCGGCGTTGGTATGTCGTGCAGAAGGTAAAGCGTTTTACTGTCGCAGATATTACCTCGCGCGGGGTCCTCGAGCATCACTATGTGCTCTGCTACCAAATCCCCATAGACATTGCTGGGTGACGTCCATAGAGGAGTTCCCTGTCCTGCCTCGCCGCCTGCCGCGTCGTTTTCCCCGTGCAGCATCATGTAAATGTGCAGCTTAGTGATACTGCTCTGTATAGGGTCAACCACATGCATCCGTGCTATTGCCGCGTTCACGGCGGCGATAAACACGGTGATAACTGAGGTCGAAACCGTGGGGTCGTAGAGCCAACCATTCGCAGGGTCTGCGAAGGACGTAGCCCCTCGGTGCACAGAAATAGACCTAACTTTCCTCCCCGTAAACTGAGCTAATCGCGTACAGAACGCATGTATCACGCTGCCGCAGGCTTTCCAGCCGCCTGCATTGACGCTACGCACGGTCCCGATGTACGGGAGCGCATCGTTGTAGTCGGTGTACTGTTCGGCCTTGACCACTTTTCGCCAGTCATTGCCTCCTGTTCCGGGCACGGCGCGACTCCAATCGTCCACAAGCGCGGTGTCTGCCGGGGCGCTGCCAACATAGACCAGGGTCTTGCCGCCGTTTGACTGCATGGTGCCGCCTACGAGAATATCTTCCCACGGCTTCAGGTCAATAAAGATGCTGGCCATGTTCCCCAGCTCCTCGCCCGACACCACGGCGGCGATGTGCTTCGGTGCGCTAGACCCCCAATTCACTTTGATGCCATATCCAGCACTGGACTTGCCGACACGGGTGCGGGCGATGGAGTCGGTAGAGGCGGTGTACATTCCCCACACTTCTTCGTATTTATTGGTTGCGTTGTCCGGTAAGCGCACAAAAACATGGTACTCAACTCCATCGACATACCCGGTCGCGGCGTTCGGGTCATCCGAGAATGTTGTCGCGCCCGTAATCACATAAGGATCAGTGGCATTCGCGCAGAGCGTGATGCCTACGACAAACGGAAATCGAGTATTCATTTAGGCAATTGCCGGAATATGAGTTGATCCAACTTAGGTTTAATCAGGTTTTCTTTTTCGAGTAGTTCTCTGATCACTGCCGGACAGTCAATTGCTGGTAAGTATCCTGCTGATCGCTCTATGTGGTAAATGTGTTCGCAAAGGATTGCGCCGAACACCGGGCCGTTCGCTATGTGAGACTCCATGCGGTACAGGCTGCGGGATACCTGGTTACGCCTGTCATACTCACTGAATGACAGGTAGACCAGCACGACAACAGTGAGCGCGGCCAAGCCCAGCGCAAGCGATCTTTCAGCCAGCCACCTCACTTATCCAGCTCCCTATCAATGATCTTATCGAGCTTTGTAAATAAAACCTTATGCTGCTCTGCCGACTCTGCACGGACTTCCTTTATGTCTGAACGCACGGCCAGATATTGCTGCTCGACCGTCTGCTTGATCGCCACAAGCTCTTTGCCTTGCTGAACGGCAATAGATTCAACAGCCTTCAAACGATCATGCCAGTTAAATACCATAAGGATTGCCTTCCACACTGCGCCGCCTGCTGCCAGGCACATCGCAAATATGAATTCCGGTTTAAGATTTTCCAGCGACATGCGCCATCCTCACAGCAATGCGGCACAGCGCCAGGTTTAGATTCATTCGAGTAGTAAGCGCGGATACCATCGCTCGACGATGTTCTTTGTATATCCAATGGTTTCTTTGCTGTGATGGCCAGTGACTTGGGGCAGGCAGGGTATGATTTCGTCGTATAGACGCGGCCCTCCGCACAGCTTTTGGGCTTTAATCAAATGCCCGGCGCCAGCGTTATAGCTCGCCAGCGCCAGCTTGTGCCGATCCAGCGGCGGCCTGGGTGCCTTCCAATTGTAGGTCAGCCTCCCCATGTAGTACCCGGCTGCTCGGATCGAGACTTCTGGCAGCCAGAATTGTTCCGGGTCTGCTTTCAATACCCGGCCAACGTCCTGCGCCGTGCCCGGCATGAACTGACATAAGCCATAGGCTCCCACCGGGGATTTCGCCAGAGGGATTAGCCGGGACTCTTGGTAGCATTGCGCCTTCAATAGTCGCCAATCGGTTCCGAGTGGTAAGAATGTCTCGGTAGCCGCCCTGAAGTCGCCGTCCCATTGGTCAGGAAATAACGAGGCCGACCAGGATGCACACGCCCAAAAAACGATAAGCAAAGTAGTGCATCTTTTCAGCAGGCTGCGCCGTTTTGAGTGTTTCTGCAAAGGAGTCATCCTCGATGTGGTTATCGAAAAACTTCAGCGTGAACCACGCCATAACGATCCCGGCCAGGGCCAGTCCTAATTTGAACAATGCTTGTGAAACGGCAGCGGTAATCACAATGGTTCTCCCTCTGTTGATGTGCAGGCGTCAATAATGTCTCTGAGAATCTTTTCAGTGGCCGCGCGCTGGTAATGGTCGGCCAGTAGTGCGCCCACAATATCGCCATCTGAGTCATTGTGGCCCAACTGGTCTACCGGGTAGATCATTGGCGCGGGGGTGTCACCTGGCTGAACACAGTTCACCGGCACCGGTATCTTTACCTCGACCGGGCGATCCACATACACGGTATGCTCGCAACCCGATAAGGCAGCGACAGCCATCACGAACAGGATCACGCACAGCAGAATTAGCATAGCTTGTTTGCTCAAAGCCCCAGCTCCTGTCTAACTCGGTTCACTGCCGCCACACACTCTTGAGGCCAGTCCTTTCGCAGCCGGGCATAGTCGCCCTTGGCCTTGTTCAGTGCAGCCAAAGCGGTGTCCCTGGCGATGATTGCAGCCTTGCGCTTTTCATCGGCCACTCGCTGCATCGTCGAAAAAGCGGTGTTTTGGGCAGAAATCTCTGCCAGCAAGGCCACATTATTGGCCTCTTTTTGACTTACTTCGGTACTCAGGGCCGCCAACTTCGTTTCCGTGCGCGCAGCATCGACCTTGTATCCTTGTATTTGAAGCTGCTGCCAGCCAACTAGGGCCACCAACGCCACAATTAGCGCTCCCATTAGCCTGGTGATCACATTGGTACCTCTGGTTAATAATGATTACCCGCACTTACCCGTGTTTTTACGAATTTCAGGCACAAAAAAACCGCCTCGGGGGCGGTCTGTGTCTGCTGTTGGGGGGAAAGCGGCCAATCTATATATAAGAGGCCCTTATGCTGTATGAATTATTCAGCAACTGCAAGTCCATTTTGTCCCAATTGGTAATAAATAGAAGTCATGGTTTGTTCATCCACTCTCTCGATCATGGCGTGAATGTCTGACCAGTGGGCCTTGTGAGTGTCGCACCAGCTGGAGGCGCTGATAATTTCCATAAACTGCTTGGGCCTAGAATTAGTCCACTGCTGAAGGTCCGCGTATGACTTCGCCTGTTCCAGCTGGATCCGGAGCATGAAGGACATGATGACCTGGGTGCGGCCGTGTAAGCCATGGAAGTCGGATTGTGACTTGTACAGTTCCCATAGCGCCGGGCTGAGCATCTTACCCACGGCAAATTTCTTTGATGCGCTGGGGTTGTAGCAATACTGGACCCAATTCTGCTCAATTGGTGGGAGCGACCATATTGCCCGCTTTACCTCGCCGCCACTGCGGCCGGATGCTATCGGAATTTTGGACTTACCAGACTTCGGACTTTCGATTGCATGGACTCGGGTACCACTGAGGCCGATATTGCGCCGACCATGTGGTAGTTTGGCCGATTTAGTCTCCTTGCCGCTGAAAATCTCGAATATGGAGCCACTGGCGCCGGCTCGCTCCAGGAATGCCCACTGAACCGCTGCGCGGGCTCGATCGGTGATCTGGTTTGGTTCTTTAGCCGCTGCCATCATCCTTTGCCCTCTGTGTTACCCAATATTTTTATCAAAATGACCGCTTTACCAAATATGAAAGGCAATTCACCAGCCAGAACCCCATCCAACGCCGCGCTTGCTGAGTTTGACGACCTCAGTCATGCCGCTACTCCCTGGTCCTGTGGCCGGCGAGTCGCATAATAATGTCGTGTGCTTTCACAGTTTGGTCATCTTGTAATGGCCGCGTCGCTTTGTTCGCATCCAAACAAAGCCGATCCCGCGCAGCTGGCTCTTGACCTCTTTATAGTGCTGGCGAGTAAAGCCGGTGCCCTGAAGCCCGGCCACAAATGCAAGGTCGCCAGCGATCATAACCGTCGCACTGGCGATAAAATCGTCACCCTGAGCAAAGCTTTCGCCGGGCCTGTACAGCCGCATGACGTAGCTCACTGGTTCCAGGTGGACCAAATCCATCAAAATACTGGCACTCCGGCGGCCGGCAACAAAGAATAACCAAAAGACAGCAGGGCTATTAACCCTGCTATCAATGGCCATGTGACTACATGGACCAGTACCGCTATTGTTTTAGCCCGCAAGAGCGGTCTGAGCCTTGGCTGCCATCTCGCCGAACGCGCCCATTAAATGCGCAGCCACGGTCATGTTCTTCTCGATATGGTTTGCAGGGGTATTGCTGTATTCCTCAACTTGAATCTCCTGCAGCACTTCGCCATCCGGGCCCACTGACTTAACGATAACTACCAGCTTGTATTGTTTCGACATAACTACTTCCTCTTGGGTTTTGGCTTTCCAGCCAGTTTTGCCCGAACAATGACTTCAAACGTACACCGCATAGGCTGTACGTTGGCGTCAGCGCCGAACTCTAAATGCGCTTGGCGTTTTGTCGTAAACATACGCGGCGCATTGTTCGTTTCATCCAGGACAAATGTCCCATTCTTAAGCTGTATTCCGTACCGTTCTTTAACAACCATTTCACCTACTCCATATTCAGGGTCGAGTTCTCGCAGTCTGCGGGCGACTCGACGCAACCCGCTTGGATCTCTCAGGGTCGGCACCCCGGCCGCCCACCGTCTGGCGCATAACTTGTGGCGAGCATCCAGTTCTTGTATGTGCTGTAGAAAGTTGAGCGCATGGATGTTTTCGATTTCTCCATTGGCAATCCTGTCCAGCACATCTGCAACCGAGGCCAGCGTATCCCTCACAAGTAACCCAAAAATGCACTGAGCTTTATCGTTACAACCACTAGTACAGCAACAATCAGCGCGTAATGCATTTCGTTAAGCCCCACTGCACCCTCGCCCGATACCGTTGCCGCTGTCGTCCGTAAATTGTTTGTGGTGGACCAGCCCCTGCGGGCAATGGAAAAACCATGGACGAATAACTGGACCAGTCAGAAAAACTGTCCACGCATCACCCTCAATACCCAACACCAGCCTGTGCGCGTGCGTGGCCCTGCGAAAGATTGGAAGGAAACGCGGTATCTTGCGCACGCCATTCACGCCAGGCACAGAGTCATCCTTGTAGATTTCAAACAGGTCGCCCTTGAGCAAAAACGACACACTTGCGAATGGGTGGTCGTGTAACGCTCTGTCGTCATCCGACCCCATGAATTTGTGTAAATAAATGTTGAAGAATGGGTTCCGTGGCAGTAGGTGCCACCTGTGCAAATAGTTCTCGCCAATGATTCTGTCAGGTGGCCGCTTAATCATGGCCAATACTCCGTAGTCGACAACCACATGACCAGGGCTCCAATGGCCATGCCGGCGAAGAACCACAAGAGGCAGGTCAGCACCAGCCTTTCCCCGCCCTAAACCGCATAACGTGCTTGGCCCGCTTGTTGAAAATGCGGATTACCCGGTTGCAGTATTCGATGTTCGGCTGCAATATCGGGTGCGGACCCCTGAGCCATGCCACGCGATCCGCGCCGATCTTGTTTGTCAGTCCGGCATCGTATCCAGCCTTAACCGATTCCGATTTGCCGCCATGCCGGTACCGGTTTTCCCCGCCATTGCACAGCTTGCATTGCTTATGAATATTCCAGGTGTTAAACCGAATTGAGGCCTTGGCGCCCTTTGGAATGAAGTGACCGCCATCCCAGTGACCTCCGCCGTTATCCGGGCGAGACTCAACCTCGGTCTTGCTGGCGCCACACGAAATACAGCCGTCCCAGTAGTCCCGGACCCGGCAATACAGCCGAACAGACTTTTCGGCACTGGCTATCTTCAGGTTTAGCTCTTTTTTCGATGGGCCTAGCGCCGCTTTCCTGGTCGCCCACGCCAGATCTTCCTCTTTCTCGCGCGTCAGCCGTTCGCGCTTCAGTTTGGCGGTCTGTAATACACGGGATAGCACTACCCCACATTCGTATGTGCACCATTTCTCGAACGACTGCGCGCCGGGCCTGGGCGTATAGGTTGCCCCGCAATTGGCGCAGACCTTTGGTTTGGTAGCCTTTGCCCGGGATCGAAGTGAGGTAGCGCGCTTCATGCGTTCTGCTCCCGCTCGATCTGCATGTACTCCGAGTCCCGGGGCTTGAACAGGATGACACCACGATCGCCGGCCCATTCCTCATGGCGTTGTAGGGCTATAAACCGCTCGCCTCGGGTCGCTGGACGCATGCCGTCATGACCCTGCTTTGCCCATGACAGGCGGATACCCTCTGCGTCCACGCCAAGCCATCGGGCCGTAAACAGCTCGTGCGCGTCCTCTGCGTTAAACGGCCTGCTACCGTAGTGGCTGCCGTCCGCCTTGAGGCACAGCGGCATTGTTGCGCCCTGCTGGGCCATCCACTTGCCCGTCGTGCCCATCCAGGAACGCCAAAGTCGGGCCATACCCCACTTGCCAGTGCTGGGATCTGACGTAGTGACCAGCAATAACTGCGTGCCAGCCAGCTCCTCCTGAATCTCAGAAACGAAGCTCTGCACGTTATGCAGTGACAGGGCGTAGTCCCTCACTTGCCGGACTCCTTCTGCTGTCGTTCTCGCTCGGCATACATCCCAGCAAGCAAATAATCAGCCGCAGCCTGTCCCCTGATTTTGGTTATTCGCTCCATCAGTTCAGACACCGCGCGCTTTTTGCCGCCTGTGAATCGGAGCTGGTGAATGCATTCACACTCATGGCGGAATTGTTCGGTGTCATTGGTCACTAGAGCCCGGAAGATCAATAAATTTTCCAGCTATCCCACACTCACGAAGCACCGAGCCGTTGCCGTATGCGACCAGGCAGGATGGCGCCCCGGCGTTTGCTTTTGCCCGTGTACCGTCACTGTGATGAAAGTGAAGGCGTCCTTCGATAAACAGAATTGCGCAGGCTTTATTCCACACATGCTCGAAAAACATGGTGGTTTCGGTGCGGGCAAATATCAGAGCGACACCGTTGCCGTGGTCTGCCAATCTGGACAGCCATGCCGCCGCCTCTCTGCCATAAGGAGGGTTACACCACACTCTCCCGTGCCAAGGTTGCTTTAGCCCATTCTGCTCGATTGAGTAGTGTTGCGTCGCGGTTCTCCACGGCGGACTTACCGGCGCGCACGGATCAAGATCGAATTCACCGAGCTTTCCCAGTATCTCTGGAGGCGTGAGCCATTCATCCTTGAGCATCACGGATGACTGATGTGATCCCATGCCACTCACACCACCCATCCCACAACAATCGCCGCCACGGTCAGCGCCACGGCAAGACGAATAGCAAACAGAGCGCAGTGCTCTGCGTCGCATGGGTTACAGCTTTCGCGCTTCTTGCTGTGAGTCATAGAGCCCCCCGGTTTCCATTGGTCAACCCCTCAATCCTCTCTAGCCGTGCATGTTCGTCGCTCAAGTACGTTCCGACTTTCATGCGGTCGCTGCTTGATTTCAGCCAGCGCGTTAAATCGGTACGGCCTTTGCTCTGCTGCTGGATATGCGCTCGGGTTCGCTCTGCGGCTTGCTCGCGCAATTTTGGCCCTGCTATTGGAATGATTTTCATAGCGCCAACCTCCCCTGCTTCGGCTCTCTCGGCACAGCCCTGAGCAGTGCCCTGGGCTTGTGAGACTTTGAGAAAGTTTTTCCGCAGACCAGAATCAAGTCGTCTTTTTTCAGCTCAGTGATTCGCCCAGATACTTCGTTGATCGGTTTGCCCATCAGATCCGCAATCTCTTGGCAAGTAATCGGGCCTCGGTCGCGGATAACCGAAAACACAGCGGCGCGGCGCTCTGGCAGTTTGCTGAGAATCGCTTGATAGGTTTCCAGGCTGTTGGCGTGGATCATCGGTGCACCTCATGCTGAGTGTCTTGCCAGGGGTAGAGGCGGCCGTGCTTGCGCCATTTCTTCGGCGCACAGAGCACGAGGCTTGACGGTCCCGCGCAGAGCGCCATCCAAAAAAAGATTCTAATGGAGATATATTTTTTGACATTGAGGGTCGGATACTCCCGAACAAAATACCCATAGTGATACCCCGCCGAGTAGTACCCGCAGACAAGCCAAAACAGGGTGATCAGGATCAGTGCTTCGTGAGTAATCATTCTTCGTCACCCTCTGGCCTTGCTGTGATCTTCGCTTTCGGTTTGGGCAGCGGGTGATTCCGGAAATAATTCCCATTCGGCTGGTAACGCTCCCGCCATTCCTCGGCGGTGACTAGTTCGCCAAGAGACTTTTCCTTTCGGGTTAATGGGATTTCGTGCTCGTGGTAGCTCATATCGTTTGCCGAATCCCTTTATCGAAATACTGACCGTACTTTTGGAGGAAATAACCCTTCATGTGCTCCTTCGAATCGCCATCCAGCCAGCCAACATCTGTGAGCATGTCGGCGGGTGTCATTTCTCGGTACGGGATCAGCGGAACGGCCCTGCTGGTGTCAATCTGCTGGTCAAATTTGCTCATGAGTATTTGCCCTCAAGTACGCCGATGACGGATTGCTGTTTAATCAGGAAATCGAAACTCGCACGCCAGTCTTTCACTCGGCCCATCAGGAAATCGGATCGACTGACCGACTTGAAATACCCAACCCAGTTATCTAGGTCGCGCTCCATGGTTTGCCGGTGTCTGGCAGCAATAGATTTTTTTCGCGCTTCAGATAACTCAACGACGCGTGGTAGTCCCTCGCAGTGATCGTGGTAGGCATCAATGATTTTTGAGTACGGTGTCGGGTCAGCCTTCGCAGAAGGTGACGTAATCTGTTCTTTATTGGTTCTTGGTTCTTGGTTACTGGTTACTGGTTCTTGGTTAGCTATCTCTTTGGTTTGGTTTTGGTTAGCTAATTTAACCGAGTTGGTTTTTCTGGGTTTTAATGGTCTGCCGCCCTTACTGCCATTAGCTTTTGCTGTAATCGAGCGCTTCTGATATGCCGCTATTTCTATCTCTATTCGTCCGTGACACCATCCGTTTTCTGTCTCAATGAAGTATTCTTGCAGGACATTTAAAAGATCAGGTTCGTTTTCGGATACCAAACGTAACCGACGCAAAACCAGCTGGGTTATTTTGGGTATCAGCTTTTCATCGAGGTAATACCAGTCCATTAACTCCCGATAGATGTAATGCTCTATTGGGGATAGGTGCTGAGTATCTTTGCGGTAATCGGCAATATTGAATTGGTAGTAATGCAACCCCTGCCCCTTCATCCAATGGTCAAAAAAGCTCTTTTTATGCAGCCCCTTGTGCATACGGCTGGGACAACACCGTTTCGCTACCACCGGTTGAACCCAGTGGTTCTGGCCATGCACTGACCAGCGAAATCAAAAGCCCGTATCGCCCCAGTGAGCCACTCTCGTACTGGGTGCAGGACCCGGCTACTCGATCAGCCGCGCTGGGTGGCGCTGTTGTGGCATTAGGAACCACTGGCTATACCCTGTATTGGTCACTTCCTATTTGGCCAACTCTTGACCAGTCGCCTATTTGGTTAATCAGGCGACGGCGCTATCTGATGCATAAAGATCAGGACGCAGCATGGCTTGAGTAATGCTCGGGTCGGCTTGGCATAAGCGCGCGATGATTGACGCTCCAGCCTTGCGATGACCGCCGGCCAGCTGGGCCAGGTAGTTCGCAGGGGTGCCTGCCCGCAGAGCAAGGTCGAGTTTTTCTTCTGGCTTTAAAGTCTGCCAATAGGACTTGAATGCGTTCATGCTGTGAAATTTAGCAAAGGCTAAATATAAAAGCAAGCATTTGCTTGTTGTTAGATTTAGCGGACGCTAATAACCTCCCTTCGATGGGAAGAAGTAATATGGAAATTGAAACGCAGCGCTACCGAAAACAAAAGCTGTCCGAATTGGTAGCTGATCGTCACGACCCAAACGGGCGCGGCGGTACAGCCAGGCTGGCAAACGATCTTGATAGATCGCCTGGATACATCTCCCAAATGCTGAAATTCGATGGTGACGGAAGCAGGCCAATAACTGAAAAAACTGCACGAGAAATAGAGGGTAGGCTTGGGCTTGAGCGCGGATGGTTTGATGACCACCCACCCATACATGGACGCACTGCAAATCAAATAACTTCAAGCAAGGATGCTATCGTGATACCACTACTGGATGTTGCTGCTGCCATGGGATCTGGCATTGATCGTCCGGCCGGTCATGTCGATGTGATTGAGCAAATGGTTGTCAGCAAAGACTGGTTGCGAAAAAACATTTCTGCCACCAGCCCAGGCAATCTGGCGATCATTACAGCTTACGGCGACTCCATGGAAGGCACGTTCAATGATGGTGATCTACTGTTGGTAGACCGTGGAATTACCGACATAAAACTGGATGCCGTCTACGTCCTGGCGCTCAATGACGAACTGTTTATCAAGCGCCTGCAGCGCCGTCCGGACGGTGTAATGCTGATGCTTTCTGATAACCAAAAGTACGCGCCATACGAAATAAAAAACGGCGATATGGCGCATTTTGAAGTGCTGGGCCGGGTGCTATTGACCTGGAATGCCAGGCGGCTTTGACATAAAATTTATGGAAAAAATAGTAACCCTGATGATCGCTCTGATGGTTGCTTCATTTTTTTCAGCAGCCGCATTCGTATGGCTATGGGAACCACAATCCTACGATGAATGCATTATAGAAGAATCCTCAAGGTTTCAAGGACCGGCGCCAAGCGGCGCAATATACTCAGTACAAAGAGTGTGCCGAGAACAATTCCCACATAAAACAGCGCCACCTACACCCCAAATAGAAGCTATTGCGTGTAATCCCCCGCCTACTACTGGGCCAGCAGCAAGACGGTGGATAAAAATAATCACATCAACTGAATTCCGCTTTATGCCAGAATTTATGCGGATTAATGAAAGGGATAAATATATAAAGGGAGTGATAGCCAGAAATCCAGATAAAGACCCAGTAGAATCCAAGAAAATACTTTTGGAAAGCACAACCCCGCCACGCTATGTTGCGTGCCCTTGAGCAATTATATGTGACTAAAAACAGGGAGAAAATCATGCGAATTATTTTCGTGTTGTTTTTTTTGATGGCCAATATAGCGCACGCCGAGGTTTTTAAGTGCGTTGATGAATCAACAGGTAAAACCACATTCACCGACACGGCGTGTCCTGACAAGCGTGCTGGAAATTATATTCCTGTTAGAACTGCAAATGGCGATTCTGGATCTGCCGCCGACCTTATTGAATATCAGCGCCAAGAAAACGAGGCGTTGCGCGCCCAGTTAGCTGAACAAAAGACCCCGCGGAAACTGACCAGAAAGGAAAGGGATGATCTTTTGAGACAGAAGCTAATTCTCCAAGAAAAGCGCACCACAAGAACAACCTGCCACAGTGATAGCTATCGTTACGGCATTTCCACACAATGCACAACGCGCTGATCAAATATGCCTAAAGAACAAAGCCTTGACTCTCAAACCGCAATTGCACTTACCGCCTTGGCGTCCGCTCTTGTTCGCCAGTCCTCAATCGACGGGCAAAAACTGCGAATGGATTTTTTAGACATCCTCGAAGGGCTTTGCGGAGGCCCTGAAAATGTGGGGGAAGTTGGACAGGGTGCCGCTCTGTTGATGCAGCGCTTTCTTGCAACCGACGCAGATAATCCTCCACCTGTTTGACATATAGCTCCACCTTCGTGTCACTCATGTAATCCGCCCTCTGATTTAATCCCAAGATCAGTATATTTAATATATTTAGCAAATGCTATTGACTGAATATTTATCATTTGCTAAATTTACCCAAGTCGGCGCCATCGGAGGCCCGGTAAGGGAGAGAAAAGTGGACAACACTCAAAGGGTCAGTGACCCAATCTGCAACAAATGCAATCAACCCTGCAATGTTCGGATTGTCGAGGAACCCACCTACGACAACGGCATAACGGTGTTTTACCAGGAGGTTGGTGTTTCCTGGTGCTGTGGTGCCGATTACTCGAAAGCGGGGGTGGCAGCATGATCGCGCGCACCGTGGAATCCCAAGGGAATTACTGGCTCGCCTCGGGGGAAGCCTATGGCCGCCCCATTCTTGCGGAGGGCATTGACCGGCCCGAAGCAATCAAGAACTGGGTAAGTGCAGCAGCCGAGCGCCAGGCGGAAGTAATGGCTGTCGAGAGTGGCCAGCGGGCATTTAACAGGGTTATGGGTTTTATCAACAGCTAAGGGGAATTTTATGTCAGCACAAGAAACAGGACTAGTCAGTATTGAGCCGGTAGCGTTTAACAATTCCATCGGCGGCCTGCTGATGAATCCAGTGGCCATGCACGAACTGGAAAAGATAGCCAATCGCATGGCAACGGCGAAGATTACGGTGCCGAAACACCTTGTTGGTAATGAAGGAGACTGCTTTGCCATCGTCCTGCAAGCGGTCCAGTGGGGAATGAACCCTTATGTGGTGGCAGGGAAAACCCATGTGATAAATGGCGTGATGGGTTACGAAGCGCAGCTGGTCAATGCTGTCGTCAACTCTGCCGGAGTCACCACTGGGCGCATCAACTACGAATGGTTCGGTGATTGGACCAAGGTGATGGGCAAATTCAAAGAGGTCGAAAGCAGGTCCAAAAAAGACAATGACACCGGCCAGCCCCTGAAATACCGCGTACCAGACTGGAAGATTGCCGACGAGCAGGGTTTGGGTATCCGCGTGTTTGCCACCATGAAGGGCGAAAGCGCGCCGCGCGTTTTGGAACTGTTGTTGACCCAGTGCCGGGTGCGCAACTCCCCTTTGTGGGCAGACGATCCGCGTCAGCAAATTGCCTACCTGGGCGTAAAGCGCTGGACGCGCCTGCACTGCCCCGATGTGCTGCTGGGGGTTTATACGCCCGATGAACTGGAGCCAGAAATTGGCGAGCGCGATGTATCTCCTGCTGCCACCAGGGCGGAACCGGCGAAAGCTGAACTCAAGACCTACAACGACACAGAGTTTGAAAAAATGCTGCCGACGTGGCGCGGGATCATCGAGAAGAAAAAGAAAACAGCCCAAGGCGTCATTGCTTGGCTGTCTGATGTGGCCATTCTGACCGACGCGCAAATTCAGAAAATCCGCGATCTTGAGCCCATTTTAGGCGTAGCGGAAGTAGTCGATAGCGCTAAGGTCGTGACAGATCCCGTCTTCACCGATTCAACTGTGCAGGAGTTTTTCGAAAATGAAAACACTTAATGTAAAAGTGGGTAGTGACGAATGGCTGGCCGCTCGCGTCGGTCGCCGCACCAGCTCCATGGCTCCTATCATCATGGGCTACGGAAAGAAATCACGCAACGAACTGTTACGCATGACGGCAACTGGCGACGAGGAAGAATTCTCGCGGTGGACGCTAGAGGTCTTATTTGCGAACGGCCACAAAGTTGAGGCGTTGGCCCGGCCTATCGTTGCAGCAAGGATTGGCGAGGAACTGGCCGCAGTGACAGGGACCACCGATGACGATTATTTACTGGCGTCTTTCGATGGTATCGACATAGGCGAAACATTGGTATGGGAATGCAAGCAATGGAATGAAGAAAAGGCTGCATTGGTCCGTGACGGAATCATTCCCAAGGTCGATTACTGGCAGTGCGTACACCACTTCATTGTCTCTAGTGCGGAAAAGCTCTTGTACTCGGTAACAGACGGCACAGAGGAAAAGTATGTCGATTGCTATCTGCTCGCATCTGACGCCGCAGAAGATATGCAAACACTGATGGCCAACTGGAAACAGTGGGATATTGATCTGGCTGCGTATGTCCCGGAGGAAGTGAAGCCGGTACTGATGGGCCGCACACAAGAATCTTTGCCCGCCCTGCTGGTGGAAGTGACCGGCATGGTGACAAGCTCAAACCTGGCGGCATTCAAAGAAATCGCCATGGCCAAAATCCAGAGCATCAATCTCGAACTACATACCGATCAGGACTTTGCTGATGCCGCAGAGGATTTAAAGTGGTTCGACCGCGTGGAAACGAACCTCGAAGATTGTAAAACCAAGGCGCTGGCGCAAACCCAGTCAATCGAAGCGCTTTTCAATACCGTGGATTCTCTCAAGGCCGAGTCCCGCACAAGGCGCTTGGCGCTGGAAAAACTGGTTGAGGCGCGCAAGAAGTCGGTTCGCGGCGAAATCTTTAACGCCGGAGTTGCGGCATTAAGGGCCGCGATCCAGCAGGCCAATGCGTCACTTCTGTCATCTGTCCTGATTGCGGACCGTGAAGTGCCAGTGGACTTTGCCGCCGCGATGAAGGGTAAGCGCAATATTCAGTCGTTGCATGATGCCGTCGAGCAGGCCCTGGCCTCGACCAAGATCAAGATTGGCGAACTGGCCGCCATGATCCACGCGAACATGATCCATCGAGAGGAGGATCGGAACACCTATCAATTCCTGTTCAACGACATTCTGGAGCTGTCGCGCCAGGCACCGCAGCATTACCGCCAAATCTTCGACGGCCGTATCACCCAGCACCAGGCCGAGCAGCAGCGCAAGGAGGATGAACAGCGGGAGCGTATCCGGATTGAAGAAGAACAAAAGGCCCGCGATAAAATTGCTTTGGAAGCCAAACAGCAGGCAGACGAAGCGGCCCGTATAGCCCGCGAGGATGAACGCAAGCGCAACACCGAGGCTATGAAGCAGGCACAGGTTGACGCGAAACAACAGGAGCCGGAAGGCAGTCCGGCGCCACCCCCTGTGCTGGTTACTGAGTCGGCGCCTGCCCAAGCGCACGGCGTTCAGGGCCTATACATCCCGGAGGCATCATTCGAGGAAACTCTTGCGAAATGGGCGCGCGCGCATTGCATTACTGATACAGCGCTGCAGCATCTGAAAAGCATTTTGCAGGTCTACGGAATAATCAAAGAAACGGAGGCTGCATAGCCATGATACTTATGCCATTCGACACGGAAACAACCGGCTTGCCGGACTGGAAAAACCCTTCTGAGGCCGAGAACCAGCCACATATCGTGCAACTGGCGGCGCTATTGGTAGATGAAAGCGGCGAGATTATCGACTCCATGGATGTGATCGTAAAGCCGGACGGCTGGTTGATCCCTGCCGACACCATTGCTATCCACGGTATCTCAAACGAGCGCGCCCAAGACGAGGGCATTCCAGAAGAAGATGCCCTGCGGCAGTTTATTGGCTTGTTTCTGCGCTGCGACTTGCGGGTGGCTCATAACACGACATTCGATAACCGGATTATCCGGATCGCCATGAAGAGATATTGCCCTGACCTGATTTCAGACGAGGTTTGGAAAGACAAAAACCTCTACAGCTGCACCCTGTTTGCGGCCAAGAAAATCATGGGCGGATCCAGAGGCCACACGCTGCCGGAGGCTTACCAGCACTTCACCGGTAAAACACTGGAAGGCGCTCACAACGCCATGGTGGACACGAAAGCGTGTCTGGAAATCTACCAGGCCATCCAGCAACAACAGAAGAAGGTCGCATAGCTATGAACGTATTCTGCTTCAATGGATTTTTGGGCCAAGACGCCGAGACTCGATTTACTCCGGACGGAAAGCCGGTTGTCAGTTTCAGTGTTGCCTCTACCGCTGGTTATGGCGACAAGCAGAAAACTACTTGGATTCGCTGCAACGCCTGGGGCGAACGCTACCAGAAGATAGCCGGATATTTGCTCAAGGGCAAAAAGATCACCGTGACTGGCGAGTTTTCGCAGCGGGAATGGCAGGACAATTCCGGCGCTACCAAATACAGCTGTGAGGTGCGGGTGAATGACCTTGATTTGCCTCCGCGCTCCGATCAAGACGGCGCAGGGCAGGCCTATCAGCAGGCACCCCAGCAGCAGAGCGACCACGGCCAGCAGCGGAGTCAGAACACTGGCGGGCAGTCAGCGAATCGGCAGCAGTCAGGCGGACCACCGGCAACTGATCCAAATGACTTTGGCGGATTTGGTGATATGGAGGACATCCCGTTCTCGAATTACGAGTACCGGACCTGGGCATGAAAATCTGTCCGAAATGTGGCGTACCCAAGCCGCTGGAAATGTTCTACAAGAACAATCGGACTATTACGGGCCGTGATTTATCCAAATGCAAAGATTGCGCGAAAGCCGGAGTCAGGAAGAATCGTTTGGAAAATATAGACCGATACCGCGAATACGATAGGGCCAGAGGGGCAAGAACGCCAGACTCCTATCAGCGCGAATATCGTGAGCAGAATAGGGAGAAATATGTGGCACAAACCGCTGTTTCTAACGCAGTGCGTGACGGTCGGCTTACCAAGCCGGACAGATGCAGTCACTGTCATATGGTTGGCGAAGTTGAGGGCCATCACCCTGATTACTCAAAACCCCTGTCCGTGGTGTGGCTATGCGCGGCCTGTCACAAACAATTACACGCTCTGCTCAGAACGCTCGAAAAGGCAAAGGACATGATGCAGCAAAGCGCTTAAAGAACCTGCTTCGGCAGCAGCTGTCAGACGGTCGGCTGTCCACCGATCCGCCTGGTAATCCCCGACACGGAGTTTCGGCCGCTCCACCAGCGAAAGGCCTTTAATTCTAATCAGGAGTGAGAGCATGGAACTTGAAATATCGAAAGACGGCTTCATTGCCGCACTGCGCACGCTTGAAGGTGGCGCGCTAATTGAGGAACTGGATCGCGGTTTGATTGAGTGCGTCCAGGCTATCCAAGAACGCGGCGGCAAGGCCGAGATTAAGTTGAGCATTATGGTTGGCAGGATTCCGGGGACGGCTACCGCTGTCTCTGTGTCCTCCGATGTAGTAACCAAAGTGCCGAAGGAAGACCGTTCCAGCAAGGTGCTGTTCGTCACCCCTGGCTACGGACTTACCCACCAGCACCAGGAGCAGGAGGAATTTGATCTGGGCCTGCCGTTGGTCCAAAAAACCGCACCACTTACCCCAGTATCTCACATAGGAGTAGATAATAATGTCGGATAAAACCGAATACAACGCAGCGTTCGACCATGGGCGTCAGGCGCAATTTGTTACCCAATTGGTTGAGGGCGTCACCCACATATTAGTGCCTGGTGACTGTAATTTGCAGTCCATGGAAAAACTGCTGCCAGCACCGCGAAGGATTGTGGCAAATCCCGAGTTTTACGATGTGGACGGCTTTGCCGACTACGCCAAAGAGTTCAAGAGCGATGGCACGCGGATATTTGTGGATCAGGAGCAGCGCCGCTTCTTCACCATCTTCGATTTCCACGCACCCGGCCAGCCAGCTTGGGGCGATCACTCCGCATCCTTGGCCGTGAAGCTGTCGCCAGAATGGGAGCGCTGGAAAAAGATTGACGGTAAGCAGTTGGAGCCGCAGGAACTGGCCGAATGGCTGGAGGATAACCTTGAGTACGTCATGGGTCCGGTGGGTGGTAGCGAACTGCTGGATATGGCGCAAAACCTCAAAGTGACTCTGAAAGGCAATTTGCAGATCGACCAAACCCTGCAGGCCGGGCTGCGAACACTGCAGATCAAAGATGAAAGCACACTTGCCGGGAAGTCGGGCGGAAAGGATTTGTCTTTCCCGGAGCGGGTAGACCTGGCGTTGCGCATCTACGATCACGGCGATACCTACCCCATCAAGGTCTACCTACGATACCGAACCGCGACCGATTCCGTGGTGTTCTTCTTCAAGATCCCGGATCCGGAGCGCCTGGAAGAACAGGCTTTTGATTTGATCGTTTCAAAAGTCAGGGAAGCCACTGAACTGAAAACCCTGAAAGGGAAGTTCTCGGGGCCACGGCACAAATAACAGGCTTACCCTGGCGGGAAAGAAGAATCCCCCTGTTGCCGGTGTCCCAGCTACCGCCAGTTTTTATAGGAACAGAAATGAAAGAAGCAAAAGATCATAGTCGATGCTCGCCGGAGGGTGCAATTGCCGGCAAGGCTTTGGTTCGCCTTACTGATCCAGCGATTGCTGAACTTGTTGCAGAAGGAGAGGCCGATGATCGGTGTCCGACATGCGCGTTTAGAGAGGGCACTGTTCCCAATATGTGTCTACAGACTCAAGCTGACGCAATTAAGGCCGTCATAGAAGATGTTTTATTCACATGCCACCACAAAAAGCCAATCGGATCACATGTGTGTCACGGCTGGTTTGCTGCCAGGTATGCGTTACGAAACAATCCGGGCGGGGCAAAAAAGGTGCCGTGGGAATTTTCGGCCCCGGATGATGCTCAGTGAAGCGATATGCTCCTTAATACCGACGACCTAAAAAAGTGGCTCGGCTACAAGCGCAAGGCCGATGTAATAAATTGGCTGGATAAGCGCGGTATCGGCTGGCAGTTCGGCCACAATAAGGAAATCTGCACTACACTGGATGCTGTGACGCATGGCATTGAAGCCACTGAGAAGCGCACACCAGCGAGGTTTGGGTAGTGGGACGCAAGCGTAGGCGCATCAATGAGAACCTGCCCAAATACGTTTACAGGAAGCGTGATGGGTATATATTCCGGCCCTACCTCGGGACAGAGGATGGAAAGGCTGTATTCGGTAAGGATCTGTACCTGTGCGGCAAGGATGCCAGCTCTGCCAAAGTATGGGCTGCGTTCGAACAGGCGACCGGGGTAAAAACCAATACCCTGCGCTGGCTACTGAAACAGTACCACGCAAGCCATGAGTTCCAAAAGCTGGCCCCGCGCACCCAAAAGGATTACAACGGCTTTCAGGAAAAGCTATTGAATCGCCCACTGAAAGACGGGGCATTGTTCGGTGATGCGCCTTTCAATGATATTGATATGTTCACTATTCGCCAATATTTGAAAACCTACCGGGACAAAAATGACAGACTGGCACCTGTTGCCGCCAATCGCCATATCCAGTATCTCAAGGCTGGCTGGAATGTCGTGTTGCAGATCTGCCAGAACGTGCCAGCCAATCCCTGCATGGGCGTCACACTGAACAGTGAGGAGGCGCGCACCCGACTAGTCACCCCCGCAGAATACGGCGCGGCCCACGGGCTCGCTACGGGCTATCTGGCGATCATGATGGAACTGGCCTACCTATGCCGTGCCCGACGCGGAGAAATCACAGCCCTGCGCCGCAGCGACGAGACAGAAGATGGATTGCGCCTGGTCAGGTCAAAGGGCAGCGAGGGCGAGATAACCGCCTGGTCGCCGCGGTTGCGTGCCGCGGTAGACGCCGCAAAGGCATGGAACCCTGGCGCGCCCAGCCCCATTGGGGGAGGTTATCTGCTACATGACAAGGCGGGCCAGCCAATCAAGAAGAACGCCTTTGACTCTGCCTGGCGCCGACTGATGGATAAAGTGACCGCTGCCGGGGTTGATCCGTTTACTTTCCATGATCTGAAAGCCATGGGCTACAGCTCAATGGATAAGCAATTTGCGGGGCACCGGTCCGCCAAAATGCACAAAACCTATAACCGAAAACTACAGATAGTTGAGCCGCCAGCATGACAACTTACAGTATTTTTTTGGCCGCACCTACCCAAATCGTACTGTATGGGCAATCAGTGCAGAATGCTGGAAACCAGCGGAAAGCCACTGGTAGCAAGGGTTGTAGTGGTGCGCCTGACACGATTCGAACGTGTGACCGCCTGGTTCGTAGCCCGACAGACAATCCCCGTATATCAACGTGTTGCCCCCTCTTTTTTTGGCCAATCTTGCCCGCTTTGACCGGTTTTATCAATAACTTGCGGACTTATTTTGGCCGCACTTTTCACCAACAAAATAACTGGGCGAAAAAATTCCGCCCAACTGGATTGGCATGAATTATGACAGGAGACAAGCAATGACAGTGACCGCTAAAGAAAAAGACCCCATACCCGAAAGGTGGCATTGGGCAGATGTGGATTGGAACAACTCGAACGCCCATGCACAAATCTTGAGGGAGCACATCGCCGCGCTGGAGAGGGTGGCAGAGGTAATGATTGACACACTCGCGCCAGACAGGGTACCAGTCCATGAGTTATCGCTGGCAGTTAGAACGATTCGCAAGCCCATCATTAACGCACTCCGCGCAGCGGGCTATCTAGGAGGTGGGGAATGAGTGAGTATAGAAAAAGGTCAGAACCGGTTAAGGCTATTACTTTTGATGAGCTTGTTCAGCACGGAATAGCCACTGGTGGAAATATCGTTAATGGGATGCCGTGGAGCTTTAAATATAACGGTCTACCGATCACGCATGAAAACGATGACTGCTATTTAATACCTTCACCAACAGGCGGGTCATTACAATTCAATCGCGGAGACATGCTTGTGACGTGTGGTGATGGGGCATTATTTCCGATGAGCCTACCGTCATTTTGTATGTACTACGAATGCGACCTAGTGCTAAAGCCGGATGCCAGCAATAACCCGATGATTATCGGTTACATCAGCACCATCACTGCACACAAGCTGAGATCGGGTGCAAACCTATGTGTGTCCATACTACAAAAAGCGGGTAAGCATCATAGCGTAGCAGTTTACCTGAATGAGTAACGTTATAGACCTGGATACCCAGCGGCCACACAGAACGGGACCACTGGACTGTGGTCATTGTGGCTATAGATGGGTAGGAGTGTGGTTGGCTGATGCACAAACAGTAACATGCCCTGAATGTAGCGCCGTAATAATGGCGGAATCTGATGAATAGCGACAAATTTAATAGTGAAGCATGGCCGGATGAGTATGTGTATTTTTTGCAACGCAGAGTTAAAGAGTTAGAGCACCTTGTAGCCCATGGACATCTTACGCCGTCGCAAACGCCACCGCTGGAATCGCAACCACCGAACCTGACAGGATCGCAGCACCACGAGTGACACGTAGCTGGGCAGAATGTCCCGCGAACGCAGCAACACCCCCGGCCCCGTCCAGCCAATACAGATCATCAGTTACGCTGTTAGCTGCGTCAATGTAGGTGTCGCGCACAGCCGTACCGACTGACTGCATGCCCGCATAAATCCGCCATTCGGCATAGTCATAGCACAACCCCACGTAGAACCATGCGCCGCTGGTTAGGCCCAGAGCGATCGTCGCCTGGATTGTATCCCCGATATAGAGATCTATGTCGCCGCTTGCGTTTTTCCGAACCTCAAACGTGTTGTTATCCGCCGCCACATGGTTCCCGAACAGGATCATAGCACCGGTGGAGCTGTTGCGGAAAAACCCCTCAAACGTGAATTTTTTAGTGTAATTGAACGCCGGGTATTTAAACCGCTTCCCGCTGTTGAGTAGGGTTGTCAGGCCAAACAGCAATTGTGCGTTGCTGTAAGTCAGCGCCCCTGCTCCCTCTACAGTCTCGGTCAACGCATAATTGCTGCGGTCAACGATGTTGGTTGCCCCATTCGCTTCGCCGCCGTTGACCAATAATGCCACATCTACAAACGAGGTAACCGGGGTCGGGTTATACATAATCATCGCCAGGGCGTAATGATCGGGTTGCCATGCATTGCCGGTATTGGAGATAAAATGCCTGTGCTTGACGTTCTCCCCGTGGCTGATTTGTCGCGTGTCGTGGGTGTAGGCGGTGAAATATGACCCTTTATGTTCATGCGTAGCGGAGTAATTAGAGTACCCAGTGACGCCTAGAGTATTGTCGCCCGCAGTTGTTTCCTCCTCTCCCATCGCGGAAATCTCGATAAAATAGTCTTCCACGTCCACCGTCCCTAGCAGCCCGGTGCACAGCGTAAAGTCAGGGTCTATCGAAGCATATGAGCCCTTCCAAAAAAAACAGACGCCGGGACCTACGGAGTAATCATCGGTTCCGACATACAAGCTCATTCTGATGCGTTTTAGAGCAAGTCCGAGAGCAAGCGTTGCCGGGTGAGTATGGGCACCGCCCGCGCTTATAGGGGAATATCGCGGAGGCGTGACGCCGATGGTGTCAGGTGAGCCATTGCTTATTGTTGGGCGTGTCCAATGATCGTGCGCATCGCTCGTGCTGCCGGTCGCGCCTATCGCTACTGTCTGGTTATTATTTCCGGCATTGATGCTGTCGGTTGCCGCCATGAGCAGTCTCTGAGCCCCTATCAGCCATCGGGTCATGTTGGGGTAGGACAAATCTTTGAGCCCAAACACCATGACCTCTTTGGGAATAAAAGTGCCCACAGTGGTAATTTTTTCGACAAATACATTTTCTCTGCGGTACACATCGGGCGTCAGCGTGCCCGTGTTGTAGGTGTGCAGGTGCCCTCCCGCGAGCTCGTCCGTATCGTCGTAAATGTAACCGCTACCAGAGCCAATCCTCGCAGTAAATGACTCGCTTTCGAATTTGGCCTCAGTGGTGCCGTGCGCGCCGTCTGTCGATGTATTACCGCTCAGTGCGCTATGGGTAGAGGCTCCTCCGGTAGCGCCAACAGCGACAGTATTGCCCGCTCCTTTGATGTACTTGCCATTCGCGGCGTTATACAGCTGCCAGCCGCCGGGCACCGTGGAGCCCTTCAGTAGCCCCAGGACGCCCACGGGAACAATTCCCGCACCTCCTGGCAGCACGAGATCAGATGGGTAGTGCAAATCAGAATACAGCAGCCCGGTGGCTCGATAGCGCCCCGCGTCGGTTGTTGCACTGACTCCCTCAAGCAACACCAACAAGCGAGCAGCGGTTTCAGGATCGTATACGTCGATTACCTTGCCCTTATGGTAAGCAATGCCTATGTCTGCAGAGGTCCATTCCGCGCGCAACCTGTTTTGCATCCGGTTGAGCTTGGATTGCGCCTTGTTCTGGGCTTCCTCTGGGCGGGTTATGCCTCGCATATCCATGCGGGTCTCAATCAATGGCACCTCGCCAGAATCCACCCCCGGTACCTCGAAAATGGCAGGCTCTGCTTCCAGCCAGTTGGGAGTAGTATCGCTAGGGGTTGTGTGCTGGACTATGACGCGGGTAGGGCTGTCGGAGTTAGACAGTGCGGCCAACCTGAGAGACCCGGCAACCAAAGTGCGCTCGAACCAATACTTGCGCTTTATCGATGCCTCTTTAACCGTTCCAACAAAGGCGGCATCGGCGAATGCAGCGATCGTGCCGCCATCCTCGGTCCCGGTCGCCACAAATTCATAGGCATGCAGCCCGGTAGCGGTCTGGTATTCAATCAGCGGCACGCCGTCCAGCTCCAGGCGCGCACTTCCGGCTGTGACCGTGGTCAGCTTTAGGGTTGCGATGTACGTCTCGCCCACCTCAAAGGCTTTTGACAGAGGCTGCGATGCCTGACCTGCAGTGCCGGCGGCCTTATCCAGTGAGTCGGTGGCAGGGTTGTGCGTCCAGCCTGTGCCCAGCGTCCAGTCGGTAGCGTGGGAAATAAAATCCATGTTGTCGCCCATCTCCCAGCCGCTCGGGTTCTGGGCGTCAACAGGGCGATCCGGTAACAGCGTTATCCCGTCTCCCTCAAAAAACCAAATGCAGTCGGCATAGGTCGCCAACAAGTCAAGCCATTCGTCGGTAGGGCGAACGCCGGAGATGACCAGATCAAGCCTGGCGCGCTCCACTGCGCCCCCTAATAAGCTTTCGTTCCAGTCAATGCTATTGATCAGGGTGTTGACCACGGTCGCGCCGAACCCGTAAAACGGATTCATTGCCAGCTCAGTAAAACACATCGCGGAAATATTGTCGTACACATAGCCCGGATTCATGGCGTCGGAATCTGCGTAGGGCGAGGCAATGGCCGTATGTACGCCGCCGTATCTATTGACTGTTTTTGTGAGGCGAGCGGCTATATAGGTGCCGTCAAACGCATTCGTCGCGCTTATGCCATCGGCCAAACCGAGCCAGGCGGGGCCCGTTGTAGCGTACAGCGAAGCTGTGCTTGCAATGCGGTAGGCGTGCACTCCGTCAACATAAAAGTGGTATTCGCGGGCGGTGAATTCTATGGTGATTTTTACCGGAGTATCGACAGCCAGAACATTCGTGGCAAAGGTGATGGCGCTGGCAATACCCCATGAAGTGCCATTGCTGGACATATTGACACGCAGATCATCATTGCTCTGGTATACCTGAATAGATCTGTCGCTAGCACTATCGCCCTTGCCGAATATGTAGTGTGTGCCCGTGACCACATCCGGCTGGATCGCCAGCTCAATCGTCCATCGTCCAGAACCGAAATCCGCATTTGTATCGTCTTGCACAACAATGTAATCGCCATTGCCGTCCATCTCCGCCACATTGCCCTGAATGTTGGCCCCGCCTACCCACGTTGTCCCGTGATCGTGCGTACTAACGTCCATCCCCGTGGCGGGTGTAGATCCATTGGTGCCAATAAATTGCAGGTTGTAGCCCACAAGCAAATTATTGCCAGAGTCGAAGGGGTCACCTGTAGAGTCGGCAGCGCGCGGATCGTAGACCAAGCGACCGCGCACAATCCCCTGGAACTTGGGAGACTCGCTGATAGCGCCAGGCGGTAGGAGAATGACAACATAGGCAGCGGCGAACAGGCCAGCGGGCTTCAGCAACACCATGTTGTCGCTGTAACTGGGGATTGTCGTGATACTAGCCACCAGATCGTCTACGCCCTGGATCGAGGTGCCCCGGTACATGCGCACTTCCGCCGATGCCGGTAGTGGCTTGCCGTTGTAGAAGATGGCATCGAACTGGAAGATTTCACCCGCCGATGCCGCGGCGCGAGCAATGAAATTTCCGCCCGCATCATAGCCGTATGCGGAAACCATAAGCGGGACGCTGCGGGAACCGTACACGATAGGAACTGGTGCGTTATCGGCCGTCACCTCGATTTCGAGCTCTCGGGGCGCCTGTTTGAACGCGTTGACCTCTTTTATGGTCAGCCGGCCCCGGACCTTGCCGGATCGTGCGGCGCTCATCGGCGCGACACCAGGGTGTAGGAATCGCCCTCGTGCTCAATAATGGTGCCGGAAGGTGGGATATGAATGGAAAACTCGTTAAAGGTCGTGCGCGGAGTCACGTTGCCACGCAGGTAGCGGTGTATTGCGTTGACGGTAATGGTGCCGTTGGCATAGGAGGATGCGTCAATCACTCCATCAAGCACCAACAAGCCCTCCTCAAGCGCATACACGCCGTTATCGTCTGGCAGGCCCGGAACGGAATAAATCTGGCATGTTTTGCCATTGCGCCAGTTTCCCGAGATAACCTCAGCCACCCTCGCATTGGTTGAGGGCAGGGTCAGAACGGCACTGCGACCATCGTCAATTGTGACGCTGAACAAACCGCCTGCGGTGTAGAGCTCACCGTCAAATGTAATATCTCCGCTGCCCGATATGAGCTCCAGCGCCCCGGAATGCTCCCATCGCACTAGGTTTACGGGGCGGGTAGCGCCCGCATTTGCGTTGTTAAATTGCGCAGTACTTAACCGGCGGCTCATACCAGCTTCCCGGCAAACTCAAATGACCACCAATGCGTGACGCCGTTGGATACGCTTTTATCTAGGCTGTCCCCATTGATATAGCCGCGATAAATTTTTGAGTTGTGGGGAATGTCGAAATGTGTAGCGGCATTGGCGTACAGGTATGATTCAAATGAGGCAGACTGCGCCTCATCTTGTGGGCAAAACACGCAATTTATTTTGATGGGCTTGAGTGTCGTGAGTGTCCTCGACCTAACCTCGCCATCACTCATAGAGTCCAACTTGGTCCCAAGGCTGGGTTTAAATGCGGTCGCTGTTTCCAGCGGATAGGTGGACAGATCAAACGTGGTTGGCATAGCCTACACCCCCCCTGCTTCAGAGAGTCGGTTATCGTTGATCGTTATGCCATTGGTGACGAGATTGTTCACGGCTTCGGAGAATGTCTGGCTGGCATCCTGATTTGCGCCCGATGCAGCCAGGTTGGTATTGGCCGCCTGCTGTTGCTTGTCCGCTGCGCTGTCTAGCATGTCGATAATGCGGATATTAATGTCTTCCTGTGATGACTGCAGGCCCGTGAGAGCGCCTTGGAGTAATCCCTGCGCTACAACGTTCGTTTGCTCTGCATAACTGGCGAATTCCTCCGATCGTCGAAGCTTTTCGTTTTCGGCCAAGCTATCGAATATCTTGCGGTTCAGGTCCAGGATAGATTTTGAGGCTTTGTCGATTTCCTGCGGGTCCGTCATCGATGCCAGCATAGCGCTTAGGGAGTCGCGCTCCGCCACACGAGCAGTGCGCAGCTGATCAGCGGTAAGCACCGACTGCCTTATGTACTCGGCCTGATCTGCTGCCACGATGCCGATCTGCTGGCCAATGGTCTGGATAGCCATGGCGAACTGATAGGCGGCTGTCTTGTTTTCGATCAGCAGGTTATTCAGGTTGGAGGCAGATGCGGCGCTGCCGTCAAAGTTGCGTATCTGTTCCAGAAGTGCCGCAGAGTGATCGCGGTATGCCGTCGCTACAGTGGGTGCTACAGCCGAGAATTCCTTGATTGCATTGGTGACGGAGTTTATGCCCGCCTGCTGGCTGATAGAGACAATGGCCTGAGAAAATTGAACAATCTCCGCAGCGGTCCCGCTGGCGTTTTGAATCAAGGTCAGCAGGGTATCACTGATACCCCCGGCGCTGACGTCCAGTGCCACAAGCCCGGTAGTGAAAACGGCAATTTCCTCTGCTGACCCACTGAAGTTTGCAATGAGTGGCTTCAGGCGATCGCTTACCTTGTCAGATGCGGCGACAATCTGCCCAAACCCGTAGGCCAGCAACTGGTTGGCATCGGAAAACGCCTTCCCATTGAATGAGAGCTTCCCGCCACTGTCTGCAGTGATTCCGCCCTTTAACGTCGAACCACCAATAGCATCGCCAAAGACTGAGAGTTGCCCCATTAGCTGATCAACAAAATCCGCCTGCTCCCTGCCCTCTCCCTTTTTCCAGCTATTGCCGCTGCCAGCGCCTTTACCGAATGTCCCGGTAGAGAAGTCGAAATCAGCTCTGGCTACGTTCTTGCCGTCGTTGTTGTTGCCGCCATAGCCGAACGCCTTGCCTAGTCCGCTCTCGATAGCTGTGCCGACAAAGCTGCCGATAGCGGCCCCGAGTACGGGAACGCCAATTAGTGCAGACCCTGCAATTGCGCCTATGCTTGCGCCAACACCGGACGTTTCCCCAAAGACCTTGCTCCCGGCATATCCTCCGATCATGCCCCCGGCGAAATCGCCCGCCATTGACCAGCCAGTAGTGGCAGCTGCTTTTGCGTTGAAGGCGTTACTGGTCTTGAACAGACCGAGGTCATTTGTGATCGTTCCGAGGGACGAATACAGCCCCTTGCCTGCCGCTGTAATGCCACTCGTGAGACTGGACAAGCCACTCGTGAGCGAGGAAGCGCCCGCAGTGGCACCAGATACCCCTCCGGATGCGGCGCCCGGCACAAGGCCACCAAGCGCTGCACTGAACTGCATCGCTATGGGCCGAGTAATCGCCAAATGCGCCATATTTGCCAGTAGGTTAAGAAACGAATCCTTCAAATTCCCAGCGAAGTTTTTAAAGCCGTCCTCGGTCCCGCTGAACGCATCCCGCCACGCCTGCGTAAATCCAGTATCGATACTGGACGCCATATCCGTGAGCGCATCGTTCCACGGCTTCATGGCGTCTTCAGATGCCTTTGTGGCGGCAGTGGCCATATCCTCAGCCGCCTTGGCTGCGTCCCCAGCTGCCTGAGCCTGAGAGGCTGCGGATCGCGCTCTGGCGTCCTCCTGCGCATCCGCCTCGGCTTCAAGCGTGGTGGTCTGGATAAAAAGGGCGGCGGTCTTGGACTTGATTTGCTCAATCTCGGCAGCGGTCGCTGTGGTACCCGCTTTCTGAACAGCGGTATTGATAGCCTGCTGCAGCGCATTCACCTTCAGTTGTTTTGTCTCGAAATCCAGCGCGGTGATCATGCCCTGTACCGCTTTCTGCGCTTTGGCGCTGCCTTCTGTTTGTTTGTTGGTGCCGGATGCCAGCTTGATCAGGCCCTCGGTTGTGTTGTTGATAGATTTGCCAGCGGCATCAAGGCGCGCCTTGTAGTTGGCAGTTGCACCGGTGGTTGTGCCGGTGCTAGCAGTAGCCGACTTAAGCTGGGATTCAAGCCCCTTTAGTTCCGCCTCGGCAGCAATGACGGCCCCGGCAAACCTTTCGCCGCCTGCGCTGAACCTGACTATCTCGTCTTTCAGCTCCGCAATTCTGCTGGTGGTCTTGGAAATGTTCTCCCCGGTTGCCGTCTCGCCCAATCGGTCAAGATCGTCCTTGAACGCGCCCAAACCCCTGGCCTTGTCAATCAGGAATGCAATGCCGTCACCAATAGCGGTGAAAGTCGTAGCCGCAAGATTTATCAAGGATGCCGTCAATGACGCGACACCAATGCCCGCCTCGATAGACATGCTGCCCAAGTCCTTCAGGTTCTTTTTCATGGCAGGATCAGCGAGCGCGGAATTCATTGCTTTAATTGCTTTCACTGCAGGACCTGAATCCGCCGCACCGAACGCATCAAGCAGGTTGTTTTTGATCTCCTGAGTCGCGCGGCCAATGGTCATGGGCATTTGCTGAAATTCAGAATCTACGGAACCAGCCATTAACTTGATTGCATTGGTGACTTTTTCGGACGTGAGCTCGCCTTCAGCGCCCATCCTGCGCAGCTCGCCTATACCAACACCTAACCCATCGGCCAACAAACGCGCCAGCCGGGGTGATGACTCCATCACGGCGTTCAGCTCTTCGCCTCGCAAAACACCAGAGGCCATGCCCTGCGATAGCTGTAACATCGCGGACGAAGCCTCCGCTGCGGTAGCGCCAGACACAACAAAGCTTTGGTTAATGGCCTTTGTGATTGTGAAGAGGTCGTTTTGGGATAGGTTTAGGTCCTCCGTAGCGCGAGCCATCCGAGCATAAAGATTGACCGTTGCCTCAAGAGATTGCCCGGTTTCGTTGGCCAAAGTGAGCGCACGCCCATAGACCGCGTTAAGCTCCTCCTGCGAGCCCGTAACCAACTTAAGCTGGCCTTGCATCTTGGCCATGCGGTCCGTGTAGTCGGTGAGCTTGATTGCAGCCAGCACAATAGCGCCGCTACCCACAGTCGCTATCATGCCACCGTAATTTTTCGCAAAGCCCACCGCTGCGGTGCTTGCTACTTCGTTTGCCTTTGCCAGCGCCATGAGTGATCTTGATGGGCCGTTTGCGGCCTGCCCGAACGCATCCATCGCCCCGGCAGACAACTTACTGGTATGGCCAATGCGGAGTATGTCATCTCCGTAGCCGATCATTGATAGCCCAGAGCGACCGATTGATGTAACCAGTGACGTATTGGCGCTGGTAAGTAGGTTTGTGCCGCCGCTATAGGCCACCATCGCCTTACCGGCACCCGCCACCGCTGCAGCAGACGCCATTGATGCAGCCCCTACCGCGTTTACGCTAGCAGCGGCAGCGGCAGACGAGGCTCCCATAGCGGTTATGCCGGACGCTGATGCTGCGCTCGCTGCGCCCAGCGCTGAAGCCTGACTTGACGCCAGGGCAGAAGACCCGCCGAGCAACTCAATCTGTCGCTCAACAGCAGTCGCTATGCGTCCCAGTAACTCTATTTGCTTTTCCGCAGCGGTGGCAAATCGACCCAGCGCATCAAGTTGCTTGCCGGTATTTTCGATACCTTCAGAGGTTACCCTGACCCTTAGCCCTGCGATGTCTGACATGAGGTTTACGCCTTGCTAAATTTTTGAAAAAGTTGTGCACCGCCTCGCGTTGACGGGGCAGGTCTTCTGTTTGGTATGGGGCTTGCTCTGCCGGGTTTTTGGACCGATGGAGCTGGTCGATGTAATCAATGGACAAGCGCCGTAGGGTCAGCGCCTCCCATGGCGAAAGCGCCAATCCTGTTGACGCCTGCCATGCAGACAGCTCCAGGAACGAGATTGGGGCCATGCCCATTTCGCCCCTCATGCAAAAATCCATCTCCTGCAGGTAGGCGAGGAGATAAGCCCCCGCATCTACCGGCGGCAGGTCAAGGGCGGGGTGGTCTTCGCCCTTGCCTTGGATCTGCTTGAACCGGCTCTGCTCGGACTTATCAGGTGTAGATTGCAGCCACGCAGTGTGCCTAACGTAAAGCGAAAGTTCCGCTAGGCATTGGTCAAAAAATTGGCTCTCTCGGCTACAAACTGGTCTATCTGCTCCTGAATCCAGCGATAGTCTGTATACAGCAACTTGGCATTGGCCGGGGAGAATTCCAGCATTTCCCCGCTCACTTGCACGCCCGACCATCCGACCGTCACAGCCACCAACAAATCAATGCCGTTCTGTTCAAATCGCTCAACCGTAGGGGTCTGGCGTCCCTGCTTCAAATTCTTGTTAGCGGTCTGGCGAACCATGCGCCGGTACTCTTGCGAGTCGCTGCCGAGCAGGTTAAAAACGATGGGGGTTCCATCGTCTGCGTATAATTCCTCACCGGTTGCTGGATGGCGTAACACCATATCAGCGCCTCGGTCTGCAGCTTCTTTAACGTCCAGTTTTGACAAATCCATGATTTTATTCTCCGAATAAAAGTAAAGGCCCCCACCGGGGGCCGGGCTTGTTAGGTAGGTGTTACGCTGCGTCTTCGATGATGTCGCTATCAATCTCGACATTAACTTGTGCGGCAGTGATCTGGTTCGTGGTCCCGACTTTTGTCAGGTACGAAAAGATTTGTGCCGTGAAGTACAGTATGGTGCCGTCCTGGAGGGTAACTTCGAACGAATGACTGTTGTCACTGTTCACGGCTGCCACCAAGATCGTCTGGCCCGCATCAGAGGGAACGCGAGCCATCATCAGCGACAAAGACCCGCTATCAAAGCTGCCCTTGCGTTTGATAGTTTCCCGTGTCGCCAAGGGGTTGTGTTTTACCACCTCATAGACGCGCCCGAGCTCACCGCCATCGACCACCTCGCCAATGTCAGTGAATGTGAGCGCCGCAAATCCGGCGGTATTGTAGGTGGCGGGGAGAGCGACGCTAACGCCTATCGTTGTCCCCGCACTGGTGAATGCATCACTAGGCATAAATTAGCTCCTGAAAATATTGTCATAAGGGATTAAAATGCTGACCATGTGCCACGCGCCGCTTGGCCTGGCCGGTTCTTGTGCGGGGACTCCCAGCACAACGGTGGAATCACCGTTCACAAGTCTCAAACCACGAGAAAAGTGTTCTGCTATCGCGTCTGCCACAACCAGTGCGGGACCTGCCCCGCCGCCGAGTGGTGCAAACACGTCTATTTGATAAATACCCACCGTGCGTATGCTGTCGGTATTGGCAATGCCCACCGGGAATGATCCAGCGGGGAGATTTGTTGGGCGAATGTACAGCGTGCCCTCTATGGGTCTATATTCGCTGTTCTCGCGTGCGACAGGCGGGAGTCCGGTCAATGTGTTAAGGCGCTTATCGAGAGCGACCTGCGCTTCCAGAAATCGGCTCATAGCATCGCTTTAGCTTCAGCTATCGCGCGGCTCAGCATCCTGCGCGGGGTCATCCTGTCCGTGCCTTCCTCAACGTAGACGGCGTATTCCACCGGGTTTTTGATGTCAACGAACACTTCGCCGTCAGCGGACCGCCCATCCTCAGCAAGCCATCCGCCCTTCAGCCTCCCACTGATTACTGGGGTCATCTCTGCCGCCCGGTCATTGATATGGAACCCAATCGCCCGCACTTGATCGCCCGCCAGCTTCGCGGCCTTTTTGTTAAAGGCATCAATTTCAGCCTGCACACCCATCAGTCAGCGGCCCGATCGAATTCGGCGACATAGGGCGCTGCTGCAGGCTGCGCGGGGGCGTCAGGCCCAGCGCACTGAAAGTACATTTCAGGCTGCTCCTGCGGCCCACTTTGAAAGTCCCGCCACTGGGCCAGGGTCATGCCCGCTTTCTTTGCGGCGCGGTTCTGTTTGCCTGTCGGCAACTCCAGAGGATTTGTCATGGGATGCTCCATAAATGAAAAACCCGCACTGGGCGGGGTTTGTTGAACGATGTTTTAGGCGTTTGCAACCATCAAATCCGCAACTGCAATTCATAGAACGCTATTTCGTCGCCTATGAAGTGCTCATAGGGGTAAACAATTCGCATTGTTCGGCCCCGAAATGTAACGGTGTCGCCAATTCTGGGGGTGAAGTTCAGGTCAACGTTTTCAAGGAACACCCGCGAATCACCCGCCTCGATCAGGCCAACATACTCGCTGGCCTTGTAATCAATCGGCGCGGCATTGATCGCGTGCGCGGTCTCTGCGCTGGTCACTGTCGCGGTGTCTTCATTGTTGACCGCTACCCCGAACTGGGTATAGGTCATATCCGTTACCACGTCGCCCATCTGCCGGAACGCCTGGCGAACGGAATCCCTGACCGCTTTTTGCACACCCATGAATTACCCTCGCACCAATGAAGGGCCGGACGGCTCAAGATAGAACGAGATCATGCGCCGTATTTGCGCGGGGATCGGGTCTTGATCTGATAGCTGTTCGTCGCCGGACTCCATTTTCAGGGGTCCGATTTGTATCAGTTTAAATCCCGCCTCCCGCGTTGTGTCGCCCTCGGAAAGGTGGAACGCAAACTCACTTGCCGCCCGTTTCAGAAACAGCGGGACAGTGGTGCCGTCCAGCTGAATACCCTCTTTGTCATAAACGTAGAGGCGAGGCCAGCGCAGTGAGTTGACGCTATCCGACTTGCTACCCTGCCACCTTAGCTCGTCCAGCAGCTCAGTGGCGCGCTGCAGAAGCGACTCCTTGATGACTGGCGCAATGTTAAACCAGGCAAGGTCGGGATCGTGGGTAGCGATGTACTCATCCGCAAACACCACATCAGCATAGCTGTTGGCGGTAGCTCCAGGGGTTGCGATGAGGGTCATTACTTACCGCCTGCCATTTTGTCCTTGGCGGAAGTTTTCTTATCCGCCATAGACGAATCATCTTCATCATCCTCAAGGCTGGGATACTCATCAATTGCCACGGCAGTGATATTCCCCGCCTCACGGAAACGCCCCGATGCTATCAATTCCGGCCCATCTTCGTCAGCGACCTCGGCAATATAGATAAATTTCGGTTCGCGCCGAGTGCCGATGTTCGTCAATACACACAACACGCCCCACAGCGGGAGAGACTCTCCCTCGGCAACATCACCAAGGCTGGTATAATTTGCGATAAGTTTCATAAAATCTCCAAATGGCAGAGCGGGAAGGAATGGATCCCCTCCCGCTTACCTGTCTTAGTTGTTGATAGAGGGCAGACGGGCAATCCCGCGCCGGTTGAATGCAGCAAAGTTTGCATATTGCTTAACACGCCAAATGCTCGTGTCCTTCGCTTCCTGTGCGCCGACAGGCTCCACCTGGATACCAGCAGGCACAGACTCAGGGTGAATACCTGCGATGCCGACTTTCTGCGAGCCATCGTCAAAGACGCCAGCGTACACAGAGGTCAGCGCGCCGCCGGTCAATGCAGCGCCGTTGGCGGTTTCCAGAACAGACAGATACTCGTTTTTGAAGATAGGAACACCCTCATAGGAGATCACCTGACGCCCACCGGGCATGGTCACAACCCAGTCAGCCGGCGTACCGCCGAGGGAGCGCAAAAGCACTTTGTAGGCACGGATCGTGCGGGCAGGCATCATGATCCAGTCAACCATACCGTCCTTGGCTTTCACCAAGTCCATCAGCTCGTCCAGCAGGGCCAGAGAAAGCGCCTGTCCAGCCGATGCTGTGGTGTACTGGGTTGCGTCAACCATAGAGTGCAGACTGTTCATCTGCGGGGTGGCGCCCGTTCCGGTAGCCATTCCGGTCTGGAACAATCGACCAATAGATTTGGCCTTCGAGCTGATCTCAATTGCCACCTGGTCAACCCCGGCACTGGCAGACTGAGCCTGCACGAGGCCGTCCATCTCCGCATCACCAATAAGCTTGGTGGCGCTGAAAGTGGCTTGCGTGAACGTCGCCTGGGTCTTGTCGGTAATCGTTGCGTCAACCGCATAAATGCCCGCATTGCCGAGTGCGTTTTCACGGTTTACCACAAGTCCTTGCCCGGTGTAGCCGATGAACGGCAGAATATCAAACAGCGGATTAATGCTGATGATGTCCTCTGCAACACCGGCGATGATGTCGTTATTGATGAGTTTTGCTGCTTCAGCTAGCGTTTGCGTAGCCATAAATTATGCTCCAGTGCTCAGAGGGCCTTTTTCAGACCTTGGGCGATTCTTTGGGTTGATGTGAGTTTTCCAGTGCTACTAGTGTCAGCGCCGCCGGTGCTGCTGGTAGCTCCGCTACCTGATTGACCACTGCCTTTGACGTAGCGGGCGAATTGATCGTCCTTCGCAAAGTCAGTTACCAAATCTTTGATGGTCTTGTATGTGCCATCCCCTTTCACGCCGTTTTTGACCCGAGCAACGGTCTTGCCGTCTGCCTCGACAGTCTCTAAAAGCGGTTTTGCCTTGTACATCAGAAAATCCAGAGCGCTTTCGTCAACGGCAATGGATGACAGTTCGCGGGTCAGTTCGCCGTCAACAACCAGGCGCTGTATTTCCACACCCGAACCTTGCAGCTTGCTGTCGCGTTCGCCAATATCCTTGTCATACTGCTCTTTCCACTGCGCCTTCTCGCGGGCATGGGCATCTATCAATTTGTCAATCTGCCCCTTATCAACGAAGCCTTTTTTCTCCTTGTCCTCCATGGAGCGCCGCAGTTCGTTGTAGTGCTCCATATCAAACTCGTCGCCGAGTTTCTTTTTCAAATCCTTGAGCGGCTTTAGCTCATCCATTAGCTGATTATTTTTCTGTACCAGCGGCTCGGTCGCTTTAGCGATAGCGGCGCTGGCCTGGTCACTCACCAGCTTTTCCAGTTCGGTTTTTGCGTCTGCGTTTGCTGCCAAAAATTCTGCCAGTGTCATGTTGTGATCTCCGATCGTTTGCGGGCACCGCCCATAAAAAAAGCCCCAGTCGGACCACCGAATGAGGCGTATAAAAAAACCCGCCGGAGCGGGTCTCTTAAATCAATTCTGTAGAGCTATTTCAGGTAACCAATAATCTCCATTGTCCCATCACGCGAAAAGCAATGCGCGCAAATCAGTGCCTTGCGGAAGCCCACCATGCGGCCCTTTTTCCAGTAGCCACCGGTACGGATTTCCAGCAGGTCGCCGTGTGCGATCTTGTACTTGCCACGGCACAACAGGCAGACCACCGGCTCCAACGGCTTCGCTGGCGTTTTCGGTGGCCCGCCTTTGATGACGGAGAATTTACGGGGATCGGACAAGCTAACACGCCCAAGCGCTTATGTGGCCCCTGAGTATCCGCCCCAGTCCCTGCGATTTCAAGCCACCCTGCCGAATGCCTTTATCCATGCCTCGGATTCGCGCGCACTCAACTGCGCAAGGTTCAACTCCCCTCCCTGCCGGTCTACAAAACGATCAATGGGCAACTTGCCATCCAAGAACAGCTTGGCCTTCGACGGCCCCAGGGTGTCTTTCACAAAATCCCTCGGCTGCTTTCTCAGCCAGTCGCCGTAATTCGTATCTGCGGGCACGTCGCCGTTCATGCTCGCCCTGACACCTATCGGCGGGTCTTTTAAGCCCAGCTCCTGCCATGATTTGAGAACATAGGTGATTCGGCATCGGCATACGATATGAGCAGGAGGCCGGGGTCCCGAGTCCACAGGATACACCTTGCCGTCCCTGCCGCCGCAAATAGGGCAGGTCTTGTGGTCAAGCGCCGCACTCCACTTTACAGACTTTACAAGATCGTCGTTTGCGGTGGCCACCGCCTGTATCGCATGATTTGATACGTGATTGACCGCGGTACGGACAATCGCTGTGGTCTGGCTTTTGCTCAAATCCAGCCGATCGCCGACCCGCTTGACAATATTGGGTATCGACTCACCTTCCGTCATGCCGATATTTACCGCCGACCGTATGGCTTTTTTCTCGGCAGCATCCAAATCCCCGACCCACTGACGCAATACCCGACCCTGCATCGGCCTGGCTATGACTATCGACTTGAGCAACTGCAGGCCGGGGGCGTTAATCCCGCGCGGTATCGGGATGATCTCCTTCAGCATTCGCGTCTGAATATCTGCCTCGTGGGCTACAAATTCAACCAGCTCTGCGGTCAATGCTGACTCTAACGCCGCATAGCCCGCCGCGCGCGTCTCCGAGATAACCCCTATCAGCGTCTCGATACGCTTTGTTGTGACCGGCCCGCGATCATAGCCGCGCTCGGTCATATTGGCCAGCCGCGCTGCAATCTGCCGCTTTAGATCACTCTCGGTTTCGGTCAACAGCTTCAGTACCCGCCGCGCCAGGCCGGTACCGTACCGCTGCACATACGTCCCATGAGCAAGCTGTAGGCTCAGTAGATCATCATTGACGGCCATCCGTTACCTCGGGAAGGTTTGCTGCCTCCTCGTTGATAGCGTCCATCTCATCCTCTGCCGTGCGCTCGGTTTTGAGACCGATCGCTATCATGTTGTCCCAGTACGTACCCATGCTGATACGCTGGCTGTTGAGTGCGTCCAGCAAGTCTTTTGGCGAGATGAAATTTGGGTTTTGAATGGAAAAGTCTTTGTAGATGCTCACCATTGGGGCTCCCGTAGTGAGCCCCCGGAACGCCTGAGTGTACTGCAGCGCAAGATCAAGTGCCGACTCCATGTTAGTCAGAATGCTGTGAAGCACGCTATCGCCCTTGGCGGACTTGATGTTTTCCTCGGTGGCAGTGCTTTGATCGCCGGTCTTGCGCAGCATCAATTGGCCGCCGAGGGACTCCATTTCGTCAACCAGTCGTTCAACATCGGCCCTGCCCTGCACGATAGAACCATCCCCTGACAGCTCAACCCAGCGAAGGTCTCCGTGCTCGCTACTCGATGTCACAATAGACCCGGTGCTGATCTCGCCGGTGGGCCTGCCGAGCTCGTCTTCTGGCAGATCGATCTCTTTGGCGAACAGCAGTGGAACGCGGGACACATGCAGAATGTTTCGCTGGTCAGAGGATGACTGCCAGTGCTCGATGTTCTTTTCAGCCAGCGGCTTTAGCGGCGGCTCAGATGCCATGAACGTCGCTTTTTCGGCCTGCACCTGAACGAGTGTCACGACACCTGCGGTACGGACTCCTTCCTCGTGGAGTTCCCATACAGAGTCGCTCTTATCCTTCAGTCGCCACGTCTGCCAGTAATTGCGAGCAATGACACGAACCTGCTTGTACCATTTTTCGCCAAAGTCGCCGGACATTTCGGATACGTCCTCACGAATGCGTATACGCGACAACTGTTTAACTCCGTTGATTACATCGAAATCCCAGGCAATCAGGTTATCCGCGTGGATATGTGCCCAATAGGGGCGTATTCCTAAATCAATTTCGTCCTGTTTTGACAGGCTTTTACCCTGCGAGTCATTGGGCACCGGTGGCAAATCGACCAAAATAAAGGTTAATCCCTTGGCAAGCACTTGTTTTAGCAGGTCTTGACAGAACGCATCGATGCCCGCGCCCTGCTTATCCACATCCTTTAAAAACGCAGAATAGAAATCATCTACGGGCTGCACGGTCGTCGGCTTCTCGAAAGGTTTTCCGGACATGGAAGCAACGGTATTTTTGAACACGCCGTACAGAAAAGAACGCTCAAGCCTGGCCTTGTATTTCTTGTCTGACTCGCGCTCATTTTTTGGCAGATAGGCGGTCCCGGCATCACGCATGGCTTGCGTGCCGCCCATTAGCGTCTGAGCCTCATCCCGTGCGCGCTGGGCGTCGATATACGCCCTGCACGGTGTGTTCACGTCTTCATTCAAAGCGTCAGCTCTCTGATCGTGGAAGTTTTCGCCCGCTCGGTCACTGCGTAGCGCGTTTCATCGTAGTTGTGGTCTTCGCAATCGCTGTCAATATCATCAGGGTTCGATTCATCCCGAGGGACGATAGGTACCAATTCGATCCATTTTCGGCAGGTGTTGAAAATAAAAATGCCCGGACTCTCCATGGGCCTGGTCAAAGACGATTCGAGCAATGTGCGCAGTTTGTCGGCCCCGGCCTTTCTTGATCCGGCACGTTTGTCAGCATGGGTCCATTTGATTCCTGCCGCCGCCATGTTGTCAGCCACGCTGGTCGAATCATCGGTGTCAAATATCGAAGAGTCAGCGGCCCCAGGCTTAATTCGCTGCCCCCATGGAAATTGAGCCTCGCGCGCCCTAATGCCCTCGGCGACACTTTTGGCCGTCAAACGCAGGCCCTCATTTTCCTGTCCGGTTGATCCGTACCACTCCGCGATCCTGAACCATGTTCCACGTGGAAACGTTTTCAGGGTCCCGCTTGCCGTCTTAATTTGACTGCCGGATGACTCAGCCCACCATCCAACTGAAAAGGGTCTTGAAAATCCCCAATCCAGGCACCGCTTGATCCGCCAACCAGGCGGAATATCGAACGGCTGCACAACATGCACGCGCTCGTCCCAAATATCGTCCAGCATACCGCCGCTGGTTACATCCCAAGAGCCATCGCCCCACGCCTTGCGCTTGTTCGGGTCCTTCACACTGCGGATGGTGTTTATGTAATTCGGGTCTAGGAAGGGGTTTTCCTTCATTGACCCGAATATCCTCACCCTCGTCCGGCCATTTTCAATGATGGGCACTCCGGCAGATGCTGGTGAAATGAAGTGTTTCTTGACCCAGTTATGGCCCCTGCCGTAGGGATTGGTTGTGCCTCGAATCTTCAGAGGGATTGCGCGCCCCCCGTTTTTTGGCTGATAACTGGACCGATTGCACGACTTCATCGAATCATAAGGCTTTATATCTGGCCAGCCCGTCAGCTCATCCCAACCTATGTAGGGGTATTCGTGGCCGTGATATGACCAGTAATCGTCCTCATTTTTGAACGCCCTAAACAGCAATTCCTCGCCATCCGGGAACACCCACTTGTAATCGCCTTTGCTCGCTAGGAACCGCGCTTGTGGGAATATCTGTCTAAACCATCGCTTAGATCGCGAAACAATATCCTCCAGGTGCTTGTACTCGCGCCGGAAGATGACGCCCCGCCAGTAGCCCTCAAATCCTTGGCCAACATCCTGCGCAAAATCCATCAGCAGCGTGTCGGTGTTATGTGTCACCACAAAGTCACGTGTAATAAACAATCCGAGCGGGTGATCCACCTTGATACAAACCGTTTCTTGCTGCCCCAGAGCCCGAATATCTACAATGCGCCGCGAAAGCGTCTCGTGTTGATACTGCGTCATTCGCTCAGCTTTTCGCTGAAGCCGGAACGGGATAAATTTCCTTCCCGTCTGGACGTAGACGCGATATGCCAAGCGCCTAACAGTTTTCTTGGTTGTAACGCTTGCTTTTCCGCCTAGTGATCGAACCAGCCAGACAACATCCATCGCAAGCTGCTCACTTGATGAGCAAAATTCTATATACCCGCGAGCATCAATACTCCCATCGGTGTCCATGAGGCCTTGAAGAATCGCCAACCGATCCGCTGCAGGGGCTTCCTTGTACATCCCAGGAACGGACTTTTCCCATGAGCGCTTTTTCAAAAGCCCGAGGCGCTTAATGCCTTGCGCGACCGCCGAGCTTCTTTTAACACCAAAACACCGCAGCCCATTGCGCTTGTCAGGTGCATACTCAACGAATCCGCCCGCAATCACTGCATCGGCCAACGCCGCGTCAACAGTGCAATACCGCACATCGCCCGCCGCATTCATTGAGCCATCACCCAAAAGCAGCCCGAGAACGTAAGGATTAACCGGCCATTCTCGAAGGCGCATCCTGCGTGTTAATGCCACGCCTTCAAGTGTCGGAATGTGCAGCCTTCGCCCGGCTTGCCAGTTCCTTAACACTCCCGACATACCCATCAGGCGATAATCAAATCCGCGCTTGATCTGCGTGGACTGAACGCGTATCGGCCAAATGTGCTGGTCATCACATCGCGCAATGGCCCCATCATCGAACTCTATTTCGTATGTGGGGCGCAAACCCTGCGGATAAACACCTATGACCTTCGATACCGTTCCGTCATGCGCGCACACACGCGAGCCGACAGTAACATCACCGATGCGCCTAAACCCCTCCGGTGTCAGGACGGGCTCGTCCAGCGGCAGACCTTTACCTGGCCCCCTGGTGCCCTCGTAAAGCAGCTCATCATAGGGGCAAGTCAGTACAAGCTGCTGGCTACCCGGCAAGGGCGACCAGATGACATTGGCGTTACTCGCTGTCATCCAGCTTCAGGGCGTTCTGGTGTGCCAGTGCAATGGTAGCCCAGTCCATAGGGCTGGTAGGGATCGCCAATACGCCACTGAGCGGGCCGCCGTCTTTGCCAGTGACAGCCAATTTGCTGCCCTCTTTGCGGTCCAACACCTTCTGGGCTATGGCCGAATTGCCATCCATCAACTCTTTTAGCTGCACCCCGCGGGCCAATAAAATGGGGTTTTCCTTCAATGTCTCTTTTCTATCCGAAAATGCGGGATTATCTTGGCCGTACTGGTACAGGGTTGACATAGATATGTCAGCAAAAAGGCAAGACTCCCGATCCGTGCACCCCATCAGAAACGCTTCTTCTAGTTTCCGGATAGTCTCTGTGGTCATTACTGACGGTCTGCCTGTCGCCGCTTTCCGTCTGGGCTTGGCTTTTGGTCTGGTCTTCGCTTTTGCCTTGGCCGGCGCCTTTTTCTTCACTGCTTTCTTTGTTGCCATGTCAGTCTCCGACTGAGCGCCAGCCCCGCTGGCAGATTACTGATTTTCTTTAACCGAACAGGCCCACTATCAGGCTGAATATGCCCAGCAATACCAGGCCGGATACGGCGACGCTCACAATCATCAGGTTTACCGGGGTGGATTTCATTGTGCTGCCTGCGCCTGTTTGGTTACTGCATTCTGTTTAACGGCCTCGCCAGCGACCTCACCGGCGACCAAAAATGCCATCGTGCTACCGGCCAATGTTGCAAAAGTGCTTCCGTTCATTTGATCCATCATCATGGCCACAAAGGACAGGCTGGTTAGGAATACGGCATAGGTGAATTTGCGCCAGCCGTCCTTTTGGACCAGGTCATTGAGCATGGTCATGGCCGTACTAACCGCTCTCTATCACGCCACTGTATAAGCTGACCGCGCCATTTGCGGCACATGGCATAGTTCTGCGTATCAACGTCTAGAACGTCAACGTCTGTAATTCTTGCGGGTCCAGCATCAGATCCGCTGGTGGCGGTGGTATCGTCGGGCAAACGACCGGTAACGGCTGCGGTGTGTGTCCGCACGAAATCAGGAGGCATAACACACTGGCCAGCATCAGGACTTTGAGCATATTTCACCTTCCATTTGATCACCGTGTTCGTGACAACTTCATTCTTGCGGGCTTCCTCGGCCCCGAGCTTGGCCTGTAGCAGCGCCTGCTCTCCGAGTGCATCATCGGCCGCTTTCGCCTGGGTAATGGCCTCAGCGCGTTCCATCGCGGTTTTAAGCTGTTCCTCCGCAATCACCCGTTCAAAGTGATTCGATGCGTTCCGATACCCGAACCCGTAGGCCACGCCCAGCCAGGCAGCGACCGCCACAAAGGCGGCGAGTTGCCTCCAGTACATGAGAAGGAACGTCGTCATTTGCGCCCGCCATGTTCGAGAGAATAATGATTGCCATCTTTAAATCTGCCACCCCACGCGCCGCCCATAGACTCCCACCAGATACCCAGAGCTTCGTGGTCTAGCGTCTTGTCCAGGTACTTGCCACCCAAGAACAGGTTAATGTCTATGGCCAGCCGATCCTTGTGAAGCGAATTCGAGATACCCTTGCCGTTCGCCGCGTTGATAGCACACTGTTCTGGGGTTCGCAGCGCCTCTCCAAACGTCATTTCGTACCCTATCGAGTATGCGTACTGAATCAAACCAGCAATCATCAGCACGAACCGCGATTGCTTTTGCCGTAGTGTCTCGCTCGGCCTTGGCTTGTAGGCGTCTGGCACGGACATCATTCTGTCCTGTACTGGGGTAATACCTGAATCACCCAATGACCAGCCCCGACCCCTGACACAGTCGCGTCAATCGTGGCGGTGTATGTGCGGTTTGCGAGCAGCCCTATATCATCCTCAATGGTCGCCCTGTAGTTGCCCGCAGTGACGTGATCAAGCGTCAAAGGCCAGCTCTGCCCTGTCAGCTCAACACCGGCAGAATCGGTCAGCGTGACCTCTACTGTCGCATCCATCACGGTGGCATCGGTCACGGCATTCGTGAGCGCCTGCATCTCAATAATGGTGGTGTTGCCAATGTAGATAACCAGTGACATCAGTTCTCGCTCATCATGTTGGGTCAATCCGCTACTATCGCGCCATCAATGGCCGAGTAGGCCAGAAGCGTGGCATCAATGGCCGGAATAATCGTGAATTCACCGCCGATTGCCGGTCTGGTGTCGGCAGTTGCATCTATGCAGGGCGCGACCTGTATCAGTCCGTCAATGACCGCAGATACCAGCGCCAGGCCGTCAATGGCTGCATAGGCCACAATCGTTCCAACCAGATCAGCAATGATCCCGGTAAATGCATCATCACCCAGCCATGATCCGTTCCAGCTCCGATCCCAGCCGCCATCAAAGGCGCTCACGATGCGTCTAATGCCGTGATTGTGCGGGTTGCCCCGCTGACGGCGCCCTCTATGCGCACCGTGACACCGTCAAGGCCGGTGAATTCAGCGGTACCATCCAGCCCCGTCGCATCCCCTGCCGCATAAGCCGCAAGCAATCGCACAATATCCTCGGCGCTATAGCCCGCCTCAATAACCGTAGACCATACTGCGCTGGCCACGGACTCGGGCGTTAATACTGACACGTCCTCCGTGGATCCGGTTATGTGGCCTATGGCGTGAGGGTCTACTGAGCCACTAATTTCCGCCGTGCCGCTACCAGATAACCAGCCAATAGCTCCTATGTCAGCGTTGCCCGACACGTCGAAAGACGCCTCGCCAACCCCATTCAATACGCCACTAACATCAGCAAAAGCTGCGATTGCAATTATGGCCAGCCCAATGCCCGACGCAATGAGCGCCCCTTCGCCGAACGCGGTAATCGACAGGTCGGCCTCGGCAACAGCGTTTAGGCCGAGAGCCCCTTCGGCATATGCGTCAATTGATATGATGCACTCGTTGCGAGAGGATATTGCTCCACCCGTCCTCGGCAAGCTCCAGCTTGACGGGGATAGATGGCCGGTTGGCTTTCCTCCGAAAATTTTACTCATTGACTGAAACCGGTTGGCGACCTGGCCACCGTTGGTGAAATTGTTTCGCTCGTTACTCGCAACCGTGCCCGACAAAAATCTGCCCGGGCTTTTCAGTAGGACACTGCGATTGCCTATGAGTGCCAAATTAAGCCGCCTTACGCACGTCATCAGGCGATCTGGTGTCTACCAAACCATAAATAAATGGCATCGCCCTAACTCCAGCCAAGCTCAAAATGGCCCGACAAGGGCGACGCAACCGGAGTCGATGCGCCCGCCAACATAATCCACGCCAAACAAGCCTCGTCATAAACCTTTGGCATACTCATAAACTGGTTCACAAGATCGCGCTCTGCGGTCACGCCCAGGGTAGTGATGGGCAGGGTCGTCAGGGGTTTACACAGCACAAGGTTAAGCACACCCGACAGATAGCTAGCTGACAGATTGAATTGCTGCACAGAGCGGATCCCCGCGTCACCGATAGCAAGCGGCATGAAGGGGCCGAACTTGCCCGCACCCGTACCGGAATAGACAATCTGCGTGACAGGTGCCGCCGTGTTCCCGATGGGCAAGGTGGCCGGTGTCAGGTTGCCCGCGTTGCCCGCGCTGTCAGTGTACGTCAGGCGAATATTGGGCGTAGCTGCGCCCATGACAGTGCTTGGAGTCAGAAACGCCTGAACGCCCGCGCCGTCGGTGTAGCGGGGCAGTGTAACGGTGTTGTTTAGGGCCTGATCGCCAGTCGTTGTCACGGATGTAATCGGGTAAAACCCCAACAGGTCAACCAGCATCATCACACAAGGGGCAACAGTCGCCGCTGCCGTCTGAGCAGCCGCATTAAGCAGTACTTTAAACCCTGTACCACCGCCTACATCCCCGCCGTGAGGAATACCCGTAGCGCCGGATGTATCATCACGCAATGCCTGGAATGCAAGGTTAGTGCCTGTCCCCATGATTGTGTCGGCAGACGGGTTGCCGCCGCCACGGAACAGGGAATACCAAACGCCCGCTGTATGTGCAGTCGTTGCAAACGTGGATTTCTGCCAATCGGCACGATAAAACTTACCGTTGGTGGAAATCTCCGAAATCATATTGTCTTGAGAAGTAAAGCCCGCCATATTAACCCCAACAAGCCTCTAAAATGCCGTGAATCGGTGCGCCCGAAAGTGTTCCATTCGGCAGCGCCAGAAAATTTATATAGGCGTCATCTTCAATCACCGGCATTGAGCCGCCCATATCAGTCAGGTAATCAATCTCAGTCGGTGCGTCAATGCCGCGCAAGCTGATCGACGCGAGCGGGCGCACAAGGACAAGCGCAAACAGACCCACATCACCCGTGCCGCCGATGGTCACGCTCTGGACTGAGCGAACACCAGAATCACCCGCCTGTAATGGCAGGAATGGCCCGGTGTCTGGATACAATGCGCCGGCCGGCATGCTATGCAATATCGTGCCGTTTACAAACTGAGTGCCCATCACTACCGATTGTGTAATGCGGCCCGCTACACCGTCCTGGTTGGTGTAGTTGACAGTAAACGGCTGCCCGCCCGTCTGTCCTGCCACCACTACCGGCATTAACTGTGCGCCCACTACGCTGCGGGTAGGCGCTACCGTGTTGTCCAGGAACTGTTCGTCCAAAATGGACTCGTCAATAAATCCGTAGAATCCAATGTAGTCCATTAACTTTAGGGGCAATGGATTAGCCGCTGCTGTCGGGCTCAATACCATGAGCTTTCGCAAAAACTTGCGGCTCGGTGATACATTCCCGCCGTGCCGGAGTCCGCCGTCCGTCGATTGCTTGAGCGGCACAAATACGTTGGGCGAGCCAATGTAGTAATTAGGGGCCGGGTTTCCCGGCGACATACTCAGATCGAACCATATCCCCGCACCGGTGGTCTGCGTCGCTTGTTTGCGAAATGAGGCATACAGGTATTGGCCCGCGTCCTCAGCGTCAGCTAGTCGCCTGCAATTGGCGAATCCGGCCATTAGGTAGCGATTATCGTCAGGTCGCCGGGCGCGAACTGCGGCTGGATATTTATTCCTACCGGCAGCTCATCATTAAACGTGCCAATAATGCCCATATTGATAGCGCCAGAGGCTGTATCACAAACAACAAATGCGGTGCATGTCTGTACCGCCCCTGCGTCTGTACGCCTTCCAAACTGAACCAGCGCGGCATTGCTGAAGATTGATCCGCCATCTGTCCACGCCGTCGCCTTTGTGATCGGAACTCGCCCGTATCCCGTGTAGGTGCACTCGTTGGCAATTGGTGTAGCCTCTGAAACAGCGCCGCCAACATCAGTTACCATCGCCAGATACTGAGTGGCCGCCGCCCGGTAGCTTGGGTCTACCCCCTGCAATAACATTTTAAGCTGGTCGTTTTCTGTTGCATTTGACAGTGACATTTAATTTTCCTCTGGTGAATCGCAGCCTACCGGTCTTGTATGCTGACCGAAATACTGCGGTCATCCTCACGACCCGCCGCAGTGACGATGTGATTTGTGACGATGTACTTTGCGCCCGTTGTTCCGCCTGATAGCCAGAGCGCGGTCACGGTTGCTGACTCGGATTCCGAATCAATCACAAGGTCTGCATCAGGCCCGGACACTGACCACGTAGAGGTCACAATAGTATCTACGCCTAACCAGGACTCCCAATTAATCCCGTAGTCAAGAACAGCTTCTGCATCCTTGGTCATGCTGAAGGTTGCCATCTACGCCCCGCCCTGCACTATAAAAACTCGTGTCTCTGTGTTGACTCGCTCGATCCGGCTGTCCGGCGAAACCACAAATATCACGCGCGGCACTAAAAATAGACTGCCGCCGCCCGATAAATGCGATGAACCGCTGCCAATGGGATATGAGCCGACCGGGTATGCGCCAATTGTCATAACTTTACGCTGCGCTGTACATGACGGTTTTAGTTGCTCGCCGTCATAATGGTTTGATCGCTCTCAACAGACCAGCGCCACACGTCCGAGGCGCTGGCGGCAGCTACGGTGATAGTGGTTACGTTAGCGGCTATGGCAGTCGTGGCAAAAACCGGATTACCGGCTGGTGCGGCTATCGTGCTGGAAAGGAGCGTCCATTGCAGAACCGTGCCATTACTAGTGGGTTTGGCCACATACCCATAGACAACTTTACACGCCTTGCCGTTGGGATGCCCCGACGTTGTGTTACCTCGAATCGTAACTTCACCCTCATACGCCTCGGCTGCATTGGTTCCGAGCGTTACACTAAAAATGGTTGTCGTTGCGGGGCCTGTGATAGGGCCTGTAAACTGCCGTGCAAAAGAGTCAGCCACTTGATTTGTTAAGACCAGCTTCCCGGTGGCGTGATCGACTGCGATACCGCGCCTGACGTTGTGACCTGTTACTAGTGCGACTTTGTTTAGTAATTGCAGGAAATACTCACCGGCTGTCGCACTCGTCAGCCTGACTGAGAGTGCTTCTTGGGCGGGGCCTACTTCGTCATACCAGATATAGATATTGTACAAGCCCTTTAGCGTGTCCGACGCTTTGATGCCTGCGCCGACAACGAGGCTTAACCGACCACTGTACCAGTCGTACATGTCTCTGAAAGGCACAACCCCAAAGGCGTTCCCAACATAGGCGTACAACTTGTGTATAAATTTACTACCAGTACTGCCGGTGTAAGAGGGCTCGGCAGAGGTCTCCTCCTGCATCAGTTTGTTTTTGTACCCCAAAACACCCGCGACACCGAGGCCCACACTTGCCACCAGTCGCCACACATTAGAGCGACTGAACACCTTGGCTTGTACTGCTTGAGCTTCCAGCGCAGTTATTGAGTCTCCGATGATGCAATCACCATCACCGCGTAAATCCATCTTCATGCCGAAAGGCAAAGACCCATTATTGTTTACTGCGAGATCATCTAGTATGTAAAGATGGTGCTCTGCCGCAGTGAAACTGATTTTTGTAGTGCCCCCTGCCGTGGAAAACGTCACCTTCTCCCGCGCAAATTGCCCGGTCGTTGGGTTCCAAATACCGTACCCTTTTTCTTCTTCCGGTGCGGTTGGGTAGTTTGCGTAAACAAGGCGATACGGGTAAGTCTCATTTTGTCGATCTTGCAGGTAGTCATCCATTGCTGCAAAGCCAGGAACAAAACTGTCTGCAATCACAACGATGTTACCTGTACCGTCTGCCGTCGTTGATCGGCCTGTAAATGTAGGGCGACGAACGCGCTGAAATTCCTGCGGGAAATCCAGGCCCTTTGATGCGGTATCAGGCCCAGACAACACAGCAACGGCGCAATCCCTGCCTCTGTATCGCTGTTGAATACCGTTAAAATGCACATACTCAAGTATGCCGGGGTATGTCGTGCCCTTCCCGGCTGCGACATCGTAATCTTTGCTGCCGATGAATTTGGTTAATCCCCCGCACTGGGCCGCAAACTCTTGCTGGCCATACCAGGGGAAAAATACAGAAGGCAACAAAGCCTGTGCAGAAAGCATGTCATACTCACGGCTCTTTTGCATGATGAGCCACATCGTATTACCCACGTCAGCCCACTGCGTTTCGGCGTAGGCTTTAAACGCCATAGCATCGGTGACGTAAGCATCAACCGTGCGGCTCATGTCCCCATCGCCCTGATCGAACATCACGATGTTTGCTTTGGTGAATCCCGTCAATTCCGTAGTGGCTAGAGCCGCAGCTATCTGCGTGTCCAGCATAGCGCGCACAGCCTGCCCCACGCCCCACTTAATAATGGACTGCGCTGACCACGCCGCAAGTACCAGGTAAAATTCCAAGCCTGACTGCTTTTGGAGGTAGTCGCACATCTCGACGCCAGCGTTGGTATTACCGCCGCCAATGAGTCCACTCCATACGCCAGATACACCATTAACATACCCGCTGGCGTAGGCTGTGTCCGCTGTAACCCAGCCATGCGCGCCTGATTGCCCGCCTTGGTTTGGGGCAACGGGTTGCCATACTTTTAATTTTGAGTTGGGTACATACGCAGGACTAACGCTACAGTTAGCCGCAATACAATTGCTTTGTCCGCTATAGACAACGAACACCTTGCCGTTGATAGAGACCAAGTGCAGCCATGAGCCATTTACCTTTAGCTTAAGGTACTGCTCTTTTGTGCTTGCGGCGGCTAAAAATTCTGCTGCGGCTGCATGAATACCCGCCAGCTTCGCGCGCTCGGCAACGGTCAGGTATTTTTTTGTAGCACCGTCTACCATCTGCTCCATGTCTGTGTGCATACCAGCATTTGCGACGATCCACACCGTCACCTGAGCGCCCGATAGCGGAACCTTAGCGTTTGAGTTGCTAGACGCCTCTATAGTGCCGCGAGTCAGTGTAGAGGTGCCGCTGTTCCAAACTCCCCACCCTTCCTCATATACGTCCAAATCGCCGAGCGTGTACTCGGCCCGATATTGCAGCTCGTGGCCTGTAGTTGCGGAGATTGCTCGGAATCGATTGCGGCGACCGGTTATGACGAAATCCGAGAGGCCAGAGGTCGTGCAGACTCCTGCCATGCTGGTTTTCATCTGGCGCATTCGTTTTTAGTGCTCTGTGTAGTTTTTTTGAGTGGTTTTAATTGACTTTTGATACAACAACGCGCAACAGCGATTCGAGTGTGTCGTGCCTGCGCTCGGCCTGCTCTGCGACCTCTTTTATGTCCTGCCGAACCTCAGTTCTGACAGACGCTATTTGTTTCTCTATCGTTTGCAGTCGATATTCGTGCTCGTTTTTCAGCACGCCTATATCGCGTTCATTCACATCGACGCGGTTTTTCAAGCTGAAGAAGGATTTCAGAGCAGCCACAAATGCCAAGAATGCCCCCAGGCACACCGAAAACCAGCCATCAAGTTTGGAAAAATCATCCATCCCGCAAATCCTTGCATGTGTTTGGCTCCACTGGGTGGAATCGGAGTTATAAAAAAGCCCGCACTTGGCGGGCATAAAGTCGGCGGGCGGTCACGACCACCGACGGGGAAGTTAGGGACCGGCAGAGGCACGGTCTGTGGCCCTCATTAGGGCAGGTTTGGGACTCGTACGTACCGGAAAACGCAAAAACCCGCACTAGGCGGGTTATAAATATTGGTTTGGCAATTATAGATAGTATCTTTTATCTCATGCTTTGCCGCGCGGGTCAAGTGGCTGGCGAAAATTGAACACAGCCAAACTCGGCGAAAGTCAGCAAATACGCGCGGTAGTCGCTTCCGTCTTGCGCAAACGCCAAGCAGTCTTGGTACTTCGGCAGGAGTTTTAGCGTGTCCGTTTTGTAATCAAACTCTGTTGCGTTCCACAGCATGACCACTTTCTTGCAGGTCCTTAGGCGAGTATCGAGATACCCGTCGCTATTGTCCCAATAGGCGCAGCCTTTACAGTTTCCCATTATCAGTCTCCCGTACAATCCAAAATCCACTCAATAGCCGTCACCCCCTGCCGCAGTATGTCCCGCGCCCGAGTCTCCCCAACACCCAACAGCCGACCGATCTTGCCCGGACTGTCACCCTCAATATACCGCAGCCTAATAGCCTCGCCTTGGTCTGGGCACCGGTCACGCAGCCGTGTAACGGCATAATCAACCCGCTCGCCCATTTCGTCTGTGATATGTGGCGGACTTACCGCCGTGCCCCGCATCATACGGTAAAACGGCACCTCTCGGGGGTAGCCTTTAACGTCTCCGGACTGGTAAAACCTCCACCGTGCCCACTGCTCCAATAGTAACTGTGTTGCCAATAGATTGCTCGATTCCACGCTTCCCCCGATTGCTATTGCTGCGCCCATTATTTCATCATATTTTTTTGAATCGAAGTTCGCCCCGCCGCGCCGCTACCATCGCAGTGCAGCCCATCCCTGCCAGTTGCCGCAGGAACTCTCTGTAGTGCCGCACGGACAGCGATCCGCTCAGCCCTGATATGTGGGCATCCGTGCCCGTTATTTGCATTGTGGCGCTCGCTATGTACCGGGAGCCCGCCTCGTAACTATCCCCCGGCGCGTACAGCCGCAGGACGTAGGTAACAGGCTCAAGGTGCACAAGATCGCTCACGCTGTAATCACCCTAGCCACATGCCCATTGGGGGCAGCAGCGAAAGGCCAATACACAGCAGGGCGACCAACCCTGCCGTGCATGCCCATACCGCTGTGTATAGGATTAAATCCCTCAACGCTTGCGGCGCGCTTTGGGAGCGGCGGCGACAGATACCAGTGCTGCCGTATCGGCCCGCGCTTGTGCAACCATGCCCGCAGCCGCTCCCATCACGCCACCGGCATACCTCATCACTTTATCATTGTGCGCGAGAGGATCATCGGAATTATCCGTGTGCGTGGTTTCGCCGTGCACGACAGGCGCCCCATCCTTGCCGGGGCCAATTGATTTAATCGTTATGACTACTGACCAGTTTTTGTCTTTCATTTTCATGCCTCTGCTATGGTTGGCCCTATTGGCCGGTTATGCCCAAAAGGGCGTTCTCTCAATTTTAACAACCAGGCGGGATTTTACTGGGTCGGTAATTAGCCACTATAGGCCCATGCAACCTCAATAATGCCTCGCTATCGGCTTTGTATGCGTTACCTAGCGGCAATCCGTTATACAGCCTTGTGGCACTGGAAAAGTAGGGTATGGTGCCTGTAGGGTTGTTCGCGCACATTACCGTAGAGAATCGCCGTAGCGGATCCTGATAGCCGTGGCCGGTGTTAAATAGGGCGCTCGGCTGACTTTCCACATTGTGGCTTAGCCCCATCAAATGCCCCACCTCATGTAACAGTACATAGGGCGTTTTATAGCAATCGCTGCGCACTATCGCGTACGCCTGCTCGGGTGCCGGTACACTATCCGTGAATGCCGCGCCACAAAGCGCCAGATTTGCCCCTCCAACGATAATAACAATGTCCGCCCCTACTTGGTCGCGCACCATCGCAACGTCGTCTCCGCGGCCATCTGAGGGGTTCTGGAGGTGTGCCAGTGTCAGTATCCCGGATCCGGGCGCTGTGGACTCCACATAATCCGTCTGATACATACCCACAAGCCGTAGTCGGAAGGGTAGCTCATTGTTGGGCCATACCTGGTTGGATAGGGTAATGCCCTCGGTTATCCATGTCGTGCGTGTCGGCTCCTGTACCGCTGCCCCAAATGCCGCCGTATACACCACCAATACGTCAATATCCTGTATGGCCTGTGCTTGAGCCCAATTGGTATAGATCATCGCCGGTATGCCGATTACCAGCGCGACGATGAAAGCAAGGCGCATCTCGCTCACTTCGCTTCTGCCTTTGCCTGAATGTACTGCACCGTCACGTCTAAAATATCTCGCCCGTTGTCGGCATTAAGAGTCAGAATCAATAGCACCGTGAAAAATCCGAACAGTCTCGCACCGCTAATGGACTGGCTGGCTTCTTTGGTTTGATCGCTCATATCGTTTCCTTTACCGGCACATCACCGCGCAACACTTTCTGCACAAGGCAATAATTCTGCTCTGCCTTGAAGCGGCTGCTGAAGCTTTCGCCGGGCGTGCACAGGATGCGACCGTTGACAGCGACCAATCGCCACCGCCATTTATTTTGTGCGTCCTTGAAAAAAACTGCTTTTGGTGTGCGCTTACTCATTCCGAGCTCTCCGCCTGTTTGGCCCGTATCCTGTAAACGGATTTAAGGCATTTCAATTCTTCGATTGTGAATTTTGAAACGGGGTGCGATGACTCCAGCCATTCCACTAGCGATAGACCGATTTTGGCAACAAGTGCAACGCGGTATTCGGTGAGATTGCCGGACCTGTAACTATTGCAATGCTCGCATTGACCGTGACAATTAAACTCATTGAATCGCAACTCCGGATGGCTTCCGACGGCTTTGTAGTGCCCCGCGTTTCGCTTGGCTCCAGTATCTCGCCCGCATGATATACACGGTAAATGGCTATCACGCGCCCTAATGAATCGGTTGAATTCTCGCTGAACTTCTTGCGTCCACTGCGAGTGTGTTTTTATTTTCTCGCGCCGCGCTTTCAAATCACGAGATATTTCCAAGCGCTTGCGCTTGAGCGCCTTTGACTCCCGCTGGCGCGTTAATTGCAGTCCGCAGTCCCAGCTGCAAACTTCCGCGCTGTCCGACATTGGGGCATAGGGCTTGCGGCAAAGCCTGCACTTGCGGCTGCGCAAAATTCCGCCCTTTGGCTTTGTGGCTTTGGCGCGCGTGTTAAGGCACGGGTGAGGCATTACATTTCTTCCTCGTTCGGTAATTGCTGCGCTACCTGCTCCACGGCCTCGCGGATAATCTGTAGGCTGGCTGCAATGGATTCCAGTGTGGCCAAAAACTGCTCAAACTGGTCAGGTGTCATACGCTCTGCTCCCGCTCCAATTGCACATATTCCGAGTCGCGGGGTTTGAACAAAATAATCCCTTTGTCTCCGCTCCATTCCTCATGGCGCTGCAGGGCGATAAACCGCTCTCCCTTCGTCGCCGGGCGCATGTCGTCATGGCCCTGCTTTGCCCATGCAAGCCGGTTTCCGTCAGCGTCAGTGCCAAGCCACCGGGCTGTAAACAGCTCGTGTGCGTCCTCAGCGTTAAACGGCCTGCTACCGTAGTGGCTACCGTCAGCCTTGAGGCACAGCGGCATTGTTGCGCCCTGCTGGGCCATCCATTTGCTCGTTGTGCCCATCCATGCCCTCCAAAGGCGGGCCATACCCCACTTGCCAGTACTGGGATCTGAGGTAGTGACCAGCAATAACTGCGTGCCGGACAGCTCCTCCTGAATCTCGGTAACGAAGTTCTGCACGTTATGCAGAGACAGGGCGTAGTCCCTCATAACATCGCCTCCTGTGCGGCCATCACGAATTCCGCCGCGAGCGCCGGGACAATGGCGTTACCATATCCGCGCAGTTTTCCCACGCGACCGGGTATCCCATGAGCCAGCGGCTCAAGGCCGGATTCAATGCGCCGCGCTTTTCCGTCCGCGCACCCAATCCAGTTATCGCCCCAACCACCAAAGCTGTATCCTGTAAATTCACCGAATGCCCCCCGGCCCTCCTTTTCACAGGGTCTTGCGGCCCTCCACGGGGGTACGCATCCGGCGTCGGATAACCTGCTATCGCCGCCACTCTCGGAAGTTGATCCAGGCGCGTGCGCGTCGATCCATCTGGGTTCACTCCTGTCTGCGACATTCCTGGCGTGTCTTTCCAGTCCCGCGCGCTCGCTGTCGGCCATCCAGCTACCTGTGCCACCATATTCAAACTGACGGTCGCCTTGCTGCCGTCCGGTCTCCGTCCTGTCGTCGTCGCGTCCTTCGGTAATTGTGATCCCGAGGCATTGCCCGCTGTTGGGGATGGCCAGCCTGCCACTACTGCAGCTTGCGCCAAATCCTGCGGACAACCCTTGCGCGCGATCTCCGATAACGCCCCCCTTACCGTCCTCACATTCTTCTCGCCGTCTGCTGTCCGGGTTGTGGGCCACCCAGTACAGCCGTTGCCTGATGTGCGGTGCCCCGACGCCCGCAGCGCACAAATCCCCCCCCCCGACGGCATATCCCATGTTTTCCAGGTCAAGGCGTACTCCGGCGAGCCATGCGCGCCCATCCTTGCTCGCAACCTGCTCTCCAAACACTGTTGCAGGATTGCGCTGGGCGATAAGCCGCCCGAAGTCTGGCCAGAGGTGGCGCTTGTCTGCAGTGCCGGCCCGCTTTCCGGCAACACTGAAGGGTTGGCATGGACAACTGCCGGTCCAGACAGGCTTGGTGTCTGACCATCCAGCGAGTCGCAAGGCAAGACCCCACCCACCGATCCCGGCAAAAAAATGGCACTGGGTATATCCCACAAGGTCATCTGGCTGGACTTCATCAATACTTCTTTCATCCACGTCGCCCGGCGCTATATGCCCCGCCTTGATTAGCTCGCGCAGCCACGCAGCAGCAAACGGATCCAGCTCGTTGTAGTACGCAGTCAATTACCATCACCGCTCTGCCTATCGCGCTCGGCATACATCCCAGCAAGCAAATACTCCGCCGCAGCCTTGCCCCTGATTTTGGTGATCCGCTCCATCAGTTCAGACACCGCGCGCTTTTTGCCGCCAGTGAATTTGAGCCAGTGGCGAGATTCACACTCATGGCGGAATTGTTCGGTGTCATTCACGCAACCCCTCAATCTTCGCCAGCCGTGCATGTTCGTCACTCAAGTACGTTTCCACCTTCATGCTGTCGCAACTTGCTTTCAGATAGCGGGTTAAGTATGTCTTTCCCTTGCTCTGCTGCTCGATATGCGCTCGGGTTCGCTCTGCGGCCTGGGCGCGAAGTTTTGGTCCGGCTATTGGAATGATTTTCACAGCGCCAACACCCCTTGTTCCGGCTCTCGCGGCACAACACGCAGTAACGCACGCGGTTTATGGGTATTGGAAAAGGCTTTCCCGCACACCAGAATCAGGTCATCTTTTTTCAATTCAGTGATTCGCCCAGAGACTTCGTTAATCGGTTTGCCCATCAGGTCTGCAATCTCTTGGCAAGTTATCGGGCCGCAATCACGGATCACCGAAAACACGGCGGCGCGTCGCTCGGGGAGTTTACTGAGAATCGCCTGGTAGGTTTCGAGGCTGTTGGCGTGGATCATTACCGGTACTCCGGGTCGGGGCAAATTCGCAGCGGATCACGCTCTTGATGCTCAATGCCTTGCGCAGCGTTACGCTCTCTGTCCAACTCATCGACATAGAAGGATCTGGATAACCTGTCACGCAGCTTGTCGGCTTCGTGGTTCGTCATGCCCGCGCAGTTCGGGTTGTAGCGATTGACGAGTTTCTGAACGTGTTCGTCGGCTCTCCGCGCTGCGTGCTCTTTGGATTCAAGCGCGGTTTTGCCCAGAAAAGCCCAGCGCCGGAATTCAGGAAGTGACGGCGGCCATGGATCAGTTGAAATTTTCAACATCGCGATTGCATTGCGCCATTCGTTTTCACCGAACTGCTGGCAGGCTTCACGCCAGGTCTTGTTAGGGAATTCGCCCATGGTGCTGGACCATTTGTGGCCAAACATTTCTGCCATCATGATCCAAAGTTTTTGCATCACCCGGTCAAGAGCTTTCGATTCTGGCGAGTTCGGCTCGCATTCGTTCGGCTGGGGTAGCTGGTCGATTGGAAGTTGCATGAAATCCTCCTGCGGGCTTCGGATCAAAGAGCCCGGCCCATCCGTGAGTTATGGATTGGTTGATAACGACTGCCTGGGTAGGTTTGTCGTACTGCGATAAGAACTTGTGTTGTTTGGCAATGGTGCTAGGGGTTAGTTTTTTCTTTGCTTCCCTGCGGTAGCTGACCCATTCAAACCACGCATCGGAATTCAGGTAATCCGGCAAAGCCGTCGCGACAGCGACAAGGGTTTTATCTTTAGTTACGGGTGACGGGTTACGGGTTACGGGTAGCATACCCTTCGCATTGCGTTCGCTATGCGTTCGCATTGCGTTCGCATCAGTGGCGCATTTCTTATTGTGTTTAGCCCATCGTTTTTCGGCTGAAACCCGCGCCTTATCTGACTTTTCGTACACTTTGCCAAGTTCTAAATCACATCGGCTATGGCGGTAATAATCGCCATCCAAAGTGAAGAATTCAGCCAGTACTGCGTCCATTGCCGCCAACTCATCATCACCACGAACAAGCGCTCTACGTGCGAGAGCTATGCGATCGCATTGCAAGGGCATTTCGGTTTCGTAGTAGAGTTCGATCAGATCCCGGTAGACGGATTTCTCCAGCCGCGAAAGATGCCGAGTAGCATTATTGAAATCACCAATATGATGTTGGTAGTGATACAACCCCGCCCCGCTCCTAATGACCCGATCTAGTTATTCAAAAGCTCGTATCGCCCCAGTGAGCCAATCTGGTACTGGGCACAGCGCCCGGCTCCCGAACTGCCGCGCTGGGTGGGCGCTGTTGCCGCTAGGACGGCTGGCTAAAAACTGTTCATCGCCTACACTAAAAACCCCATCTGAGGGATAGGGTTCTGGTTTATGCCGCGTTATCCGCTGGGTACAGGTCTGGTCGAAGCTCTTGACGGGAGACCTCGCCACCCGTTGCGCTCTCAATATCAAGCACCCGCTCTGCAGGAATGCGCCTGTGCCACTTGGAGATGGCTTGTGTCGAGACACCCAAAATTTCGGCCAGCTTTCGCTGAGTGCCGAGCACTTCGATTGCCTTTTCAATTGCTGTTTTGTCTGTCATGAGGTGAGTTAACCACAGGTTTACTGAATTGTAAACCCCCGGTTACTTGTTTATTGCAGATCGGCGGGGAGAATCAACCTATGGTTAATAGTGATGATGAAAAAGCAGATTTCGGACGCAGGCTCGCCCCTCGAATAAAGCAGGCGATCATCGAATCTGGCCGCACTCAGGATGCTGTGGCAGAGGAGATAGGCGTATCCAAGGCGGCAGTGTCAAAGTGGATCAGGTTTGGCAGAATAGAACTGCATCACCTGTACAGCCTGGCAATTGCAACCGGAAAGCCGCCGGAGTATTTCTTTCCCGGCCATAAGGACAAGCAAGGCGTTCAGTCTATGGGTTCGCTGGAAGAGTTATTGCGATCACGACTTGATGATGATGAATTTTTGGAAGGCGCGCTGCTGACTGTGCTGAAAGCACGGCAGCGGGCTTCTAGGAAATCGTAAACTGATTGGCGCTCTTTTGCAGGAAGCTCGTTGTATACCGCTAGTATTGATTTTATAAGGTTGTTGTTTTTGTGCATAGTATCTCTGCCTTTGAGCCTTGTAAAATAGCCCCAAAACCGCCCCGTGCAAACTTGAACTTTCGTTTATGTCCACTAATCAATCACAATAAAATGGAGTGCTAAAAATGGCCTTGATAAATTGTCCCGATTGCAATAAGGAAATATCAGACAAAGCGCCGACATGTCCAGGATGCGGTGCACCGATCGTTCAGGATATAGAATCCAAAGGCAGCGGCGTCGATCATCTGGTTACAACACAGGCCACGTCCAAAGCATTGAAAGCACAGCAGGCGATTGCAAGCGCATTGTTTCTTGTCGGCCTGTTTATAATGTTCGCAGGCAAGGGTGGCGACGGCGCCACATTTGGCGCTGTTGTTATGGTTGCGGGTATTGCGTGGTATATCGCTGCGCGCACCCGCATCTGGTGGCATCACGAGTAATACTCCCTCCCCGCCTCAAGCCCGCCGCGCGCGGGCTTTTTTGTGCCCGCCTGTCGCGTTTTCAGCCACACACCCAAAATAACTTAAAATAAAAGTAAACCTGCGGTTGACTTAGGTTAACCGTTGGTTTACTGTTCTCTCAAGCCCACCAACTACCGGGCAGGGGGAAAGCAAATGGACAGACGCACATCACTGGACTACCGGCCCAAGCGGCTTGTGGAACATTTCATCGAGTACACGGCGGCGGTAACTGTTGCGACGGCCGCTTTCGTGATCCTCGGCTGGCTGGCGGGGTTTTGATTATGAGTGACAACAAAACAGTAACCGTCAACATCGTATCTCGATGGGATAGCAGCAATATCCTGTTCAGCGCGGAAGTTGATGCGAGCATTGGCGAAAATCTCAGGCTGCGCGCAGCAGTAGAAATAAGCGTTAAGGCCGGTGCGAATCTGGCCGGTGCGAATCTGGCCCGTGCGAATCTGGCCGGTGCGTATCTGGCCGGTGCGAATCTGGACGGTGCGAATCTGGACGGTGCGAATCTGGACGGTGCGAATCTGGCCGGTGCGTATCTGGCCGGTGCGTATCTGGACGGTGCGTATCTGGACGACAAATCAGTATTAACCGGCGACCGCCCTATTTTTATGCTCAGCCCTATCGGTTCGTCATCACGCACGTTCGTCGCTTACATCACGTTACAAGGTCTGCGCCTTCGCGCCGGTTGCTTTTTCGGCACCCGAGAGGAATTTGTAGCGGAACTGGAAAAGACCCACGGCACCGATTCAGTCCACGCCCGCGAGTATCTAGCGGCGCTGGCAATGATAGACGCCCACTGCGAATTATGGACGCCGGAAGAAATCAAATCTGAGGAGGTCGCATGAAAGAACCAGTCTGCAACAAATGCCACCAGTTCTGCGATGTGCATCAAGTCGATAACAGCGCATGGAATGAGGCTGGAGGCCAGACGTGTGATGTTGGCTGTGTCGGTGAGTCTCATTGCTGCCGCGCTGGTTATCAAATGCTGAGCCTGCCCGAGCAGATACGCGAAGAAGAACTGGCTTCGCGGGAAGCGCAGCGCGGGCAGCACCTGAGCATGGAAAGGGATGGGCAGCAGGCACTGAACCGGGTTTTGAATTACATCATGTATTGAGGATATTTTATGGGCAATTTAGCAACACTTGAAACAAAACGGTCGCCGCTGGCAGCAATGGCAGAGCGTCTTTCGATCGACCCCACAGAACTGCAGTCGATCATCAAAGCCACTGTCATGCCAGCCAAGGACTCCAACAAACAACCGTTCATTGTGACGAATGAGCAGCTTGTGTCATTCATGTCCGTGGCCAACGCCTACGGACTGGACCCGCTCAAGCGTGAAATTTTTGCCTTTCCAGGCAAGGGCGGCGGCATACAGCCCATTGTGTCCATTGACGGATGGCTTTCGATTATCAACAGCCACCCGCAATTTGATGGCATGGAATTGGTTGAAAACTTTGACGAGAAAAAGGTTTTAGTGTCGGTGACTTGCACGATTTACCGCAAAGACCGCAGCCGCCCCACAGTAGTTACAGAGTTGCTGAAAGAGTGCAAGCAAAACACCGACCAATGGACCAATCGCCCCGCCCGGATGTTACGCCACAAGGCCACTATTCAGTGCTCCCGCTATGCCTTTGGCCTGGGTGGCATCATGGACGAGGACGAGGGCAACTATATGGAACGCGAAGTCGCCCCCGTCTATCAGCAGTCTACCGAGTCATCTGCTTCTGCGGCACCGCCTGAATACTCAGAGGCCGATTTCGCCGCGAACCTGCCGAAGTGGCGCACCCTGATTGAGGGTGGGCGCAAAACACCCGACCAGATCATTGCCACAGTGGAATCTAAGGGCCTGCTGTCGGAATCCCAGAAGGATGCCGTACGCAATTTGGTGCCCATCGAAGTCGGCGGCGAATTCGTCGATGCAGCTGTAGAGGAGTTTTTCAATGCGACAGCTTGAAGGGTTGGTCCAGGGGAGCGACGCATGGCTAGAGGCGCGCAGCAAATATCACACAGCCTCGGAGGCCAGCGCACTGATGGGCGTTGGTTATATCTCCCGGAGCGAACTGATGAGACTGAAGGCGACCGGCGATAAACAGGAGCATTCCCAAGAGGTTGTAAACGGGATTTTTGCACGCGGCCATGAAATCGAGGCGCTTGCGCGACCATTGGCCGAGGCATTTATTGGAGAAGAATTATTCCTGGTAACAGGTGTTTGTGATGCCGATTACCTGCTTGCGTCTTTCGACGGGCTCACAATGGATGAGACCATTTGCTGGGAGTGCAAGACAGCCAACAAAAACAAGGTAGAATCGATCAAGCAAAATATAATCCCTGATATTGATTACTGGCAAGTCGTACAGCAATTGATTGTATCGGGCGCAGAGAAAGCCCTTTACACCATATCCGATGGAACGCCGGAAGACACAGCGCATATTTGGTTGGCTTCAAGGGATTGCAAGGACGATCAGAAAAAGCTGTTGGCTGCTTGGTCGCAATTTGACGCCGACCTGGCCAACTACGTCCACACGGAAGTAGCACCCACACCGATAGGGCGAGCCCCAGACAATCTCCCGGCGCTGATGATCGAGGTCAAGGGTGCCGTCTTGGCGTCAAACCTGGACGCCTTCAAGGCCCATGCGCTCAGTGTGTTTTCAGGTATAAATCGCAGTCTGTCCACTGATGTAGATTTCGCTAATGCGGAAAAGACAGTCAAGTGGTGCGGTGAGGTTGAGAAGAAACTGGAATTAGCAAAAGAACAGGCCCTAGCGCAGACGGCAGACATTGATTTGTTGTTCCGCACCATCGACCAGGTGAGGGAAGAAGCGCGTACTGTGCGCCTGGAACTGGAAAAACTGGTCAAGGCGCGCAAGGAATCTGTTCGCGGGGAAATCCTGACATCCGTTCAGTCTGCGCTTCGCAAGCACATTCAGGACGTGATTGACGGCTTTCCTGCCGGTGTCCGACTGCCCCAGGTTAATGCCGATTTTGCTGCCGCCATGAAGGGTAAGAAAACCGTTACCAGCCTAAACGATGCGGTTGCTGGTGAGTTGGCGCGCGTAAAGGTAGAAATCTCACGCCTTGCCACAGGGATACACGCGAGCATCAAGGTGCTGCACGCCGAACAGGAAGGGTTTGAATCCCTGTTCCCCGACTGGCCAACACTGGTATTGAAGGATGCGGAGGACTTGCGCCTGTTGGTACGCGCCAGGATCACTGAGCACAAGGCCGAGCAGCAGAAAAAGCTGGACGCCGAGCGGGAGCGCATGCGCCTGGAAGAAGAACAAAAGGCCCGCGATAAAATTGCTCTGGAAGCCAAACAGCAGGCAGACGAAGCAGCCCGCATAGCGCGTGAGGACGAACGCAAGCGCAATACGGAAGCCATGAAGCAGGCACAGGTTGACGCGAAACAACAGGAGCCGGAAGGCAGTCCGGTGCCACCCCCTGTGCAGGTTACTGAGTCTGCGCCTGCCCAAGCGCACGGCGTTCAGGGCCTATACATCCCGGAGGCATCATTCGAGGAAGCTCTTGCGAAATGGGCGCGCGCGCATTGCATTACTGATACAGCGCTGCAGCATCTGAAAAGTATTTTGCAGGTCTACGGAATTATCGAAGAAACGGAGGCAGCGTAGTGAGGGCACTGAAAAACAGGGCGGGCTGGCGTGTGGGTATGCTGACAGTGCTGTATCGAGGAGACAGTCGAGGCAAATCTACCTATTGGGTTTGTCGCTGCGATTGCGGGACCATCAAGGAGGTGGCGGCCAGCACCCTAAAGCCAGGGAATACCGCCTCATGCGGCTGCCACCGACGAAAGGTGTCCGCTGAGCTCGCACGCAATCTGTCATTGACCCACGGAAAATCAAGAACCCTGCTATATCGCGTCTGGCAATCACTGCGCGACAGGTGCAACAACTCGCAAGCCCAGGCATATGCAGGTTACGGCGCTAGAGGAATAACCGTTTGCCGAGAATGGGAAGATTTTACCGTATTCGAGTCATGGGCAACGCTTTCAGGTTACAAGCACGGACTCACTATTGACCGCGTCGATAACGACAAAGGTTATAGTCCTGACAACTGCCGATGGACCACTATGGCGCAGCAAAATAACAACCGGCGCAGCAGTGTTTATCTAACCCACAACGGCGAGACCAAGACAATCGCCGACTGGTCCAGAGGAACCGGCTTAAACCGCCACACAATTCATTCTAGGTTAAGGGCTGGGCTTCCGATAGATCGGGTACTGGACTCCGCGCTCTATGGAAACTATCGGAACGACAAGTTTCTCGGCTTTCAAAAAACCAGGCCAAAAAGACGAACAGCTAATAACCCTATAGGCGACCATAAGCAGGAGGTATGTGCATGAATATTCTTTTTCTGGACTTTGAGACCACTGGAATTCCCATCTACGAGATTCCCAGCGGAGACCCATCCCAACCCCATATTGTACAGGTGGCCGGCATTCTTGTTGATCCCGATACGCGGGAAGAAATTGAATCCTTCGAGGCTCTTGTCAAGCCTGACGGGTGGGAGTGGGATGAAAATGACGGAGCATTCAAGGCCCATGGAATAACAGTGGAGCGCGCCATCGCGGAAGGTATTGCCGAAAAAGATGCAGCGGAAATGCTGCTCAACCTTTGGAATAAATGCGACCTGCATGTCGCACATAACGTCAATTTTGACCGCAGGATATTTCGCATAGCCCTGAAGCGTTACTTCTCCGATGAGCTGGCCGAAGAATTCAAGGAGTCGAATAGAGCCTGTACTGGTCTCCTGTCAAAACCCATCTGCCAGATGCTCCCAAAAAACCGCTACGGCTGGAAAATGCCGAAGCTGTCGGAGGCGTACAAGTTTTTCAACGGATCTGATTTTGAGGGCGCGCACTCTGCTATGGCCGATACCCGGGCATGTATGTCTGTCTACTGGGCAGTCATGGATCACCTTAACCCAGTAGCAGAAACCGTGAAGGAGTCAGCGTAATGGCGATCAACGTATTTACCTTTAGCGGGAACTTGGGCCAAGACGCCGAGACTCGATTTACTCCGGACGGAAAGCCGGTTGTCAGTTTCAGTGTTGCCTCTACCGCTGGTTATGGCGACAAGCAGAAAACTACTTGGATCCGCTGCAACGCCTGGGGCGAGCGCTACCAGAAGATTGCCGAGTATCTGAAAAAAGGCAAGAAAGTAACGGTGTCGGGTGAGTTTTCTCAGCGTGAATGGCAGGACAATTCCGGCGCTACCAAATACAGCTGTGAGGTGCGGGTGAATGACCTTGATTTGCCGCCTCGCTCCGATCAAGACGGCGCAGGGCAGGCCTATCAGCAGGCACCCCAGCAGCAGAGCGACCACGGCCAGCAGCGGAGTCAGAACACTGGTAGCGGCGGGCCAACACCGGCCATGCAGCAGGACTACGGTAGCTTTGACGACGATATTCCGTTTTAAGGAACCCCGAAAGGGCAGCTGTCAGACGGTCGGCCGTCCACCGATCCGCCTGGTAATCCCCGACACGGAGTTTCGGCCGCTCCACCAGCGAAAGGCCTTTAATTCTAATCAGGAGCATTCGTCGTGAGATACACAGGAAATACAGCAAAACAAATGTTAATGGCGGCGATGGCGGCATCATGGATAAACTCGCAACATCGTCAATGGCTCGATTCCCAATACCGAAAAATCGAATCCCGAGAAATAGCGCGCATGTCCAGAAGGGGAAAAGAACCGGCTGAAATTGTCCAACAGCGAATTAGCCTTGCCGCAGCTCGTCGTGAGCTGCGTGCCGAAAAGCGGTATCGGAACCATGTGCGATGCCTGGCAAACAACCCTTGTTTGGTCGAGCATTAGCGTAAGGATGCGCCTGGATTGCTCCAAGAAAGTTGGGCGTTAAAGCACAGTTGGAGCCGACTCGCCGCCGTAAGCGGCCCTAATAACCAGTCAGGAGTGAGAGCATGGAATTGGAAATATCGAAGGACGGCTTCATTGCCGCGCTGCGCACGCTGGAAGGTGGCGCACTGATCGAGGAACTGGATCGCGGTTTGATTGAATGCGTCCAGGCCATCCAGGAGCGCGGCCGAAAGGCCGAGATTAAATTGAGCATCATAGTCGGTCGAATCCCAGGAACGGCCACCGCTGTCTCTGTGTCGTCCGATGTGGTGACGAAAGTGCCGAAGGAAGACCGTTCCAGCAAGGTGCTGTTCGTCACCCCTGGCTATGGACTTACCCACCAGCACCAGGAGCAGGAGGAATTTGATCTGGGCCTGCCGCTGGTCCAAAAAACCGCACCACTTACCCCGGTATCTCGCATAGGAGCAGATAACAATGTCGGATAAAACTGAATACAGCGCAGCGTTCGACCATGGGCGTCAGGCGCACATTGTTACCCAATTGGTTGAGGGCGTCACCCACATATTAGTGCC
>JANNVJ010000138.1:0-58545 GCA_031414375.1 Haliea sp.
CACGGGTGATTTCGACATCCACCATCAGGGGCCGACCGCATGTGCTGGTGTACGCTTTACGAAGCGATAGCGTGAGGGTAATAAGCCTGCGCAAGGCCAATAAACGTGAGAGTAGTAACTATGAAAAAGCCAAAAGTACAATCTAAGTTAATCTATCCCACGCCTGAGGAAAATGAGCGGATCAATGCCGGTATCGCGGCCGATCCTGACACGTGGGAATTGACTGACGAAGATTTTGCAAGAATGCGCCCGATGTCAGAAACTCACCCTGAGTTATTGGAAGCCATTCGCCGGTCTCGCGGTAAACAAAAGTCACCTACCAAGATAGCAACGTCAATTCGTTTGAGCGAAAACGTGCTTGAAGCGTACAAGCAATTTGGGCCGGGCTGGCAGAGTCGGATTGACCAGGACCTGCAGGACATTGTTGCTAAACGTAAGGGCAAAAAAACGCCGCGGAAAAGTCGGGCAGGGTAGGCCTGCTGGATGAAAAGTCGGAATTGATGTTCCGAATGCCGTGTGTAAACCCAACAATGGAGGCGTTGCAGAGGCTCGGTTGTCGGATGTTGAATTATGCGCATTACCATGCGCATAATGGTTATCGCCAAATAGCCGCAGGTCACACCATGGAACCTCTATACGATACCGCTGCGCCAAAGAAGCCCACGAATCTTACGGTGAACAGTGATCTTCTAAAAAAGTCCAGGGCGTTGAATATCAATCTTTCCGCCGCACTGGAGAAGGTCTTGAGCCAGCTCCTCGCAGAACATGCGCGCAAGCAATGGGTAGAGCAGAACCGCAATGCGATCAAGTCCTACAATGAATTCGTCGAAGAGAACGGCTGTTTTGGGGATGAATACAGAAGCTTCTAATGCGTCAGTTTGATGTGTATCCCAATCCAAATCCGCGCACCCGAGATTCCTTCCCTTACGTTGTTGATATACAGTCATCGCTGATTTCGGAATTGTCTACGCGATTAGTTATTCCACTGGGCAGAAGCTCCCGCTTTGGCACAGATTCGATGGCAGGATTGACACCCACAATCGAGTACGCCGGGGAGCAGCTACTTTTGCTAACCCCGCAAATTGCATCCATGCCTGCCAAATTGTTGCAAGACCCCATCGGGTCTCTCAACCACTTCAGGGCCGATACTATTGCTGCACTGGACTTTGCGGTGTCGGGAGTGTGATCATCGACCCAGACTCCGGAGGCCACATCTGCCCTTTGACAATGGAGCACGCCAAGGATAGGACTCTTGTCATGTACTGATTGATAGAAAGGCATCACTCATAGGACGAATTCGCCGTTGGGGTCAGGTGCCTGAGATGGGCGGGAAGTATCTTCGAGTCGTCCTGCTCCCAGACGGAGAAACGATTCACAACGCGTTCTTTGACCGAGGCTTTAAGCGATGAAAATTCAGTATTTTCGAGATACCGATACGCTCTACATTGAGTTTCGTACCGGTGACATCGTCGAATCCCGGGATCTGGACGAAGATACCATCATTGACCTGGACGCCACAGGTCACATCTGCGCTATAACAATGGAGCATGCCAAGGACAGGACTGATGTTCCCCATTTCACTTTTGAAGAAGTTGCCGCTTAATAAGGCGTTGCTGCGAAGGTCAGCAAACTTCCACCAGCCCCCCCGTCACACCAAAATGAATCCACCGACTGACAACCGGCTTACCTGTCGCCCGCACAACCCCCTCGGCATACGCCTCCAACTGACCCGCATACCCCAGCGCAATTTCTTCCCAGTCTGAGCGCGCTCGCGGCGATGCTTTGTGATCGATCAGCACGAAGCCCTCGGCGGTTTCGATGAGCAGGTCTATCCAGCCGCTGATGAGCTGGCCGTTGTCGTTGCTGTAGTGGATGGGATACTCGGCGTGCAGCGTGATAGGTTTGAAGCGCCGCTCGATGGCGGCAAGTAATCTGCTGGCGCTCTCATTGGCCGCTGCCACCGAAATGGTTTTTTCCATGCTGTGATCCTGCAACACACGCGCGGTAGCATGTTGCCCCAGCAGCGTGGTTGCGATCACGGCGTGCAGGGCAGAGCCTAGTGCTGCTGTGTCGTATTCGCCCTCAATTTCCACCCGCTCACCGAGCGTGATGATCTCACCGATGTGGGCTGTCGCGCCGGGTTCTATAGCTGACGGGCTTAAGCGCAGCGGCAGCTTCGCGATTACCGGGGCGTCGGTGGTTAGCCATGTGGGTTGGTACTCGGGCAATCCGGTGTCGGGCTCGTTCGCCACCAGCGCAACTTCCCGGCTGGGAATCGCCAAGCCGTCGGGCAAGGTCAGTGTGTCCTCTACAGGCAACATCCAGTCCGCTTGCAACGTGTCCATCCACTCGCCGCCAGTTTGGTTGCTGTTCATGGTAATAATCAAACTGTCCCTGGGCCGCGTCAGCGACACATACAACAGGCGCTTCGACTCCTGAATTTCCTGCGCCATTGCGGCCAGGCCTGCCGGGCTTGCGGCAATCTCATCCAGCAGCGGGATGTTGGCACTTTGTAATCCGGTGAAGGCGGGCCAGTAGCGCAGGGTGCGGTTGGCCAATGGGTTATCCAGGCTGATGGCCGTGGGGGAGGGCAGTACGCTCAGGCCCCACAGTCTCGGCTTCAGTTTGGCGTCCAGGTCCATGGCGACCACGATGGGCCACTCCAGGCCCTTGGCACCGTGGTGGGTGATCAGTTGTATCGCGTTCTCGGCGCCACCAGTGGCTTGCGTGTCTTCTTCTGCCACGGCCAGTTGGTACAGCCACAGCACCAGGCCGGCGCTGGTGGCCGGTTGGTTCTGCGCGGTGCACTGATTCATGTAGTCGTCGGCGTGGCCCAGCAGCGCGGCGAGGTTGTTCAAGCGATGTTGGCTGCGCTGCTCGGTGGGGCCCCAGCGATAGACGGATTCGCGCACGTTGCCGGCATCTATCGCAGTGCGCAGCACTTCCACCGGCGTGAGAAAGTGCAGGCGGCCGCGTTGTGCTTTAAGTCGAGCGACCGGGCCTTGCTCTGCCTCTTCCAGCCATTGTCGGGAGTTGTTGTTTGGGTCGCTCAGGTACTCAACGCGCGCGGCGATCCAGGCCTCGGGGTGTGCGCAATCCGTGAGCGTCAGGATTTCTGCGCTGGCCAGCGTGTCCTGTGGGTCGATCAGGCGGCGCAGGCAGGCCATGGCGAGGCAGCCCTCCGGTGTGCCCAGCAAGCCGGGGCGCTTGTAACGTATGGGGAGTTTGGCCTCGCTCAAGGCGGTGGCGATTTCATTCAGGTTGGCGTGGGTGCGGCACAGGATGGCGATGTCGCTGTAGGTGGCTGCGCGCTCTTGCTTGCTGTCGTTGTTGCTGATCTTGTCAACGACAGGTCTGCCGTTTGCCATCATGCTGGCGATGCCGCTGGCCAGCGCCTTGGCGCGCTCAGATTTTTTACCGCCGGCCAGTCGCCACAGCTCCACGGCGGGCTCGCTAGTGAACGAGTCTCGTGCCGGTAGCAGCACAACCTGCTCGGGCTTTAGCGTGTCGGCGAAAGCGGGCGCGAACAGATTGTTGATGTAGGTCACCAACTCCGGCGTGGAGCGCCAGGAGTTTTTAAGGATCTCGGGTTCGTTGCCGTCTGCTGTCACCCGTTGCACCACCGCCGCCATCAGGGTCGGGTCGGAGCCGCGAAAACCGTAAATGGACTGCTTGATATCGCCCACCCAGATCACCTGCGCGGCCAGTTGCGACAGCTTCAGGAACAGCGCGAGCTGTATCGGGCTGGTGTCCTGGAATTCGTCCACCATCAGCAGCTGCAATTCCTCGCGCAGGGTTTCCTGCACGCTGGTGTGATCCAGCAACTGGCACAGGCGCTGTTCCTGGTCGACAAAATCGATCAGGCCTTTTTGCGTTTTCAACAGCTGGTAGGCGCTGAGGCTGGCGGCGGCGATCTCAAAAGCCTGTTCGGCGAAGAAGCGGATGTCACTGTGCAGCGCCGGGTGCTTGTCGTAGTCAATGGCGATGTCCGCGATGGGTTCAGCAAACGATTTGGATTTGGCGCCGGGCATTTTCTTGCACAGGGAAATCCACTCGGGCCAGGTGGCGCGCTGTTTGTACAATCCCGCACGGATGCCGGTGATGAGTGAGACGTACTCGCGCGTCACCTTGGTGCCGTCCACATCGATATCGATGCCGCTTATAGCGTGTTCAATGGCATTCAGCAGTAGCCGGTCAAGCTCGCGGCTGGTGGCCTTGGGAAAATGCGCGAGTAACTGATCAGCGCTGGCTTTGCCAAGGTGGCGAATGTCGTCGGGCGACTGGTTGTTGGCGCGGGCGGCGTCGCTGATGCTTTTAACTTCCGCGCGCCAGCTCAGCTGATTTTTCCGGTCAAGTATTTGCAGGCGGTGACAGGTGGCGTTCATCTGGCGGATCAGCAGTTTGTTATCGGCCAGCGCCTGCTCCATGGCCTGGTAGAACAGTACATCGCCCTGCGCTTCCTCCAGTACCTGCTGGTCCGGCGGCATACCCGCTTCGAAGGCAAAGCGCCTGAGGATCTCGCCACATACGCTGTTTACGGTGCCGATCAATGATTGTTCCATCTGATTGGCCACCTTTAACTGGCCAGCCTCGATCAACGCACCGCGCACTCGCTCCTTGAGTTCGCCCGCTGCCAGTTTGGTGAAGGTAGTGGCGATCACCCCGGCTGGCGTCACTGTTTTCGATGACAGCAGTTTTTCCAGCTTCTGCGTGAGGGAGTACGTTTTACCGCTGCCAGCACCGGCGCTGATGAAGTGTATGTTTGAGCGCATGCTCTGATCCTTAGGCATTGGGCCCCCAGCCGGTGAGGACGCGGTAATCGTTAAAATTGTCGCTGGCCTCGGGGATGGACAGGCCGTTCTCGTCCGCCGTGGAATCAGCGGTGAGTGCAGTGTCAGACGCGGTCACTTCCACCAGGCCTCGATCAAACTGCGCCTTGCGCCAGCGCCAGCTGTGTTCGAAGCGCTGCCAGTACTGCGCGGCGTTCTCCTCGCCCTCGGGTTTGAGAATATCCGCATTGGGGAAGAAGGCGTGGTCGAGGCTGAGCATGGTTGAATCCATCACGATGAAGTAACTGAGTGCGGGTGATAACGCGGCGCCATTGTTGCGCCGCAGCTGCGCATAGGTCGCCAACTGCAGGTAGCTGTTCGCCAGCAGCGCATCGCGGCGGTATTTCCGGCCACCCCATTTGATATCGACCACCGCCTCCAACCCATCGGTGCGGGTGGCCAGCAGGTCGATGGAACCGTTCAGTTTACCGCCGCCGTACAGTCCTTCCTGCCACAACTCCATTTGTACGCTTATCACACCGGCGGATTGCAGGTGCTCCACCAGCGTGGTGAGCGATTCCTGCACCTGGGTGATAAAGCGTTCGCACTCCGCCTGGCGGCCGGATTCCAGCAGCAGTGCGCCTTCCTGTTGCAGGAGAGTGGGGATGTACGCATCGATCCAACCGTCGATGGCGCGGGTGTCGATGCTGCTGATCGCGGGGTGCGCGTTGAGGAACTCTTCATACAGGCGGTGCGCCAGGCTGCCTTTGAGCAGGCTGCCATCATTCACACTACCGAGTGAGCCGGGCCGGATGCGCGCCGCATAGCGCAGCAGCCATTGATAGGGGCTGTGGATGTAGGTGTCGAGACTGGAAAACGATTCGGCTTCACGTTCGGGTAGCGTCACTGACGTTGGCAACTGCCACCAGCGCACTTTTGCAGGCAGGTTGCGCGCTTGCAGCGGACATTGTGCGACGCCAAGTTGGTTAGCCGTATCACTGCTGGCGATATGCAGGATGGGCAGGCCCTCGGTGAGACTGGCAATCTGGTCCCAGATCGGATGATGCCGCTCGGCGTCGTCGTGCAGGATGAAGGTGCAGCGCTCGCGTGCGGCCAGCACCGGGCGCAGCCACGCGTTGCCCAGCCATTCCAACTGCTCGTCCTCCGCTTGCAGGTGCACGCCGTTGGCCGCGAGTGCCGCGCGTTCGGTGCGCGACCAGGGCCAGCGGTGTACGCGGTCATTGGCCTGGCAATCCCACCAGATCACATTGTCCACTGCATTCTCGGCCAGACAACCGAAGGCGCCCGCATGGTCGGCGCGCAATACCCTGGGCTGGCCTGGTACGACCTCGGCGCTGCGGTCGGTAATCGGTGCGCCGGTACCGCGCACGTCTTCAATCAAGCGCCGTACGTTGTCCTGGGTGAGCATATCGCGTCCGTGCGCCTTCAAACGGTCTATCGCACTGACAAATTCCAGCGCCTGGTTGAGGGCGATGTTGTAGAGAGATTTTCGTGCCGGGTCGTCATTCGCTTCTCTGGAGCTTTGCAACCAGTCGGCAACTTTGCGCACGCGCTCAGACAGTGTCTTACTGTCCACACCACCGTGCGCAGAAAAACGCGGCGACTGCAGCCAGTAGCGAATATCTTTTTCCAGCCTTTTGCGCTTGGGCTTATCCTCGCTCTCCAGGCTCACCGTGATGGCGTCTTCCCAGGCCTTGCTGCCAATGCCGGGTGTGTTGGCCACAGTCTGCGCCAGCGTGGTTCTGATGCGTCCTGGAATGGGCCCCACCGAATGGGACAGGAACTGGAACAGGGCCGTGGGATTCAGCGGTTCCCACAGCAGTTCACAGGCCAGTGGCAACACCTGGAACACCGGGCGCCACGGTGACAGCGCGCTGAAGCCCAGGCGCGGGCTGTGCAAATGTTCCAACGTATCATCCAGCAATTCACCCCGGGCCTCGGCCAGCACGGCGATGGATTGTTGTGGCGCCTGTGTCAGCCAGCTCTGCGTGAGCAGCGCGGTGAGCGGCGTGCTCTCCTGCGGTGAGTCGGCGCGCAGCACGATGACGGTGCCATCGCCGCGCAGATGAATTTTCTGGTTGGTGTTTTGCAGCAGGTGCTGTTGCAGGCGGTGGAGATCCGTCTCCGCGCGGCCCTGCGATGTGGCTTGCGCGATTTCCGTCAGCGGCGTACCAACGGCCTTGATGAGTTGCCGCCACAGGTGGGGGAAGTCGGAGAGTGCATCGCGCAGGGTGATGGCGCCCACGGCGATAGGGTTGTCTGGCAGCAATTGCATTACGCGCTGGATGCGTTGGCCCAGCCCGGGTTCCACAGCTTGGCAGGCGAGCTGCTCGATGGTGGCCATGTCCGTTAGTTTGCCCGGCACATCCTTTGAGAAGATGCCCTGCCAGCCCGCGAGGTACCACTGGTCGCGCCACTGCAGCAGGGTTCTGGCGACCGAGAACGGGTCCGCCTCGTAGGATGCATGGTAGAAGACGTTCGTATGATCCACTTGGTCGATACAGCCTAGGTACTGGATCAGGCGGGTGGTGAAGGAAATGTCCCGCGCGGGAATGCCGAGCTGGGTTTCCAGTAGGCGGAGGAAACCGTGCGGCCCGGTGGTGAGTTCGCCCAATGCGTCTGTGCTGATTTCGGGAAGGGACGAGTCGCCCTTGATTGCCAGGGTGACGTTGATCTGGCCGATGTTGTTTTTTTCACGCATTACAATTTCACCATCCCTGGATTTTGGCCTCTCATAATAGGCCGATAGCGCGGCGCTATCCATCACCCGAATCAGCCACCTGCGCGTCTACACGACGTGTATGGATGACCACTGTTTCACCTGATTGCTGGACTATATGTACTTTATAAGCTACACTTTGCCAATGTATGAAGTGGCCCAAACCAAAGAGTTTGAACGGTGGCATCGGGAACTGCGTGATAGCCGTGCTGTGGCCCGTGTCACCACATCCATCGAACGGTTACAATTTGGGTTGATTGGAGATTTCAAAGCGGTGGGTCAGGGTGTTAGCGAAATTCGGATCCCTTATGGTCCGGGTTATCGTTTGTACTACACAACGCAGGAGCGCAAGTTGATTGTGCTTTTATGTGGCGGAGACAAATCAAACCAGAAGCGCGATATCAAGAGGGCACAGAAATTGAAGGAGGAATATGATGTCTAAAACATTGGGAAAATTCGATGCGGCAGCGACCCTTCGAGACGCAGAGGCCATTGCTGAATATATGGCAGCTGCGCTCGAAACTGAGGACCCTGGCTACATCTCCCATGCTTTTGGCACTGTCGCTCGTGCCAAGGGTATGACGGAGATTGCCAGAGAATCCGGCTTGTCCCGGGAGCATCTGTATCGCTCTTTCAGTGAGGATGGAAACCCAACATTGAAAAGCATACTGGCGGTAATGGGCGTACTGGGTGTTAGGCTGACCGCGACCACACAAAAGCGCGATACAAGCCCCACCCGAAAGGGTAGTAAGAGGGCGAGCAATAGCCCGGCCGGCAAAAAGATAGTGCCAGCGTCCAGGAAAGAAGGGACAGCTAGAGTGAGTAAGCAAGCTACCCGCTGACATAGAGGATCCCTGATGAGCAAAATCGTCCCCACTATCTGCCGCTTGTGTATCGCGCATTGTGGAGTGCTGGCCGAGGTCGAGGACGATAATGGGCGGCGCAAGGTGACGCGGGTCACCGGTGACCCGGATAACCCAATGTTCAAAGGGTATACCTGTCCCAAGGGCAGGGCGCTGCCGGAGTTACATAATCATGAGGGCCGTCTGCTGCATGCGATGAAACGGCAGGCGGATGGTAGCCACTCGCCCATAGCGAGTGAACAGGCCGCCATTGAGGTGGCCGAGCGGATCAAGGCGATTGTCGATCAGTACGGGCCGCGCGCGGTTGCGTTCTATGTCGGCACGCCCAACGCCGGTCAGCCGACGGCGGCGAGTATGGGCAATGCATTCATGCGAGCGATCGGCTCGCGCATGTTCTTTACCTCCAACACTATCGACCAGCCCGGCAAACAGATCTCGATGGCGCTGCACGGCAAATGGCTGGGCGGTGAGCCGGATTTTGAGCAGGCGGATGCATGGCTGCTGGTCGGCAATAACCCCATCATCTCCAAGTCGGCGGGCTTACCGGGGCAGAATCCGGCGCAGAAACTGAAGGAAGCACAGGCCCGAGGTTTGCAGTTAATTGTTGTGGATCCCAGGGTGTCGGACTGCGCACGCAAGGCGGCCATTCACTTGCAGTGCCGCCCCGGTGAAGACCACGCCATACTTGCCGGGATGATCCATATCATCATCGCGGAGAATCTTTATGACAAAGACTTTGTCGCGGACAATGTCAGCGGTTTTGCAGAACTGTCTGCGGCGGTAGCTGGTTTCACTCCCGACTATGTTGCGGATCGTGCCGGCATCCCAGCCGAGCAACTGATCAACGCTGCGCGTGTGTTCGCAAACGCGCGACTACGCCATGCCAACAGCGGCACCGGCGCAAGTTTCTCCATGTACTGCAATCTCAAGGACTATCTGGTGGCCTGCCTCAACACGGTGTGCGGCGCCTACACCCGCGCGGGGCAACGCGTCACCCGGCCCAATGCCATGTTGCCCGCCTATACGCCAAAAGCGCAGGCGTTCGCGCCCTTCAAAGCCTGGGGTTTTGGCGAAAAGTTGCGCGTACGCGGCCTGACGGATACTGCAGCCGGTATGCCGACTGCAGCACTGGCGGACGAAATACTGCTGCCCGGGGAGGGCCAGGTGAAAGCCCTCATCTGTATCGGCGGTAACCCGATGGCGGCGTGGCCCGACCAACGCAAAACGCAACAGGCCATGGAGTGCCTGGAGTTACTGGTGACGTTGGATGTGGAGATGTCCGCCACCGCGCGGCTGGCTGATTATGTCATCGCCTGCAAGCAGACACTGGAAACGCCGGGTATGAGCCAGGGCGGGGAGGTCATCAAATATTTTGGCACCGGTATCGGCTTTCCCAATGCCTATGCGCAGTATTCTGAGGCGGTGGCCGATGTGCCGCACGGCTCGGACCTGGTGGAAGAGTGGGATTTCTTTTATCGCATGGCCGATCATCTCGATCTCGATTTGGTCTTTGTGTCTGCCTTCGGCTTTTCCCGCTACCAGGAGGCGCCCCATGAAATCATGCCGCTGAGTCGCACGCAGAAACCGGATATCGAAGCCCTATACGGCGCAATTTGTGCTCACTCGCGCATTCCATTGGAGGATGTGAAGCGTTATCCGCACGGGCACATCTTTGACAGTGATGTGATGGTGCAGCCGCGTGAACCCGCGTGTGCAGATCGCCTGGATTGCGGCAACACGGTGATGATGGCGCAGTTAGAGGAGGTGCTGGCGCAGGATTATCGGGCATTGCAGGACACGCCGGATTTCCCGTTTCGCTACATCCCGCGTCGGCACAACAACTTTATGAACTCCTCCGGTCGCTCGATTGCCAAACTCAATGGCAACAAGCCCTGGAATCCTGTCTGGATGCACCCGGATGATATGCGCGCGGTGGGTGTTAGCGAGGGTGACAGGGTGCGTATCTCTACGCCTCACGACGGAATCGTAGCCGTAGTGGAGGGCGACGACACCCTGCGGCCCGGCGTAGTCGCCATTGCCCATGCGTTTGGCGGACTGGTGGATGAAGACGATCGCTATGCGGAACTCGGCGCCAATACCGGCCGACTCGTGCGCACCGATGAGGATTATGACCCGATCACTGGCATGCCGCGGATGGGGAATATTCCGGTGGCTATTTCTCCCCACTAGATCGCGCAGAGGCTTGCCTGATTTCCTTTGCGTGCAATTGACGATATTCAGGACTTGTCTAAAAGTGCTTTTTCCCTAAAATAAATTGTGCATACAACAGCTCGAGGAATTTCAAGGATGAAATTCAATTCCAGGTCACGTTCAGGCGTTTTCCCTCTGATTCTTGTTAAGGCTGCTTGGAGACGGGCCTATATCACCTTCGCATTTCCGCTAATTCTTTTTTCTCTAGTGCCGGCAACTGCCCACGCGGAATACTTTTACGTGAAGATATCCAATAGTATTATCGGCACAGGTCCCACCAGGGAAGCAGCCTGCACTAATGCAGTTGAGCCGCCAATAGAATGGTGCGCCGAAAACGTCAGTTACAGTAGCGGGCGCTGGTATTGTAGTTTTAGATACACTCTACCCGGGACCGTTTGCAGCCCCTGTACTGGACTTTTCTGTAATTTCTCCCACGCCGACATCTTGCCTGCCCAGTGCGTGGAACCATTGGTATACAATCCGTTTACCCAACAATGTGAAAACGAAATCGACGAAAAAAATGAGCCTGACTGTGAAGAGTCAACCAATAATCCGGTCAATTACTCAACCGGAAATAAGACAATCTCCGAAATAGATTTTTCCTCTGCGGGCGAAGATATGCTGCAGTTTAGGAGACACTGGAATAGCTACAATCAAAAATGGCTCTTCAGTTACCGTCAGTATGCCAGGATCACAGGAACTTCAAACACTACCCCAGGCATCCACACTGTGACGATTTATCGAGAAACCGGACGTGCCGTTCAATTTGTACTGAATAGTGGGGTGTGGAAGCCCGATCCCGATGTGAAAGACACACTCACACGTGAGGGCACCCAGTGGCTATACACAATGTCTTCCGGAGATAAAGAATGGTTTGATGGCAACGGCAGACTACTAAGGATTCGCCATGCTAATGGCAGGGGTGTAAGCGTGACTTATCCCACCTCGACCACGGTGCAAGTATCAGAGGATTATGGCAATGATCTTGCGCTGACGCTTGACGCCAGTGGCCGTATCACGGCAATGGCAGATCCTGATGGCCAAACCTATAGATACCGCTATAACGCCAATGCCCAGCTTGAATATGTCTCCTATCCCGATGCAACACCAGGCAGTTCAGGTTCCAACCCTTTTGGAGAAGACAACCCGTACCGTCGATATCACTATGAGGACGCTAACCTTAATCTTGTCACAGGGATAACTGACGAAAATGATGATCTGTACAAAACCATCACCTACGATGCGCAGGGCCGTGCCACCTCAAGCGGGCTGTCTGATGGTACGGTTGGTCAGAGCACTTTTGACTACACGAACATCTACGACGCAATGGATCCGAGAGTTGCCGTCACCAATGCGTTGGGCAAGGACACTGTTTACCATCTGGAACGCCGGTTCGGTGTCAGTAATGTTAAAACGGTGGAAGGCATCGCATCGACCAACTGTTTGGCCGACGTGCGCAGTAGGGAATATTACCCTGAGAACGGTTGGGTAAAACGCAAAGTGGATAAGGCGGGAAGTACAACTTACTACGAATACTTTACTGATACTGGCCGCAATGGCCTATTGAAGAAGCGTGTGGAGGGGGAGGGCTCCACGGAAGAACGCATCTTCACGCTCGATTGGGATAGCACCACACGCCTGAAGAGACAGGAAATCGTGTCGAACCAGAAGCAAACCGATTACACGTATCACCCGAACGGTCGTTTGCACACGCAGACAGAAACTGATCTCACAACCAGTGCAGTGCCCTATGCGACTAACGGTAACAGTCGAGTCTGGACGACGACGTTCACCTACTATGATCCGGGCACTGACACCCGGGTCAAAACGATGAGGGTCGATGGGCCACGTGCCATCGCAGACGCCACACTCTATGAGTATTCAGCCCAGGGCTACCTGACCCAAATGACCAATGCAGTCGGTCATGTAACCCAGTTCCAGAACCATAATGGCCGTGGCCAACCGCGTAAAATTATTGATCCAAATGGTAAGGTCGCCACGCCGGCCTACACACCTCGCGGTTGGCTTGACTCCATTACTCAGGACGTCGGTGGTATCAATGCGCTGACGGATCTTTCGTATGACAATGTAGGGCAGCTAACGCGCGTGACTCTTCCCGACGCTACCTATTTCGACTATGAATATGATGATGCCCACCGGTTGGAAGGTATCCAGAACCGTCTCGGAGAGCGTATTGAGTATACCCTTGATGGAGAGGGCAACCCCGATTTCATGTCATTCAAAGATGCATCAAACATCGCAACGCGGTCCGTGGATTACCAGTTCGATGAACTGAGCAGAATGATCAGGATGTTAGGCTCAAATGGGCAGAATACCCGCTTCCAGTATGACGATAAGGATCATCTTGAATCGATCAACGATGGCGTCAATCCACCCACTCAGCAAGACTTTGATGCATTAAATCGTCTGCGGACCGTGACAGATGCCGACAATAATCCTATGACCATTGCCTACGATAGCGAGGACCGTGTTGACGGTGTCACTGATCAGCGGGGATTGATAACGGATTACATCTATGACGGCTTTGGAAACACCAAGCAAGTGAACAGCCCCGATACCGGGATCACCACTTATACCTATGATGAGCACGGCAACCGGCTGAGCCAAATCGATGCCAGGAACGTGGTGACCAACTACACCTATGATGCACTGAACCGCTTAAAGACCATCAGCTATCCCGCTGAGCCCAGCAAGAATGTGACTTACAGCTACGACAATGGGTCGTACTGCACCTTATGCAAGGGTCATCTGAGTACTATTGCCGATGCCAGTGGTGTGACGAACTACGTCAATGATGCGTTGGGTCGCATTGTTTCCCGAATCAACGTCGTGAACTTGCCGAGTGGAGGCTCTGTTGCCAATCTGGTTACAAATTTCACCTACAATGGTGCCGGTCGCCTGACCCGGGTGCAATATCCCAACGGGCAGCTCGTGAAATACACATTGGATACGGCCGGTCAGGTCCTTAGAGTCAAACGGCAGGACAACGCTACAGCCAACGAAGTGGTCGTGGCAAATGTTATCAAATACCAGCCCTTCGGTCCGCTGAAGGAGATGAAATTCGGCAACAACCTGCAGATGAACCGAAACTATGACCTTGATGGTCGCCTGGCAACCCAGACGATTACAGGCAAGCAGAACCTGCTCTATGACTATGACGCGGTCAACAACATCCGGGCAATCGAAAACCCGATGGATCCTACCCGCAGCGAAGTGTACAGCTACGATGTGCTGAATCGACTGGAAACAGCGACCGGCAAGTACGGTGCGATCAGCTATGACTACGATGAAGTCGGCAATCGCATACAGCAGACCCTCGATCGGGGAGGGCAGCTCACCACGGAGACGTACATCTATCCGCAGACAAGTAATCGACTTAAACAAATCGATAGTCAGACGGGCACTGGCCCTGTCAAGCAACGCAAATTTCTCTACGACACAGTCGGCAATCTGGTGGACGAAACCCGGGCTGACGGTATGCATATGAAACCCCAATACGACAATACCAACCGCATGGATAGCGTAACCCCGTAACTCCAAGGATCAGGAGTCTCAAATATGAATAGAATATCTGTACTGACATTGCTGTTGCTGTTACTCAGCGGATGTCGTATTACAACCACCATTGTGGGGCAAGGCACTGTCACCAGCCAGAGCGGAAATTTTAACTGCACGAATAATGTCGGGGCATGTGCCAAGGACTATGCGACTGCTGGATCAGAAGTGTTTACCGCGGTGCCCGCACCGGGATGGACCTTCGCGAAATGGACCAACTGTAACTACGTCAGCATCACCAGTTGTAGCACCTCGTTCGGCCAGAACACGGCCGCTGACAATTGGCCCATTACCGCCATCTTCAAACCCATCAACCCGCCCGTGCAGGCGGCGACCTATACCTACAACGCGCTGGGCCAGCGTATGACCAAAAAAGTCGGTGGAGTCACCACCATCTTCCAGTACGATCTGGAAGGGAATCTCATTGCAGAACTCAATAGTAGTGGGCAAGCCCTGCGGCAGCACATCAATATCGATGGCGAACCCATCGCCCAGGTATCCACGACGCCAGCCTCTGGCACCATCGCAGTGCAATATGTGCATACCGACCACCTCGGTACACCCACCCTGCTGACCAATCAAGGCGGCAGCGTGATCGGGGACATCGAAGCCACACCCTTTGGGGAAACCTTTGTGGACTACGCCGAGGTAGAGTACAACAAGCGCTTCCCCGGGCAGTACAAAGATGCGGAGACAGGGCTACACTACAACTATTTTAGGGATTATGATCCGAGTATTGGGAGATACATTCAAAGTGATCCGATTGGCCTGTATGCGGGGTTAAACACTTATTCGTACGCACTTCAAAGCCCCTTGGTTAATATTGATCCTTTCGGATTGAAAGTAACGATGACATGTAGGCCACTAAGTCTTGTTCCTTGGAAAAAGCATTGTGCGGTTATCGTTTGGCACAATGATAAATGCGGTAACAAGGTCATTGACGATCAGTACTCTTTGTCGATGGGGAATACATCGCCAACTGATCCAGGAAATCCGGATGATACATATCATAGTGACAGTGCCGCGTTCGAGAACCCACAAGGAGGGGATGAAAACCATCCCATACCTATTCCTCCAATATATCCATCACAGGATGCTTTTGATGATGTCGTAAAGCGCAACGGAGACCATTATTCACAAGGCCCGTATAGGCTTTGGGGGCCAAATTCCAATACTGCAGCTGACAATATAATTGAAAGGTCAGGCGGAAATGCCCCCAATGTGCCAACTGCTCCCGGTCAAAACTGGCCTTACTAAACATAGGAATATATAGAGTGACAAATGTAGCAGATAGAGTTTTCTTGCTATCTATTGGGATGGTTCTGGCGGGGTCTTTGTTTATTGAGAACGCAAATATTACGAACCTGTCCCTTATTGTGATTTTAAGCGCGCATACAATTTTGACGACTTTTTTGACTGAAAACTTTCTCCATAACAATATGTGGTTAGTATCTCTTCTATCGTCTGCGATCAATGGTTTGTGTTTTTCTTTGGTCGCTTTTCCTTTTTGGATGGCTTTTCGGAAAGAAAAAGTAGTCTTGTGTTCTATTTTTCTTATGTCTTTCCTCTTCCTATATGGATCATTTATGTTTCTTTTTCTACCCGCAACGGATGGTCCTTAGGTTGCGTTCAGCGCGACTCAAACGAATACCGCACCGGCAGTGACTTAAGCCCCCCAACAAAAATAGCCTGTACCCACTCGGGATCCGCTGCAAGTTCAATATGCTTGAGGCGCGGCAGCAATTCCTGAAAGAACAGTTCGACTTCCAGTACTGCCAGATGCTGTCCCAGGCACATGTGTCCGCCGAAGCCGAAGGCGAGCTGGTTACGGTTGTCACGTTCAATGTCGAAAGTATCGGGATGGTCGATGGCATCACTGTCGCGATTGGCAGACGGGTACCACAAGCATAAATTTTCACCGGCCTTGATGGTTTGACCGCGCAGTACAACGTCTTCCGTGGTGGTGCGCATCATGTGTCTTACAGGTGATACCCAGCGAATCATTTCGCGGGCTGCCTGTTTGGCAAGCGCCGGATTCTTGCGCAATTTTTCCAGCTGCTCCGGGTGTTCCAGCAGGGCCTTCATGCCGCCGCTGATGGTGGCGGACGTGGTATCGTGTCCGGCTGTGGCGGTGATGATGAAGTAGCTGATTTGATCCATCTGCTCCATGGGTTCCCCGTCAACCAGGGCATTGGCCAGTAGGGACGCCAGATCTCCGGTAGGATTTTTCTTGCGGTCCTCCACGACGACCGTGAAGTAGGCAAAAAAGTCCATCAAGACGCCAAGACCGTCGTCTATATTGATGCCCCTGGATTGGGTGGGGTCCTGGCCGCCAAACAGTTCCTGGGTCAGCTTGAGCATCATGCCCTCCTCTTCGGGCGCAACGCCAATAATCGACATGATCACCCGCAGCGGGTAGAGCAGGGCGATATCCTTCACAAAATCGCACTTCCCGTCCATGGCCTCCATCTTGTCGACATACTGTTTGGCAATAACCTGGATATCAGCGCCCAGTTTGTCGATGGGCGCTGGCTTGAACCAGTCCCGTGTCACATTGCGCAATTTCCTGTGCTTGGGATTGTCCATATGAATGAGCGTTTCCAGCCCGTTGCGTGTCCCGAATTTCTGTAGCAGGGCTTGCTCAAATTCCCGCTGGATCAGGACTGTCCTGGGGTTATTGAGAAAGGCCGCATTATTCTGGCTGATGGCTTTGATGTCCTCGTATTTGGTAATCGCCCAGAAGGGTTCAAAATCAGGATGATCCACGAGGCAGACGGGATCATCTTCACGCAGCTGTCGGAACAGCTTGTGCATGGTGATTTCATCGCCCATTATTGCAGGGTCCAGCATATTCCAGGAAGGGTTCATTGGGCGACTCGTGTGTGGACAATCGAGCAGTGTATCTAGCGACTCACCATTTATCTACTGACTTCCTTAGCCTGCCGGCGCCTGTGTGCGCGTCGACAGTTCCCTGAGTAGTACAATCGATAGCGACAAGACTTTTACGGGGCGAGTTCATGAACCATGCATTACTGAAGGCGCGCCAGCGCAAAGAGCGGGACGGCTACCCCACCAATATGGCGCTGCGTGTCCATCGGGCGCTCAGCTGGCTGGAGCGTGCCGAGCAGTGTGAGGACGTCGATGCGCGTTTCATTTTTCTGTGGATTGCCTTCAATGCCGCCTACGCCAATGAGATTGGCAACCAGGAGCGGTCCTCGCAGCAGAAAGTGTTTGGACTATTTCTCCAGAAGCTGCTCGATATGGATAAGGATGACGATCTCTATAAACTGATCTGGACCGAGTTTCCGCACTCGATACGGGTGCTGCTCAATAATCAGTATGTCTTCCAGCCCTTTTGGGATTTCCACAATGGGCAGTTGGCGAAAGATCAGTGGAAGTCCAAATTTGAGCGGGCCAAGGTATCCGCTCACCAAGCGCTGGCTAGCCATGATACTGCCGCTGTACTGGCCATCGTGTTGTCGCGTATGTATACCTTGCGCAACCAGCTGATCCATGGCGGGGCAACCTGGAACAGTCGCGTCAATCGGGATCAGTTGCGAGATTGTTCAGCTTTTCTCGGTAAATTGGTGCCTTTCATTGTCAAGCTGATGATGGACAATCCGGGTACGTTGTGGGGCGAACCCTGTTATCCCGTCGTGGACATCTAAGTGAGTAAAGCAGCGGCCCTGGCGGCGTATATTGCCGCATCATGCCTGCTGCTCGTTGCCTGCGCAGTCACTGCGCATCCCGGCGGCCTCGACGCGTCGGGCTGTCATACCAGTCGCAGTACAGGGGAGCATCACTGCCATAATCAGCAGGATGCGCCCGGTCACGACAAGTCTCCCGCTGAGAGTGAACTACAGGGCCGCGTTATCGCCGTCACGGATGGGGATACGATAAAGGTGCTTGATGCGAATAATGTGGTGCATCGAGTGCGCCTCAACGGTATCGATGCGCCTGAAAAATCTCAATCATTCGGAAGTGCGTCGCGTAAATACCTGGAGTCGATAGTGGCCGGGCAGCAGGTGCTTGTGAGGTCGATCAAATACGACAGGTATGGACGTATTCTGGGCAACGTGTGGGTGCGGCCGCACGATTGCCCCTCGTGCGGTAACACCCTCCACATCAATCACGCACAGATTCTGGCCGGTATGGCCTGGTGGTATCGATACTATGCTGACGATCAGAGTGCGCAGGACCGGGGTCGATTTGAATCCGCAGAGCGCGAGGCCATCGCCAGGAAGTGGGGGCTGTGGGCAGACCCGCATCCGATACCGCCCTGGGTGTGGCGCAGGCAGTAAGTTTTGCGCCATCGCGCGGGTAGCCCTTACTGCAGCGACAGCCCGAACAATCCCTATGGCAAGGGTCTGAAGCTCTACCGTGAATAGGCCATCATTGGCGTAAAAAATAGGGCAGTGCCAATAACGCCAGACCGACACCTACCAGCCAATAAACGTTCGGGACGAAATACGGATACACCATGAGCGCGATACCACAATATCTCGGGATTATTTTTTCCTGCCTGCGCCCATAGATAAAATACCCCACGCCGATTGATCCAAAGAGCAAGCCCCACAACAACATGGATTCGGTTTCCATCTGCTCTGCACGCTCCTTTTGATGGGTTGGTCTGAACCGGTACGACAAGCCGCACGTAGTACCACTAGTATAAATGGGGATTTGGGCTGTGTTTTCGCTTTTTCACTGTGCATTTTCCTCATCTGGTGGCGCTCTGGGTTGTGTTTGCCCCTAACACTGCATTATCGTGCGCCTTTAAAACCCTCGCTAACCTGCTGAATTATAGCCTTATGAAAATTGTAGCCGCTCTTTTGGCCCTGTTGCTTTCCCCCGTCGTCCTGGCGGTGACCTACGACCTCCAGTCAGAGCATTTTGACGTCATCGGCGCGCCCAGAACGATTGTGGCCGTCCATGAAGACACCCTGATAGAAATCGCCAGGCGCTCGGGAATCGGTCTGGAACAGATCGAACGCATCAACCCGGATGTCGATAGTTGGTTGCCTGGTGCAGGAACCCAGGTCGTGATTCCGTCGCAATACATATTGCCTCGTGCGCCGCGCAAGGGGATCGTGTTGAACCTGCCCGAAATGCGCCTCTATTATTATCCTCCCCAACAACCCGGTCGACCAGCGCAGGTGCAAACCTTTCCCATCGGCATAGGGCGCATGAACTGGGCAACGCCTCTGGGCCAAACCAAGATCGTGTCCAAGACCAAAGATCCGTCCTGGCGACCACCGGAGTCCATTCGTCGTGAACACGCTGAAAAGGGCGACCCGCTGCCGATGTTAGTGCCCGCCGGCCCTGATAACCCCTTGGGTGCCTACGCCATGGGTCTGGGCATTCCGGGCTATTTGATACATGGCACCAACAAGCCGATAGGCGTTGGCATGAGGGTGTCTCACGGGTGTATACGTATGTTGCCTGAGGATATTGCGAGGCTCTTTCCGCAACTGCCAGTGGGCACCCCGGTCAATATTGTCAACCAACCGATCAAGGCTGGCTGGTATGGCGGCAAGTTGTACATCGAAGTACATCCACCATTGGAGGAGTACCCGAATACCAGGGGCGCAATGGTGCAAGAGGCAATGATTGCGGTGAATGAAGCCACAGCCAGGCGATCAACTAAATTGGATAGTGGTGCAATTGAAGCAGAGATCGATCGAAAGACCGGTTTGCCGTTGGTAATCTCGACGGGGGGGTGAAGCCTTAACGAACCGGGGTTACGCCATCTTACTATTGCTAGAGGATGATGGAACCCCGGTAAAGAGGTGCCCGATGAACTACTTGTTCATGGACTGTTTGAACATACGGTCCATTTTTTCGGTATTGGCATTGCAACACTGCTGTGCAGCATCAGCTTTCGCTTTTGCAGCTGCAGCATCAGCAGCGGCCTGAGTGGCTGATGCTTGGGCTTTGTCTACTTCCAGCTTCAGTGCATCCAGATCCCTGGTGGTGGCACAGCCGGTCAGTCCTGTTACAGCTACCAACATGAATGCTGCTGCCGTGGTCTTGAGCGAATTACGCATAATCTCGTCCTCTAAGTGTAGTCAGCCGTTACCCGGCCTATTTGGTCTTTCCATTTTGAACCGCGCCTCCCCTTTTTAACAACGGGCTGTACGGTTCGATTTAGGGCAATGTCGCCAAAGCGTGTCGGCGAGCACCTCCGGCGGCTATTTTCAGAGATACTGAGCCTAATCGCAAGACTTTGTTTACCTGACTTTTTGCCAGTTAGCGGACGACCACCCGGGTGCCCACTGCGACCCACCCGGCCAATTCCAGCAATTGATCGTTGGTCAGGGCGATGCAGCCATTCGTCCAGTTGACGGATTCATGGATTTTCATATCGCCAGAGCCAACGCCGTGAATACCCAGCTGGCCACCGAGACTGGTGTTCTGTGAGGGCGGTCGCCCATGTTTCAGATCATAGGTCAGAGTCTTGTATTCCCTCGCGTCAATGCGCTGCTCCTGAAACGCTCGTTCCGTGTGGTCCAGGTTCGGGTAGCTTATCGCCATAAATAGCTTGAATCGCGCGCTGGGCTTAACCTGGGTAATCGTAAATTCTCCCAGGGGCGTCTTCTCATCGCCGCGGTGTTTGATCATGGTTGGGCCATTACTGCCAATGGCAATGTTCTCAAACACCTTGAGCGGGGTGTCGCCCTGCATCACGGCAAGGCTGAGATTGTCAGTGTCAACGGCGAGCCAGACATCAGTGGTGGGAGTTGCCGTGGCCTTATTGAGGGGAAATAGCACCGGCAGCGCGAGGCAGGCAGTCAGCAACAGCGTCAGGAATAGACGTTTGGGGTGCTGCGGACGGGATTCTGCGCGAGCCTGAAAAAATGCCACTTGTAATATCCGTATTATAGAAAATAACGTTGATGATAGCGGTCACCCATGTGCCATACAACGCCTGAACTCTGGTAATCTGCCACTGGTTTCAGGGCGGGGAATTGAGCGTTGGGGACACTGAAAAAGGGTGTCAAGATTATCGCGGTGCTGCTGGGGCTGTTGTTGCTCGGCCTCAGCTGGCCCGCGTGGCAACTCTATGGGGAAATTCAGAGGGCACGCAGCGAGGACCCGTTGGTCTGGGAAGAGGCGATCACTACCCTTGAAGCGAAAACCCGAAACCGTTATGCGCCTGGGCAGGCGGTGGTTTTTATCGGGAGTTCAAGTATTCGACTGTGGAGCTCTCTGGAGGAGGATATGTCTCCCATTCCAGTCATCCAGCATGGCTTTGGGGGAGCGAAGCTCAACGCTGTCGTCCACTATGCCAAGCGGCTGGTTAACGCCTACCAGCCGCGCGCGGTGGTGGTCTTTGCCGGGACCAATGATATTGATCCTGCGGCGAGCAAAGCACCCGAGGTCCTGTTGGCAAGCTATCAGTCTTTTGTCGAGACGGTACGCAGCACCCAGCCGGACCTGCCGATTTTCTACCTTGGGATCACCCCATCCCCCCGACGCTGGGCTGTCTGGCCGATTGCCCAAGCCACCAACCGGCTCATTGAGAATTGGTCCCAAGCTGACCCGAACCTGCATTTTATTGACACCTCGGTCGCCTTGATGGGGAGTAATGGCGAGCCCAATCCGGACAACTATATCTTCGACGGCTTGCACCTCAGCCAACGCGGTTACGGTATCTGGCGCGATATTATCCGTCAGCGACTCGTAGAGGAGCTTGATGACTTCTGATCCAGGGGCACACTCGCCCACCCTGCAGCCTGTCGGCGACTACCCTTTCCTCGATCCACAGGTTATCGAGAATCCTTACCCTTTCTACCGTGCGCTGGTCAGGGACGCGCCTGTCTACCAGGTACCCGGTACGGAAGTTTACCTGGTGTCTTCATGGCCATTGATTCATCAGGTGCTGAAGAACCAGCAGGACTACTCGGCCAACCTTACCGGCATTCTGGTCACGAATGAGGCAGGCCAGCCCGCGCTGTTTGACCTTACGCATTTCGGTGGCGCGGTGGATGCCATCGCGAATGCCGATGAACCGTTTCACGCGGTGCACCGCAAGCTGGTGTTACCGCAACTGAATGCCCGCAAGGTGGCAGCACTGGAAGAAGAGGTCCGCGCTTGGGCGCACCGGGGTGTGCAGCAATTGGTGGCGGCCGGGCAGGGGGATTGTGTCGGGGATTTGGCGAACGCCATTCCCGTGAAGGTGATGGCACGGCTGGTGGGGTTGCCGGTTGCGGATGTCGACCAGTTATTGGGCTGGGCCTTCAGTGGCGGCGATATACTGGCCGGAACGTCCACGCTGGCGCGCATGGTGGAGTTGGGTGCCGCCACAGGGGAGCTGAGCGCGTACCTGCAGCGGCACTTTGCAGTGGCGCAGCAGCAGCCAGCGTCTGACTACCCGGACGGCGTAATGGCGGAGCTGGCGCAGGGGGTGAAGCAAGGCCTGATTTCACAGCAGGACGCTGTCGCTATCACGATTGTTCTGGTGGGTGCCGCGGGTGAGTCCACCTCCAGCCTGGTGGGCAGCGCGATCCGCATGCTGGCGCAGGACATGGCGCTGCAACAGCGCTTGCGCGAGCAGCCGACGCTGATCGAGCGCTATATTGAAGAAGTGGTGCGCCTGGAATCGCCCTTCAAGGGGCACTACCGGGCTGTTCTCAGGCAGACCCAACTCGGTGGCCTGACCCTGCCGGCAACAGCGCGAGTGTTCCTGTTGTGGGCAGCCGCCAATCGTGATCCGACCGTTTTCACTGCGCCAGACCAGCTCGATATAGCGCGCGACAAACCGCATGAGCACCTGGGATTTGGGCACGGCATTCATTTTTGTATTGGCGCGAGGCTGGCGCGGATGGAGGCGCGGATCATCCTGCAGGAGCTGCTGCGCCAAACGCATCGCTTTCATCTGGACAGCGCTTTCCCTGTCAGGCATGTGCCCAGTATTTTTGTGCGCAGACTGGCCCAATTGCACTTGCGGCTGAGCGCCTAGCGGGGCCGTATACAGGCCTTGTGGCTATGGACTATTAGGGTGTAGTCTGTGCTCCCGTAAAAGTCATCTTCCGAGGTACCTGCGCATGACCGGCTGTCCACATTTTGATCTCACTGCTCCAGAGACCTATAAAGGCGGCGTGCCGCGCGAGGTATTCAAGTACCTGCGCAATGAACAACCGGTTTACTGGCATGACGATCCGGAGACGAGCACCGGCTTTTGGGCGGTGACCAAGCAGAAAGATCTGGATTTCATTTCCAAGAGCCCCCTGCTCTTTTCATCAGCAGAAAAGAGTTGTTTGCCGTGGGAGTCTGATCACGACCGGGTGGTCCTTATGCGCCAGCAATTGATCAACATGGATCCACCGCAACACCTGAAGTTTCGGCGTCTGGTGCGCAATGCCTTCACGCCGAAAAAAGTCGACAGCTATGAACCGCGCTTTCGCGAGATTGCGCGCGACATCGTCACCCGCGCTGTTGCAGGGGGTGAGTGTGAATTTGTCGAAGACATCGCGGCGGAGTTGCCGTTGATTGCAATTTGCGAACTGATGGGGGTGCCAATTGACCGGCGCCAACATCTGTTCGAGCTGACCAATATCATGCTCGGAATGTCTGACCCGGAGCTCGCCACTTCCCAGGCAGACGGCGAGAATGCAATGGCCGAGATGTTTTTCCTCGCCCATGAGTTGGCGGAAAAACATCGCCATGATCCGCAGGACGACATTGTTCATGTACTCCTCAACGGCACGGTAGAAGACGAGCCACTCACCGATGAAGAGTTCTGTCACTTTTTCCTCATGCTGATGGTGGCCGGCAACGAAACGACGCGCACGGTAACCTCGCAGGGGATGCGCCTGCTGATGGAACATCCCCAGCAGTACCAGCAACTGGTGGAAAACCCGGATTTGCTGGAGGGTGCTATCGAAGAAGTGCTCCGCTTTGATCCGGCGATTATTGCCTTTCGCCGTACTGCCACCGAGGATGTCGAAGTCGGCGGTCAACTGATAAAGAAAGGCGATAAGGTTATTCTGTACTATGCGGCAGTCAACGCTGATGAGGACGTGTTCAACGACGGCGATACCTTCGACATTACCCGGGCGCAGCGTGAGGATCTAAAAAACAGCCACCGCGCTTTTGGCGTCGGCGAGCACTTCTGCATGGGCTCGCACCTGGCACGACTGGAACTGAAGGTGATCTTCGAGGAAATCCTCAAGCGCATTCGTAACCCCCGCTTGAAGGGCGACGTCAACTGGCTGCGGTCCAGTTTTATTCACGGCATCAAGAAAATGCCAATTGAGTTTGATGTGGTGTGAACGATTAAAGGTTAGTGACGGACTCAGGCTCGAGTGAGCAGAAAGCTGATGGCTTCACTGAGTGCGTCACATTCCAGTTTGATGGACTTCTTTGTTTTAACATTCCGTGGGTTAATTTCGTCGACCATGCCGCGCAGTGTGGCAAATAGCAGGTGGCGAGCAATCTCGCTCTGCTGTGGTTCTTGAATGTTGTCTGCAAACAACTTGTCCCACAGTTGAGAGGTTTTTCTCGCCCAGCGTGACAGTTGTTTCTGCCCGTTAATGCTAGAGGAGTTGTCCTTGCCGGCATTGCGCAGTATGGCAATGCTCACGCGGTACTCCTTTTTACTGACCAGCGCCCAGACCACGTCAATGAGCTGTCTTACCCGCTGCTGCAGATCCTCACCCTGTAGTGAGGTTGACTCCAGCGTGGCGGCAAAGTCGTCAAAAATATGATCGATAACTGCCTGTAGCAAGCCGTCCTTATCGCCAAAATGGTACTGCAATACGCCCCAGCTCACGCCGGCTTCCTCGGCGATGCGGTTGGTATGTGCCGCGTGAAAGCCATCCCGGTAAATGCAGTCGATGGCGGCCTGTATCACCTTGCCCCGGGTGACTTCGAGCTTGGTCGGTTTTTTGCTGTTTGTCATGGCCCAATCCGGGAGAAAGAAGTGCGCGATACTCTGGCTGACTATAAAATAGTGGTAACTATAAAACAATGCTTATATATTGATTGGCATCACGTTCTATGATTGACAGGTCGCTGCGGGTGCCATTATTGAGCAATAGTAAGTTACTTCAGTTCAGCCGACTACAGCTGGCGCAACTGGGCCGGGAGTACATGCTCTGCGCACAGTTCAACAGCCGCACGGGTTACGCTGCCCTGCGCATCAATCACGGCGATGCAGCCTACAAGGAAATCGCCATCGCCAACTGGATGGGTGCAAGTCCGGTTTACACCCGGCGTATGCAGCAAGCGATGGGCTTTGCCGGTGGTACGGACGTGGCGACTATTTTCAAGGGGCTGCAGCTGGAGTGCGGTTTTACCCATCAGTACTTCGATGTGCACTTTGAAGTGTTGGCGTCCGACAAAGGCCGCTTCTGGCTCAATAGCTGCGGCGCCCTGCTGGAGACCGAACCGCGCGGCGCGGACGCGGTGAAGGTGATGTGCCACGATATTGAGGACCCCACTTTCAATGCCACCGCGATTGCGACCAATGCCCGCGCCCGCATGGTGCCGGTACATCGGCCGCCGCGCGTGCCGGCCGACCGTGTGCCGCACTGTGAATGGACGGTATTTATTGATCCCGATGCAGACGAAGTCATCGAGCCTGATATCTCCCGATTGCTGAGCAGCACCCGGCTCGCCGCTGTTTCAATCGAACGCCCGGTGGGAATAGAACCTGGTGGCATGGACGATTACTCCGGCCCTGTATTTGAACAACTGCAACTGGAACAGCTCTCCCATGCTGCTCTCGTGGTTGTGTGCAGTGAGCTGGCCGTGCAGGTACATCTACTGATAGCCGGTCTTATGCTGTCTATTGCGCAGCGTTATGGTGAAGCAGCGGCCCATGCCATTGGCGAGTTCCAGATGACGGGGAGCAGTTGGGTGGTCAGCCATCGCCTGAGTGAGTGGCTGGGCTGCAAGGGTTCCGGAATTGATGGTGTTTTCCAAGTGTTGCGCATTCATCCCGCCTTTATGCCCCGCGAGTACAGCACCATAAAACTCACCAAACTGGATGACAGTCGCGGCGTGATCGAAGTGCTCGACTGCCCGGCCGGTGCGGAGGAGATGCCCTATAGTTGGCATGCCCTGCTGGCAAGGGGTATGTGCGGTGGGCTGGATGGGCTCGCCAGGGGCGTGGACCCGCGTGCACGCATAGTGCGCAGTGATCAAAGTCTCCTGGCGTGGGAGATTATCATTGACGACGTTAATGATACGTCAGAGGAGCCCTTGCCGGTGCAGATTGCCAAGGGGACGGTGCTGTATCAAACCCGTCTTAAAGACCATATTCAATTGCTACAGGTGTGAGTTAGCGTCACACGCCTCTCCCTATATCAAAGCGTTTGGCAAATGCTTCGATACGTTTTTTCTTGTCGTCGATGCCCGATAACGCGGTACGCCCGTCTTCGTTCAGGAAGTTGCAGCCATTGACCATCGTCACGCCCGCTGCGGCGAGTCGTTCATGGGTGCCGTCACCGGGATTTTTAACCCCTGTCCAAATGTCGAAGGGTTTGTCAGCACTACCCTGTTCTTCCCGAATACCCTTGAGCGTCTCCAGCAGTGGATACACTTCCTGTTCGTCGTGGGAAGTGGCCATCCAGCCGTTGAAGCGGCAGGCGCGGCGCATGGCCGCCGGTGCGTAGCCGCCAATCATGATCGGCACGGGCTTGTTGGTGCCCGGCGACATTTTAACCGGGGGTATATCGTAGTAGGTGCCATGGAATTCTGTCATTTCTCCGGACAGTAGCTGCGGAATGATCTCGAGCATTTCGTCCGCTCGTTTGCCGCGCGTATGGAAGTCCTGGCCCGTCATATCGAATTCGGCCTTCTGCCAGCCCACGCCCGCCCCGAGTGTGACCCTGTCGCGTGACAGGAACGCGGCAGTCGACAGCGCCTTTGCGGCGCTCAGCGGGTCACGCAGCGGCAGTATGTAAATGGTGGACAGGAAATGTAGATGCGTCGTCGCCTGCGCCAGCGCGGCTGTAATGACCCAGGGGTCCGGCCAGTGCGTATCCGGGTTCCAGAAAATATTGCCGCTAGCACGGTACAGGTATTCGTCAACTTGGTCCTTGGTGGTTACCAGGTGATCACCATAAGACACGCCGTGAAATCCTAGGCCCTCGCAGAATACAGCGAGTTCAACCATCTGGTCCATTTCCACGAAGGCGAGTGACTGCCAGAACTTCATGTGCTACTCCAATTATAGTTGCAACTATATAATAACTCGGCTATCTTGGCTTTCATAGCGCCTTTCCTACAATTTAGAAAGTGAATGCAGCGAGGATTGTGAGATGTCCGTGTATAGCCGTGAAGAAATGGAAGAGATGATGCGTCGCTGGCTGGCGGTGAATGACAAGGCTGAGAAAGAGGGCAACTGGCGCCATTTGGCCGATTGCTATTCCGAAGATTGCCTCTACGGCTGGGATACGCCCAATGGCAAGTATGAGTTCAGGGGGCGCGAAACGATCCGCGAGACCTGTGTCGGTGCCGCCATGGATCCCTATAAGGGCTGGACTTATCCCTATGACAAAATCGTGATTGACGAGACTCGCGGCGCCGTGATGGCCACCTGGTGGCAGACACCACCCGGCGCGCCACTACGCGAAGACGGCAGCGCCATGAAAGTCATTGGGGCTTCTTACTTCCAGTACGGCGGGAATTACCAGTGGTGTGAGCAGCTGGATTTGTACGATTACACCAACATCACCAACCTGATTAAAGAGTGCGTAGAGAAAGGTATTTTGAAACAAATGCCCGTGATGTCCAGCCAACAGATCACGGGTGGAGACGCAAAATGAGCGAGCGTGCTGCAGTGGCGCTGAAATTGCCGCCGAAGGTTAGTGGCGAGAAGCCCGGAGTCGGGCACATGGAAGAGTTCGGTGTCAATTTCGCCCGCTTCCTGATGCGCTGCAATGGGGAGTGCGGCGAGTTGGCAGAATTCAACATGGGTGGCCAGCAGACCGTGCTGATGAGTGGCCCCGAGGCGCAAGAGGCTTTCCTCAAGACGCTGGACCTGAAACTGAGTCGCGCTGCCGCTTACCAGGCCACCGTTCCGGTATTTGGTAAAGGCGTTATCTTCGACGCACCGCCCGATAAAATGAAATCGCAGTTGAAGATCCAGGTAGAAGCGCTGCGTTTCCAGAATATGAAAAACTATGCGACGGTGATTTCCCAAGAAGTAGAAGACTGGGTGGCCGGTTGGGGTGATGCGGGCGAGCTGGATTTTCTGGACGAATTTATGCGCCTTACCCTGCACACTGCAACCCATTGCCTATTGGGTAAAGACTTCCGCGACAGAATGACGGAAGAGTTCAGGCAGCTGTATCATGCGCTGGAAAAAGGTCTGCAGGCGATAGCCTTTGTCGATCCGTATCTGCAACAGCCTGTGTTTGAGGCGCGCGACAAGGCCCTGCTGCGACTGCAGGAACTTATCGGCGGCATTATCGCCGAGCGCCGTGCCAACAGTGGTGTTGAGTACGGTGACGCGCTGGAAACCTTTATGGCCGGCACCTATAGCGACGGCAGCAACCTGACGGACAACGAGATCACCGGTTTGGTGATTGCGACCATGTTTGCCGGGCATCACACCAGTTCCGGTACGGCCACCTGGACGCTGACAGAGCTGGCGCGCCAGAAATCCTGCAGCGCCGATGTATTGCAGGAATTGCAGGACTTGTTCAAGGATGGCGCACCGATCACGTTTGAATCCCTGCGAGAAATTCCCAAACTTGAGCGGTTCATCGAAGAGGTGCTGCGCATCCACCCTCCGTTGATACTGCTCATGCGCCGCGTGATCGAAGATGTTGATTACAAGGGCACGCTGATCGCGGCGGGTAAAACAGTGGCAATCTCCATCTATGGCTCGCACCGTAACTCCGACTATTTTCCGGACCCGGAGCGCTTCGACCCGCACCGTCCGAAACCCGATACGCTGTTTGCCTATATTCCGTTCGGTGGTGGTCCACACAAGTGCGCCGGGAATGCGTTTGCCATGATGCAGCTGAAAGCCATATTTGCCGCGCTGCTGCCGCGCTATGAATTTGAGCTGGTGGATCCGGATGACACCTACCAGGATGATTTCTCTGCGATGGTGCTAAAACCCAGCGGTCCCTGCCGCTTGCGCTACAAGAAGCGCAAGTAAGGCCACAACGTATGTCCATGAAAATAAAAATCGATTTAGCCCTGTGTCAGGGGCACAGCGTATGCCTGGGCGAGGCGCCCGAGGTATTTGATGTGATCGAGCAGGCTGATGGTTACCCACACGTCAAAGTACTGCTGGAGAATCCGCCGGAGGCACTGCGCGAGAAAGTGATGAAAGCCGCGCGGTTCTGCCCCAACAATGTCATCACGGTAGTGGAAGAGTAATCGCCAGCGTGATGAAGATCCTTATCACCGGCGGCACTGGCTTTGTAGGTTCTCATGTTTGCAGGCAACTTATGGCCGCAGGTCATGCGGTGCGACTACTGGTGCGCGATCAGGACAAAGCGCAGCGGTATTACCAGCAGTTGGGCGCTGGTATGCCGGAATTGGTGGTCGGCGATGTGACCGATATTGTCACGGTCAAAGCAGCCCTGGCGGGGTGCGATGGCGTAGTGCACGCGGCAGCCGGTACGCCGATACAGATGGGTTCAGTGCAGCAGATGTTTGCGGTCAACGTCGGTGGGGTAAAGAATGTCGTGGGCAGCGCTCTGGCGCTGGGTATTAACCGCATCGTGTGTATTTCAAGTATCACCGCAATCTTCAATACTGATGCGGCGAAAGTCACCGCTGATGCTCCTCCGACAAAATCCAGAATGCCCTATGGCCAAAGCAAAGTAGAGGCAGATATCTATCTACGTGAATTACAGGCGCAGGGCGCGTCTATTTCGATTGTCTACCCCGGGGGGATTATCGGCCCGGATGATCCTGGTTTTTCTGACTCATTCAAGGCGTTAAAACACCGAATGGAAAATGGCTTCCGCATTTTTGGCGATGGCGGCATGCAATTTGTTGATGTTCGCGATCTTGCTGCCCTGATCAGCTCCCTCGTTACCAAAGGCGGCTCTGGACGATTTCTGCTACCAGGTGTTTATAGTCGGTGGACGGAGCAGGCCGACATCATCGAAGCCATCTCCGGTTGCCAATTGCAGCGCATCCCCGCGCAAGGTTGGAAGCTGCGCCTGATCGGTCGAGTCACGGATGTGGTTAGGCACTTCAAGGCAGTCGATACACCCATTTCTGCGGAGACCATGCGCTACGCCACGCTGTGGCCCAATATCAAGAACACCGATGAACTGGCGCGGCGCGGCCTCAACTTGCGTAGCACGCGCGAAACGTTCGCTGACACGATTAACTGGATGGTGCAAGGCGGTCATCTAAAGGCAGGGCTCTGTCCGAGGATTGTAGCGGGTGAATAACGTGTCCCTGGACCTACAGGGCAAGCCCTTCTATTTTGATGACTGTGTGGTGGGTGCCGAGCATGCGGGGGCATCTCACAGCGTCGCTGCCCAGGAGATTATCGAGTTTGCGAAAACGTGGGATCCACAGCCCTGGCACGTCGACGAAGAGATCGCCCGCGCCTCGCACTTTGGTGGACTAACCGCGTGTTCTGCGCACATTTTTTCTATCTTCTGCATTACCAGCCAACGCTGGCAGAGCGGGGTAGTGCAGCAGGCGATCGCGGGACTGGGCTTTGATGAAATGCGCATGCACAAACCTGTTTATGCAGGAGACACACTGCACTGTATGTCGATCGTGGACGCGGCAAGGGTATCGGCGAGCAAGCCTGATCGCGGTATCGTCATTTACCACACACAACTGTTGAATCAGAATAACGAGGTGGTGTTCAGCATCAAGGCATCCACCATGATGGCCAGGAATCCGGCACAACGATGAGGTTTTTCACCATGAATACATTACATAATAAAAATACACAAAGGAAAGTAGTCCTTGCTTCCCTGATCGCCACGGCGCTGATCGAGATGAGCTTTCCGGCTGTGGTAGTGGCCGCGGATGTGCTGGAGGAGGTTATCGTGACCGCGCGTAAACGCGAGGAGAGTATGCAGGAAGCGCCGATCGCTGTGTCCGTCATGACTGGCAAAGCCCTGGAGGAGTCGGGTATGCGCGATATCATCAAGCTGGCGGAGGTAATACCTAATCTTAACTTCAACACTGGCGGCGCCGGTGGCGCGGCAGCACCCAATATTCGTGGCGTGGGCGCGCGTAATAATGGCGCCAACTTCGACAGCGGGGTCGCCATTTACCTTGACGGCGTGTATGTCTCGCGTGCCGACGGTGCCATCCTCGACAACGTGGATATCCAGAGCGTGCAGGTTGTGCGCGGCCCGCAGGGCACGCTGTTTGGCAAGAATGCGACCGGCGGTGCAATCATTTATGCCACCAATAAACCCACGGAGATATTTGAGGGGAACGTGGAAGTCGAAGCAGGCAATTATGGGCGACAGGATGGCAAGGTTACGGTGAACGTGCCACTGATTGCCGATATCCTGTATTCGCGCGCTTCTCTTTTCAGTACGCAACGCGATGGCTACGTCGAGGAGGTGGTTAGCGGCGATGACTTTGGCAATGTGGATCGCTGGGGCGGGCAGGCGCAGTTGCGCTGGCTGGCGAGCGACCGCCTGCTGGTTGATCTCAATAGCATGTATGGCAAGGTTGACCAGACGACCCAGGGCTGGCAGTGCCGGCCTGCCACGGGCGTTCCCGGTTCCGGTTGGTTGAGCGGCCTGCAGGACGCGCTGATCATTAAACCCTCCACCCAAAAGACCTTCATGGAGCACTGCGAGGACGCCGCTGCCCTTGATAAGGACGAAGTCTATACGCCGTGGTCCGACACACTACCGCCCAAATACGAAGCCGAAACCAAGTCGGTAGCTGCCACGGCCGAATGGGAAATCAACAATATCCTCAGCCTCAAGAGCATCACCGCCTGGCGCAATATCGAGGCGGGCGAGGCAAACGACGTATTTGGCATAGATATTCCCTTCCAGACCCGTACCAACTTTGGGCGCGAGCTGGCCGAAAACCGGAACACCGATTGGTACAGTCAGGAACTGCAACTGAACGGTTCCGCGTTCGAAGAGAAGATTGATTATGTGTTCGGTCTGTTCGCCTCTCAGGAAAAAACGGACGCCGGCGCTAACGTGGGTGTCTCCGGGCCATTTTTTGGCGCGCTCCTCAATCCCAATACCGCGTTTTATCTCGCGCAGGCGACCGAATTGAAGACAGATAATGTCTCCTACGCCGCGTTCAGCCAGGCGGACTGGAATATCACCGAAAGTTGGCGTCTCAGTCTGGGTATTCGTTACACCTGGGAGGAGCGCGAGCTGCAGCGCATTACTTCCAATCCCGACCTGGCCAACTTGTCGACGGGAGCCCCGGCGCAAAGCCTTATTCTAGGCACGATTTATAGCTTCCCCGATGGTCCGGACAGCTTCAATCCCGACCACGGTTATGTGCTGCTGGATGACCAGACCAAGAAGATCGACAACGACGACTGGAACCCCATGGGCAGCATCCAGTACTTGTTTGATGGCGGTGAATACCTCGACAATGGCAATGCTTACTTCACGATCGCCACTGGTTTTCTCTCGGGGGGCATGTCCGAAGGCCTGGATTTCCTGACCGGCCAGCTTGCCGAATACAAGCCGGAGCAGGCCACCAACTACGAAATCGGTGTCAAGGCGGATGCGTTGGAGAGCACGCTGCGCCTGAACACTGCGCTATTTTATACGCAGTACGATGACCGCCAGTTGGTCGGCATCGGCGTCAATCCCACCAACGGCACCATTGCTTCAGTTACCAACAACGCGGCGAAATCCAGTATTGCCGGAATCGAGATGGAAGCGTTGTGGCTCCCTGTGACCAATCTCGAAATCACGTTTAACGCCGCGTTCAACCACGGCGATATCGAGGAATTTGACGACTTGACCGTTGCCGCTGCCGGAGAACTGCCCGCACAGGACTGTGTGCCGGTGGAAATAGGCCCCGGCAGGATCGTCGATGGCTGTAATGTCGACCGCAGCGACGAGGATCTGCCGGGCCTTCCAAAACAGGTGTATTACCTCGCGGCGCAATACCTTGTTGAGACAGGTTACGGTTCTTTCACGCCGCGTGTCGATGTGACCTACAAAAACGACATCAACGGTTGTCTGGACTATGCGAGCTGCCAATGGCTGGACGGCAAGGGCACCGAGTTCGACATCTACTCCCTCAACGCCCGTCTCACCTGGCTATCCAACGACCAGAAAATTCGTGTAACAGCTTACGGCAACAACCTCACAGACAACCAGGCCAACGCGGCCAGTCTGCCGCTGATTGGCGCTACCGAGTCATGGGCGGTAGCCTGGAGCGATCCACTGACTTACGGTGTCGAACTGGCGTACACATGGTAGCGCCAACGCTTACCCAGACCTGATGGAGTTACGCGGTACCTGCTGGAGATGGCAATGGATCCGAAAAGGTTATGACGGCATTCCCGCGGCTGAGCTCGCCCTTTAACATTGGTACGATGCAATTGAAAAATCGCATGGTCATGTCCCCCATGACCACGGCCTATTGCAATGCGGACCAGACACCCAGTGAGCGGCTCATTCGCTACTTTGAGGAGCGCGCCAAAGGCGGGGTAGGGCTCATTACCATGGAGCTGATTACGGTGGATGAAGTGCACCGGTATATGCACCGCTCCATGACACTGGCGCACGACAAATACATTGATGCCCACCGCAGGATTACAGATCGCATTCACCAGCACGGTGCCAAGGTGCAGCCCCAGCTCAGCCACACCGGGCCGGAGAGTGTGTCGCCCATGTTTGGCGGGCCGCAACCGGTTGGCCCCTCGGTCAGTGTCGCCCCGGTATGGGGTTGGGCCAGCCGGCCACTGGAACTGCGTGAACTCCCGGAAATCGCGCGGCAGTATGGCGAGGGCGCAAGACGGGCGCGGGAGGCCGGTTATGACGGTATCGAACTGCACGCCGCGCATTGCTACAACCTGCTCGGGTCCTTTCTCTCACCCCTGCGCAACAAACGCACCGACGAATACTCGGCCTTCAAGGCGGAAACGCGAACGCGGCTGATCAACGAAGTGCTGGGGGAAATCAAGTCGCGCGCGGGCACAGACTTTCCGGTAACCCTGAGTATTTCCGGCTATGAGCGCATGCCAGGAGGACGTGCCATTGACGATACCCAGCGCCTGGCGCCGGAACTGGTCGCTGCCGGCGTGGATTGCTTCAGGGTGAGTGGCGGCATATCGGATGCGTTGGTGACCATGATGGTGGGCCGCTCAGAGTACGGCGATGCCCACAACATCGCCCAGGCGGCAGCGCTGAAACATGTGGTCGATGTGCCGGTCATGCTGGTGGGGCGCATCCACGACCCCGAACTGGCTGAGCAGATTCTCATCGATGGCCAGGCCGATCTGATTGCGATGGCCAGGCCATTGTTGGCCGACCCCTACCTGCCGCAGAAAGTGCTAGCGGGCAGGCCTGAACGCATTCGCCGTTGTATTTCCTGTGAGAACTGTATCGATTCCATGCAGACCAGCGACAACCTGGGCTGCGCTATTAACCCCTTTTCCGGGCGCGAAGCCGAGCTGGTTATTGCCCCGGGCAGCAAGAAAGTTGTGATCGTCGGGGGTGGCACCGGTGGACTCGAAGCGGCCCGCATCGCCGCTGAGGCAGGACACAAGGTGGTGCTGTTTGAGCGCCAGCGTCGGTTGGGTGGCTCGCTGGTGCTGGCCTCTACCGTGCATGCCGACAATGAACGGTTCCTGAACTGGCTGCTGGCGGAAGTGAAACGCCTGCCGGTGGATGTTCGCACCGGCAGCCCTGCGACTGTTGCGCTTGTTAAGGCCGAGCAGCCGGATGCCGTTATTGTGTCAACGGGAGCGGTGGTCACCACCCCGGTCATTCCCGGTATCGAACGGGCGACGGTCATCACCGGCGCGTTGCTGCGCCAAATTATTGCCGGTGACTTGCAACCCAACGAATCCTGGCGTCTGCCAGGGTGGCAGCAGGTCCTGGTGCGGCAGTGTATGCCGTTAGTGCAGCGGGTGATGACGCCGGGGTTGTTGCGCCGTGCCAGTCGCTGTTGGATGCCGCTCGGCAAGGCGGTGGTGATCATTGGTGCCGACCTGGTAGCCATCGAGTTGGCAGAATTTTTAGCGGAGCGGGGCCGCAAAGTGCATGTGGTAGACACGGCAAAGAAAATAATTCCGGAGGTGGGGAAAAAACGTCGCCACGAGCATATGGACAGACTGGATCACTTGCGCATCACGGTAAATACGGCGGTGAGTATCCAGCGTATCGACGCTGCAGCCGTGATCATAGCGGTGCGCGGTCACGAACACGCCATCCCCTGTGATAGCGTTATTGTGGCCGGCGAACCGATAGCAGATACCACTTTTGCTGATGCCTTGCAGGCGGCCGGACTACCCGTTCAGTGCATTGGCGATTGCACCGGTCTCGGACTGATCGTCAAGGCAACCACTAGCGCTGCAGAGGCGGTTGCCAGGATTTAGTCTGCGCAGCTTGGCTGCTTCAGCGTATGTTAGTCCAGCGTCCTGTAGGCCTCTATGATCGGCGCGAATTCCTGGGGCGTCGAGCCGTGTATCACCACACCGGTAGCTCCGTGTGACAGCTGGTTCTTCCAGGCGCGCGCACACTCGTCGGGCGAACCGGTGGCGGCCGGGAGCCATTCCTCGGGTATGAGTTCACTGATTTCTTCAAGTTGCTCGAGCGTTGCCACGCTGTCGATACCACCGAGCATCGAAGCCACAGTGGTATTGGCTCGAAATGCAGACAGCACACCCGGATCCCAGTCATTGAGGGCCACCAGCCCTTCCACATAACCGGGCGCCTGCATGTAGGTGGCCATACGTGCTATCAGTTTCCTCAGGTAATCCTCGCGAGTGGGATGCAGCGTGGTGGCCAGTACGGCAAAAATCTGCACTTTGTCGGGGTCGCGGCCTGCCTCTTCGGCACCTTCGCGGATCAATGCGGTAGCGCGCTGCAGTCCCTGCTCCGTAATAAAAGTATGCAGGTGCACGCCGTCGAAGTGGCGGCCTGCAAAGCGCAGGCTGTTGGGGCTAAAACCGACGAAGTGAACTGGAATATCCGCATTCATCCAGTTACCCATGCTCAGGTAGGGCAAGTTGCCCATCGCACCGTTGTAACCCATAACCTTCTCGCCGTGCCAGAGCTTGCGCAGAATATCGAGGCCCTCAACGAGCTGGGTGTTTTTGACATTGTCCAAGCCCATCAACTGGTTGCGAATCGTCACTCCCCGCGCGAGTCCCAGCTCAAACCGGCCACCCGAGAGATGGTGCAGGCTGGAGCACATCGTGGCGAGCACCAGTGGATGGCGGGTATGGATATTGGTTGCCGCCGTGGCCACGCGAATGCGCTCAGTGACAGACAGCGCGGCGGCGCAAATCACGCCGGCGTCCTTCACATCAAAGCGTTCTGACAGCCATACCCTGCCCAAACCCAGGGACTCGGCTTGTCTCGCCTCCTTAACGGCGTCAGCAGGTGTGGTGGTATGTCCGGGTAGCAGATAGCAACTCAGTTCCGGTAGGTCTGCTCTCGTTGGCATTGTTTTGCGGTCCTCGGCGGCGGGATGTAATTACCGCCAGTGTGTATTTGTCTAGTCGTTTGAACGCGCTGCAATTATAGTTGGAACTATGCGATCAAGATAGCCTGATGGCGGCTATGCAACCGTCTACAATACGCCTACAAAAATCTTCGGAAGAATTCCATGTCACGATGTTTGCTTATCCTGCTGCTGTTACCGTTGGGCCTTTGCTGGGCAGCACCGGTTACCGATCAACGTCTGCAGCAGGCGGCGGATGATCCGGCCAACTGGCTCAGTCATGGCAAGGACTACCGCGAGCAACGTTTTAGCCCGCTGGATCAAATCAACGCCGACAATGTGGCGACGCTGGGTCTAGCCTGGTATGTGGAAACTGAGGATGTTCACGGCCTGCAAGCTACGCCACTGGTCGCTGATGGGGTGATGTATGTGCCGGCGGCCTGGAACATCATTTATGCGATTAACGCGGCGACCGGGGACGTGCTGTGGCAGTACGATCCCAAGGTGCCCCGCGATCGCGCCAGTCGTTTCTGCTGTGGTGCAGTCAGCCGTGGTGTTGCGCTGTGGGAAGACAAGGTTTTTGCCGCTACCCTGGATGGTCGACTGCTGGCACTGGACGCTACAACCGGTGAACTGGTGTGGTCGGTGCAGACCACACCGCTGGAGCAGAACTATTCCATTACCGGCGCGCCGCGGGTGGTCAACGGCAAAGTGATTATCGGTAACGGCGGCTCTGAATTCGGTGTGCGCGGCTATGTCACGGCCCATGACGCCGCCACCGGTGCACAAGCGTGGCGCTTCTACACGGTGCCGGGCAATCCCGCCGATGGTTTCGAGAACGCGCAAATGGCAATGGCCGCCACAACCTGGAAAGGAGAGTGGTGGACGTTGGGTGGTGGCGGTACGGTCTGGGATTCCATGTCCTACGACCCGCAGCTGAACCTGTTGTATATCGGTGTGGGCAATGGCGGACCACACAACCAGAATATTCGCAGCCCCGGTGGCGGCGATAACCTGTTTCTGACCTCAATTGTTGCGTTGAATCCGGACACAGGGGAGTACGTCTGGCACTACCAGCAAGTACCTGGCGAATCCTGGGACTATACCGCGAGCCAACAGATGTCGCTGATGGATATCGAATGGCAAGGTGAGCCGCGCAAAGTTATTGCGCAGGCGTCCAAGGCCGGCTTTTTCTACCTCATTGATCGCGCAACAGGCGAACTGTTGTCGGCAGAGAAATTTGTGTATGTCACCTGGGCCAGCCACTACGACCTGCAGACGGGTCGCCCGGTGGAGAATCCCGGTAAGCGTTATCTGGGCGAGCCGGCGACGGTGTTTCCAACCGGGATGGGCGGCCACAACTGGCGCTCCATGTCCTATAGCCCGATCACCGGCCTGTACTACATACCGGCACTGGATATGGGTTCAGAGTTTATTGAGATCAAGCCGGAAGATTTCACACTGCTCAAGCGGCACTGGAACCTGGGTTACAACATCGACGGTGCGCCGATGAGCGAGCCCATGCAGCAAGCCATGATGAAAAAATTGCCGCAGGCTTTCCTGCTGGCCTGGGATCCCATTGCGCAGCGCGAAGTGTGGCGCGCGCCACATCCTTTTGCCCATGGTGGAGGCGTGTTGGCTACCGGCGGAAACCTGGTCTTCCAGGGCCGTGCCGATGGCCAGTTCATGGCCTACCGCGCTGATTCGGGTGAACCGGTGTGGGCCTTTGATGGCAAGAACGGCATCATGGCAGCGCCCATCAGCTACGAAGTTAATGGTGAACAATACATCGCGATTGCGGTGGGTCGTGGCGGCGGACTTAGCCAGGTGATGGGCATCGAATTTGAGGGCGCGACTCCGCGCGGTCGGTTTATGGCCTTTAAGCTCGGTGGAACTGTGCGGTTACCTGCAGTGCAACCACACACTATTCCCGAGCCGCCACTACGGTTGGCAGTTTCTCCCGAGGAAATCGAGGCGGGGCGTGTACTGTTTTCCAAGTTTTGTTTCCGCTGCCACGGGGTTAATGCGATCTCTGACGGTTCAGTGCCCGACCTGCGCCATTTACCACAGGTCTGGTACGACAATTTTGATAAGGTCGTACTGGAAGGCATGATGGAACAGGCGGGTATGCCGCGTTTCGACGACGTACTGGACGAGCGCAGTGCCCATGCACTGAAAGCCTATATCATTGAGCGTGCTAACGAGGATAAGGAAGAGCGGGAACGCCCCCAATGGTGGCAGGCGATCATTGCCAAGGTGTATGACTTCCTGGCTGAACTTGTGCGTTGGAACATGCACCGGGAGTGATTCCCATACTGTTGATAGGTGCAGAGGCGCCTAACCGGTAGGCCACTTTTTCCGATAGTGAACGTCGGTGGGCAGTGGGGACGAACGTCTCAATACGCCGAAGAGCGGGCTTTAGTCAATAATAAGCCATCGCTTTGATAACCAATGGGCTGCGACAGAGGTCCTGCCGCAGCCCATAAAAACACTATGCGACTTTTTGCGAGCCTACCTTTTTGGCTTCAGATCTCGCATCGTGTTCAAGCACTTTTCTCTCGCCTTCACTGATTGGGATTGAACGGGGCTTCATTGCCTCTGGAATCTCTCTTCTCAGGCTGACAGTCAATAGACCATTACTGAGTGCCGCTTCTGTTACCTCCACAAATTCCGCGAGGTTAAACCGTCGTTCGAATGCTCGATCTGCGATGCCCTGATGGAGATAACCCCGCACTTCGCTAGGCTTACCCTTACTGCCTTTAACAGTAAGCACATTGTTTTCCAATGTGATATCCAGAGCCTCCGTGTCGAATCCAGCTACTGCCAAAGTAATGGCATAGTGATTCTCATCAAGAACTTCGATGTTATAGGGCGGATGCCCGGTGGTGTTGTCGGCACCACGCAGCGCATTGTCAATTAGTGCTCCGACTCGGTCATAACCGATGCTGCTGCGGTAAAACGGGCTAAGATCAATTGAGTTCATTGCATACCCTCCAGTTGACGTAATATAAGACAAAGCCAATCTACGACCGGAGCCGTAAAAGGCGCCCCCGGCGTTCAATATGTAATGGCATTCGTTGTGTTTTCAAGATGCTTTTTTATAAAAAGTAGTTACATCTGAAGCCGTACTTATTAATTCTGTTTATAATTTCTCGCCTAATAGCGATCCTTGGCGGCCAGCAACAGTCCTCGCACACAAATTGTTTCCACCAGCCCCGGGTTCACCATAGCGCACATCTATTATAGCTACGACTATAAAACTATTGCGACAACCCCGCAGCTCTGTCAGAATGAACTTCGTTCGAGTCATTGCATATCGCTGTGTTACCACCAGAAATGCGTCAAGAAATTTCCATCGAAGGAACACAGCATGTACAAGCTCGATTTAACTGATATTGGCGACCGTCATCTCAGCCGTATCCTCGAACTGCAGGCAAAGCATAACGGCGCTACGGTCTTCCTGATCAACGATGAGCAACGCATCACTTTCGCTGAGGCCGAGGATTTTAGTAATCGCCTGGCCAGCGGTTTCCAGGCGCTGGGTGTTAGCAAAGGCGATCGGGTTTGCTTTTATATGGGCAACCTGCCGGAGGTGGTGCTGATGTGCCTGGCCCTGAACAAGCTCGGTGCGATCTGGGTGCCCATCTGCACTGACTACAAAGGCGAGTGGTTGCGGGAGACCATCGAGCGCAGTCAACCCACATTGGTGGCGACTGATCGTGACCATAGTCAACGACTCAGTGAGGTACTTGATCGTGTTACCCAGCTGCCCGTTGTTGTACTCGGTGGCAAGCATGAAGATCTGCCGCATGCGATTGACTATCAGAGCCTGCTGGAACACCCACCGTTTCAGGCCGACTACCGTCAGCACCACTACAGTGATACCTGTGCCATTCTCTGGACGTCGGGCACCACCGGGCGCTCCAAAGGCGTGATGCAGGCCCACAACAACTGGATACGCTCTACCGAGCTAGGCACCAACCTGATGTATCACTCCCGGCCCGGTGACATCGTCTACTGTGTATTGCCCCTGTATAACTCTGGCGCATGGCTAACCTGCATCTTACGGGCGCTGATGATCGGTATCGGTTGTGTGGTCGAGCAAAAATTTTCTGCCAGCCACTTTATGGACCGGATCAAACATTTCAATGCGACCCAGACGTTTGCTGTCGGTGCCATGAGCGTATTCCTGATGAATACGCCGGAGCGGGACAATGATGCCGACAACCCGCTGCGCGAAGCCTGTCTGGCACCGGTACCACCCGATAAGTGGCAGGCCTTTGAGCGCCGCTTCGGCGTCAGGCTACTGCGGTCTGGCATGGGTCAAAGTGAATGTCTGCTAACCCTGAACCAGGAACACTGCGACCCGTCTATCGATATTCCGGTCTATGCGCTGGGTTATCCGCCGCCAGATGCCGATGTACGCCTGTTCGATGACGCAGGCATTGAGGTGCCCGACGGACAGCCCGGCGAAATCTGTATTCGGCCACTGGCCCCGCACATACTGTTCAACGGCTATTTTGACGATCCGCAAGCAACGGCCGATGCCTACCGCGGCGACTGGTTCCTGACCGGCGATCTGGCCCGCAAGGATGCGCAAACCGGCGCGTTCTTTTTTGTCGACCGCAAGAAGGATGCTGTGCGCTTCGCCGGGCGCAATGTTTCAACCATGGAGGTCGAGGGTGTCGTATTACGCCATCCCAAGGTGCGCGAGGCGGCAGCGTTCGGGATTGCCAGTGACCAGCTGGCCAGCGAGGACGAACTGAAAATAAACGTGGTACTGCATGAGGGCGAGCAGCTTAGCCCTGAAGCACTGTGTGAGTTCATCAACCAGAATGCACCGCACTATTTTGTACCGCGCTACCTGGAGTTTGTCGACGCGCTGCCCTACACCCCAACCAATAAAGTGCAGAAGTTCGCGCTGCGGGCGGCCGGCATTAATGACCGGACCTGGGATCGCAATAACTCCAGCTTCACCGTTCAGAAGTGATACTAACGCGAGCTGACTAACAGACGAGAACACGCAGTATGAAAAAACTCAGAGTGGTGCAATGGACCAGCGGTAGCGTGGCCCGTAAATGTGTACCGGCGATCGTTGCCCATCCCGACCTCGAACTGGTCGGCCTGTATGCCTGGAGTAAGGACAAAGTGGGGCGCGACGCTGGCGAACTGTGCGGCATGCCAGCGCTGGGCATCAAGGCCACCGACGATGTTGCTGCGCTGCTGGCGTTGCAACCGGATTGCGTCTGCTACAACGCACTATGGCCTGATGTTGCGGAATTTGAAAAAATCCTCGGTGCTGGTATTAACATTGTCACTACGTCGATGTTCCTGACCGGCTGGTCGCTCAGCACCAAGCAGCCCGACGGCGTGCCTGACGCCATCGCCCGTATCGAGGCTGCGGCACGTAAGGGTAATGCCACGATATTCGGCAGCGGCATGAACCCCGGATTTGCCAGCTATCTCGCCTGCATTCTTACGGGCATCTGCAACCGCTTTCGCCACATCAAGATTACCGAGTCGGTCGATGTGAGCCTGTTCGCCGCTGACAGCAATATGGATCATCTGGGCTGGGGCTGCCACCCGATGCGCCCGGGCATAAAGAGCGCGTGCTGGAAGAAACCCGCATCTTTGCCGATGCCCTCGATGTCATGGCGGCAATGCTGGGTGTCACTTTTGACGAAAAAAAATGTACGGTCGATTTCGCTTATGCGACTGCAGACCTGCCCCTGCCAGGACGTCCCATCGGCAAGGGCACAGTCGCCGCGATTCAGGTGCGCTGGGAGGGTATGATCGACCAGCGTGCGGTCATGGAACTGAACCAGTTATGGGTAATGTCCTCGAAGCTCGAACCACCATGGCGCGCGGAACACGCCTACATTATTAATATCGACGGTGAACCCATGCTGCAAAATCGCCTTGATATCTGGCCGCACCAGGACTTGGCAAAGATGCAGAAAGACGATTTCCATGGCATTGGCATGACCATCACCGGACTGCCTGCCGTCAACGCCATCCCCCAGGTGTGCGCGGCGGCGGCCGGCATAAAAACTTACGCTGACCTGCCGGCTATCGCCGGACATGGCCGTTTGCAGCACTACTGAGCAGACGATACTCATTGCTATCGACAGTTACAGAGATCCAAGAAAACTATGCACTATAAACGCGTCATGCTGAAAAAATTTGGTGGCCCTGAAGAGCTGTGCGTAGAAACAGTAGACGGATTACCAGAACCCGCCGCGGGCGAGATCCGCGTCAGGGTGCTGACGGCGGGCACCGGGTTTACCGACACCATCATCAGGCAAGGCCAGTACGTTGGTGTGAAGGACAAGCCGCCCTTCATCCCCGGCTATGACTGGTTTGGCGTTGTCGACAAGCTCGGCAGCGGTGTGACGCAATTGGCGGTCGGCCAGCATGTGGCCGATATGCCGGTAATCGGCGGCTACACGCAGTACCTGTGCGTCAAGGCCAGCGCGGTGGTCCCGGCACCAGCGGGTTTGAACCCTGCCGAGGCCGTGGCGATGATCCTGTCCTACACCACGGCGTACCAGATGCTAACGCGCATCCGGGAACTCAAGCCGGGATCAACGTGTCTGGTGCACGCTGCCGGTGGCGCGGTGGGTACGGCGCTGCTGGAACTGGGCCGGGTGATGGGCCTGACGATGTACGGCACTGCTTCATCGGGCAAACACGAACTGGTGCGGCACTTCGGCGGTATTCCCATTGACTATCGCAATGAAGATTTTGTGGCGCGGGTGCTGGCCGCTACCAGCGGACAGGGAGTCGACATGGTGTTCGATACCCTCGGCGGAAAAAGCTGGTCGCGTTCCTACCGGTGCGTGAAGAAAGGCGGAGTGCTGGTCGCCTTTGGTGCGTTGCAGTTGACGACGGGACAGGAAAAGGTCCCCTCGCTGTTGTTAGGCTTTTTCAAGTTACTGCTCGGTTGGCGCCTGCTACCCGATGGTCGCTCATCGCTGTTTTACAATATCCAATCCCGTAGGAAAAAATACCCTGACGAATTCAAGGCGGACGTTATGGCGCTGTTCGACCTCTTGAAAGCGGGCAAGCTCAAACCGGCGATTGCAGATGTGGTGCCATTGGTCGACGTGGTGGCGGTGCATCGCAGGATTGATGATGCCGACATTGCGGGGAAGGTCGTGCTGGACTGCGCATGACGAGCTGTGTCATACGCTAAACGCTCAACGCGGCAGAGCCTCGGGAATATTCGTCACCGCCATCGGCTCCGGCCGGGTAGGCCTTTTCGCCTACTTCCCCTGTGCGGGCCACCCGATACTCGTATTCGAAAAGGCCTACCCGGCCGGAGCCTTACACCTGTCACTGTATGCCGCATCGGTCGAGTGATAGCACGGAAGGAGGGATCGGGTGTCGGGTGTGCAATTCGTTGGCGAGTATCGGGGAAGCCAGCGAATTGCACACCCGGCGGCCGAGCCCGTGTCATCGAGTGATCTATTTTCCAGTATCGAGGAAAGTGAGCGAATTGCAAACCCGACGCCCGAAGGCGCCGTTGTGCAGCAGTCGCCGCGCCTCACATCGCGGCAAAGATGCCAGGAATATTCGGCTGGTTATTGCTGCTGCCCAGTCCGCCATCGATCACGATCTCGGTGCCAGTGATGTAACTGGCCGCCGGTGACAATAAAAAGACTACCAGTTGAGCAACCTCTTCAGCGGTTCCGGCACGGTGCAGGGGAATGCGTTGTAACCAGTCTTCGTGGACCGCATCGATTGATCCTGCGGCGGCGGTCAGCGGTGTCGCGATATAACCCGGGCAAACCGCAGTGGCGCGAATGTGTTCGTGGGCGTGGTCCAGACCAATGGTACGCGTCAGGTTGATCACGGCGGCCTTGGCGGCGTTGTAGGCGGCAAAGCCGTAATCTGCCCGCACGCCGCTCAATGAGGCGATATTGACGATGCTCCCGCCGCCGCGTTTGCGCAGCAGCGGTATGGCAGCGCGGCAAGCATGGAAGACGCCGTGCAGGTCTATGTTGATGACCTTGTGCCATTCTTCCACTGGCATGTCAGCCACGGTTCCCAAGCTACCGATGCCGGCGCTGTTGACAGTCCCGTCGAGACCACCGAATGTTTTTTCAGCCAGGTCACAGGCTGCCTGCAACGCTGCAAACTGTGTCACGTCCGTGTGCAGGTAGCGCAACTGCCAGGGATATTGTGCAACCAGTGCTGCGCCGGCCTCATCGTTGATATCGGCGATCACCGCTCTGCCATTGTGCTGTGCCAGGTAGTGCACGACGGCCGCGCCGATCCCGGATGCGCCACCGGTAATCAGGTAGACCTTGTCTTTAAAATCGATGTTCATACCTGGCTCCCCCTAGGCGCTTTGGATTGCACTGACATCGACGAGTATGCCATTGAGTTGTGACATCCCGGATACCGGTTCCAGACTAGCCAGTCCGTCTCTGGCGAGAATGTTCACGTTGGTACCCGCAGTATGTCGTGCGACGTTCAAGCCAGCCACTTGTTGGTGTCCCCAGCCGTGGCAGAGTGATACGGCGCCGGGCATCATATCATCCGTAACGGCCAATTGGACGCGTATCTCTCCCTGGTTGTTGGATAGCCTGACCCACTGGCCGCTCTGCAAATCTCTGGCCAATGCGTCGTCGGTATTGATATTGAGGTAGTTCCGGTCGTTCTTACCCTGCACAAAGGTGGCATGATTGTGTGTCCAGGTGTTGTGACTGAAGCGTTCCCGTTTGCTGATGAGCTTCAATTTGCCCGCATCGGCGAGTTCGCGGGTGAAGTCCGCTTCCAAGCCTGGGAGCTGCCCACAAAACGCATCCGGTGCCAGGTCAATCCTGCCGTCCGGGGTCATCACACGCTGGCCGACAAAGCTGGCAGGCGCAATGGCGGGGCGCGCCACGCCGTCGGCGGCTTTGCGCATGCGGCGCAGGCTGCCGTGCCCGGAAATCCGGTTAATCACTCCCAGGATAAACTGCGTGTGTTCTGGCAGACGCGTGCCTACTACCGGGATTTTTTTCAGCAGCCGCCCCAGCGTGAACAGTCCTTGCAGAACTTTTGAACCACCCATGGCCACACCCGCATGCCGACAGAGTTCCAGTAAGATCCAGGTTTCCTGCTTGGCATCACCCTTTAGCGGTAGTACGGGATCCGTGTACTGGTGATAGGGGATGGGCGTGGTGCCCATCAGTGTATTGAAAGTGAAGGGAAAGTCCGCGCGTTCCAGCCAGTGACTACCTGGCAGAATATAATCCGCGTGGCGCGCTGTCTCGCTCTCCTGTATGTCGATGGCGACCAACAGTTCCAGTTGGCTAAACGCCTGGGTGAGCCGGTCACTGTTCGGGCAGGTGAGCAGGGGATTACCTGAGGTCACCACCAGCGCCTTCAATTGACCTGCGCCCGGCGTCAGGATGTCGTCGGCTAATACGCCTGCAGGCACGGCGCCCATGACCAGGGGAATATTGCCCAGCCTGAACATCGCCAGGGGTGTAGCGGGATCGAAGCGGTTGAACTTGCTGACATCAACGATCCCTTTGCCCACCAGCGTACCACCGCGCCTGTCCAGGTTGCCGCTGACCGCGTTGATCACTTCCTGTAACCAGAAGGCGAGGCTGCCGTGGCTACCCTGGTTGACGCCGGTAGAACTGTACAGCGCCGCACCCTGTGCAGCGACATACGCGCTGACCCACTCGCGCAAGGTGGTTGCCGCGATACCGGTCACTGGCTCGACCCGCTCTGGACTCCAGGGAGCGACCAGTCGCTTCACCGTGTCCCAGCCGTTCATGGTCTGATCGACGCGTGTTTCGTCAATGGAACCGGTGTCGATCAGCGCATGCAAAAACGCCAGCATAAAAAACACGTCGGTATCGGGGCGAATAAAATGGTGTTCACCCACCTGCTTGGCCGTCTCCGTACGCCTGGGGTTGAGCCAGATCACCCTGCCACCGCGCGCGATCAGGGCTTTGAAGCGCTTGCCCGAATGCGGCATGCTGATGAAGGACATTTTGGAAATGACCGGATTGGAGCCGACCGCAATCATGAAACCGGTATGGTCGATATCCGGGAAGGGTTGAATTTGTGCGCAGCCATACATGCGCTCGGCCACCACAAACTTGTTATTACAATCCTGTGAGCCGGTGTGATACAGCTTGCTGGAGCCGAACGCTTTTACAAAGGCATCGGACAGTATCGGCGGGATAAAGCTCATGCTGATCGGATTGCCGAGATACAAGCCGATGGCATCTCCGCCGTGGGCGCTTGCAAGGCGTTTGAGTGTGCCGCCGATCTCGGACAGGGCCTGCTCCCAGCTGATGGCTACCAGTTGCCCATTGATCCGCTTCATCGGCTGCGTAATACGGTCAGGTGAATCCCTGAATTCGTGTGCTTTTAGGCCCTTAAGGCACGCGTAGCCCTTGCTGGCAATGTGCTGCTCATTGGGCGCAATGTCCACCACCGCGCCCTGTCCGTCGATGGCGACGCTCAGGCCGCAGGCGGCTTCACAGATGCGGCAGAAGGTGTGCTTGGTGGTATGTGCCGGGTTCGGATTCACGGGTTACCGCTAGTGCTCGTAAGAATAAACATGTTCCGAAAGATCTACCTCCAGCAAGCCAAAAGCGCCAACGATCTCGCTCATCGACGATACCGGAATCGGCTCCCGCTGCGGGTCGATGCGAATATCGTACACGAAGCGCTGGTTGCCTGCAGGTTCGCAGGTCGTAACCACCGCCCTGGGATTGATGTCCTGTACGATCTGCTCCAGCCCGGTGACCTTGCCCCGCCACAAGCCGGTCAGGATGCCGCTGGTACTGCCATCGTCGATCGCATCACACGCTTCAATCCAGAAGCGCCCGTGTTGTTCATCAATCCACTGTACGCCGGTTTTGACATACTCGGGTACGAAATGATGATCCAGCTGCAGTAACTTCAGTATCGCGGTCATATCATCGCCTTCGATACCAAACAGTCGGCGCATGCGCGCGTGATAAACAGGCGCCATCCCTTTGCAGTGTTCACCGATCAGTTCCATGACAGCGTCGTCACCGAAGTTGCGCTGCATGCTCAGGTAGGAGGAGCGCTGCAGCAGGTGAACATCCAGTGCGAACTCCTTCAGTTGCAGTAATAGCATGGAGCTAGAGAGGTCTTCCAGGCGGAAGTCTGGCTTGAAGGGGCCGGAATAATCTGCCAGGCCATCGTTGGTCGGCGCGGGCACGGTGAAGCGAAACTGTCCTGCGCGGGTGCTTTCGATCATCGCGGTCTGGGGGTTTTCCTCCACCAGGCCGATGTGGTCGGAGATGGAGACTTCCCAGCGGCAGGGACCGGCGGCAGGAATGTCCCCGCCGTGGGGCGGCCGATAGACTGCAGTGCAGCGGGCACCGCGATTGACGGCCATAACAGTGGCGTCGAAAGTCGGGTCCTCCATGTGCACACAGATCTGGGTTTCCGCCTCCAGGTTACCGCCGGTCATGCCGCGCACGCCGTTGTAGGCGCCGCAGGAGGTCAGCCCGAAGAAGCCCTGATCGTGTGACTTCACATCATAGTGAAACTTGAGCCACATGTGCGGCGCGCCGATATCCAATTGGAATCCTTTCATGATGACATCCACACCGTCGCCTTCAATGCCATGCAGCGCGCGAATGCGGGCGTTGTAGACGGGGCTGGACCCCATCCACTCATTGATGGCCTGTGTGGTCATGGCCGGTGCTCCCCAGCGCCCCGCCACCAGTGGCAGTAAGGCACGGTCGTGAATCTGGTTGCACAGCATTACCTCACGTGCAAACCGCGCCATGGTTTTTTTCTCCAGATCCTGCCACTGGAAATCCTCGCATAATGGACCGCTGTAATTTTGCATAGCCATGAATGGGTTCCTGGAAAAACGCTGTCGTTGATGTTAGTTGCCGTTAGCCGTGCGAATAACGGCCAGCATTGCATGCCCGGATTGACTCGGCTTCAAAAAAAACATTTAATCACAAATGTTTTTCAATTGGAACAAAGGCCGAGTATGAATACGGTAATCCCCTTGGTCAGCGGTGCGGTAGCCGAGACAGGCCATTTACAGGAATTCAACAGCATGCCACTGGCGTTCCTGCACCGGGCCTTTGAGGAGTGCGGGGAGGTCAGTGAATTTGATCTGGGGGGGTTGCGCACCGTATTGCTGGTGGGCCCGCAGGCGCATGAGGCGTTTTTTCGCGCGCCTGACGAACAGCTTTCCGCAGCGCAGGCCTACCAGATGATGGTGCCGGTGTTCGGGGAGGGTATCCAGTACGGTGCGCCACCGGCCATCGAGCGGCAGCAACTGAAGATGCAGGTGCAGGGGCTCAAGCATGAGCGCATGGTCAACTACGCCGCAGTGGTGGAGCAGGAGACGGAAGATTTTCTTGTGGATTGGGCTGACGCGGGAGAGCTGGATATCTACGATGCCTTCACCCGGCTGACGCTGAAGACCTCCACGCACTGCCTGCTGGGCGGAGAGTTTCGCCGCCAGCTGACTGAAGAGTTCGCCGAGCTGTACCACGCGCTGGAGGACGGACTTGCACCGTCGTCCATCAGCAACCCGTTCGAGGATAGCGACCGATTTCAAAAACGGGACGCGGCGCGCACACGACTCGAGGAATTGATTGGTGAAAGAGTCGAGCAGCGCCGCCAGTCCGGCGGCTGGGAGCACGACATGCTGCAGGTCTACATGGATTCGACCTACAGCGACGGGCGCAAACTGACTGATCATGAAATCACCGGCATGGTGATCTGGTTTATGTTCGCGGGCCACCACACCAGCTCCAACACTACCGCCTGGACCCTGCTGGAAATCGCCAGAAACTCGCAGTACAAGGATCGGCTGTACGCGGAGGTGGACGGGCTGTTTGCGGACACCGAGGAACTCACCCTCAAGGGTCTGCGGGAAATTCCCCTGCTGGACGGCTTCATCCGTGAAGCGCTGCGCCTGCACCCGCCGCTGAATGCCATTACCCGCCGGGTGATGTCGGACTGGCACTACAAGGATTACACGGTGGGGACCGGCAGCAATATCATGGTGTGCCCCCATATCAGCCACAAGTTACCTGAGTACTTCCCCATGCCAGACGTGTTTGATCCGCAGCGGCCCGCGCCGTCCAACCCGTTTGTGGAAATTCCCTTCGGCGGCGGTCGCCACAAGTGCATTGGTAACGGCTTCGCGATCCTGCAGGTAAAAGCTATTTTGTCCACCCTGCTGCACCAGTACGATTTTGATTTGGTGGCGCCGCCTGAAAGCTACGGTGAAATCATGCCGGCGCTGATTTTACGGCCTTCCGACCCCTGTATCCTTAGCTATCGCAGACGCGATGCAACGTGAGCGGGAGTGCTCTGTGGCAAAAAAAATCACGTCGTTAGCCGTTGCGGCCTCCGGTCATCAGGCGGCCAAGAGCAAGGCGACCCAGGACAGAATTATTAGCGCGGTCATCGGCCTTATCAGGGAAAAAGGTTACGTGGCGGCAAGTTCCACCGAGATCGCGCGGCGCGCAGGTGTGACCTGGGGCGCGGTCCAGCACCATTTCGGAGGCAAGGAGGAAATACTCTCGCAGGTGCTGGAACGCTCACATCGAACGTTTCAGCACAGCCTTGGCGATACCCGATTTTCCCGTGGCACACCGGAGGTGCGAGTAGCAAAATACGTGGATCTTGCCTGGCAGCATTACTGCGGCGATGAGTATATGGCGACGATGGAAATTCTACTGGCAAGTCGTAGGCGTAGCGGCGCTATTGAAAATCTTTCTATCGGTCGCAGCAGGGAGGAGCACCTTGCCCTCGCGCGGCGCATCTTTCATGACTGTACAGTGAGTAACCAAAGCATGCAGGAGGCGATCTATATTGTGCATTGCATGTTGACCGGTATCCTGATGGAAACCGTACTTGAACCTGTCGGCTTTAATCCCCGGGTGTATACCAGGCACCTGAAAAAAATGTTGATGGGATTGCTCTACTAGCAATGTTGCTGAGCGCGCTTCAGCGTTTGACGGGGACAAGAATCGCAAAGGCCCAGCCGCTGCGCGCGTATCTGGCAAATACGTCTGTTACTTTGCGCATAAACGGAGATAGCGCGGCAGCGCTGTATTGAGGCGCGCCGTCGGCTATGACGATGGCCTGCGATTCACGACGTCTGCCGCCAAGGTAGTAACTCGCCTTTGGTTGCTGCAACAGATTCTTAACCCACAATGAGCGCTCACCGCGGGCAGTGCTCACCACCCGGTAGCCGCCCAGGCGGACGCTCCACAGAGGTGTGCGACGCTGTAAACCACTTTTGAAACCGACTGTCTCCAGTACGATCAGGCCGGCTGGCGCCAGCGTTGGAGATCCGAAACCTCTGCGTACAGCAGGTTCCACCAGCGAGTTGATGCTGCGAAAAAGTTGCTTTTCAAGTTTAAGGAAGCCGGTAGTCATGATATTTCAAATCCAATTTCAGACGAAGAAGTCAGCGTTAGCCGCGCCTAGTGCGACCGCGCCGAGGTTGCGAGCGAATGTGGTCGGGTTGTTTGCCACGTGCGCGCGGGCTGTGTGAATGTCCAAAAAACACTGTTGAATGGCGCTGCCGCGAAAGACCGAGGAGCCGCCTGCTGACGAGAACAGGGAATCCACCACTTCGATGGATTTCTCTATCACCAACGATGCCTGGTAGCGATACAGGATGCGATCTTCCAGATGGATCGTCCCTCCGGTGCGCAACGTCTCCATCATGGTATCGAAGTTTACCAGCAGCACGCTGGTCATTTCCTCGATCGTATTTTTCGCGGCTGCAATGCGCATCTGAGTGCCGGTATCTTGTGCCAGCTTGGTGACATCGCCGCTGGCCTTGCCCTTGACCAGTTCAGTGTAAAGCGCCAGCGCGTTCCTGGCTGCGCCGATAGCGGGCGTGGAAACCACGCGGATGAATAGCTGCGCCCAGGGCAGGTGATACAGCGCGGCACTGCTTTTGTCGATTCCCGGATTGGTGCCGTGGAACCCGTCAGATTGTTTGTGCGTGCGGTAATCGGGCACGAAAGCACCGTCCACCACGATGTCGTTCGAGCCCGTACCCTGCAGCCCCATGGAGTACCAGGTGTCCTCAATACGATAATCGCTCTGCGGCACCAGAAACGTGCGGTAGGTGCCATCAGGGAGTATGCCGCCTAGCAGCGCCCAACTGCAGTGATCACAACCGCTGCTCCAGCCCCAGCGCCCACTGAAGCGGAAGCCCCCCTCTACGGGTTCTACCTTGCCCATGGGCGCATAGGAGGACGATATGCGGGTATGAATATCGTCTGCCCAGACGTCCTGTTGCGCGCGGGGGTCCATCAGTGCAATCTGGAAGGCATGCACCGCAATAATGCCACTGGCCCAGGCTGTGGACATGCAGCTTTCGGCGATGGCCAACTGCATGCGAAAGAAGTCCTGCGGATCAAGCTCGTAGCCACCCCAGCGTGCCGGTTGCAGCGCCAGGAAAAATCCGGCCTGGCGCAGTGCCAGGATATTTTGCGCAGGTACGCGTCGCTCATCGCGCGCATGTTCGGTATTGGCACGCAGTAGGCCTTGGAGAGATTGTACGCGACCCAGCATAGCGGCGCCTTCATCAGCCGCGCGCAGTGCGTCGGTATCAACTGTGACATTCATGGCGCTGCTCCGGGGGGCTAGTCAGTACGCATTACAATGATTTAGACATTGCATACGAACACCAGAGCGTTTTGGATCAGCGATGTGTCAATCCGTCCTTACGTTACTGTGGCGCTAATGTGGTGGTAACCCGGCGCGGCGGCAGGCCCTCAGTTTACGGCCTGCTGAATATCGCTGATGCGTGGGCCTACGCGCTCGGCTGCGGCCTGCATCACGGCGCGGTCGAAGCCGAACACATTGATCGCGGTTTCTCCGAGCATATTGCGAATCTCGCCTTCGTCGACATCGTGAAAGGTCTCGCGAAGTTTATGCATCGTGTTGGGCCAGGTGCCTTCCATGTGGGGATAGTCCGACCCCCACATCAGCTTGTTGACACCGATATTGTAGCGGCTGCCGATTTCGTGGGGAGCGAGGAAGGAGGCCCCGATAAAACAGTTGCGCTGGAAGTACTCCTGGGGCGTGAGCGACAGGTCTTTGGTGAAGTGGGCGAAGATGGGGTTATCAATTTTAAACTTGAGTACGCGCAGGGTTTCCAGTATCCAGCCGCAACCAGTCTCGGTGAATACCAGTTTCAATTTCGGGTGCTTTTCAAAAACACCTGACCATAGCAGCGCATAAAAAGGTCGGTGGGCCCACATATCCACTTCGCTGATGAACATCATGGTGGCGCAGGGCACATCGCCGTAATCCGGCGACCAACCGGAATGGGTGTGGAGCGGCATATTCAGCTCCTCACACACACTCCACAGCGGCGCGTAACGTTGGTAGTCGTGATAAAAGGGATTGTGACCGGTACTGGTCGGCAACAGTACGCCACCAAACAGGCCCATGCGGTGCGCCTCGCGGATTTCATTCACCGTTACCTGAATATCGTCCACGTTGATAATGGCGACGCCGGCATGGCGCCCCGGATTCTTGCTGCACATGTTAGCCAGCCAGTGATTGTAAGCGCGATTGCCCGCCAGGCTTTGTGCCTGCGTGACATCGTGACGGTACTGCATCAGGCCCGCGCCAAAAGGTGCCATTTGGGGAAAAATCACTTCACCGGCCAGTCCGTCTGCTTCCAGTTCGCCTAGTCGAACGTCGGGATCGTACTCCCCACGACGCGGCGCGATCATACTGTCGGGGTCGCACAGGTAATCCCACAGTTCGGTATCGGTGGCACGCGCAGCCTTGGACGCTGCCGTCGGGTCCATGCGCCCGGCACCCTCGTCGCCCGAGCGGCTATTGAATTCCTGCGCCGCCTCCTGGTCAAAAAATGTGCCCATGCGCTTCATCATTTCGCGCGCATACTGCAACCACCAGGTATCGGCGTCGGCGTGAAATTCTTTTGGCATGAACGGCTTGTAGCCTTCCGGCAAAGCGCCGGCATGGCAATCCGAACTGATCATTATCACTTTGGACATACTGAACTCCAGGTCGAGATTATGCGCATGAGCGGCAGTGTATTTTAGCGCTGCGGTACATGGCAAGGTGGCGGGTATGCAGACCCAGTCTCGTGATACCTTAATAGGGTCGCGACAGTGACGGGCAGGTGGAGGAACGGATGTACGTTGGATCGAAGCATGATGATGTGGTGACGGCGGTCGAGGCTAATCTGGGCTTTTACCGTCCGTCAGCAGTGGTAGAAGATGGAGAGGGCCGCGGCCTGAGGCGCGCCATCAACTATTCCCAGGGCTATGACGATGTCGGGCAGCTTGAATACCGGCGCTGCCGGATTCGCGATTGGTCAGCGCCGGGCCAACTCCGGCCCAACTTTCGCGCCATGGGGTTCGAGACCATCGACCTGGCGGCTATCGAACCTCTGCAGTCCTTGCTCGGGCAAATCCGCCAAGCCGGGGAGATTGCGCCGCAGCAGGGCCGGGAATTACGTCGGCATCTGCGCGGTCGTGTGTTTCCGCTCGCAGAAGGCAAGTGCCTGCGCATGCTCAATATCGCACCGGAAGGCCTGATCATGCGCACCGGCGGACCCAACGGACTGCAAGTCGATCCCGATGGTCGCATGAGCGGGATGAACGGCCATGACGTGGCGGTGTCAATCCACGGCGACCAGGATGTGCGCGGCACACCGCTGAAGCAAATCATGCGCGGTTTTGCGCCATGGCTGTTCCGGCACCAGACACCCGATGGCAGCAACCTGATCTCGCCGCTGGTGCTGGTGAACCTCTGGATACCGCTGCAGCAGATCACCCGGCCGCTCGCTCTCATGGACCGCCGCACACTCAATGCGCGCGAGCACCAGTTGCGTTATGCACTGCCCACCGATTCATTTTTGGATCGCGCAGAGGACATGCGCACGAACGACATCTGGACCTTCCTCCACGACGACGCGCAGCAGTGGTATTTTCATGCCGATATGGATCATCGTCAGGCGTATGTTTTCGATACCCTCGGGGAGCCCCACGGCGCGTTTATCCTGCCGGGGGAGGACGTGGCAGAGCAGTATTACCTGCAATTGCAGCAACTGTGTGACCAGCTCAAGGCGGGCGTCGCAGTGACGCGTCCCGCGCCGCTCGCGATGGATTTGCCCGCCGCCACCACAGCGCCGTTACGTCGGGCGATTGCGTCTATGGCGGAAGTCGCGTCCTGTGTACCAATCGACAATCCTGCACCGGTCGCGGTGGACGCCTGGCTGGTACACGCGGCTGCGGCGATGGATGTGGTGGTGCGCAGATCCCTGGAAATGCGTGTGGTGGCACTGTTATTGCCGAATGTCTGGCCTTTCAATCGCAGCCGGTTTACGTGAGCAGGCGTGTCGTCAGGATGATGGGTCGAGGATCCGGTCGGGAAAGCTTTTTTGTATGCGAGTATCGGGGAAGCAGACGAAAAAGCTTTCCCGACCGGAGCCGCTAGTAGGAACCAACTCGGGTTGTCAGTGTCACCCGGGCTCTCGCCACATCAGCCAAACCGGTGGCGCGGAGGCGGCGAATCTTATCTGCTGCTGTACCTTGAAGCCGTGGCCCTGGTAGAACGCCAAATTTTCTTCCTTCGAATTTTCCAGATAGGCCGGTATGCCCTCGGCATCACACTGTTTGAGCACATGCGAGATAAGGCTGGTGCCAACACCCTGACCCTTGTGGCCGGGTGTGACGCCGATCGCGAACAGATAATAGTGAGGCGTTTTGGGGTGATACCGCTCCGTCTTCATGCCACTCACCAACAGACGATACAAACCGGTTAAACCACCGAGGCGCAACACTTTGGCGACGTTCGATAATGAGAAAGGCCAGTTGAGCTTTTGCTCGGGCCCCAGCCAAGATGCCGCACCGCGTCCCTGCGGATCGATGTAAGTGAGTTGGTGCGGAATGAATACAGGTAAGGTAAATTCGAAAAAAGACTGTAGGCTCGGCGGATGATTACAGGACCAGTTGATGACCGGGTCATCCCGGAATGCCTCGGCCAGGATGCGGATAGCGTCATTGGTATTGCTGGTGTCAACCACTTTGAAATTCATGGCAAAAAAATTCCTCGTAGGTCGTCTTGCCTATGCTTCGTGGAGATCGTACACCAGCACAGCATTTTTAGAGTCCTGGGCCGGGGTCATCCAGTGAATCATCTGGTTGGACACCTTAAGCCCGTAGCCCGTTATGATCAACATCGTCTGGTCTGGCGACAATTTTACGCCATGCGGTAGTGTCACCTGCTCGGTAATCGTATGTACAGGTTTTTCGAGCTGCGGATCTTGTGCCAGGTTATGGACGTACACTCTGCCATTGATGGTGTCGGCTAGAAGCACGGTGTCGCCCACAATATCGATATTTTCCAGCCGACAAAACACCTCGCGCTCGATTACTCGGGCGGGTTCCTCGGACAACATTCCGTTTTGATCAATGTCGAAAATCGCGATACCATTTTTAAGTTCGGGCTCAGGCGCTTGCAGCGTATTGAAGCGTTGCACTGATCTTGACCGGATATACCTGAGCAATTCCGCCACACCTCTCCTCTGCCACATGAGCTGCATCGCCTTCAGGCGGCGGGCGTAATTCAATCGCCCTGTCATGCGCTTTTGTGTCGCGTAGGTGAAGAAAATGTGTGCTCCATCGCGGCTGAATGCCACGCCCTTCGGTTGTCCGTAGGGGGTGAAGCAGGACTCGCGCATGCAAAGCGGGCCGCCGATCAATCCTGCTTCATCGTCAAAGTGATAGGACACAACCGCACCGGGCCCCTGTGTATTCTGGCAGTAGCTTGCCACCAGTATATTGTTGTGCAAGGCCAGGCTATGCGCCTCACGCAAGTGCTGATACGGCGTTTCATAACGGCTGACAGGTTTTTGAGAAAGAGCATCGAGACGGTAAACCGTAAAAGAACTCGGTCGTAATACGCCATGCGTATTGCTGACCACGATATGGTGGTCGGTTAGCAGTATGCCGTGCGGATTATCCAGTCTGGCATCAGGATTCTGGTACACGCGCAGCACTGATCGCGTACGCGAATCGAAAACCACAATCTCGTTAGCCTGTTGGTGAGTGACGGCGAACAGGGTACCACTGGGATTGAATGACACCTCCGGAATCAGGTTCAGCGCCATATCATTGGGGATTATAGTGGCCAGACGGTACATGGTTTTTCCTACCGGGGGCTGTTGGTCGGTAGCGCCGCAGCAGACGATGCAATAAAACCCAGTATCTGCGCCATCGTCTCACGCGGATAAAAAATAAAAGCGGACACATGGCTGCCCCAGCGTTCCTTCCAGGCAAGATCGGGGTGCTGCGGATCGATGGCAGGGACTAGCCACAAGGTGACACGTGGATTCCGCTGTGCCAGTTCTTCACTGTAGCGCGCCCGGGTTACCGGATCGTTCGTATCCTGGATCGCGAGTATTGGCAGGTCCAGCGCCGCAGCGCGCGCCAGTGCCTGTTCGTCGCCTCCTGGCATTTTGAAGAACTGTGTGAGTGCCCACGCGGATGGCGCAAAGAGTGCAGGGGGTAGACCTGTTGCCGCCCAGGCACCTTGTTTGAAGGCATCGTGAGTATCAAGCAGGCTGTCCATCAGAATAAGGCCATCTATTTTGGCACCCTCGTGCACGGCCTGTATCAGGGTAGCGCCGCCCATCGATGTGCCCATGGCAAACAGCGGTAGGTTTGGATTTTTGTTACGTGCCCAGGCGATGGCTGCTGCGGCATCATGTTTCTCGGTGCGACCAAATTGCATCCCCTGCCCGTCGCTGCCCGAGTTGCCGTGGTTACGCAAGTCAATCGACACAACGCCAATACCTTGGGCTACCATCGCACGATAAAATGCCAGCGAGCCAAAGAAGTTACTGGTACGGCTGGAGCCTGCGCCGTGGATGAACACCAGGGTGGCCCGCGCGTGTTGCGCCGGCATCCACCACCCGGCCAGTTTTAAGTCACTGTCTGCGGGCGAGACCACAAACTCCTCAAACGCCAGGCCGACATCGGCAGGACTGCCCAGCACGGGGTTGCGTTGCTCCTTGAGCGCCTCGCGGGGAACGGCAACCATAGCGATATAGCCCAATGCCGCTAAGAGCAAGGCAAGCACAAGCCAGAATCGTGTCTTCACCATGTTATCCCGCGGCTGCAAGGCGAGTGTGCATGGTATACAAGGATGCCCCGCGCTGCCACGGCATCTGCCTTTTTCTGCCTGCGTGTATTTGATGTTCTCCGCATGAGCTTACGACTGCAAAATGCTGGGCTTTTCGACGAATGCGAACACTCAGACGGAGGTTGCTATGTACAGAGGAGCGGGCGTGGTCAGCGGGATTGTCGGGGTGATAGAAACAACGAACTGCGCTGCCCCAGGCTCACCCGTCGCTGATTGCCACCCAATGCCCGAGGGAAGTGGTGCAGCGTTGCCTGTCATTGAGATTAGCGATAAGGACTATCGCTCGTTTTGTTGGCCCTGCCATGATCTGGAGGAGACGGGGGAAGGCCAGACGGTGACCTAGTCCAAACGGGAGACACTCAGGGTTTGACCATGTCGGAAGTCCCCCGCTAACGGCCGCGCGAGAGCCGTGAACGGTTTGCTTCACACCAGAGGTCTATTGGTAGGGGCACTTATGAACCGTCCCTGCGGGGATACGGCCTGATCGCTCAGCGGGCTGGGATATTCGCTCTTCAGGCATTATCCCCGCAGGGACTCTGGCGCAGTGAACTCGACGATTGTGATGTACGCGCGATACAGGCGAGTGGCAGTGGGGATGCTCCCCGGCCCAAAAAACAGCACTTTTTGCAAACCGAGCATGCCCACAGGCCCACGCCCC
>JANNVJ010000139.1:0-47433 GCA_031414375.1 Haliea sp.
GGCCTGTGCCAAGGATCAGTTACCGCTGATCATGGATGTGCTCTATTACACCGGGCAGCGTATCGGTGACGTGCTGGCGATCAAGCAAGCGGATATGTCGGGTGGCACACTCCGTGTCATTCAGCAGAAAACCGGGGAGCCAGTCAATATCGGGATAGGCCCACGACTGGAGCAGGCCATTACTGCGGCCCGCAGCGGCCCTGTAACGGGCATGTGGCTATTCTCAAAGCGTGGTAAGCCTCTGAGCTATTACACCGTACAGGCAGCATTCAAGGCGGCTTGTGCACGGGCTGGCGTAGTGGATACCACGCTGCACGACATCCGAGCGAAAACAATCACCGATATGACAATGCGCGGCTATGACGCGCAGATCCTGGCGGGCCACACAGACGCCAAAATGACAGCCAAATACATCCGTGAGAAGGTGGCAAAAAACGCGGAATCCTTAGACAGTCTAATGCTTCCAGAAATAAAACAGCGGTAAATCAACAACATGTCAACGTCAAAAGAAATCGCGCAATTTATATCGAAAGTGACCGCAGGCCGCGCCGTTATTGGCCTGCAGCCGTTTTTACTGTCTAAGGGATTTTACAGATTTTTGAAAGTACCCTCCAGCAACCACGCGGCCTGCAGGGATAGCCTTAGACAGTTGAGTACCTGGTTCGTAGCCCGCCGCCCTATCGTTATTTGTCGGGTACTTGCCCGGCGTTTTTGTGAGGCGAATTGACCTTTCGCCCGGAATTTATCAACAACTTGCAATGCTTTATGGGGATCATGTTGATGATACCAAATAAGGCGGCTGGCCCTTGTACTGATGGTCTAGCGGCAGGTTGCCCTGTAGTCCGTATTTGTGGTGCAGATAGCCCTCTAACTTTTGGCGAGTGTTCAGGGTTACATCGCTGGGGATTATGACAATCTCAGCAATTTTACCGGCCCAGAAATTACTTACGGTATTGAGTGTCGAGCAGCCTATACGGTATCGACTGCCGTTAGTGTTAGGCGTACTCCCGGCGGCATCAGCAATCGGGTTAAGTGTCCCGTCCAGTATGCCGTCCGTATACATACGGATTTCCCTGTTTGTCCAATCGGTAATATAGGACATAACGTGCCAAGACGTGTCAGCGCCGGACGCGGATATAGCTAGTGAGGATTCAGTGCCAGTATCAAGACGCTGTGAGTTTAAGGACTGCGCGCCAGTCGTACTAATCGATGTTCTAATACGTCGCAGACCGTCGCCATTATTCCTAATCCCAAAGAAGATTTTTTCCTCTGATGGCGTGACGGTAGTATGCTTAAGCACAATAAACGTCATGGCGCTCGCCATATTTTTCATAAGGTTACAGCTACCGTATGAAAGGTAATCGTTAGAGCCGTCGAATGTTATTGTATCCATGCCATTCAAATCAGCGGAGTTGAATGTAGGTCTTTCGGTAGAGGTTGCCCGCGTCGCGCTTTGGCCCTTACCGCTCAAATCAAGCAGGGTCTCCATCTTCCCGCTGGTGATTTTATTCCCGGCGTCGTTACAATCCAGCCACAGGTCTGTCGTGGTATAGGCTGGCGTCCACAAGACCAAATTACTATCGACTGGCACATAATTAACCACAGCCATAGCGGGTTGCCATGACTCATAACCACCCCTTAATGAGTAGACTTTCCACCGGATAAACTCTGCGTCGAAGGGTGGCGTGCCACTGGTAACGCCGTGCGCGTAACCTGCCGTGCCGCCTACATTCTCTTCCACGAAATCTGCTGATATTGTGGTATCCAGCAATATGGCATCTGCCCTGACTATGTACTGTGTGCCAGCTTCCGGTCCTATATCGCCGTCTGTGTAATCGAACACAGTGCCGCTGGTTTGCTGTAACCTGTCTCGGTGCGCCCAAGTCAGTACCGTCGTGTCGTAATACGTCCCTGCTAACGGGTAGGACAAGCCATCAACCACCAAGTCCCCTGGCGGGTAGGGTCTAATAGCGCGGGAGTCCATCACCACTGTGTCTACAGGCTCACCGGAACTAACAGACGAGCCTAGCGTGGTTTGTATTTTGACATCTATCGACTCGCTGGCAGTGTACCTAACATCGTCAGAGGCCAAATCGTAAAACACGATACTGACACCCGCGAGATGCTCAGCCGGGGTTGTATCAAGTACCCCTCGACCAACAGCAAAGTAGGTGCCGTTTGAGTCTGTGCCAAGTGAATCGAATCGAATAATCTCATCCCCGATCTGTGCCAGAGCACCCGCTACAGGAATGTCTAAATCCTTTCCGCTTGTGTAATAGAGATTGGCGTCTGAATACCATGCGTCGATGGCGAGGGTTGCATAGGGCGCAAAATCCAGCACATCGGAATCAACGTACCCTGCGCCAGAGTCAACTAGCAAGTTGGCGTTTAATTCAGTCCCCTGCCTGCCTGCCGTTGCGGCGATAAAGCCAAGGTCGGGATCGTCGGCCAAAGCAGTGTCAACAGCTAGCTGCCCCTGGTCTCGCACTAGCTCATAGTAGGGAGCCTCTATAACCACCCTCGGCGATGCAGGCAATACAGCGGCTGCTAGCGGATCTTCCCATCGTGGCACATCGAAAACGTACGTCCCCACGGTTGGCGCACTAAACACATCTTCTATGGCCCGTATGGATACGGAATTGTCCAGCCCGTCACCAACAGACATAGACTGTACGCGCATCACTAAACTATTAATGCCCTGCTCGGGGAAGTCCAGAACAAACACATCGCCAATGTTTAGGCTCGCGGCCTCTCTATTGGCTGTCATCTCCACCGTTAGTAGTGGAGTGGACAGTGCTTTCAAGTCTCTCAACGCCACGCGGTTAGCGGTGCTGCGATTGCAAAAGCCGGGGTATTGCACGGTTGCGTTCCGGTCTGTTTGCTGCATTTGAATCAATGCTTCATTGTGTACCGTTAAACTTCCATCACCGTACTCTGCAATCCTGTCTGTGAATTGAACAGTAACGGATGTAACAAGCTCACCCAAAGACGGTCGGCTGGCCTTTTCTGCCATCTGTGCATTGGTCTCATCCAATACAAGCAAACTGCCTACCGTGTAATCGTCCCTTATGAGTTTTAAAACAAATTTGCCGGTAGTACGGGAGACATATAATTCCGCATTAATGTGCTGGAGTATTTGCGCTATGAAATCCTCTAGGGGCATCTCTTTATCCCAGAGGATCGATATACCCATGTTCTCGTCATACAGGGTATCGGCGGCATCTGTAAACGCGGTATTGTCAATGTCTGAAGTAGGATGGCCAAGCCCCCACGATTCTGTCAGGGCTTCACGGATAATGTGGGCAGGGTTCATGTCAAGTGATACGCCCGCGTCGGAGACTGTATTTAAGGTAATTGTCAAACCGCCGCCATAATCTAAGGTAGTCCCCTCCGGCTCGCCCTGTGTAACGCTAAACGCAATATATAAATCACGCGGCTCTTCATTGGCTTCAATAACAACGTCAGCGTGTGTGGTGAAATAAGAATCTTCCTCTAGTGTGTAGGAACGAATACCCGTGCCTGAGATAGATACTCCACTTAAACTATCATCGTGCCAAAACTCAATTTTTAGGCCAACAGGGCCGGGGAGTGGCGGTATTGTCGTTGTACCAGACCATTGTGATCTATTACCGATATCAACAATAAAAGGGTAACTGTCTCGGCCAAATCCATCCCAGCCATAGCCTACAACTCCTGATTCTGGAAGGGTTCCGATTACTGGATTTCTAATCCATAATGCCGAGTCAGCACCCTCACCCGTTCTCCAATCGTCCAGAATACCGCGTGCCTCTACTTGATTCGGGGTTGGCATATCGGCTTTTTCGTCATACCATTGCTCCGACCCATCTTCTAAAACATGGATGCGGGAGACTTCAAAGCTCCACGGTTTCAGATACGGGTTATTCCCGACATACACCTGATTCAGCACGGCGCACATGACACCCCTAAAGGCAGGCGTATCAACACCGAGTTTGCTTAATAGGTATGCGTTGATTCCTTGTGTAGCCTCGCCGAATTCAAGGTTTACCGTTCCTGATATGCCACCCTCTTTCTTATCACCCCCAAATAACTCAGGAGCGTTTATTGATATGGTGCCAGCCCCTGAGCTGCCAGACCATGCCAGGCGGTCATCAACATAGATATTGTAAACAACATCAACAGGGCCATGGCATAACGCCATGTGCATACCCATGAAGTATTGATAGCCGATAGTTACCGAATTACCGCCCCCCATTGGCCACCTCTACAACTCTTTGCGCCATTGCGTCACCCGTAGCCATGACTATTTTGGCGTCTATCCCGTTTTTAAGAAAGTCGCCCCAGTCCAGACCGTGCCGGATAAAAAACGCCCGCGCACCCACGCTGCACATTTTGGCCTTGCGAACGTCGCGCATAGTAACAATCATTTTTTGCCGCTCTTCGACTTTATAGCTGTAGTTCTAAGGTCGCCGTACCACACTACGTTTGCGCTTCTTATCCTGCGTGTGCCAAAGAGAATAGGTATTTCTCGCCCCTCTTCCGCTGTCGGCGCTTTGATAGCATCCAGCCCAGCAGGAGGTGCTTGTGGTGGCTTTGGCGCGAAAGCATAGGTAGCAACAAGCAGGGCAGCAAAGGCGATAAAATACCACATCAGGTCACACTCCCCGTGATCTCATTGGCGAAAGGATTACGCGAGGGTATCCAAGGGAATCCCCCGAAATTGATTAGGTTGTCGAACTTGTCCCGACAATCTGCGATAGCATGAGAGCAACCAGGATAAAGAATAATCGACTGTGGGCCGCCCGCGACAGCCTCGGCTAAAAAATTGGACGCCTGCATGAGTGTCAGGGTGCCAGTAGAATGGCTGGATATATATCTCATACCATCGACGGCCTGCATAATCCCGCCGGTAAAATAGCCCGCCGGTATTGCCACGGTGCCGTTAGAGTTTGTTACCGCGCCATTTGAATCAAGCGCAAGAGTGTAAGTTACCTCTAGTCCATTCACCGCTGTAGCGGTTGCGTCTATCCCGAAATTGACGATATCAAGTCCGCATCGAGTGCTATACAAGGCATGGCGGCATCCCTTCTGGTAGCGCGCCCTGAGTCCAGATCGGCGCAGTGAACTGAATATATTCTCGCAGACTATCTCGACTTCATCGGCTGAAATACTGAAGCCCGATACCCTGCCTTTCCAGTAGGTCTGAACCACATCGTCACCGATATGGCTGCGAAAAATCGTTACAAAGGTTATGTCATCAGGCGCGCCGCCGACAAAGGTCAGTGCTAGCGCATTGTCCCGTGGCATCCGAATAGATACAGGGTCTTTCGCCATTTCGCTAGACTGGGTTACTTCGGTAGTTTTCATGGCAGCGGGCAGCCATGTATTCACCCCGTCCGATATAATCTCCGGTCTGCTGGTGTAGCGGTAGGCGTTGGTGCCTTGCTCAAACAACAGACGATACTCTGGCGTCCCATCCTGAACCGATACGTCTATAGTTGCGTAGCTCACGCGGCCACCTCAATACAGGGGACTTTCACGGTTGTACCTTCTCCTGCCCTGTGGTCTAGTTCTATGCGGTCGGCATCAAATCTACCTAGCCGCATCATGCTTATTCTTTTTGGTTTCGCTACACTGGCAGAGGCACTAATGGTAAGCGCCAGTCTTGCTCGCCCGTTCAGTGAAGTGGTCACTGTAACCGCCGTTACCTTTCTGTAAATGCTCACATCTGACGTATTAGTGATATCAATGTGAAAGTCTGCCAAGTCCAGCGCCGTTAATCCTGGCCTGCGGTATACGTTGATAGTGGTGCCGCTGATGGTTGACGTTGATAGCTCAAAATCATGGCCCCGACTGGATAGCCAGAAGGCTTTTTGCCTGCCCCTGCGAGAGTGGAGCCATTGCAGTAATTCATAACGCTCTTCGGTTGTAGTGACGCGCCAGCTCATTGTGTATTTAACATCAGCAGTCGTGCGAGAGCGTATGTACTCAGTAATACTCGTGCTGTTATCGAACTCGGATTTCTGCCAGTCCACAGACTCGGATAGCCCGTCGATTTTCGCACAATCCGGCACGATATCGTTAGACAAATATTGAGTGTAGGTAGACGCGCCAACGTCCATATGTTCGTAAGTTGTCAGCGCAATAGACACCGCGTTGAGTTGCGCCCCGTTGCGCTCAATACTGACACCGTTGGGAGAGTGCGCGCCCCACAACGGCAAAAGCCACGCATCGGTATAGGAGAGGGTGACGTCCATATGTACGCCGTTGGAGTCCGTAGTAATGGTAACAACTTCATTAAGAGTGTCAGATTCCCACAACAAAGCCTGCTCGCCCATAATGACGTTTGGAGTGCTGACAGGGATATTGCTACCGGGAGACCGCTGGCCAATGTAGGTAGATTGCGCCCAGTCAGGCGCGAGGAAACCACCGTCTGCTTGCGCCCCTATAATCAGGGTGCGCGCACTCATGGCTTGATAGTCAGTCAGGATATGGGAAAAGTTAAACGTGCGACGCGGGGCAGTGCGTAACGCTATGCGCTGCTCTCCTGCTTTTGAGGGGATAACATCGGTGAGCCACTCCAGCTCCTCAATGACGCCGGACAGCGGCTCAAATGGCCAAGCAGTACTCATCGGCTCAGGCTTTGAATGGTTCGCTGGTTGCGCTTGACGCTGTTCATAATCACCTGTTCGCCAGCGGCAGAACCAAGGTAGTCCCCAATCACTGCCGTATCAAAGGCGTTCACGATACGCAGATTGGTTGCGGATTTGGTCTGGTTCTTTTTGGTCTCTTCCAGCGTCCTGTCGAGTTTGGCAGACGTATTAGCTGTCGTGACCCGCTCGCCTTTTTCCAGCAGATAGGTTCCCGTTTTGGGAACGGACATCAATCCATCGTGAGCCTGACCTATTGCCACAGAGGATATAGTAGCAACGATGGATGCCGTCTGCGCTGCCACAGTAGCCATAGCAGCAAGGTTAGCTGGGAAGGGTGCGCTAGCACTAGCCTGCGCCAAAGCAGTTTGTATAGCGACAATAGAGCGTGCAATAGCCGCCGCCTTCTCTGCCGCAAAGAGTACCTTGTAAGCGTCCGACTGCTCGCCCGCAAATTGTCTGGCAAGCCCTGACAGTGCGCCGAATGTTTCCTCTAAAGCATTGTAGGCAACCAAAGCCCTGGCTTGGTCAATCTCGGCCAGCTTGTCGGCATGTTCCTGTGCTAGCGCCTGCTCTTGCTCATTCCACTGAGTATTGAGTTCAGCGTGCTCGGTGCGGTACTGTTCCAGCATGGTGAGCTGATTTGCGTACCAGTCCTCCAGCTCTTTCTGTGCGTCCTCCAGTTTGAAAGATTCACCCAGAGCACCCCCTACCTCTGGCGCTAGTCCCTGATAATCAGGAGACTCTGCAAATGCCGCCGCCGCTATACGGCTCTTGACTTGCTCCTGCTCTGCCGCCGGTACGTTACTAATGGCGGTGAGTACCGAAAGGCGCTCATTAAGCTGGTCGTTTAGCTTTTCCTCATCTGTCCGGAGGTCTTTGATTAAGTTCTGGTAATCCTCCTGCGCCTTGGTGTTTTTCTCATAGGCATCAACGGTTGATAGTGCTGCCTTGGCTAAATCCAGTTGTGATTCACTGGCCCCGTCGTTGGCTAATTCCAGTAGTTTGATTTCGTCTTTTGTCTTGCCTACCGTCTCGGCTTGGAATTGCAAAGCCTTTATCTGGTTGGTAATGGCCTCGGCTTGCTTTTGTGCAGCATCTGCCGCCGCCTTGGCCGCCGCTGCCGCTGCCGGGTCACTAGCAGGAGGGTCTATCCCGCCCCCTATTGCCGCCGCAGCTTTAGCAGCCTTCTCGCCCGCCTTTTGTGCGCGCTCATAAAAATCTATTAGTGCCTGACCCTTTAATGGGGTCTCCAGTAGAGATGTTGTATTCTTAGCCGCCTCTCTTGCAACACCGTCCTGCAAATCAGCAAACTTTTTAAGCGCCGCCCTCGCTTCGTCGATGTCACCTGTGGCCGCGTTATAGATAGCGCCAAGAGGAAGATACTTCTGCACATTAAGTGCAATTGCCGCCCCTTGCGCGATAAAGGAAAAGGTCTTGCTAAAATAGGTGACGATGGCATCGGCAGTGATTTTAAAGGCGACACGAACACCATCTACGACGTCAACCATAAACGCTAAAGCGCGCACGGCGTCACGGGTGCTATCCTGTACTGCCGTGCCAAGCCCCCCGGCCTCTTCTGCGGTGTTTAAAAACGCCTGCCCGATTGCGGACAATACGGGCGCTAGCTCTACCGTTAACTGAGTACCAATGCCGTCTATCAATAGGCCAAAGACGCCCATTGCATCAGCGGCCTGCTCTACCTTTTCGGCTTCAATCTGAGAAAGGTTTAGGCCAAATATCTCCATCTGGCGTGCGGCTTCGGCGATAACGTCGGGGTTTAGCTGTTGGATAGCCGCCTGAGCGCGTGAGCCAAATAGCTGAGAGGCAACCGCCGCCCTTTCGGTAGACGATACGTTATCTATAAGGGCTTTGTTGATGACCAGTAATTTCTGGTCAAGAGGTAGTTTGGAAAGCTCTTCTGCGCTCAGTCCGAGTTTAGCGAGGGCTTGTGCTTGCTTCTCAGCACCTTGCGCGGCCTTGCCTAAATTGACATCAAGGGAGCGAGACGCAACTTCAATCTGCCCCATACTGACCCCGGCCATATCACCGGCACGGGCAAGGGTGGTCAGGGATTCATAGGAGGTCTTTAGGCGCTTAGCCATTTCGGATTGGGCGTCAATAGCGTCGATAGATCGCTTGACCAGGACTACAAGCCCAGCCGCCGCCGCTACGGTTGCCGCCGCCAAAGCAGTACCGATAAATTTACCCGCTGCTGCCGCGTCTGCCGTGACCTTCTTGCGCCATTTCTCGGTGGCCTTTTCGGCCTTGGTCATGCCCGCGACAAAGCCGCCCGTTTTCGCAACTAGATCGAGAGTCAGCGTGCCAAGTGATTTACTAGCCATGTTATTCCTTCGGTGCTACTTTCTTTAACGCGGCAAATGCCGACTCTAGGGTAAGCTCTGGTTTATCGGCTTCGGAAATCACAGCGTCGAATGGGGACAGGTCTTGCTCTGTCCAGATATTCTTGCCCGACTTGATATTGGCAAGCAATGACCCTACGCGTGCCGCCGCCCTATCTATTCTCATACCGATATGGAATGAGCCATAGCGAGCGCGGAACTGGCACCACTGCACAAACTCGACATAGGTGATATTGGCTTTGGCTTCCGCTACTGACTTACCGCCGACACCGCACAGCACTAATTCGTGCCAGATTTCCTCTTCTTTCGCAAGGTCTGCGGCTTCGGCTTTCCCAGGCCATTAACCTCACCGATAACAGATAGCAGGGCGAGGGTCAGATTATTATCAATCCCGCCGCGCTCGGTGCCGTCATCGTTTAGGACAGGCGAGCCGTCATCATTGACGCCAGTGATATCACATACCCCGAAAACCCGTGCGCCAAGCTCATCACAAATAGAATGGGCAATCCGATTAGCGGCCAAGTCCCCATGCCCAGAAAGCGCATGAACATCTGTGACCGCTGTCTGGAATGAAAGGCGGCGAACGTACACGTCAAAGACGAGTGTATTGTCACCCTTCACCCATTCAATCTCGCGCTTTACAGGCGCGCCCGTAAACCCCCCGCTGCTTTGAAGCCCTTCAATTGAGAGCTTCATGCATTACACCTTGGGCAGTACGCGGGGTTCGCCAGATACCTGAATCCCGACCGTAGACGTCACAACAGAGTTTTGTGCAAACGAGAACGGGTAGGAGTTCATAAAGCCTTCAAAGATAATCCAAGACCGGCTAGTTGGCGGGTCAAAATCATCAGCGCCGCCTGACCCAACCGTGGGCGCAGCCGTGCCATCTGAAAAGCCAACAGCCCACCACAGAGACGTACCTGCGGTTTTCAGCGCGTGCAGACGTACGTGGCTTGAATCGGAGGGGTCGAACTGAATCCCAAAAGACGCAGATCCAGGCGTTGCCAATCCTGCGATGTAGGTACGTGCGGACGATTCGAGACAGGTTGTTTCTACCTGCTCAATCGCCGTATCAATACCGTCGATAGACGTGACACAGCCAACAGTGATAAGCGTGTTGTTTGCCGGGTCAATTGTATATAACTTTGTACCTTGCGTTTTTTTAGCCATGGTTTTCTCCTGAGCATAAAAAAACCCGCACTAGGCGGGCCATTGGTTTGCCCATACGGGCCGTTTTAACTTTGCACTTCTCGGTTTACAATCCAGTTCACATCGAAACTGAATCTATAATTCTTTGTTTCCGGGTCGCGTGATTCGCCACCCCAGCGCACGATATGTGCTACAGGCTCTATTGCATCGCGCAAGGCTTCTGCTGCCGCCCTCCCCGCCGTAGCGGTTGCCGCGTAAACATCAACTTGCAAGCTGTATTCATCTACATCAGGCACTTGATTGATGTAGTTACCCGGCCCACCACCAACGATCTGCCAGACGGCATAGGGCTTAGTGACGCCCTGCGGCGCTTCGCCGAACGGGTACAATCGCGTGCCAATAGCAGCCACTACGCCCGCGTCTGCAGCGCATACCTGGTAAATCGGTGGGTACATTATTTGCCCTTTGCGGCCCGCTTCAGTACGCGGTCAATGGATTTGTCCCATTGGGTAATAAATTCATTTGTCGCTTTTTGCGTGTTATCTTCCAGCGCGTTTCTTAGAAAGGGTTTAGCCGCAGAGTGCTCTGTACCAAACTCCAGAAAGCGCCAGTAGAACGTATCGCCACCGGGATTGCCTTTGCCCTTGCCCTTGTATACGCCTATGTCCTTATAGGCTTGCGAGTCTTGTCTTGCGCCGCCCAATACACCAACGCGGAAAGCCAAGTCGCCTGTATTCTTAAACGTCTTGCTAGACCACCTGACCACGATATTTTTGGCTATCTCTTCTGGCGTCTTTGGGTCATTCACCCCGCCCGCATTCTGTATGCCCGCGTTCCTGACAAGGTTCGCCGCTTTTCGCAATGCCGCCCGCCCGCCTTTGTATTTCAGGTCGCTGGACAAGCCTTTCAGTTTGGCGTTTAACTCATCAACACCGTTAAGGGTAACGCTGAATCCGTCAGGCATGGGTCAACCATAGTTCATCATGTTCAGCAACCTGCCAGCTGCTAATCCACGGCCCGCCCTGCGTGTAATGGGCTATCTTCGGGTAGTCTGGTTTCTCGGTAACATTCACTAACCAGTTCCACTCCTTTGGTAACTCACCAATCTCGGAATCGTGCAGCCAGTAAAAGGCGTGAAGGTCGCGCCCTGGCCTTTCGTTTACGTCCTGAATTGAAAGCCGCCTGTTCCCCGGATGGTCACAGTTGAACAGCATCACACTGCTCCAATTTTTTCGGCTGTAGTGCGTCTGCTCCATGCCGCCCATTTTGGTGCCGCGGCCAAAATGGTTATGTTTAACCACCATCACCGCCTTGTCAGGATCGGAAATCGCCAGCAGCTCGCGGGGATTGCCCATAAACACAACATCACAGTCAGTGAATAGCGCCCATCCTGACTGGCACAAAATAGGAACTAAAAACCGGCTAACAGCAAACTCTGTAGAGCAGGGCGCATTGCTCGGCAGGTCATACATCTGCCCGCGCTTGTCTACCGCTCGCCTCAATAATCCTGTGGCCTGTAACCTGTCTGCATCCAGCGGCTCAGCGACGGTCTTTGTGTACATGGCCAGGGTTTTAACGGCTACGCGGTAGGCTTCGTGCTCTGCCTTGTCGTAACCTATGTAAATCTTCACACCCTGACGCACTCAATCCGCATATCACGATGGTCGCGGCCAATAGCGTGAAACTGCGTCGGCAAATGCCGCATATCCTTAAAGCCATGCTCGCCTAGAAACTGCATTAACTCTTCTGGCGACCATGCCCACGGATGCACCATGAACGGGTTATTATCTCTAGGGTCACCGTATAGACCCCACCGCCCCAACTGGTCAGGATGCCGCCCTTGCCGTTCTTCTATAATGTTTTTGCAGCACTTGATTAAGTCGGGCAATTCCAGGATTAAAAGCCCGCCCGGTTTCAGTAACCTGTGAAACTCTATCGCTACTGCCTCGCAAGTCCATCGGTAGAAGTGCTCGAAAACGTGTATAGCTTGTATCTCATCGGCCACACCATCATCCAGCGGCACCGGCTCTAATAACTGACCATCTGCGTCAAACTGAAAATGGTACAGTAACTCCGGCGCTCTCGGCGCTTTCGGACTGTGAACAGCGTCAATGTTAAAATAGCCGTCTGTTACCCTGTGGCCGCACCCGATATTCAGACGCATTGTTTAATCCATTTCCATATTAGTTCTGGCTCATCTGCTGAGTACTGCCACCATGCCAGACGATGCAGGAATTCCGTTCTCACCGCCTCACTAGGCTGGTTGTCTTTGTCGCTGAGTAGCTTGGGATAGATTGCCGCCGCCGCCCCGTCATCACAGACCACCGGGACGCCTAGCCTGCACGCATCTACAGCCACATTGCTGTGGCGACATACCACAAGTGATATGCCCTCGAGCGCCGCATCGATCTGCCCTGTTGATAAGGGGTATTGCTTTAATTCCAGCGGCTTGCCGGGTTTCGGCCTGTACAAAATCTCTCGGCCTGGAAATGCCACTGCTAATTCTTTTGCCTTACGCTCCACCCACCCGTCAGCGCCTACCGCGTTTGACTTTGGGCCAATGCCTACCAGCATAATCGGCCCGCTTGGGTCTGCTACATTGCCGGTTCTAAGGCTTGCAGATTCAAACCGCTGCGGGCCGGGGTACGGCCCCTGCATGACGCCTTTCGGATGATGCCCGTTTATGGCCATCCTGAACTTGCGAGGGATTGCATTGCGCTCCCAATACCCCAGGTCAAAGGCCACAAAGGACCTGCCGCTTTCAAGGTGCTTTGCGGCGACGTCCATACGGTCTACGCCACCAAGCCCATACAGTATCAACACATCGCAAGGCAGATACCCCGTGAATACTCGGCCACCGAGCGCCTGCAAAAATGCCTTGGCCTTATTCGACGTATGAGGCGTTATCAGTATTCCGTATTCCAAACGCGAGCACTTCCGTTTTTTGCATATAGGTTAGGCCGTCTATCGTCGCGCCGTGCGGCTTCCTGACGATGTGCTTTTCGTTCGAAAGGTAATCGCGCCCTAGCCATTTAATGCCGGGAAACAGTATCGGCAATGCCTCTGCGGTCATGCGCCAGTAGTCGCCGGGGTAGTCATGCACCCGCCACACGAAGGGCACGCTAATCAGTATCGTGGCCTGATCTGCCATGACCCTTTCAACGTTGGCACAGAGTAGCCACGGCCTTTTGACGTGTTCCAGTACCGATACACAATCAATGTGGTCGAATTGCCCAAACGTGTCCGGCAATGGCTTTTCGAGGTCGTGAATAATGTCCACCCCCTCGCCCGCCTCCAAATCCAGGCCTAGTGCTGAGTCGTATAGCTTGCGCCGGTCGGCCTTGCCCTTGTACTGCTTGCTACCTACGACCAGCGCGCGACCGGCAACCTTGAATCGCGCCAGATAGCCGTCAAGCCCATGCACTGAGAAATCCTTTCAGGTCTAGCGCCGCATCGTCAACACTGTACCGCTTGGCTATAAATGCCTTGCTCACCGTTTGTCTGTGGTATTGGCCGGAAAGCCGGTCAAAGCAATCGTCCAAATCTTCTGGACACTCTGCCCACTGCTCAAGTCCTGACTGCGTTTCAAGATACCCACACTCACGCTGCCCTATGAATGGGGTTCCCGTGCCATGGGCGTTGGCCAGCTTTACGTTAGATTTCCAATGCCTCTGGACATAGCCCGCACCGGTGCGAAAGGCTACAACAATATCGACTTCTGCCAGTAATGGCGGGTTGACCACAAAACCCCACCCCCGCGCCGCGCAACTCTCTGCCAGCGGCCACCCGCTGATATAGGTCGGCGACCCTTCGTACCCGACTGTAAGGACATTCTCACGAATCAAGTTGGTGTCACTTTTTGGCCGGTAATGGTGCGGTATTACAACCCCCGGCAATCCAGTATCGCAATCCTCGCGCATTTTCTGATTAGGCCAGATTATCGCTGTAGGGCTTTTCTCTTGTATCTGCCCCCTGACCCATCCTATTGCCTGTGATCTGTTCCATGTGGAACATGCAGGCTGTGGATAGGCGTCTACGATATCCCATGCCCACGGCTTACGGGATGCCCTGATAGCCGTTAGGGTCGCCGCTGGTATGCGCTTGACGGCTACTATTACATCGGCCTGACTGCACTCTATAGATTTCGCTTGTACTGTAGCGCCACAAGCCGCGCCCAATTGTTCACCGCGTACCTTCCAGCTTCCAGAAGTGCCGCCGCCCGTAAACAAGATCAATGCAGCATCCTTGCAAAAGCTTCGCCGCTTTCAAATTCTGATAGCCGGAATTGCGACCATGCAAGCTCACGGAACATGCGTAATCTGCCCGCGTCCGTATTATCGCAAAACCCTACCCACTTTGGCATATAGGACGTGACGGGTATTCCCCACATCAGCGCCTTGATTGCCGCGCCACTGCCCCATGTGACCACATGACCGCAGTTGGCTAGGTCATCCTCTAGCGATACCGCTGGCTTTGTTCCAGGGTGCCGCCGTATGCGCCCACCTATCGTGGCCTGTATCTTTTCGGCCCACCGTGGCGGCGATGCTGTAGGACTGGAGCCGATCCCACGCTGCGCCAGAATGACGGTCTCGCCCTCGGTTCGCCAGTCTTGTAAATCAATCCCTAGACTGTCCCATCTATCGGCATCGCCAACTGGAAACATGCCTGATGTGTTGTGGCGCTTTAGTGCCAGCGTGTACCACTTGCCCCCGGCGAAGTCGTTGCCCCATGCGGCATTTTCGGTCACCAACACCGGAAGCCCTACGGACTCAAATACACTCGCCGCTTTTTCCCCAATCCCGCAACGGTTCCACGTCACCAGCACGTCACCCCGCAAGGGGTTTAGCGGCGCACCGTCAAATACCTTATACCCTAGCCTTTGCAGGCCATTGCGGTATATTCGCCGCCGCTCTGGGAGTGTGTAGCGTAAATTAAGCCATGCGCGCACAAGGCATCTTCCAAAGGCATACAGGGGAACATATCCAGCTCTGTGTACCGGCTACAATTAACAACATTCGATTCCGGGTAGCGTTTGCGAACCGCCATAAACTGTGTTTTCCACAAGGCGCATTTCTTTTCGTTCGGGTTAGGGCTTTTCGGATGCTTGCCGTGGTGATGCTCGCCCAGTTTCACGGAGCAATCCATACCCAGCAAAATAACCCTCTCGGCCCCATTAGCTAGGGCGTATTCAATCGCCACCGCACCGGAATTATAGCCGCCGTCTGTACCTACCTTGCTCTTAAAGCGCATGGCATTGTACTGGCGTTCACTGTTGTAGCTTAAACTTGCCCTATGCGCCGGAATATCAATCTTGTCGGCATTGTCACACCACCAGCGATGGTCTCCGGCAAAAATCACCTGACAATGCCGCGCTTTTTCCCATGTTGTGTTTACCGAAATGCAGGGCAAATGTCGCGTAGCATCAATATCAGATTCAACCAGCGACGGCCCGCTGGCCAGAATGACCACCGTACCACTGAACCGATTCACCCCTCATTCACACCCAAACTGCACGGAGCCGTCAGGTATTCCTGCCCCGATTCCTTATCTGGCAAAAAGCCCGCCGGGTTATACACCACCCCGTTGTGCACAATCCGCATATTGCCTGTCAGTCCTGACCGATACCGAATCGTTATTCTGGCCACGATGCCCGATTGCTCTGATTGCGACTGAATAAAGGCGTTAACGCTCAGAGGCTCTATTTTCGCCGGTACGCTCGCGTAAAGGTTGGCCCATGCTGGCACCACTTCGCCGGTAGTCGTGTCCTGTACGTCTGTGCGGGTCTGTATATCGACCCTGTGACGCAATCCCCCTGATATGTTCATGCAAGGGTAGGTGTTCGTAGTGGGTACAGAATGGCCTGGACTTCATTGGGCAAATAGCCCGGCTGTGAGTCTAGGGTCTGGTCATAAAGCTTCTGCACTAAAATGGCAGTCGCGGCCCGTACCTCATAGCGTATCGCGTTCAAATCTTCGTCCGTAAGCGGATCGCCGTTACTGTCAAAGGTCGGATTATCTTCACTATCCCTTGCAGGCTCATAAGGCGACGTGCTTTTAAGGTAGTTTTTAACCATGCTACTAGCGGCTTCAATCTTCCCCAAGATATCCACATCATCAACGTCGTGATCTACCCGACAATGCGCTTTTGCCTCGCACAAGCTGATATACATCATGCGGATTTACCGTCGCGGCCTTTTTTAACGGCCAGCGTCCAGTGTTTAGCGCCCTCTCCCGGCTTGATGTCCGTATCTTGGTCGCAGTGCCAAATACAGCCACCAAACGTCGCTACATCGCCTTGCTGATAGCTACCCTCGCGCCATACACCGCGATAAATCATCAGCGGCAACACAAACGGGACAGCGGTTTTGCGCCCACTGGCCATAGTGACCCGCATAATCAAATTACGCTCTGCCACCTGCTCAATATCGGTAAAGCACACGCCGTCTACAATGCACTCCCATCCTCTCATGCCGTCTGTATTCGCGTGAGCGCGCCACAAGCCCCCGTTATGGGTCGCCAGTGCGCCCCTGGTATAGGATTTGCTCTCATCTATGCGCGGTTGAATATCCATCTCGAGCGCGTCCCTGCCGGGTTCCCCGTCTTTCGGTAGCGGTATAGCACTTATGGCCTTTTCTACCGCCGCCGCAATCATCTGCTCGACTACTTCCATTGGTATTGGGTCAGCGTCCTTGCCGGGTTGACCGGCACCACCTGGTTCCCCGTCTTTCGGTACTGGCAGGGCTGAAATGGCCTTAACTGCGGCCTCATATATCAGTAGATCCACGTCTTCAAGGGCAATACTTTTGCCGTCCTCGCCCTTTTCAGGCGGTGGAATCAATGCCGCGGCTTGCTGTGCAATGTCAGCTACATCAATCTCTGGCAATACCGGCAGGCTGCTGACAATCTCAGTGCGCGCAGCATCAATGCTTTGTTCTATCTCTTTTCGAAGCTTCACTTCCAGTGTTTCGAAAGATTTCGCCACAAAATCACGCAATATAGGCGCTATTGCCTTTGCCTGTGCCTCAATATCACGCAGATTCAAGGTTTAGCTCCTTCTCAAGCATGAGGCTGTAAACTTTCATGGCATCATCATCGGCCATAGGTTCTGGCGTAGGTTCCGGTGCAACAAGTGCCAGCGGGTTAGTCGCGTCGCGCTTGGCAAGTGCCTCCAGGCTGTAGTTTTGCTGCTGTAGGTACGGATAGCCGCCGCCAGGTACTGGAGGCAGATTAAGCCGTTTCCGGCCCTCATCAGGTGCCATAATGCCCGCGCCGACGCCTTTTTGCAGGGTATCGGTCAGCGTGGCGGTGTCCATCCTGAACAATCCGTCAAGATCCATCTGCACGCGGTAGCCGGCGCCTATTTCCAGTCCTTCATAAAGGCAAAGCTCCATACTTTCGATATGCTTCTGCAAACACTGACCATAATATTGTTGGGTAAGCGCTTCGATGTTGTTATAAGTGGGCAAGGGCCCCACCCCCGCCATATAAGCTGGTACATGGAAAACGGAACACACGGTTTCCGCTGTCCACTTCAAAATTTCTAGCAATTGAGCATCAACATTGCTCATTCGCATAGGTTCATACTTCAATCCATCGCCAGCAATCGCCACATTCCCAGAATTCGTGCCGCTGTAGTTGGTGCTCCATGTGGCTTTAAGTCGTACAGCTACCTCGTCACTGATTGCCCCTGGCGCCGTCAAAATACCTCCGGGGTTAGAACCGTTCTCAAAAAAAGCTTTAACATTGTTCTGCATTTTCAACCCGATTCCACCGGATACCGTGCAGGCGTACAACGGCGGCAGGCCGATTAACGGGTGATAAAGGCAATTATCGCGGTCATGGATGATTTCAGATGCGGGAACTACGGTCTGTCCCTCTTTTAAACCAGTCAAATTGTCAGAATTCAAACGATAGAAAACTTCACCACTGTCTGACACTAGAGGGGTTACGCCGGTCGGGTCTAGCAGGTACAGCCCGACAATATCGCGCCCTTTCCTTACCTTCAGCGCGTAAGTATTGCCAAAAATCAGCTTGGAACTCATCCACCACTGCTTGAATTGAATATGGTTTTGATAATTATTGGGCTTTTGGAGCACCTCAGTCGCCGGATGCCCAACTTCTACCCACACGCCGGCCTGCAGCTTTTGCACCGAGGGCGATAGCTTCGATATGTCACCAGATATCAGCGTGATGCACGAAAACACCGGTGGATAGGAAATAACACTGTCCACAGTGTCATAAGCTGAATGCTGCTGCCACGCGCCCGGGAGCCAGTCAAATACCCGCGTCCAGCCTCGGTCATCAACAGATTGCAGGGCTTTTTCGACCACTGGCACGGTTTTGCGGCTAAACAAGCCCATTAGTCGGCCTTCATGTCTTTAGTACTGTAGCCCACCGGCTTATCAGCTTGCATGTTGCGCCGCACATAGGGGCGTTTGACGCGGTCTGCACCGATCTCTGTTTGCAGTACTTCTTTGGGCGCTTCAGTGGCAACTTCAGCCGTGAAGTACTCGGAATTCTTCAGCAGTACCATCAAATTGGCGTCTGCATCGCGGGCATCGTAGGTATCTCCCGGTTTTTGGAACTTGTTCGCGTAGGAATGACCCTTCAACGCTCGTAATTGTTTCATAAAACTACCTCAGAAGAGGGGAAAAGCCCCGTCGAACAGACCGGGGCTAGTTGTCATCAGGTTGAAACAGAACCGCCGTAATCCGCGTTGCTAATCCATGCCACGGCGCCAGTCGTGCGACGGCGTGCAAAGTTCACGGATTGCACCACTTTCATGGCTACGGATTCGGTCTGGAACATACCGACAATCCCTTGCGTCTGGTCTGCCGGGGTATCCGACGCGCCAGCGGGGTTGTCTGCCTGTTCAATGGTGGCGTGCTCGGACATGCTCACCTCGACCGGACCGTTGCCGATGCGGAAGATTTCGCTAGGCTTCAGCAACACCAGGCGTGAAGAGCTCACGTTCTCACTGACATACACCGGATCACCTTCCAGCATCCCGCCGTTCTGGTTGATCTCGGTGAACTCCTTCTGACCAAGAGCATTACGCATCAGGGACAAAGAAGAAGCCAGACCGGGATGCATACACCACACCAAACCGCTGGCATTGTTCACGTTAATGAAACGTGCCCGCAGCTCTTTGATGTCGTTCAGTACGCCGGCAGAGTCAGTACCCGCAGACGTGGTGCCGGGGATGTTGTTCAATATCCCGGCAGGGGTTGACCCGGCACTAGCCGCAGTGGTTGATATGAACGTACTATCAATCCTCTGAGCGGCCGCCATCACCAGAGAGTCACGGATCCACAGTTCCGCAGAAGGAGAGCTATCACGCAGCAACTCTTTCGACATTACCGTGAGCGCACCAACTTTCAGCGGTGACAGGTTGACCGTGCTGAAGTCCGGCTTGCTCATCGGAATTGCTTTGGACTCACCCACCCAATAGCCCGTCGCCGCACCGTCCTGGCCTTTGATGGTGACGTTAGCGGGGACTTCGCGCAAGGGAAGCTGGTTGTACAGGGTCTTGCTGTACAGGTAGGTAATGAAATCGCCGGTATAACGGCCATCCATCGCTACCAGTTCAGCACCCCACTCACCGGAGCCGCTACCACCGCCCGCAATATCAGTCTTGATAATATCGACAAGTGACGGGTTGCTTTTGCCCCAGCGCATTTCAGCGTAGGCACCGGCATTGATACCATCCATCTTTGCGATAGTCCGGGCGATAGCTTTGCGGACAAAGTTCTGCCCTTCGAACTTCTCGTCCTGGTCTTTCGACTTGATGATAATCATCGGACCGCGTGAAGAACTGCCTGCCGCTTTGCTTTCGCCACTAACAGGCGCAGCAGACTGGCCCTGCATGACTTGCAGTTTCTTGAGACGCACCAAATCCTCGTCCACTTGCTTGATTTCAACTTCCAGAGCGTCAAACTCTTCAGACTCGGACGCGTCCGTAGACCGTCCTTCGTCGATTGACTTCTGCATGACGTCAGTCATGCGCGCAGCTTTCGCCGCTCGCGTGTTTTCCAGGTCGCGCACCTGCTCTGCGATAGTTTTCATGGTATTGGTTTCCTAATAGAGAGTTGAATAGGGCGACGAATCGCCTTTGCTTTGCCCGTATCGCCGGGAACAGGAGCATCTGCTGCCTTCTCTTGCTTGCGTCCAATCGCGGACAGCGTGAGAAGGTCTGCCGACTTAACCGCCGAAATGACGGCCTCCGAATTTGCGGGAATGGTCACAAGCGACAGCTCTAACCATTCCCAGGATGTGATATTCCAGCCGCCGCCCTGCATAACCTCGTATCCGTCCTCCATGATCTTGAAACCAATGGAAACGGCAGAGACAAGCCCGTACTTGAGCGACTGGATTGCTTCGTCTACGCGGTCTTTCAATGTTCCCGCTTCGGCTATCTTTGGAATCTGTGCTTTGAACGGAATGCCTGACTTTGTAGGCTGTGCAAAGGTCATATGCCCAACGGGTTTATGGGCGTCGTGCTGCCACAACAGCGGCATAGGCGTCACAAACTTGGCGCCAGCCGGGTCTACCTTGTCCCCTTGGCGGTCAATAGTTGGGGTTGACGCGATGCCTTCGATATAGACAAAGTCCGCATCGTCCGTCATGCCTTTCACCTTGAGAATGCTGTAGGCTCTATCCATTTTCTGTGCTCCAGAAATGCAAAAACCCGCCGAAGCGGGTTCTGTATTTAAAATCTGTTATGTGGTCACATGACCATCAATTGAAACTGCAAATGTGCTGCAGCAGGATTCAGTGCCATCAATGACACCGCATTCAAGAGCGCCATCAGTGGATCTATCTTCGCTGTTCCGCTGGCCTGCTTGGTAATCAATATCGAGTTTGCCCGCGGCTCGATCCGAGCGTTGCTCACACACCACGCCATCAGCGCCTGGCCAGAATGGATGATTCCACCCTCTGCCAGCTTGCGTTCGGCAGTTTTGATCGCACCGCCAAGCTTCCAGCCCTGGCTAACACCGATAACCCGGTCCTCGGGAATCTTACGTTCAACCAGTGCATCCAGGATTGCGCCGATACCCACCGGGTCAACGCCAATCTTATCGAGAAGCCCAGACGCCCATACTTGTTCGCAAATGTCTGCAACACCGTCAACGTCGTCACCGATATGCTTGACCAGCGTTAAATCACCGTCACGGGAAAAATCGCTAAACCGTGCGGCCTCAGACTTCCTGCGCTCGAGCACTGACGGATGGGCCCATGCATGAGTCCAGATCAGCCACTTGCGCGTCAGCGCGTCCCGACCGGCCACAGCGAGCCCCAGCAGGTCGTCGAGTCCCCCGCCATCAATGCCGATGTCTACCACTTCGGAGCGCCGCAGCAACTCATCGAGGGTTAGGGATTTCTCCCCGTGGTCCTGCCAGAAGTCCGCACCGGCCCAGCGGTCAGAGCGTAGCGCAAGGCCAATCTCGACATTCAGGTGCTTGGAAAGAAAGCCCAGGACAGACTCCTCCCCATCCTCCTCGGCCTTACGCATTTCGCGCTCCAGGAACTCCGCATCAACGGAATATCCCAGGTTAGGATTGGTGACATAGAAGTTTTCAGGCTTCCTATGGTCTCCAGCGTCCAGCATCTTTTCCGGAAATTCGTACAACACAGGCAGGAATTGCGGATCTTTTACTGTCCCATCGCGTACCTTGCGGGCATACATCAGCTTGGAGCGAAACACCCCCGCCGGCGGCTTGTCGGACTGGGTTGTCAGGTACAGAACAAAGCCTTCCGGCCTGGACGCCAACCCCCCGATCGCCTCTCGCAGCATGTTTTCAGCGTGCGGATTCTGGCCGAACAGATGCAACTCGTCCACCAGGACCACCGCGGCCTTCTTGCCGCCGACAGTCTTCTGGTCGGCGGCCACTACTTTCAGGGTCGCCCCGCTTTCCCGGTGCGTGATCGTCCGCAGGTGGTCCTGCACCATCAATAGATCTGACAAATCTTCGTCATGGCGCACCATGTCCCGCGCCGGGGCATAGGCGTTATTGGCCACCTCGATGGTGGGCGCCAGAATGATGAACTCCGCGGACTGGCGCCAGTTGCGTATCAGTACCGTCAGCATGATCGCCGCAGCAAGTGTTGACTTTGAATTCTTTTTGCTGATTTCCAGAAAGAATTCCCTGATCAGGCGCTTGCCAGAATCAGAGTCATACGCCCCGAAGATCGCGCCGGCCATATCCATTATCCAGTCCGGACAAACCTCGCCGATCGTTGGACTGCCTGGCGCATCGACGATCCGCAGTTGCCGCATCACCGCCAGGCCTTCCTCGGCCTCAATCGGGAACAACGGCCCAAAGGGGATCAGAGACTGACGATTGACAATTCGGTCCTCCCAATCAGGGCAGGCGGTGGTCCATTTCAATGCTGCCAATTACTTCACCGAGTGCAAGGGTGGTCGACTGGCGCCGAACTTCCCGGCAGCTGCCACTTCTTTTGCAGCCGCCGCCTTCTGTGCCTTCTTGCCATTTGTTGGTGTCTCGATAGCTGCCTGCGCGGCCTCCAATGTTTGCTGCAGGGTTTTCAGAGTCATGGACCGGGTGTTCAGGCTCACGGCCTTTAACAATGCGGCCCGGCGGCGGCCATCCCGGTCGTCTTCGGTGTCATCGTAAATCAATTCCTCTAGCTGGCCGATGTTAGCAGTGACCGCAGATAGCTCGTCGAGCAGCCGGCCAGCCACATCGATGGTCATTTCCATTAGTGGCTTGTCGCCAGGCGGCGGCGCCACCACAGGGGCCTGGCGTTCCTTCGTCGGTGGAATTGGCTGGCGGGACCCGCCTTTCTGGCCCTTTTCCCACCTTTCCCGCTTCGCGCGCTTGCGGATCGCGCCCTCGGAGATCCCGTGTTCCCTTGCAAGGAGCACATTGCTCTTGTCGCCAAAGCGCCAGATGGCTTCGATAACATCCCAATCAACCATGGCGCATCCTCGTACTGCCTCGTACCTTAACTCGTACCGTTGGAAAAAAGTCTCTGAATGAGGTTGGGCGCGGTCTAGAAAGATAAGCCGTTTTACCTTTCGCCCTACCCCCCCGCCCTCTGGTTGCCGTAGCCCCCATCCTCACCCGCTGTCTTGGCCGAATGACAGGACTTGCATAGCCCTTGCCAATTGCTTGAATCCCAAAACATATCTGTATTGCCTTTGTGTGGCTCGATATGGTCAAGGTCTGTCGCTACTGTGAACCTTCCTACAGCCTCGCAGTTGGCACACAATGGATGCTTGGCTAGATAGCCTGCCCTTGTGATCTGCCACCTGTAGCCGTATCCACGCTGCGTACTGGACTGTCTTGGCCTATCTACTCTATGCCCTGTGCCTATCACCTGAGTCTGTAGCCTTGACGCTATTGGCTTCAGTGTAGACTTCAGGGTAGTGAGTCTGCTCACAGTGGCGTGCCGTCCAGGTACTCGGCTGGCTCCTGCTCTTCCTCTTGTTCTAGGATGGCGTCAGTCGCTATCAGTAGCAGTTGCTTAATCTCTATCAGTACCTGAAGTATTGCGCTGTCTATCGAGGACTTGCTTGATTCTTTCATCTGATATCCTCTTCCACTTCAGTAGCTTACGCCTGACTGCCTCGCACATCTTGCACACATGGACCTCCTTAACCAAACAAACTCACTAACACACTGAATATCCCAATCAACACTAGGCCAGATAAACCCACACTGACAATCATCAGAGCGATTACGGTGGATTTCGCTGTGTTGCCTGAGCCTGCGCTTGCTTGGTTGCGGCGTTCTGCTTCACCGCTTGTCCTGCGACCTCTGATGCCCCCAAAAACAACATCGTTGCTCCTGCCATTGTGCCGAAGGCCTCGCCCGACATTTTGCTGAGAAGCGCCAAAATAAAGCCCAAAGAGGTAATCCAGATGGCAAACGTAAACTTGCGCCACCCATCTTTCTCTACCAGGTCTTTGATAAATGTCATTTAGTGCCACCATACAGGCGCTGCCATTCCCTCACCTGCTGGGCACACTGCCGATAGGTGGCGTAGTTGTCGGCAACGGTGCCGAGTAGTTCAGTATCTGTAACTCCACTGGGTCTAGCATCAAATACGGCGGAGGTTTCGGGCACTCCACCCTCACCTCGGGCGGCGGCGTTGTGGTCGAACACGAACTGAGTAGGTAGATCGCACTGGCCAGCAGCATTGTCTTTCGCATAACGGCGTACCCGTCGGTTGACCTCGTTAGCAATAACGGTATCCCGCCTTGCCTCTTCAGCGCCCAGCTTGGCACTGGCCATTGCCGCCTGCTCCAGCGCGTCCATCGCCTCTTTGCGTTGCTGTTCGGCGTCTGCCTTCTCCATTGCCGTGCGTAGCTGTTCCTCGGCAATCTTGCGTTCGTAGTGGTTTGAGGCTGTTCTGTACCCGAACCCATAGACCGCGCCCAGCAAGGCGACGGCCACCGCAAAGGCGGCCAGTTGCTTCCAGTACAGGAGCAGGAGCGTGGTCAAAATATGGCCTTCATACCTTCAACAACAACCATGCGGCAACGGTTTCAGCCCGATTGCCCACGTCATCATGGTATTTCGAGTGCAGCAACTGGTAAGAGGCCTCTGTGTAATCGCCCATTTCCAAAGCTTTGCCCATCATTTTGAAGCTGCGGTATGTGCCCGGTCCTACGTTGTACCGAAAGTCGATTAACGCCGCCTGCTGGTATGCACTGAGCTTGTTCCAATAGCTGAACGTGGCAAGATCTAGAATGCACTCGACAATATCGTTATCCAGCAGATATTCCGCCTCTTTCAGGCTGATGCCTTTATCGTCCAGATTCCGGCCATAGCCGATCGTGGTCTTGCCCGCCGTGCATTGGTACGCCTTCAGTCGCTCGCCCTCGTGCTGCTTGAGCGATTGCCTGGCCAGGTTAATGACGTCCATACGGTTAAGTCGTGCGGTATCCCATCAGCCACACTTTCAGGCCAGCACCGGCCACGGTGGAGCCTACTGCATCAATATCGATGGTGATTTCCGCGTCATCGAGTAGCGTAGAATCTGATATAACCGCTGCGGTTGCCGCCGTGGTTGATGTCTTTTCAGAGGCATCCGTGGTCAATTTGGTTGACAGGACCGTAGTCCCGCCGTCGTTAATATCCACTGTCACCAGTGTCCCACCCGTCCCCGCTGTGGTCAGCGACATACGCACTGCCGTTAGCTCAAAGGCGAAAGGCATACGGAACACTTTTTTACTTGTGCCTGTTGTCAGTGCCGTGGTCTCATCACCTACATCAAGCCGAAAGACGTGATAGCCCGATACGTTTACATATGCCATAAGCCGCCTTTATTCCGTTCGCGTCAGCACTTTCACCGGCACCCTTATGTCGGCCATCGGCTCGCTGCTCACCGTGGCGACGATATGCGCCGTAAGGGGCCTGTGAGGAACGATCTCGATATCAGACTCCAGCACCACCCTGTAAAGTCCCGCTGCGACATGGGCCATAGTTGCAGGCCATGTTTGGCCGCCCACTTCACTACCCTGGGCATTGAGTATCGTAACGTCCACATCCGCTGTTGTGACAACGGAGCCGGTCACGTTGTTAGTGACAGGGCCCCACTGCAGGACATTTGGATTGTCTGGGTTGAAAATGACAGCGGGGCAGGACATATCAGGCGACTTGTGTCAGTGCGTCTATATTCAACTGTTGCGCACCCGGTTTGCGCTCTACCTGCTCGCCGGTCTCGCAGCACTTTGCCCAGCCTACGCGGATATACTCATCCGCTTCAGCCTTGGGAAATGACTTCACATCACCGGCGTAGTAGGTATTCGTGCCGAGCTTTAATTCGACTTCGGTAATTTCGATTTTGCGCAATTCCATAATCACACCTCAATTTTGGTCAGTTTTTTCATGTGGGGTCGAGTAGCTCATGAGCAAATGCATTGGTATCGACGGTGCCGCCGGATGTGAGCGCCTGACTGGTACAGGTGGTGACCAGATACAAGATGCTGGAATTGTCGCTAATCGCCACATGTGTCGCTGTACCACTGGACGCGATTGATATCGCAGTCTGTGCCGGGAGAGTGTTTTTCCGGCCAGACACCGATCCAGCGGCCTTGGTATAACTGCCTGATATTGCGGCGTTCGCCAGTTGCACTGCCGCTATGCCCGCGTAGCTCGCAGGCTCCGCCGAACAGATGTGAATGCGCGTCCCTTCACAAGTTGCCAGCATCACATCCTTTCTCGCGCTTAGAATTGCTTTAGCCATAAGTCCTCAATGCACCGTGGTTATAGTGCCGTCTAATAATTTCATGGATTCAATGCCACCGCTCAACAGCGGGTAAGCGATGATTGTGCCGACCAATTCGCCAATCACTACCGCGCCGCCAAACTGCGCCAGGGCAATGGTCTGCGCCTGAGATAGTCCTTGTACCGCAAGTACAAAATGCTGCGTAAGATTCAGCGCCTCAATGGTCTGGGCCTGTGTCAATCCTGCAATTGTCAGGACCAGCACTTCGCCCAATGTGGCGTTTTCAATCGTTTGGCCTTGTGAGAGGCTGGAGACCGCCAGCACAAAATGCTGTGTGAGTTCCGCGCCTGCAATCGTCTGGCCTTGCGATATATCGGCTACTGCGCCGACGTAATGCTGCGTCAGCGATGTAGTATCAATCGTCTGTCCCTGGCTTAAGTCATTCACTGCCAGATTAGGGACTAGTGAAACGGCCTCAATGGTCTGGCCTTGCGACAGATCAGCAACAACTACCGGAGTAATGTAATAATACGATGCCGCGCCAAATGGTACTGACCCCAGGCCGCCGCTCATATCACGGACTCGTAAACAGTGGTGTTACGTACGCCTTAGTTGTCCAGTGTATCGTCGTTGCCGCCTTGCAGCCGTGAGTGACCTTCCAACCCCAAATAACACTGAAAAAATTATCTGATGCGATAGCAGGTGGGCCGAGACCTTCCGGGTCTTGCAGTGTCGTTACCGTATAGGAGCTATCGAAGTAAACAGCCGCGCCGGTTCTGCGAGCGATGCACTGTATTCGGAACTGTCCGTAACGATGGCTCGTTAGTATTTTGTATGCGACGATAACGTCGATATATTCCGACGCGCCGTCTGCCAAGCCATAGTTATTGAGTAGGGTTGTCGCTGCATTGGTCGTGGTCTTTACAGTGTTGTAAAAGGGGATCAAATCCCGCGAACGGGTGTCGCGGCCGTCTGTATTTACCCCTAACACCTTATTTTCACGGCCTTCCGAAACCAAAGTTATAGCAAGCTCTGTCCCCGCTGCGCGCTTGCTCGACTGAATATAGGCGTCCGTGATCGCCGTATATGTGACGCCATCAAAAATCTTATTAACCAACGACGTAACTGCAGCAGTATCGCCCGCAACGGGGACAGTGCCCGTATCAACTGGCGTGCTGATCGGCCACTCTATATCATCAGTGTTAAATATTGGAGGGCCTGTCAGTGTTATGGTTTTATAGTTAGCTCCTGATTGCCCGGACTTTACAAAGCGCAGCACATCCCCAGCTTTTAGGCTGCTCATCCCTAGTGCTTTGTAATCTACACCGAGAAAATCAATATTACGGATGCGCAGCGCGGTAAGGGCCGTATTCAGTTTGAATTTAGGTGCTGTTGGCGCTCCGGCCCCAGTAGTGTCCATCACATAGGATGCGCCGAACTCCCCCACGTCTCTTTTTAACAGGAATGCCGGGGAGGCAGGTATATCACTTCGAGAGGACGTTAACAGTATCTTTATGCCGCGCGGGCCTAACATATCCGCGCTCGCTCCGGTGTAGTGCAGGCCCTCAGCCGTCAGCGCTCCTTTAGTATCTACAACATGCGCCCGTTCACCAATCAAGTACGCGGCTACCCTGTGCCCGTCAAATTTCAACCCGCTACTAGAAGACTCCCGGAGCTGCGGTGGGATATCGTACAGCAGATAGATAGTGTTACTGTCACAAATATTCCAGCGTGTTGTGTCCTCGTAGGCCTGTATCACATCGGCCAGCATGAAACCGTACTGTCCCGATGTTTTGCTGATGTCCGACTCGCCCTGGGCGTGCATACAGATATGGAGCTTGGTAGCGGTTTGTCGTGGATCGTCGATGACCATCTGCGCAACAGCGGCACCTACAGCATCTTTAAATATCTTTGCGCACCCTGTTGTGAGTGATGCGTTGTACGGCCACCAGCCGCGCACAGCGGCATCGATAGCCGTGCCAACCGTTGCTGCAAAAATGGTCCTGACTTTTCGCCCGGTGAACGCAGCCAGCGTTATCGCTGCGGACCTGCCGATGTGCCCTGTCGGGTAAACGGTTCCGCCGCTATCTACCCGGCGCGGTGTGCCCACATGCACTGTGTCGTCGCTTGGTAGAAGAAGGCTTTGCTCGGTCGGGTCGGTGACGCGCCAGGCATATGAGCCTGTGCCAGCCGCTATTTTGCACCAGTCCAGTACCTGTGTATATATCGGTAGAGCACTGCCGGTGAGGTAAAGGTTCGCCCATGCCAAGCCATTACTCTGCGACGTTCCACCCAAAAGCACGTCCTGCCAAGGTGGCAAATCAATCACCGCGCTGGCCATGTTGCCCAGCTCCGCGCCTGACACTACAGCGGCGATATGCTTCGTTGCGGAACTGCCCCAGTTAACCTTGACGCCGTATCCTGCGCTGGATTTACCGATTTTTGTGCGCGCAATGCTGTCAGTGGACGCGGTGTAAGCCCCCCAACCTTCCTCGTGCCCCGATGTTGTGTTGTCGGGATAGCGCACAAAGTAGTGGTACTCGACGCCATCCACATACCCCTGGGCGCCATTCGGGTCATCCGAGAACGTCGTCGCACCGCTGATGGTGTAGGGGTCCGTATTGTTCGCGCAAGCGGTGAAACCGGTTGCAAACGGGAAGCGCGTATTCATTTGCTGTCTTTTTCCAAAAATTCATTGGCCAGGTTGATAACGTCCATCAAATGGCTCTCTCGTCAAAACTCGTTGCGAAGCCCTTCATGCGGCTAGCGAGCACTTTGCAGCGGGTGCGCGTGGCTTCGTTCATTAATTCTGGTTGATGCGTGGCAAATGAGCAGTAGGTATGCGCCCTGCTTGCCGTTGATGGCCCCTGCTGGGTCGCCAGATGCGATATAACGGCTGCCGTCACACCCTCTGCCCTGTACACCTCGGACAGTGCCGAATCGAGCGGGAGGTCAGCAGTGACCAAATAGACGTTATTCTTTATCGAGACTTCGCGCAGACGGCCCACATAATCAATATCAAGCTCAAAGTGGACATAAGCGACCGGCATTTGCCCATCAACCCGCAACTGGAACATGGCGGTAGTCCATCTCGGCTCCATGTGGCCATTCCACGCCCTCAGTACCAAAAAACGGTCAACTACGGTTTCGTCCATCAGCGCCAAAATGTCATGGCTGATCTCGTGCCACTCCTCCACGAATTCCGGGAATGACAATGCTGCTCGCTGAAACCGCATCTCAAGATGGGCCTGGGCTAGTTTGCGCTTTTCAATCAGGAGCCTCAGATACCCGGCGCCGGAGCTTACAACCACACCCATAAACCCTATAAGGGCCACCAGCATGGAATTGCTTATTATCATCAGGGCGTTCCCTGTCCTGAATAAAAAAAGCCCTCAAAAGAGGGCGCAAGGCCAGTGTTCTCCACTGACAGGGGTTAGGGTCGGGCAGAGGCACGGTCTGTGGCCCTCATTAGGGCAGTTTGGGACTCGTACATACCCGAAAACGCAAAAACCCGCCGGAGCGGGTTACAAATACTGGTTGGGCAATTCTAGATACTGCCGTTTATCTCACATTATGCCGCGCGGGTCAACTACAATCTAAAATCCACTCGATCGCAGTATAACCCTGCCTGAGTATTTCCCTAGCCCGCGTTTCACCTACGCCAAGCGTCCTACCAATCTTGCCAGGGCTGTCGCCCTCGAGGTATCTCAGCTTAATGGCTTCACCCTGTTCAGGACACCTATCCGTTAATCGGGTCACGGCATAATCAATCCGCTCGCCCATTTCGTCTGTGATATGGGGTTGGCTTACCGCCGTACCGCGCATCATCCGGTAAAACGGCACCTCCCGGGGATAGCCCTTGACCTCGCCTGATTGGTAAAAACGCCACCGCGCCCACTGCTCTAAAAGCAATTGTGTTGCCAGTAAATGGCTGCTTTCCATGCCCCTACCCTCTGTTATTTTTACGGCCTGATTCATCGCGCCCCGCCTGTTTGTATGAAATCCACCACCGTTTTGACCTCGGCGGGCGTCACTGGTACAGGAGGATGATTCGCGGGAAAGTCCTGATCTGTCGCGCTGTCCGTGTTTGTGTAGCCGTCAGACCTCAATCCTTCCAGTACCCATACCAGCATTGACTGTCTTGTATAGCGTCCCGCCAACCCAGTCCAGTACGGTCGTGGCAGTGTGTAGCATACCCACGGAGCCGAGACGCAGGTGGCTGGGTTTTGGGCAAAGGCATCGGCACCGTTCGCGCTCAACATCTTTGTCATCCAGGGGAAGTCTAATTGCTCCTGATCGGCAAAGACTCGACTCCACAGCAAGGCATCGTTTTCAAATCCTGTGTGACAACCGGCGCAAGCCTTGGTCAGGATCGGCGCAACATTGGCAAACGTGACCGGGACCGGTGGTACTGTCAGGCTGGGCATGGTTGCTGCGGCCTGCTTACCCGCAAACACTGCCTGTGGTTCTTTGCCGAGTTCTAACCGTCGCTCTACGCTGTGGCCCTCATGGCAACCAAAACAGGTCTTGGTTTCTCCCTTCTGCAAGCTGTGCAACCACGGGTCATGGGTAATCCACTTACCAGCGGCATCAGTAGCCGACATATAGAACGGCGTTTCACACGGCACCTGCATCTTCAGGGAGCCGTCCGGCATCATCGGTTGTGTGCCGAGATACTTCACAGACTCCCATCCGGTGTAGTTGACTGCCGCCTGCCACTTAGCGGCGGGGTAGTACGTGCTGTGCAATTTGACTTCGTAGATGGACAGGCCGCGCACGTTGTCCCGGTGAAAGGCCGGGTCTTGTGGCTTCACGGTGTTGGCCTGAATGCCCACGTTCTCAGCCCGCATTCTCCAGTCGAACGTCGAACTTAGCGGAGCCAGATCAGTAGCGCGAAGGTCTGCCACTTCCAAGAAACAGCCCTTTGATTCGTCCAGCGGTGGCTGTACGTGCGTGACCGGGCGGGCCACAATTTCAGAGGCATCAAAGTCGTGCATCAGTGGGTTTGCTACCAGCAACTTAACCTGCGTCCTGTCGTGCGGATCAGTTACTTCAGGCACCAACAATTCCACGATCTGCAAATCGCATAACGGCTGGCCACCACTTGAGGCAATAGTGCCTTTAAAGGGCGCGCTGGCGTTATTGGGTGAGAACTCCTGGTTGTAACACCACCCCTGCCACCATGTCGCCATGCTGTGACCGTTTGCCATAGTTGACAGGTAGTTCATCCCACCCATCGTCCGGCCTTTGCTATCCATGTGCTGGTTGTTGTCTGATCCCACGCTGAAGGAGACGGCGTAACGTAGTGTGTCGGGTATGAACTGTGCTTGGCCTTTCGCTGTGCTCTTACTGCCGCCCAATACGTTTCCCTTTACGCAAGCGGGCGTCGAGCAGCCCTCCACTTGAAAATCCCCCAAGGGCGGCGAAGCGCACAACACAGACGATTTGCCTGCGACATGGTTTCCTCGGTAGTAATTTCCTGTGCATACCTCTCCTGTGGCGATTTCACCAGCTGCCCGTAGCACCATGAATTCCTCCGACCCCCATGTGCCTTTGGTTAAAGTGGGGCTATGGTGCGCCCCCATGAATGAAGTGGGAGACGTTCCGTCTGGCGCGATGCTCATCAGCCACCAGCGGTTCAGGCACGTACCACCGCCGCCCGCGCCTTGGTAATAACATCGATCCTCTTGATCCTGAAAAGAGGAGTAAACAATACGGCCCTTGTTTTTCGGGTTGTGCAACACTACCGGCCTAATGGCATTCTGCTCGGAGGGCGTCAGGTTCTTCTGTGCCGTTCCGTCAATCTTCATGCGCCAAAGGTGCAGAGCTTTCTTGTCTGGTCCAGGGAAATCAACGGAAACGCACGCACCTGCGTTATACCCTCGCTTCTTTCCCGCCGCTGGATGGTCTATCGGGTAAACGCCTTGGTGACAGTTCAGCGTGGGCCTTGCGGGGTAAACGCCTTGCCAGTTCGCCGAGAAAACCAAGGTGCTGTCATCGATCCAGTCTGGTGAGCGAGCGATGCCTGTTGCGGGTTGATTCGGCACCTCACGATTAAGGCCGGTCGCAATATCGTGGATGATGATCTTCGCGGCAATCGGTGCGCGTAACAGGGTGACGCCCAGCTCTGTTAGTAAGGTCCCGGTAGTCACTGAAAACGCGATCTGCTTTCCGCTGGGGCTTACTTTGGCTTCCTGCGCCGCACAATTTACGGGTGATGCGGTACAGTTGTAGATGACTTTCGCCGCGCCGGTCCTATCCATAGTCACTACATCCGACTCGCCAAAACCGCTGGTCAGTGACGCGACCTCGCTGAAGCGCTGCAATGGTGAGAAGTTCTCGAAATAGCCGCCAGTGCGCCGTAAATCAATTGGCGCCCTGGTGAACACAATAGGGTTTTCGAGAGCCTGCGGCAAATCACAGCCGGGTGGCGTCTGGTCCTGGGCAAAAACAACTGCTACCGCCAAAAACGTGGACAGGCAGACCATCGCAACAGGTATTAGTAACTTTCGCATAATCCTCTCCCTACTGAACCCGTGACACTTTCAACACCGCGACACACTGCGAGCCGCGCTCCGTCCAGGGCGACACGCACCCTGTTGCAGGTTTCGGCTTAGTGATAATCTTCTTTCCATCAGGGCCGGGTGGCTTGATGCAAATCTTCCCCGGCTCATTCTGCACAAACCCTTTCAGGCACAGTCCTCCGGTGCTTGTAGAATCAATGCGGAATATCTCTTGTGCGCTCGCAGCAACCCCGTACAGCGCCACAAATGCCAGCACCATCATTAGCAAACAAAACACACTTACTGCGCGTAGCATTATCATTTCGTTGGTTCCTCTGATTGTGTTGTGATCAGCTTTAGTACGTCATGCCACTCACCTTGAGCCTGCATCCCATACCCTATAAGGTACGGCGCGCCGTTGTGTGTGCCTATGCATTCCTGAACAGGGAGCGCCATAACAGCCTCTTTCAGTGTCGCCAATTCCTTCTCCAGCGTGGCGATGCGCTGCTGGTCACATCTTGGACACCTCAATATATCCAGTATATCCAGTAATATACCGTGCTGGCATTGCCGTGTTGTTTGCTTACTCATCCACACCTCCCATTGCACCGCAAATATCGCAAATCTCATTCGGCTTTAAATAGCATTCTCCACACTGCTTTGGAGTCAGTCTGCTTTCAAGCTCCTCTATGATTTTATCTCTGAGTGCTGCTGACCTTTCCAGCAGGGCGATGCGCTTGCTTTGCTCGACTATCTTGGTCGTGCATTCAAGTATTTTATCAGCGTCCCAAGCCAACACTTCGTCTTTGCGTTTAAGCTCCTTCTCCAGCGCGGCGATGCGCTCCTGCATGGCTTTTTTCTCAATCGCCCAGTCGAGCCACATATCTAAATCGTAATCGCCTTTCAGTCCATGTTTTAGTATGCCGATAACATCCTGCAAATCATGTGTCAGTTTTATTAGCTCCAGCTTGTCCTGTTCTAATGCACCTATGTTGTACCGCAGCACGTATAACTCTGGGATTCCGCATTTGGCGCACTCCATTGAAGTTGGGACAATGAAAGATTTTTTCATGGTTTCGTGAAAGCAGCCGCTTCCGTCACTCATTCCCCACCTCCGATTAACGCCTGCAATTCTAAAATAGGGTTCCCGTATTCCATAGAGTACGAAACGGAGTACCTCATGTGCTGCACGCCTATATACGCGACCGTTCCAGGTAATAGAGCGTCCAGCACTTTTCTTGCAGCTTCTCGCAGTCGCTGTATATCTGACTTCAACTCCGCATCCTCGCTAATTTCAGCAGGCATACAAAGATCGCAGTTCATCCCAATTGCTCCTGTGGTGGTGAGGGTAGTGGCATCCAGTGGGTGACGCACGGCAGGTCTTCCCACGTCCCATCTACACGCACATCCTGTATATCCTTCCACACGCTATGCACATGGTCATATGTAGCGGGGCTAACCTGCGCTATTTTGTAGTGACTATTCCGCGCTGTTACAAACTCATACACCCCCGGCAACCTCTCACTACAGGGTATCCACCTTGCAGCAGCCTCCAGCGTGGCGATGCGCTCAACTAAACCCCTTACAGTATCGAACTCGCTTTCATCGTCTTTCGGGTCTGGTAGGTTTAACGTGTCGTATAGCAGGAAGTTCAAGTCTGCTGTGGCAGAGCTTTCGCCGTCCGCATAACCCATTTCATAATCACTCATATCAACACCCTGGCACCCGTTCGTGCGTTTTGGTTATCGTTAAATTGTGGAATCCGGCACCGCTTGGAATGGACACCGGAATAAACACCTCACCGTTTTTGAGCGAAATCATGCGGCCTGTCTCGCCGCGAAACGTCCACTCGACAATATCGCCCGCTACCAATTTCATCTGTGCTGCGCGTAGTCGAATCAATACCTCTACTTTCGCAGTGTCCGGCTCATTTGCGTACAGGCCAAAGGTTCGCTGGTAGCCTATTGACTCCGTGAGTGTGGTAGCAGTCTCGCTTTCGGCTGCGCTGTTCCAACGTAAGCCGCCATTGATATTGCCCACGGCGCTGTAGTCATTCGCAGAACTTTTCTGAAACACTATTAATGCGAGGTCATCTAGCCGGACTGACTGCTCTATCGAGGAAAACGTCTTTATCCATTCGGTTCCCAAGGAGGCTGGCGGCAGCGCGTGATTCTGATTGCCCCAAACTGCCCTGCAAGCCATGCCGGAATCACAAAAGGCTTTCAATACAGGAATGCTTGTGTAGGTACTGCCGTCATTCGACGCGGCTTTGAAATTGAAATAAACAAACCGCAAACGATCAAGGTGCAGGAACGGATCGGCGGCGTCCATTTCGGGAGTACGCACATAGGCTTGCGTAGGGGTTCCCATTGCCATCCAACCGTCTGCTCTCCGCTCTATCAATCCACCCGGCGCAAGCGCAGACATTGACGGCCCAAGCATGGAATCAATCACGGTAACTTGGCTCTGCCAGTCAGGGCGCAACAGCACGGCCTGGCATTCAACCGTCGATGCGCCGTAAGACGTACCGGCCATCCTGATACCCGCATTCCAGTCTACCGAGTCATTCCAGTTTGCTTTTACGTAGTCGAGTGAGGCCGCGTATCTCTGCATCGTGCTGTCGCCGAAATACCCGCAGCCCCATCCTAAAGGCGCGATACCATTTGGCAACCTGTGCTCAGATTCTTTCGGATAAAAGTCCGGCACATTCTTGATATTGATTGCGCCGAACACGGGATCGCCAGCGGTAGGTGCTCCTGTCCAGTCGCCATAGCCTGCCTGCCCCATGTACACCGGCACTGAGTTGTTATGCGGCACGGGTTCAGGGAGTGCAAAGCCAACCGTATAGGCTTGATCGAATCCCGGAGGCCCGTATGGCTCGTCTACCGAAAAGGAGCACTTGCGATAGGTTAGTAGATAGGTCAACGGTGCCGGTGCCTCACAGACAAGGTTAGGCGGCGCGGCCTGTGCCTGGACAAAGTTGGTATAGATCGCAGCAGGTATGCCGATTACCAGCGCGAGGATAAAGGCTAGGCGCATCTCGGTCATAGGTGATAAATCCAAAGCGCAAACAGACACCCGAAAAAGTTGCACCCAGCGACAAATAAGCCAAACTCCCACAGCGGCATTGTCACTTCGCCTCGCTCACCGGCACTTCACCGCGCAAGACTTTCAGCACCAGGCAGTAGTTTTGCTCGGCCTTGAAGCGGCTGCTGAAGCTTTCGCCAGGTGTGCAGAGCTTCCGGCCATTCGCAGCAACCAGCGACCAGCGCCACTTTTTGTCCTTGCCTTTAAAAAATTTCACTTTCGGTGTGCGCTTGCTCATTGGCTTATCCCTCTTGTTTTAAGAATCGCGTTAAGAAATCCATCACATGCCCGTGCTGAATCAGCCACCGTTCACAGCGGTAGATGTTCCAGCCCATCACCATCGCGTGGTGATACTTCAAAAGGTCTTCCCGAAACCCCGCGCCCCGGGTATGCCGGCCGCCGACAAAGGCCCCACCCTCAACTTCCACCGCCAGCTTTTGCGAAGGCCAGGCAAAATCAAACCGCCAGTCCTTCAGCCCCGCTTGCTTTAACCGGGCCCGGATACCATCACCCCCGCCGACGTGGTGCATGGCAAACCGATACTCTCGCTCCGGGGCCGGGAGTTGGTGGGCGCGCATCTGCAGCGCCAGGCTGGCCTCCAGACCGCTCATGCCGTCGCCTTTGCAAGCAGCTCGTCAGCCCACTTCACGGCGGATTCAAGCTCGTGTTTGGCGCCGGTGTTGCTCCAGGTAGTGATGTGACGGATCACACCTGCCTCTTCACGCTCAAGATCGTTGTGCCTGATGTAGTCCTCTGCGGTAATCGCGTCTCGCCACCAGGCGCCGGCGTAGCAGTAGCTTCGGGCGAGTGACAGCATCGCCATGTAATCGGCGTCCTCCTGGATGAACTGCAGGTAATGGCGAACCTTGCGCAGATCCTCGATGCCGCCCTTTTCGCGCCACCGGGTGCAATACTTGACAACGTTGCCCTCGCAAAACCCCATGTGATTGGCCATGATGAAAACCACGGGTTGAATCGCCAGGGTTTTGTAATGTTGGCCGCCCACTTGTCGATCCAGCGCGTTCACAGCATCCCCCTTACCTGCTCCAGCAATTGCAGCTCCGTGCCGTGCTTTCTTTGCCAGGACTCCGGCCACCGGTGGAAGCCGTCCGTTCCCTGGGCGCTGTGGTGGTTAAAACACAGCCCGATCGTTTTGTAGTGGCTTGCTCTTTGGCCCATGCCAGTTCCTGTCGTGATGTGGTGGATCTCCGCCGGCGAGTCGGGATGGCCCATGTTCAGGCAGGCAACACACCCCAGTCCCGCCACGCGGGTCATGTGTTCACGCTCCGCCTTCGTCGCATTCTTTTTCGTCAAAGCGCTCACTCCTGAACTCGATGGCCTTGTCCGCCGTCGCTGCAGCGCGGCCAGCAGACGCACCCCCTGCAACCGCACAGGCAAAAACGATCTCCCAGAACACGTCGTCCTCCATCAGGCCCGCTCTGCCATCCAGGCCAACACTGCGGCCTCATCCCAGCCCATGGGCCTCAGGCCAGGGATCGAGGCCGGAAAGTTGCCTGCATAGATCAGGTTGCGGATCTTGGTGTCGGACATGTTCAGCAGCTTTTCCAAATACCGGACGCTTACCACCATTCGGCCGCCCACTTCCGCCCTGGACGCCCGCGCCAGCGCCCGGCCCGACATCGGATCCACACACTTGCCACGGTTGAATAACTTCAGGTCACGGTCGTACTGGCTGATGTGAAGCACCTGAATCTCACCCCCGCGTGCCAGAAATTCATTCACCTGGGCATTGAGCTCACAGCGCCTCGCCTCCCTGTTTGAATACCCCGTCTGGTCTGCATCCAACCGCGCCAATGATTCACTTCGCATTTGTTCCACTCCTTCGGTTCCACAAGAAACATCAAAACTTACAAATCAATCCCACTGCAGCTTCCTGAATATCCGGATCAGGATCGTGTCTTGCTTCTCGGACAATTCGGTATCCTTTGATCTTTTCGCCAGACCGGCCACAAACTCTTGCTCCCACTCGGTCAACCGGTGCGGGTTTGCCTGCGCATCCTCGATCGCCTTGACCTGGTCGCCTGTCACGCGGTCTGCCTCCGGATCCTCCAGTCAGTGAACGTCTCGCAACGGGCCTGCTTGAAAAACACCAGAAAGCTGCCCGGGTTGTCGTAGCCGCAGGTTTCGGCCAGGTCCCACAAATCAACCTTGCCGGGTTTCTCCAGCAAAGCGTCCAGGCGCCGGGTCTTCTCCTCGCGCTTCAGGCGGGCCCAGCTGGTGCCCTGGCATTGCAGCCGGTACTGGACCATGTAGTACGGCACGCCGATGGCATCGGCGAGCGTGTGCCAGGTGCACTCCTGCAGGTTGGCGGTCGTCAGGTACTCGCGGACGGTGCGCACCACTTCGGCGTTACTCACGGCCAGGCTCATTTCGGCCACCAGGTCAGTACCTTGCGATCAGCAATCCGGCAGTAGGCCAGCGCGCCCCGGGTGGCCACCTCGTTCAGCCTTCGCATCAGGGCAGGCGGATCCTTGAACACCAGCTCACCGCCCGGTTTCTGGCTCTCCGCAGCGTGGATCTCGTACAGGCGCAGGTAGCTCTGGCCAGGGTTGCTTTGCACCAGGTGGCTCGCCGCGATCTGCTGGCGGCCCTGTGCACCGGTGTCGAACAAGTCACGGATTGCACCGTGTGAGCTCGTCGGGTCTGTTCGTCTGGCAAGTCTCATAGCGTTCCTCCTGCTGGTTCTCGGAATTCTTTTTGCGCTGCGGTGCCGTACCACCCTCGCTGCCGGCCTGTGTCCAGCTCCGCATCCTCGAAATCTCGAACACACCAGCGAATAAACCACGCATCGAAATCGTTACTTGTGTTTTCCCGGTCGAGGATCCACAGCTTGAAATAAGCCCGGGCCTGGTTAGCAACGTCGGGCGGGATGCCCATGGCCTGCAGTTGCGACAGCGCACCTGGCGAGGGCAGCCAGTCTTTCGGCATCGGGAAGCGGGGCGTATTCAGGAGCGTATTCATCGCCGCGACGGGGTCTTCTGCCGGCGTCGTGCAGACGAACTCGGTCAAGGCGTCCAAAATCGGGCCGGTGCCCAATTCATTCCGCCACTTGGCGAACATGGCCCGGGCCCTCGGTTCAGTAATCCCGTATTTTGCGAAGACCTTCGCCCCCACGGTGAACAGGTTGGCACTCGGTGAATCAGGGTCCTGGTCGGCAGAATCGTAAAACGGTTCCAATCGTGCCAGGCGGGACTTATCCACAGGCTTCGCCGCGACAGCGGCAGAACCGGTAGGTTCTGAACCTTGTTGAATTACTGGTATGTTCTTACTGGTATGTTCATATGAGAGTTGACTGTCACGGTCAACTTGACCGTTGACTGTTTGCGCCAAGGTGACTGCGGCGTTTGGTTCTGGAATGCCACATTGACCGTTTGCGTCAACTTGACTTTCTAGCACATCGGTTTCTTGTTCTGGAATGTCAACTTGGCGCAAAGAGTCAACTTGACTGTTACGCCCAAGTTGAATGCGCTCCGGAACCATCAGTTCGTAGACGTTCGGACCCCTCACCCGCCGCCGTTTGCTCTTGGTCAGCCAGCCCTTGTCCTTCAGCTTCGTTGTCATCCGGGATACCTGCGTGCGATCCGAATAACCGGCCCGCTCCGCAATGGCCTCCAGGCTGGGCCAGACGGTGTTCGCGTTCTTGTCGCGAAAGGAATACAGGACCGCCAGCATCCGAAACTCTGCCGGCGTGAGCCCGGAGTCATAGAACGCCTCAATGGGTACGATCGCGAACCTGTCGTTGATGGCGGTCAGACAGCACCCCCGATCGCCAGAGAGAATCCAGCCTCCGATACCGACAGCCGGTCAGGCGTGAGCACACCGTCCTTCACCAGCTTCGCCAGCGCTGCCCTGCAGGTCGACTGCGACAGCCCAGTGAGCTTGGCAATGTAGGCAAGGTCAGACTCCACCCGACCACTGCACGCATCGTGTGAATCCGCCAGGCACAGCAGTACCAGCTTCGATGAATGGGATTTCAGCACCTGGTCCCATGCCCAGGCCGTTGCTCTTGCGCTCACTCCATTCCCTCGTTCTTATGTGTGAAAGGGGCCTGATCGCCGCAGCGGCCAACTGCTACTAGGTCCAGCACGAACCCGGCTTCCCGTTTTGCCACCGGTGGGGATCTCCGGCTGAAGGTGGCACTTCCCGCCACTGGCTCAATCTGTCGTGTCTGTGCGGTAACCAACGCGCAGGCAAAAAAATATAGGCGGACTATCCCACCGCCTTGACGGTGCTTTTCTTCAGGCGGGCAAGTTCCGCTTCCAGCGCAGCCACTCGATCAGGGCCGCTGAAATACTTCCCCACCAGGTACAGCACGGGACTGGTATCACCCGTCACCTCCATAAACCGCTCAAAATCATCCAGCGTGAAGCGCATGGAATCGTCCGGGCTCTGTGAACACTTGCGGGACAGGTGCGACGGTGAGTAATCCATATCTGCAGCAATGGCCTTCTGCGGCCTGTGCTGTTTGTGGATCTGGGCAGCAACGTACTCACGGCAGGTCTGGTAGCTCTCCACCAGGTTCGCGTCGTAGTTGAGCGTTATCTGTTCCATTTATTTGTTTCACCCAACTTCATGCACTTTCACCCATGATTTGAGGTACAAAAAAAGCCCAATCCAAAAGAGGGCTTGTTTTTATGCGGCCGCGTTTTTATTGGTAAGGAGGGCCAATAGGTCTAGTCGCTCACCAGATGCCCGCACGAGGGCCTGCGCAAGCTCAACAGACGGGCGTCTGATACCTGCGGCGATCTGGTGGAAGTAGGCGTAATTGGTCCCGGCGGCAACTGCTATTGCTTCAGCCTCGGCCTTGCCAAATTTGTCTCTAAATGTTCGTGCGTCCATAGCTCCGGACTTTAGCAAAATGCTTATTACCGTGTCAAGCATTTAGCTAATTCCAATTATTAGCAATTTGCTATGGAATAACCGTATGAACATTAAAGATGTCAGGCACACCCATTTACTAGCCCAACTGGCCAAGCACGATACGGACGAGGATTTTCTGACGAAGGTAAATCGCGCCCTCGCAAAACGCTCTGATTACAAGGCGGGAATTTCCCCTAGCTATCTCAGCCAGCTCAAAACCAGAGAGCGCAACATTGGCGACAAGACGGCCAGAAAATTTGAGTACGCGCTGGCACTGGCTGAAAACGCCCTTGACGTCCCACCCGAGCACGAGGAAGCGAACCTGGACAAGGAATTTGAGAAGCTGGCCCGATCTGCAACCCCAGCGCAGCGACGCAAAACCATTAAGGCCATCGCGTCAGAACTCACCCCGGAGGATGCTTTGCGATATGCGAGGATTTTTCTTGATCGGGTCGAAGCTGGGCTTTAAGCGCTTCCACCAAAAGCCGCTTTTCCTTGAGCGGGAGGCTGTAATAAATGGCGCGAAATTGTTCTAGTGAGTTATTCATAACGGCTCCTGTTTTTGGTATCAGAAACGGAGCCGTGATGTGCGAGAGACTTGGACGAGAGTGTGACAGGTGGCGGGCCTCGCAGCCCCAATAGCCACCTTGCAAGTTATTATCGCTGTTCCGTACAGGATTAAAAGTAGTTCGGGGAATGATAATCGCAAACCTGTAACAATCAACACGTCGCCTTTTGGCACGTATCTGATGAGGAGTGATTGAATATGAATAAAAAATCTCGGATTTTGTTGCTGGCTTCCTTGCTTACTCTATCTTCCGCAAACGCTGAGGAGGATGTAACACAAGAGATTATGGATAGGTGTAGGAGCAGCATGGGAGAATATGGTGCGGCCATGGTCAAAGCATGTGTTGACCGCGACCTCAAGGCCCTGCCAGAGATTCATAAATACGCCTCACAATTTAACGCCATAGTTTCAAGGTGCACGGCGCAAATGCGCGAATACGGTTTTGCTATGGTGCTCGCCTGCGCGGAACGAGACATCAAAGCAGAAGAGGCGCTCAGTAATTACTGAATAGTCTTTTGGGGTGAATAGATATGGCTAAACCCAGCAACCTTCAGTGCAAACAGTGCGAGGGTGCCATGATAAAAACGAAAAAAGTTGAGAGCAGCTTGGCGTTGCAATTGGTTGGCGTGATATTGTTTCTTTTGGCCATCGTGTGCTTTTTCTTCATTCCACCCTTTGGGGTGATCATCGGCCTTGTTGTCATGGTTTTAGCTGGTCGCCTCGGTTACTCACAAAAGAAAGTCTGGAAATGCGTTAACTGTGGGTACTTCTTCGAACGCGCATAGACACCCCATACTCCTATAGCCCGCCAATGAGTGGGCTTTTTTGTGTCTGTCGCTTTTCCGGGCCAATAATTAACATTGCTAATTTAAATTAGCAAATTGCTTGACCTGAGTTTAGCAGTTTGCTAATTTCTCTCCCAACAGCCACAAGGGAGCAGAAGAATGACCATCATCGAACACCGACAAACACAGCCGGGCCAGCTCACCATACCCATTCTGCTGGTCGTCACCGACAGCGACTACTACCCATTGCCAGAAGATTCAGAACCGGCCGAGCTCCAGGAATCACTGGCGCAACTGGAAGCCCTGACCCGGGAGCTTGCAGCATGAGGCCCATGGATCGCTCACTAGAGCGCAAACAAACACCAGCAGAGCGCGTTATAGGCCTGCTCTCGCTTTTCTTCCTGTGCGTCGTTGGTTTCACGGCTATCGGCATGGTGTTGGGGTATTGATATGAAGATATCCGATTACTTCCAAAAGCCGATTACCACCTTTTGTCTGGTCCAGGGCGTTAATACCCGCGTTGTGGTCGAGGCTCAATATCACCCACCCGGGCCCATCAGTGGCGAACAGGTGGAAGTGATCGACGTCAAGAACCTGCGTGGCGTATCCGTCATGGATTCAATGTACCTGGACGAGGTTCGGGCGCTGGAGGACCGGCTGCTGGCAAAGGCCCGCGGTGACATCGAGGCCCGCCGGGAGAACGCCAGGAGTTTCGCGCAGGAACTATCAAGCGGCCTGATCGTCCAGTCCGAACTGCAGTGCGGTGTCAGGATCCGGTGACCGGCTATGTCCACATTCATGCGCCAGTTGCTACCGCAAAGAAAGCGCGGGCGACAACCTGTCCGGACTGCAAAGCGCGCACCAGAATGTTGATGTTTTTCACGCCGTGGTACGGATGGGACAGCACCTGCATCAAGTGTGGCCGGGAGTGGAGCGACGGTGAATGGATGGCGCTGGACTTTGCTCGAGGTGTTCGGAAAGCAAATGTCGAGCGAGCAAAAAGGCATTGGCGCAGATTGCCGCCCGTATCGCAAAACCATTGGGGGATCGAATGAAACGCCACACTCTGGCACCACACGAGATGGAACTCATCGCCCTGTTGTTTATCCGCGTGATGATGGCCGCCACGATTCTCGCGATCATTGTCGGAGCATTGGCATGAAAAACAAACTTATCGACAACGATTTTACTCAGGAGACAACACCATGAATCACATCGAAGTGAGCTCCGTAGGAGACTCGGTCCATATTACTATCCGACCAGCGGAAGAAAGGGCGGTTACTGTCGCGCAGGTCGTTGACAGCCTCGTATGGAGCGGCACGCTCTGCGATGGGAAGTCAGTCGACTACAAAGCCGCTTTGGCAGCAGTCGACGCGCTCGGCGAAGGATGGAGATTGCCGACCAGGTTAGAGCTGGAGTCCCTGCTCGACCTTTCCCGTCACGATCCGGCTATCGACACCGCAAAATTCCCTGACACGAAAAGCACCTGGTATTGGACCAGCAGCGAGTGCGCATGGAATGACACGGCGGTTTGGGTCGTGGACTTCGACGGCGGCAGTGTCGGCAGCCCCCGCGGCTACGGCGCGTGCGTCCGCGCGGTGCGCGCCGGTCAGTAATTTTGTTTTTTGAACCCACCATAGAGGAAACCACAATGTCCAGATTTACCCAGAACGAAGACGGCACCATCACCGATAATGAAACCGGCCTCACCTGGTCCAAGGAAACATTAGCCAAGGATGTCACCTACGATGACGCGCTCAAGGTACTTGGTGAGGACTGGCGGCTACCAACCATCAAGGAACTCTTCTCGCTGGTGGACCACACCAAAGAATCGCCCGCGATTGATGTAGAAGTGTTTCCCGATACCAAATCTGATTGGTACTGGTCGAGTACGCCCGCTGTCTGGAATGGAGCGGCGGTTTGGGTCGTGCCCTTCGGCTACGGCCTTGTCAACTACCTCCCCCGCTACTACCTCGCGTGCGTCCGCGCGGTGCGCGCCGGTCAGTAGCTTTCTGCTCTTCTGAGTCTTTAGCATGAAGCCACCCCAGCTCCCGGACATCGCGAAGAAAGCCGAGCGGTTGCTCGTCGATATCGAAACAGCTGTTCGTGACTTCGCGCGCTACCACAAATATTCAATTGGTAGCGATATGCGGACACAAGCTGCCGAGGTATTGCGGATCTGCCACCGCGCCTGGCGCGACAGATCCCGCCAGGCGCACTGGGTCACGGAGCTGGTGTGGGCCATCGATGAACTAAAACTAAGCCTGAGAATCGGCAGCCTGGTCAAGGCATTCAAAAGTTTTGCGCAGTTCGAGTCGCTTATCCGCAATGCCGAAGAAGTTGGTCGGTGCGCCGGCGGATGGAAGCGGGAAATTCACCGTAAGGGACAGAATCCGGAGGGTGACATCCATCCGGAGCGTTCCCAGATACTGAGTGGCCGCGCCGCCTCTGTTACTGCAGGGGCCAAATTATGACGAAGCCGTACTACCAGATGGATGCGCGGCCGGGTTTAAAGTGCGCGGCAAAACGGCGGTTTGGGTCGTGAACTTCAACAACGGCAATGTCAACAACAACCACCGCAACAACAACGCGTGCGTCCGCGCGGTGCGCGCCGGTGAGTGTCACGGTGAAATCGAACTGCGCGCTTTATTCACTGCCTGGCGCGCTGCCCGGGCAGGCAAGAAACCTAGCCAGAATCAGCTGAATTTCGACGGACAGTGGACGGACGGCCTCTTCGAATTGCAGCGGCAACTCAATGACGGCACCTGGCAGCCACGACGCAGCGCCTGCTTCGTCGCCACTCGCCCGAAGGCCCGCGAGATCCACGCCCCCGACTTCGCAGACCGGGTCGTGCATCACTGGCTGGTGCCACAGCTCGAAGCGATATGGGAGCCGCTGTTTATTTTCGACAGCTATGCCAACCGGCGCAGCAAGGGTAGCCACGCCGCCGTCCGGCGCCTTCAGGCATTCGTTCGAGAGGTACATAGCGGCCAGAGTGGTGGCTGGTATCTCCAGCTGGATATTCACAACTTCTTCAACTCGATTCACCGCCCCATCCTCTGGGCGATTCTGAAACCGCGCCTGGTGCGGGCCGGCGTCTCTCAACAGGTGATGGAAACCACCCACGTCCTGTTGCGCCGACACCCACTTTACTTCGGCGTGAAGCACCATGGCACGGCAGCGGATCGGGCACTGGTCCCGCACCACAAGCGCCTTGAGAACACCGCGAAGGATTGCGGGTTGCCCATAGGCAATCTCAGTAGTCAATTCTTCGCCAATGCCTACCTGGACAAGCTCGACCAGTTCATCAAGCACACGCTCAAGGCGCAGCGTTACCTGCGCTATGTCGACGACTTTGTACTGATACACCAGGACCGCAACCAGCTGGAAGCATGGCAAGCAGAAATCGAGACCTTTCTGGCTGGCGCCCTGCAGCTCCGCCTTAAGCAGGATATCCGGCTTCGACCGCTGGCGGATGGCATCGACTTCCTTGGCTACGTGGTTCGCCCCACTCACACACTGGTTAGGCGCCGTGTTGTCGCACACGCCCGCCAGACGCTGGCCGACTGGGAAGCCAAGCATGTACTCGATGGCCTGATTGTGGCCACGCCAGCGGATCTGAGGGCCATTCAGTCAACGGTAGCGAGTTACCAGGGGCACTTGCGGCATGCCAACAGCGCCCTGCTTTGGAAAGGCTTGGTGAAGCGATTTTGGTGGCTTCCCACGGTAATGCGCCCGCGCAAGTTTGATTACCGGCTTGAAGGCCAGCAAATCACCATCAGTGCCACATGGATGAATAAAACCGGCCTGAGCAACACCGAGGGCGAAGCCAGAAAGGCGGCGATCCTTACCGCAGAAGTGTTCACCAAGACAAAGAAAATAGAGAGGGCAAGGGCATGAGCGGTGTATCTGACCAACTACTTAGGGAAATACTTGATGAGTTGCGGAAATTGAATGCGCAGCAATCCGTGATAGTCAAAGGCCAGCAGAGCCTTTTGGACGAAGCCACTGCTATTTGCCACCACAACAATGTAAAAGATGGTTGGTGCCAGGGTTGCGGGAGGGCCGCATGACCGAAGCCGAACAACACCTGGTAGATGTTGCGATCCTGATGGCTCAAGAACTGCAGGAGTACGTCGATGTGGGCATTGAATGCTCTGGTAGCAATTCGGCAGAGCTTGCCACCCAAGAACTGCTGAAGGACTGGGAGGCCGCCTATGCCGCTGCTGGGTTGACCGAAGACGATCATTTCAAAGAGTACCGGGGCTGGCACTACCCCAAAGACAATAGCGATATGGAGAACATGCCGGAGCCCGGTGAAATCGTTGTCTTATTTTACGAGGGCGATGATGGCCAGACTGTTGGGCCGGTGATCTCCACCCCCGTGCACACAGACCCGGAACACCAGGCCAGGTACATGCGCACGATCCGCTGGCACGCGATCCAGGAGGAGTGATGTGGCTGACTGAAAAAGAAGTCGAAAGGCTGACCCGGCGCAAGCGGCCAAGCGCCCAGGCTCAGGTACTGCGGGAGGCCGGCATAGCTTATTCGATGGTTGACGGGCGGCCCATTGTCCTGAAAGACTCGCTGCACCGGGAGAAACCCAAGGGGCGGCTGGTATTGGCATGAGGCGCGATCCATCTGGTAATGAGCTGCTGCAGCGCATGTACTTCAAGCATGGCGCGTATTACTACGTTTACCGGAACCGGTGGCAGTTAATTGGGCGCACCTACAATGCCGCGCTGCGAGGTTATGCGGGCCTTCAGGAAAGCGATGGCGCCACCCCCGCCCTCATTCAAAACCATTACAAAAATCTTGCCCAGCGCGTAAAACAGGGCAATCTACGGCAATCCAGCCTGGACAAGTACAACAACCTGAAACCAAGGCTATTGCAGGCGTTTTCCAAACTTGACCCGCCGGACGTGACGCCCTCGCATATTCGCCAGTTTATCGCCCATTACTTCGGCACCAAGCCCAACACCGGCAACAAGGCGCTGGTGATATTACGAGGAGTTTTTGAGCTGGGGATTGAATTGGGCCTGTGCGAATTCAATCCCGCTGCAGGTGTGAAGCAAAAAAAGGTGAGCGATCGCACCCGCCGGTTGACCGATTCGGAATTCAATCGCATACGGGCCTGTGCCAAGGATCAGTTACCGCTGATCATGGATGTGCTCTATTACACCGGGCAGCGTATCGGTGACGTGCTGGCGATCAAGCAAGCGGATATGTCGGGTGGCACACTCCGTGTCATTCAGCAGAAAACCGGGGAGCC
>JANNVJ010000140.1:0-26826 GCA_031414375.1 Haliea sp.
GGATTTTCGCACGGTGCTGGATACGGCGAATCTCAAGCAGGACACCGCAGGTTTCATTGAGGGCTACAATGCCTACCAGGATAGCAATCTGCAGAAGAGCAATCCCAACCCCGACGCCTACAGGGACGCCTGGTCGGTGCGCCTGTACAGCGCCGCCAGCACAGCGCTGAACGAGAGCAGCACGCTAACGCTCACGCCGTATCTGCGCGCTAACGAGATGGATTTCCTGCAGCATTTCCTGGCGTGGCAGCCGGTGGAGGACAACGCGCACGACAGTCTGGGCTTGCGCACCACTGTCCATACCGACGCCGGTGCGCTGCGCTGGGTCAACGGTATTGACGCGGAGTACACTGACGCCAGCCTGAAGGAAACCCAGGACGAGGACTTCAACCCCAACATCCCAGCGGGTGTGCACTATGACTATCAGGTCGATGCCACCGTCGCAGCGCTCTACAGCCAGGTGCGCAGCCAGCTCGACTCGCCCTGGGAATTCGACGGCGGCGTACGCCTGGAGCACACCAACTACGACTACAACACTGCGACGCAAGACGGCGCTCCCTGCGGCGTGGAAGCCACCAGCTGTCGTTTCTACCGCCCGGCAGACCGCGAGGACGACTTCACTGACTGGTCGCTAAACACCGGCGCTAGCTACAGCTTGACCACGGACCACATCGCCTACCTGCGCCTCGCCCGCGGCTTTCGGGCGCCCGATTCGGCTGAACTGTACCGTCTGCAATCCGGGCAGGAGAGCGCCAACCTGGATTCGGAAAAAATGGACAACGCGGAAGTGGGACTGCGCGGCAATTGGGAGAACACACTGCGCTATGACATCGCTGTGTACTACATGCACAAGGACGATGTGATTTTCCAGGACGCCGACAGGCAAAATGTCAGCGGCGCCCAAACCCGCCACTACGGCGCCGAGTTGAGTGTGGACTATCACCTGAGTGACACCTGGTCAGTGGGCATCGATGCCAACGTCGCCAGCCATACCTACGACAACGATGTAGAACTACAGGGTACCAGCGGCGATATCAAGGGCAACGACATCGACACTGCGCCGCAGGCGTTTGGTAGCGCGCGCCTGGGCTGGGATTTTTCCACGCTCGCCAAACGCAACAGCCAGGCCGAGTTGGAGTGGGTCTACATGGATTCCTATTACCTGGAGCCGGAGAACGCGCACGAATACCATGGCCACACTCTACTCAATCTGCGCATCACCAGCGACCTCACACCGCGCTGGTCAGGTGGCCTGCGCCTGACCAACTTGCTGGATGAGGATTACGCCGAACGCGCCGACTTTGGCTTTGGCGAGTATCGCTACTTCGTGGGCCAACCACGCGGTGCCTATCTGGAAATCCGCTACCAGTTCGGCGAGGTGTAGCACCAATCCCTGCAATAGCGTCCCGTTCTCGCCCCGCAATGGTGCGGTGACGCACCGGCACAGATCATGCCGCACCTGCCACAGCCGCATCACCCTGCCATTATTCACAATTAATTCGCTTATTTGAAACATAGTAGACACATGCACTGTCTACTTTCACGTATGGCAAAGTTTTTGCATCCATTCTTGCAGCATAGGGGAAACCACCCCACTCACCGCAGCCAGACGCGCTGCGGAAGGATACAACATGACGGAATTGGAGACACACCTGCATTCCATTGAGGCCTCTCGCGGAACGCAGCCTGCGGTGGCCTTTTTCGATCTGGATCGAACGCTCATCGCGGGCTACTCGATACTGGCACTGGCTATGGAAACCGCAGCACAGGGCGCGCGTCGCGGCAAGCTGGGGCAGTCGGCGAAAGTCATCCAGGATATCCTCAAGCATAAGGTGCACAGTTCGGGCAGCAACTACCACCGTTTGGTCAAGCGCATGTCCAGGACCCTCACCGGTGTCTCTGAGACAACGCTCAGCACGCTAGGCGAACAGGCGTATCGCAAGCATCTGGCGAAAGCCCTGTACCGCGAGGCCATTGCACTGGTCGAAGCGCACCGGGCGGCCGGCCACCAGCTGGTTATCGTCAGCGCCGCCAGTCGCTACCAGATCGAACCGATCGCACGCGTGCTGGGTATAGAGGAAATCTGCTGTACCCGCCTGGAGGTAATTGACGGCCGCTTCACCGGCAAGGTTATCGCACCGCTGTGTTTTGGTGAGGGCAAACTGCTGGCAGCACGGCGCAGCACACGAGTACACAAGGCAGCGCTGAAACACTGCTGGTTCTACTCGGATTCCAGTGATGATCTGCCGCTGCTGCGCAAGGTTGGTCATCCCGTTGCGGTCAATCCGACAGATAAACTCGGTGCGCAGGCGCTGGCCAACAACTGGCCGCAGTTACAGTTCTCGACACGCGGCATGCCCAGCGTCGAACACATTGCCCGCACCGTACTCACCGCCCAAACCGTTATTGCGGCGACGGCCATCGGCATGTTGAGCAAACGCCTGGGACGCGATACCGTCAGCAATGCCAATCAGCTCACCCGCCTGCTGGGTGATATTGGCAGCGCGTTCGCCGGCCTGGACTTTGAGATTGAAGGGGTTGATAACCTGTACCGGGAACGTCCGGCGGTGTTTGTATTTAATCACCAGAGCCTGCTGGACTCTATGGTGCTGGCCCACTTGCTGCGCGAGGATGTGGTCGCGCTGTGCAAAAAGGAGATGGGAAATACACCGGTGGTCGGGCCCTTGCTGCGCCAGACCGACACCATCTTTGTGGACCGCGGTGAGTCCGATCAACGGCAGGTGGTGCAGCGCGCCCTCGCTGTATTGAAAAGCGGACGTTCGCTGGTGATCGCGCCAGAGGGCAGTCGCAGCACTCTGGGCAACATACAGCCGTTCAAACACGGTGCATTTTACATAGCGCGCAAGGCCGGTGTCCCCATCGTTCCCATCGTCTTGCACAACGTCAAAGACGCACTGCCCAAGGGTGGCTGGTTAATTCGACCGGCCACCATACGGGTTACCGTGCTGCCACCGGTGCCAGCAGAATCTATTCGCAGCATTCGCGCCTCGTGCAGTGAGCTGGAACATCGGTATATTGAGTTGCTGGGCCATTCGTCCCTGGCTGCCCTGCCCTATGCTGCCCACGCTGTGGCCTGATCCGGGATTACTCCGCGACCGGTTTGAAGTCTTCCTTGTAGCGCACGGCACAATCCGGGCAGGTAAATTCCTCGGGCAGGGATGCAAACAATGTGCCCGAGGGATACCCTTCGTGAATATCCCCCTGTTGCTCATCATACGTGTAGTCACAGCCGGGGCAGCGGTATTTAGCCATTGCGCAGTCTCCTAGGTGGCCAACGTCAGGTGCTGGCCGCGACCGTACTTCGCGTAGATGTCTTCGCGCCGCTGCGGATCAATATTCACTTTGGTCAAATCACCACGGATATGCGGCAGCTCAAGCACACGCTTGTCCATAACCTTATACCAGAGCCACGGAACGTAGGCGAGCAGGTACATGCCGTAGTAGCCATTGGGCAGTTCGGGAATGCCCTCGAAGTTGCGCAGGCTCTGGTAGCGGCGGGTCGGGTTGGCATGGTGGTCTGAGTGACGCTCCAAATGAAACAGCAGGATGTTGCTGAAAATATAATTAGCATTCCAGCTGTGATGCGGCTGGCAGCGCTCATACCGACCATTGGCTTCCTTTTCCCGCAACAGCCCGTAGTGCTCGATATAGTTGGCGCTGGTCAGCTGGTACCACGCCCAGAAATTATGGATAGCCAGGAACGGAATCATGATCCAGCCAAAGGCGATGATGAGCGAACCTTGCAGCACCGCGCTGATGGCATAGGACTGCAGAATATCGTTGTGGATACTCCACTCACTCTTGCCAAGGCGCGCTAGCCGCTCCTTCTCCACGGCCCAGCCACGCTTGAACGTACCGGGAATTTCCCGCAACACGAATTTGTAGATGGATTCACCCATACGCGCACTGGCGGGATCTTCCGGAGTGGCCACGTCGCGGTGATGGCCGCGATTGTGTTCGATACAGAAGTGACCGTAAGTGGGCACCGCCAACACGATCTTCGCCAGCAAGCGCTCGAACTCCGGTTTCTTGTGTCCCAATTCATGGGCGGTATTGATACCCAGCCCACTGTAACTGCCCGCGGTAATCGCCAGGACCAGGACGGACCAGAGGGTGAGATCCTGCGTACCGACAAACCAGGCAATACCAATCAGCACAATGAAATGCATCGGTACAGTGAGCCAGGTCAGCAGTCGATAGTAACGATCCTGTTCCAACTGCGGCACAATCTCCTCCGGCGGATTGTTCTCGTCGGAGCCGAAAGCGTAGTCCAGCAGCGGGATGATGATATAACTGAAAAACAGCGGGATACCCAGCAGCCACTGAGAACCGTAGGCGAAGTACAGGCCAATGCCTAACATGGGAAACAGCGGCATGGTCAGGGACAGCATCCACAAAAACCGCTTCTTGTCCGTATACGCGATATGCCCCTGCTCAGGGTGGTCTACTACATAGGTTGTGCTCATTACAAAGGCCTCCATTGGTTACTGCAGCCAATGTACCCCATCCTTTTTGTTTTTTACTTTTCACTAAAAGACATAATTATAGTCATTTAGTGACATCGGTTATCGGATGCGCTAGCGTTGCACCATGTCCAGAAACATCGAACTGTCTGCTGCCTATGCCCGCCTCGCCCTACAATCCGGTGTGGCGTCCGCCGCCGAACTGTTGCGTGGCGTGGCCTGCACAGAGGACGAACTGGCTGACGCAGAGTTCATCGACGCGTCCCAACTGGGCGTGTTGTTTCGCAACTATGACCGTTGCGTGGGCGACTGCGCCTGGACCGCGCGGCTCGGCTCCCAATTCAGTATCGCCGCACACGGGCCGTTGGGCTTCGCAGCCCTGAGCGCACCGACCCTGGGCGAAGCCATGGACGTGATGGGCACGTTATATGCGAGCCGCAACACGGCCATGACTGCCCGCACCTACGCCACTGATGCGCACTACCTTCTGCATATTGACGATGTAACCGGGGAACCGGATTTTGCGCGTTGGATGACGGAGGTGATTCTCAAGATCGTCGAGCTGTTACTTGCCACGATCCTGGGTCATGCGGTAGGCAAGAATGTATTGATCAGTTTCATGCATGCTGCACCAACCGACAGTGCGCGGTTGATCGCCGCCTACGATGCGACGGTGATTTTTGACGCCCCTGAAAATGCGATTGCGGTACCGCTGGCGTGGCGGCAGTTGCCCTCGCCGCTGCACGATGAATCAGTCTATCGCGCCAACGTCATACGTTGTCGCGAGTTGATTACTGCGCGCGAGCAGGTCGGCAGTACGGCTCTTGCAGTACGCAATCGCCTGTGCAATCACTTCGACACGCAGATGCTACCGACTGGCAAACCCTGCCCACCGCCGACTCTGGAACAGGTCGCAGACGCCATGCACCTGACGTCACGCACCCTGATCCGCAAATTGCAGCGTGAGCATAGCGCTTACAAAGATATACTGGAGACATTGCGCAGGGACTACGCGGAGCGCCTGTTACAGGATGCACGCCTCAAGGTGGCCGATGTGGCGGAAATTCTTGGCTATCGCGAGGCGGCCAACTTCAGTCGCGCGTTCCGGCGCTGGTACGGTACCTCACCGGCGGCCTGGCGGCGCCGCTGAACGATGGGTCTTAACTGAGCCAGGGATACCCCCGACGCCCCTGCAAGCCACCGGTATGAATAGCCAACAGCGGTGTATCGGTAGCCCACTCTCCTCGCTCGCGCAGCTGATGAATGGCAAACAGCATCTTGCCGGTATAGACCGGATCAAGCTGCACACCGTGAATAGTTTCAAACGCCAGCATAAACTCCCGCAACGGCGGATTAACGCGGGCAAAGCCACCACAATGGAAATCGTGCAGGATACGCCAACGGGCGCTGTGTTGCGGCGCCAGGCCTGCGAGCACGTCCTGGACCCGAGTCTCCAGATCAGTCGCGCCTTTCAAGGCGGAAATACCAAACAGCTCGTAACTGTCGTCCAGGCTGGCTGCGAGTCCCGCCAACGTCGTTCCTGTGCCCACTGACAGCACAATCCGCCTGGCCGGCGATGCGCTGCGCCGGATCAGCGCGGCAATCTCCTCACACCCCCTGGCACCGGCAATTGAGGCGCCACCTTCAGGGATCACCTCGCACGGTGCGAACCGCTCCTTAAGTTGCTGCTGATAGGCGGGATCATTGCGCTGTCGGTACTCATGGCGACTGACGCGCACGATGCTCATGCCCCAGTGCTGTGCATCCCGCAGCATCGCGGAATCCTGTTCAGCCTCCTGGCCACGCACAATTCCAATCGTCTCAACACCGTGGTGGTGACCAAGCGCGGCCAGCGCGTGCAGGTGATTGGACCAGGCGCCACCAAAGGACAACAGGCGATGATTTCCCAGGCGCTGTGCCTGCACCAGATAGGCGCGCAACTTGAACGATTTATTGCCCGCTGCAGGGCCGCCAATGTGATCCAGGCGCAGCAGGGACACATTGGCCAGCGACACACCCAGCACCGGCGCGCTGCCTAAGTCGTGCGTCAATGAATCACTGCGGTGCTCTATGACAAGCCCACATTATTTTTTGCCAATACCTGCTCTGCGCGGTAGCTGGAACGCACCAAAACACCGGACACCACCTCCACAAAACCCTGCTCCAGTCCCCATTGGCGATACTGTTCAAACTGCTCGGGTGTGACATAGCGGGCAATGGGGTAATGGTTGCGCGTGGGCTGCAGGTACTGCCCCAGGGTGAGAATATCGACCTGTGCCGAGCGCAGGTCGGCCATGCATTCCATGATCTCTGCCTCGCTCTCTCCCAAGCCCAGCATCAGGCTGGTCTTGGTTAGCACGTGGGGGCGGTGCGCTTTGGCGTGCGCCAACACGTTCAGCGTCTGCTGGTAGCCGGCACGAGGATCACGCACAGGATGCGTGAGACGGCGCACCGTCTCGATGTTCTGCGCGAAGACGGAGATACCAGAATCCAGCACCGTCTCGACATCGCCCGGTACACCAAGGAAATCCGGCGTGAGCGCTTCCACGGCTGTGTCCGGGTTCACGTCTATCACCCGTTTAACACAGGCAGCGTAATGCCCTGCCCCACCATCCGGCAGATCGTCCCGGTTGACGGATGTCAGTACGACATACTTCAGATTCATCAGTTGCACGGAGCGTGCGACATGGTCCGGCTCGGCCGCGTCCAGCCACCCTTTGGGATTGCCGGTATTAACGGCACAGAAGCGGCAGGCGCGGGTGCATACATCGCCCATTAGCATAATGGTGGCGGTACCCGAGCTCCAGCACTCACTCATATTGGGGCACTTCGCCTCTTCACACACCGTTGCCAACTTGTGCTCGTGCACGATAGCCTGCACTTTCTCAAAGGTCGCACCGCCGCGCACGCGAATGCGCAACCAGTCCGGCTTGCTCAGGCGCTGGCCATCGTTAACAGAGGACTTGATACCGTCTTTGATGGCGGTAATACCCCTGTCGTTGACGAACTTTTCGCCGCTACCCACCTGCACAGCGGGAATGCGATCACGGTCGGACATGGAACGAAATCCTGGCTTTAGCTGAGAGAAAGGAACGATTATAGCGTTTTAAGCGCGGGTAACACACTCGTGAATTTGCTCAAACCTGGTCCCCAAAAACGGCTGAGCGACTCTCATGAGAGAGGGTCGCGCATGATTCTCTAGTCCACCAACCGACTCACAGAGCGGGCGACCGCAATTTTTCCCTCATCGAAATAGGCCTCATGATGCTCTTCTATCTTCGGCAGGTCATACAGATAGTTGACCATGATGCCGGCCGACTGTTCGCGCCCTTTCGGTGACATATCCGCCACACCGTGCAAGCCGTTCAGCTGCGCGCCATTGCCGAGATGGAATCGGGCCACTGCATCGCGCGGCAGACGGCCAGACTTTACTTTGAGCAAATAATACGCGCACAGCTTGAGCAGGGCGTCGTACACCTGCGCATCGATCACGCGACCCACCGGCTCTCTCACCCGATCAACCAGCTCATCAGCAACCAGACCTTCCAATGGAGTGTCAAGCAGCCATTTGCGAAAGCCCGGGACGGGAGAGAGCGTGACAAATGTCTTCAGTGCGGGGATTTCTTTTTTCAATTCTTCCACCACCATTTTGATGAGGAAATTGCCGAAAGTAATGCCAGCTAATCCGGGATGGCAATTACTGATCGAATAAAATACCACGGTGTTAACAGACTTATCCGTGGACTTTACCCGCTCCTGCAGCAGCAGCGGTGCCAGCGCATCCGGTGTCTTGTCGGTTAGGGCAATCTCCACAAACACCAGCGGATCGTTATCCAGAGCAGGATGAAAAAAAGCAAAGCAGCGACGATCTTCGCCAAGACGACTGCGTAAATCTTCCCAACCATTGATTTCGTGCACGGCCTCATAGTGGATAATTTTTTCCAGCACGCTGGCCGGAGATGACCAGTCTATGCGCCGCAACTCCAGGAAGCCCTTGTTAAACCAGGAAATGAACAGGTGCTTCAGGTCCGAATCAACCCCCCGCAGTTGCGGGTTCTCGCGCAATGTACTTAACAGGTGGCCACGCATCGCCACCAACATTCGGGTGCCGTCTGGCGCCGTGTTGATGCGGCGAAACAATTTTTGCCGTGGCGCCTCAGCCGCCCGATTAATGGCCCATAGGTTTTCCAGAGTTCCATCGTCTCGATACCGATCGGCCGCCTGCAAAATGGCGGCACTATCGACTTCAAACTGTGCGGCCAGGCCAGCGAAAAAAGTGACTCTCTGGGATTCAGGTAGTTCTTGATAGCCGACCACCACCTCGCTGGCCAGGGCCAGACCCGAAGCCTCGCCGCGATGCTGCAGCAGATCCTCGCACAGCGTTATGAGGTTCGCCGCAGTCTTAAGCGGCGCCGGTTGGGACGTACGCCGCCTGGCAAGCAATTCGCGTCCGACATCGAGTACCGAACTCAGGGTGCGGCTCAGCGTGGTCATGGTCCTGCCGGGAAAACTGCCATAGAAAGGCGCAGGCGCTTCCGCCGGAACCTCATTCTTTACCTGCTCTTCTGCCATACCAGCAACCCTCGCGCACGCCCCACCCGGTTCCACTATATGACATAGAGGTTACCCTTGTTACTGCTGTAGCTGCCCAACCACGGAGAATCTGAAGATTTGTGCACCAGATAACACTTAAACGACCAGAACCGGGACGCCCACCCGCATTCCAACACATCATGTCAGGAATCGCAGCATGGCTTCGGCAACTTAAATGTCTTATTCTCGTGTCTATCAGTGACGCATGAGTAAACACCCGATGAACAGAATGGCTCTTCTTACAACCCTGACACTGTGTACCAGCCTGCTGACCGCGTGTGCTCAATATGAGAGTAAACGCGGCGTTGAGGTCACCTGGCAGAGCACGGTCACCGACCAACTGACCAAGGGAGAGAGCACGCGCTCCAATGTCCTGGCACTACTGGGGCCGCCCTCACAGGTCATTGCACTGGATGGTGAGACGGCGTTGTACTATCTGTTTGAACAGTCCCAGGGCGACGGCCTGATCCTGCTTGTCTACAACCGCATGCGCGTTGATACCCGTTACGACCGTGCCATCTTTTTCTTCGATGAGAACGATGTCCTGACCGAATATTCCACCCGCATCTATGCAGCCGATGAAGGCTAGATCTGCAGGTATTGCCGCTTCGCTCCTGACCTGTTGTCTGCTGACAGCCTGCTCGCAGTGGCGCTATGACGTGGGCGCACCGCTACCGGTTATAGACCTGCCGCAACAGCATACGCAGCTGTCGCAGGTGCTTGAACTGCTGGGCCCGCCGCAGCGCATGTCGGCCACTGACACAGGCTTCGTGCTGGCCTGGGAGCACTGGCACATTCGCGAAGATTCGATTGGCGTAAACCTGGGCATGATGGGCGCAGACTTTTTGTCGGCCGACTGGGGGGAGATGCGCGTCAAGGGCGATTTCCTGCTGGTCACCTTTGACAGGCAGCATCTACTCACGAGCGCGACCCGCGCACAATGGGACAACTACGGCGGTGGCGGCAGTGCCATTCAACCGTTCGGGATTGTGTCTGTAGTGGATTCGGGCGACCTGATTGGCCCTCTGCCACAACACGAATGGGGCAGTTCCCTGCTGCAAAGCCTGCCCGGCACGCTGAATATCAGCTCCGATCCTGCCAGCGGACAGAGTGGCCTGCAACAGCGCGGCACACCCAGTGCCATCGGGCAGCAGTCGCTGGAGATGGACTAAACTGCGTTGACCACCTACGCGGGAAATCCAACGGTTTTCACTTCCATATACTCCAGCAGTCCTTCCAGACCCATCTCGCGCCCCACACCACTTTGCTTGTAGCCCCCGAATGGCGCGTCCGCACCGAAGAAACCAGCGCCGTTGATACTGAGACTACCGCTGCGAATGCGCCTTGCCATGGCCAGTGCGCGCTCTATGTTGCTCGAATGTATGCCGCCGGATAATCCGTAGATACTGTCGTTGGCGATGCGCACCGCATCAGCGTCATCCTCGAAGGGGATCATGACCATCACCGGGCCAAAGATCTCCTGTCGCGCGATGCTCATCCCGTTGTCTACGCCAGTGAACAAGGTGGGCTGTATAAAAAATCCTTTTTCCCTGTCAGGCGCGGCCTGACCTCCCGCCGCCAGCGTGGCACCTTCTTCAACTCCCTGGCGAATCATGCCCAGTATCTTCTCATACTGCTTACGATTGATGACCGGGCCCATGATGTGCCGGGTGTCAGTAGGGTCGCCGTAAGGCATGCCCTGGAATATCGGCGTCAGTTTGTCCACCGCTTCAGCGTAACGTGAGCGTGGTACCAGCATGCGGGTGGGAATGGCACAGCCCTGGCCGGCGTGATAACACACCCCGAGCGCATGTAACACACCGATATCAAAATTCGCATCATCGAGCAGTATCAACGCGGATTTCCCACCCAACTCAAGAAACACTTTCTTCACCGTCTCGGCAGCCGCCACCATGATGCGCTTGCCGACGGCCGTGGAGCCGGTAAATGTGACCATATCAACGCGTTCATCGGCGCACAGTATTTCCCCAACCGTAGCGGGATCAGACGATGTAAGCACGTTGAGCACCCCCGGAGGCAAACCAACCTCAGCAGCAAGACGGCCCAGAGCGGTCGCCGTCCAGGGTGTATCGGGCGCGGGCTTGAGAACCACCGTATTGCCAGCCGCCAGAGCGGGAAAAATCTTGGCCAAATTGGTTTGCAGCGGGAAATTCCAGGGCGTGATAGCAGCTACCACACCGACCGCTTCACGCCATACCTGTCGCTGACTGCTGATTCCCTGCGCCATGATGGTCGGCAAATCTCGCTGCCATTCGAACGCGGCCACCGTCTCCAAAACCCAATCCAGATGATTGATGGGCTCGTCACAGCCCGGCCCCAGCGTGACGGCATGTGGCTGGCCCGCCTCCGCCATGAGTTGCGGGCGGAAAGTGTCCTCTGCCGCGGCCTTAATGGCGTCGGCAAAACGGCGCAGGTGAGCCAGTCGTTGCGCATGATTAGTCGACCAGTCGGTCGTATCAAACGCCGCGCGCGCTGCGCTGATGGCGAGCTGTGCGTCTGCTGCTCCGGCATCGGCTGTGTGGCCTAGAATCTCTTCGGTGGCCGGATTCATATTGTCGTAGGTTTTTTTTGACACTGCATCAACCAGAGCGCCATTGATATACAGTCGGGGCTCGCCTTTCACGCTATCTCGCATAGTGGTACGTTCCAAACTGTCGCGCTAGCGCTCTACGAAGGCATCGGCTAACTGCTTCATAATGTCGCCAGCGGTCACAACCCGACGACCCTCTTCATGCGGCTTCATGCCGCCACCGCCTGTCATGAGGGTCAAATCAACATCCGTGGCTTCACTGCGCAGCGCACCGACGGTGCAACGCTCTCGCGGACGGGCGGATGTAAAGTCCCAGTCGAAGGCGCGCATGGCATTTTCGTGGGTCATCATATTGATGTCTTTATCAGATACACCGTCGAGGCTCTCCCAGAGGATCTCAGGCGCGCGCGGCCAGGTCGTGTCGGAATGCGGGTAATCGCACTCCCACATGATGGTTTCAATACCAATGAGATCGCGCATTCTGATACCCGCTTTGTCATCGATAAAGCAGTTATAAACGTGCTCGCGAAACACTTCGCTGGGCAATTTGTTGCCGAAATCCTGATGCGTCCACGCATGGTGGTGGCTGTAGGTGTAGTCCGCACGCTCCAGAAAATATGGCACCCACCCAATGCCGCCCTCGGAGAGCGCAAATTTCAGTGTCGGGTACTTGCGTAACAGCGTAGAAAATAGAAGATCTGCAGCGAGGTTAACAATGCTGATCGGCGTGGTCGTGATCATGACCTCCACTGGAGAATCCAGGGTAGGAAACACCATACCGCCGCCGGAACCGATATGAATGAGAATAGTCATGCCCTCGTCAACACAGGCCTGCCAGAACGGTTCCCAGTGCGCTGCATGAATACTCGGCAGGCGTAGCTTTTCAGGGTTCTCGGTAAAACTGACTGCCCTGCATCCCTTCTTCGCCACACGCCGCACTTCTTCCGCCATCAACTGAGGATCCCAGATCGCCGGCATGGACAGCGGTATAAAGCGATCAGGATAACTGCCGGTCCACTCATCGATATGCCAGTCGTTGTAAGCCTGCAACATCACACGGGCCAGCGTCTTGTCCTGGCACGAAGACCACAGCTGCCCCACAAAACCCGGAAAAGACGGAAAACAAATGGACCCGAGTACGCCGTTGGCGTTCATATCCGCGACGCGAGCGTGTACGTCGTAACAGCCTTTACGCAACTGATCGTAGGCGGTCGGCTCCACGCCGTACTCCTCAGGCACGCGGCCCACCACGGCATTGAGACCTATATTAGGCAGTTTCTGCCCGTTGAATTCCCAGACATCACACCCACTGGGCAAGCGGGAGACTTTCGGTGCCTTGGACTGGTACTCCACAGTGAGATGATTCTTGAACATATCCGGCGGCTCGACCACATGATCATCCACACTCACCAGTACCATCTCGTCCATACGCATATTCTTACCTCCTGTCACAGAATTGTTGTCTACGTGTTATAGACTCTGGCAGCACCAACACTCAGGCAAGAACGCCAGCCACCTTTAGTTCGAGCATGCGCTCCATATTGATCCCTGCCTCGAGTAAAATCTCTTCGCAGTGCTCATTGAACTCGGGCGCGCGTGCGGTCGCAGCGGGCCGCTCATCGAACTGCACTGGCGTGGAGACCAGTTCGAACTGTGTGCCATCCTTGGTCGTCGCGCTGGTCATGTAGCCATTGGCTCGCACCTGCGGGTCAGTGGCGACTTCCAGGCTGTTCTGGACGGGTGCCCACTGGCCCTTGAGTGTCTGGAACTTCTGGGTCCATTCGACCAGACTGTGTTTGGCAAATTCTGCCCGGATGATATCTCCTGCCTGCCCGGCATTGGCCGCCAGATTTTCTACAGAGTTAAAACGCGGATCATCGATCAGGTCCGCACGATCGATATGGCGACAAAAGTCGGGCCAGTAGTGAAATCCCTGTAGCATAACGAGCGACACAAACCGCTCATCCGACGTTTGATAAAGGCCGGTAAGTGGATTGCTCGAGCCTGTGCCTCCGCCGCCACCGAGACGCCAGGGCTTACCGGTTTGACCGGACAGCGCGATGGTTGGACCGAGTGACCAGACACCGGCTGCGAGCAGGGACACATCGATAACTGAGGGCTCACCCGTTCTTTCGCGCTTGTACAGCGCCGCTGCGATGCCACCCGCTATCGTCATGCCGCCGATGGAGTCACCAAAACCCGGCCCTGGTTGCGGTAGGACAAAGCCCATACCCGGAGGGCTCACACTGTAGGCACAACCGCTGCGACACCAGAAGCTGGTCATGTCATAGCCGCCGCGATTGCCGTCAGGACCCTTCGGGCCCGAGGCGGTGCCACGCACATAGATGATGTCTCTATTATGCTTACGGATGTGGGGTACATCGATCAGCAGTTTTTCCAGGACCTCGGGCAATTTATTGGTGAGGAACACATCACAAGTTTTCGCCAACTCATACAGCACCTGCACACCCGCCTCACTGGATAGATCAAGACCGATCGAGCGCTTGCCCCTGTTGGAATGCTCATTCAGTACATGCACACCCTTGGAAAGATCCAGCACACCGGTGCTGCCGAGCCCGCGCATCGCGTCCCCGCGCAGGTGATGTTCCACTTTTATAACATCGGCACCCCAGTCGGACAGGATAGCGGACGCGGCAGGTACAAACATGTGCTCCGCCACCTCAAGAATGCGAACCCCTTTCATCACATCAGTCATTATTTTCGCCCTGTTCTGCTAGCCTGCGAAAAACCGTTTGTATTATTGCCACCTACGCCAGTCGTAACCAGATAATCGCGCAGAAAACGCTGTAGCCATAGGCCAAAAAGTATCGCACGCATAGGAAATGTTTTACAAGGTATTTGTCTTATAATACACTTTTGCGAGTGCCCGGCTGTATCGCGCGGCAATTCAAAAAGAACTGGAGCCCGCTGATGGATTATCACTATCCACCTGACACCTTGCTGTTTCGTCGAGAAGTCAGGCAGTGGCTACAGGACAATCTGGACGAGGCGTTGCGCGGCCAAAGTAATCGTGGGGCGCTCACGGTTGAACAGCTGGACCAGCTGCGCCGCTGGAACAGAAAACTGGCCGACGCCGGTTACGCCGCCATCTCCTGGGCGCCCGAGTATGGCGGGCGCGCCGCAGGCGTCATGGAACAGGTGGTATTGGCCGAAGAGATGCACCGGGCCGACGCACCGGGGGCACTCAATCCCATTGGGCTTGCCAACATCGCGCCATCCATCATGGCGTGGGGCACTGAAGAACAAAAACGCACGTTGCTGCCGCGTATGCGGCGCGGCGACGATATCTGGTGCCAGGGCTTTTCTGAGCCCGATGCTGGCTCCGACCTGGCGTCATTGCGGTGCCGTGCGGTGCTCGACGGGGAGCACTTCATCGTCAACGGCCAAAAAGTCTGGAATACGCTGGGCCATTACGCGGATTACTGCGAACTGCTCGTGCGGACCGACCCCGATGCACCCAAGCATCAGGGCATCACCTGCCTGCTGGTCGATATGCATCTACCCGGCATTACCGTGAAGCCCCTCACCACACTGACCGGTGCAGAAGAATTCGCTGAGATATTTTTTACCGACGTGCGCGTACCAAAATCAGCACTGTTAGGACCCATCAACCAGGGCTGGCAGGTCGCCATGACCACGTTAAGCAACGAACGCGCGGGCGTTGCCAACCTGCATCTGGGAGTACGAAAAAAAATCGCCAGACTGATACAAGCGGCACGCGACCTCGACATCGATGGCAAACCCGTCAGCCAGGATCCGGTCGTGCGCCAGCGTCTGGCTCGCACCTACCTATACGGCGAGTACCAGAAGGCCCTGGCCGATGTGTGCATTGCGGGAGAATTGAACCAGCGCCCACCCGGAGCAGAATCTTCTATCACTAAACAATGCTGGAGCGATATCGAGCACATGATCGCCGAAACCAGCGCCAGTGTGCTGGGAGAAGAAGCACACCGTGGTAGCTGGGGCGACAACCGTCTCTACAGTCGCGCCACGTCAATCGCCGGTGGTACCACACAAATTAACAAAAATATCATCGCCCGGCGCGTACTGGGTTTGCCCAAGGCCTAGCCCGGAGATAACGCGATGGACACCCATTACACGCCAGAGCAGGAATCATTCCGCAACACCCTGCGACGCTTTTTGGAAGACCAGGGCGGCACCCACTTCACGCGCAGCAGATGGAGCGAACCGCGGCCTGCTACAGCAGGAATCTGGCAGGCGTTGGCGGCTCTCGGCGTCACCGGGTTGCTCGCGCCCCAACACACAGGAGGCCTCGCCGGTGGTATGACGGACATGGGTATCGTGATGGAAGAACTCGGCCGCGTGGTGCATCCCGGGCCCTGTTGGTCCAGTTGTGTAGGTGCCACCAGCGCAGCTGCCGTGTTTGGCCTCGATGCACTGCTGCTCGCCCTTGCAGACGGCAGCCAAACGGCCACTCTGGCACTGGAAGAGCCCGGTCGCCGCTTTCCTAGCTGGCAGCAGGCGCAACTGGCAGTGACCGACGACAGACTCAGCGGACACAAGATTCAGGTGCCTGATGCCATCGGTGCAGACAGGGTGTTTGTGACGACCAGCAACGGTGTCTATCTAGTACCAGGCAACGCCAATGGGCTTACTATCACGGGCACCGAATGTCTCGACGGCTCGCGTCGCTGCGCTGCGCTGCAGTTTGACAATGTCGCTGGCACTCGCCTGGGCGATAACGCTCAGCTGGCTCCGGTGATCGACCGCATGCTGGTCGCATTGTGCGCCGACGGCTTGGGTGCTGCGCAGCGCGCGCTGGAGCTGGCTGTTGCCTATGCCAGCGAACGTAAGCAGTTCGGCCAGCACATCGGTTCGTTCCAGGCCATTGCGCACTTATGTGCGGATATGCTGCAACAGCTCGAACTGGGCCGCGCCGGACTCCATTACGCCTTGTGGGCGCAGGATGCCGCCGACCCGCGCGAGGCGCATCGCGCGGCAGTCATGTGCAAGGCCTATAGCAGCGAAAACTTTCCCCAGATCGCCGCCAACGCGATACAAATATTTGGCGGAGCTGGATTTACCTGGGAGTATGATATCCAACTATTCTATAAGCGCTTGCTCTCGCTGCAGATGACCTGGGGCAACAGTGAAGTGTGGCTTGAGGAACTGGCAACACTGGTGGTCGATGTTGCAGCACCCCCGCTCACGGTAGAACACTAAACCTCGACAGGCGTAAGACCCGCGGACTATGCACCGTACCTGGACCAACACCACCTGATGGTGCGCATTGAGGATGCACCTCAGGAGGCGATCCCGTTCAGCTCGGCCCAACCGGTCCACATAATCTGGATACCAATGCACAGCAGGATGAAGGCCATCATCCGGATCATCACCAGCGTACCGATCTTACCGAGCCGGGCCAACACGATCACGGAATTTTTGAAGATCAGGTACAACATCAGCGAAACAAGGGTCGCTCCGCCTGCGGCCACCAGCACGCCAAGGGCATACTCGACGGGTCCAGGGGGAATCTTCGCGCCGAGGGCAATGGAGGCGGCGATCGTGCCCGGCCCGGTAGTGAGCGGAAATGTGATGGGGAAAAAGCTGCGCTGCACGATCTCGGCTTCTGACAGCGTGGTTGCCTCCTGCGCTGCGATGGCGTGCACGTCATCATCCTCCGTGTGATGCAGCATACGCCAGCCGGTGGCAGCGACCAACAAACCACCACCGATGCGCACCACGGGCAGCGAGATGCCAAATAGGGCCAGCACGTAGGTGCCGATCAGCATTGCAGCGACCAACACGAACCACGAGTTGATCGCGACCTGGCGCGCCAGCCGCTGCGCCATGCTGCGATTGGTGCCGACAGTCGCCGCAAAAACCGGCGCGCTGCTCAGCGGGTTAATGATCGGCAACAACGTCACCGGCACCAGCACCAGACCATGAAGAAACCAGCTAAGATACGATTCCACGTCGACCTCTTTTATAGCGCAGGTGTGAGCAAATGCCAGGCCGTTGCCTGTTCATAGGCATGCCCCACGCGCAATACCGTTGCCTCGTCGAAGGGGCGTCCCGCAATCTGCAGGCCGATGGGAAGTCCGCTGCGGTTGAATCCGCAGGGCAACGACAGCGCGGGCAGGTGCGTTGCATTGAAGGGCGCCGTGCAACGGATCATAGCACCCAGCACAGATTCTTCTATAGTGCCGTAGCTTACCGATTCCTGCCCAATGAGTGGTGCCGTAATGGGTGTCGTTGGCGTCAGCAGCACATCCACAGTTTCCAGTGCGGTACGCATCGCTGCCGTGAGTAGATCGACTGCGCGCTGGCCTGCGATCAGCTCCGCCGCACTGGGGAAGTAGCTGGTCAGAATCTCGTGCACATCCGGTCCAAAATCCTCGGGCCTGGTCCTCAGGGAGATGGCATGAATGTCCTGCGCCTCAGCCAGCACGAAACCGAAGGTGCCCCCTAGGCCCTCAGCCACGCCGGGAATATCGACATTGCATACCTCCGCACCCAGTTGCACCAATACATCGATGGCAACATCCATGGCCGCCGCGATATCGTCCTCCAGATGATCGAAGAAATAGCCGCGCGGCACACCAATGCGCAGGCCACGTACACCGTGCCGCAAAGAAGCCGTCGCATCATCGACCGGTACGCGCACGCTGGCAGAGTCAGCCGGATCGTAGCCAGCGATTACATTCAACATCAGCGCGGCATCTTCCACGGTGCGCGTCAACGGCCCGGTGTGATCAAAGCGATAGGACAGCGGCAGCACACCCGCCTTGCTAACCCGACCGTACGTGGGCTTCAACCCGACCACACCACAGACCGAGGCGGGCATTCGAATGCTACCACCGGTGTCGGAACCCGTCGCGGCAGTGGCGAGTCCCGCGGCAATCGCTGCTCCTGAGCCGCCGCTAGATCCCGCCGGGATGCGCTGCAGATCCCAGGGATTGCGCGTTGCACCGTAGTGCGGATTATTGGTAGTGACACCGTAGGCATACTCATGCGTATTCAGCTTGCCCAGTAAGATAGTGCCTGCTTCATGCAGCTTGCGCACCACCGTGCAATCAGCGTGCGGTATGTGGTTGCCATGAATTTTTGAGCCACCCGTGGTGCGAATGCCGGCCGTCTCGTACAGATCCTTGTGCGCGATCGGGATACCGTGCAGTGGCCCGCGCACTTTACCCGCTGCGAATTCCTCGGTAGTTCTCTTCGCATCCTCCCGGGCCCGTTCTGCCGTGACGGTGACAAAGGCATTAATCGTAGGATTAAGCACCTCAATGCGGCGCAGGTAGGCATCCGTCAGTTCCAGTGGTGTGTATTCCCGGTCTCGGAGTGCTCGAGCAGCGCGCCCTATGCAAAGGTTTGCAACGTCGATGTTTTGCATAAAAAAGTCCCTATTTTCGTTTCACCAAGGTTTAGCACCCACGATGGCTCACAGCCCAGTAGCTGCTTGTCAGTCTAACCCAGCGTCAGCCCACCATCGGCCGCCAGTGAATGTCCTGTCACAAATGACGATTTGTCACAGGCAAGCCAGAGTACGGCTTCAGCTACTTCCTCGACAGTGCCCAGCCGTCCGATGGGATGCAGCCCCAGCACCTTCTTACCCAGCGCGGGATTGATCATCGGTGTGTATATAAATGCAGGGCAAATGGCATTAACGCGAATATTGTCCTGCGCGTAGTCACGCGCGCCAGATTTGGTCAATCCGATCACGCCGTGTTTGCTCGCCGTATACGCGGTCATCTGCAGGTGTGAGCTGGTGAGTCCGTAGATCGACGACATGTTGACAATACTTCCCCCACCGTTTTCCTTCATGATGGGGATTACATACTTCATCATCAGCCACACACCCTTCAGGTTGATGTCGATGACACTGTCCCACTCATCTTCATCGAGATCAGCAAGCGGTGTATAGATGTTGCCGGAAATACCCGCGTTATTGAACAGACAGTCAACTGTTCCATGGAGGCTGACAACTTGCCGCACCAGGGCTGCAACATCGGTCGAACTGGAAACATCCGTTGCGATAAAGGTTGCCGTACCACCAAGTGCGACAATCTCGCTGACCACCTGCTCACCCTCCTCTTGCCGTCGCGCTGTAATCACTACTTTCGCGCCCTCAGCCGCGAACAGTAAGGCCGTGGCTTTTCCGATGCCGGAGTTGCCGCCGGTGATCAGTGCCACCTTTCCGTCCAGGCTCTTGGTCATTGCAAAACTCCTCGATTATTGGTCGATGCATAGTACGGACATACGTTTGGGACACGGTGAATTGGCTAGGGCCATCCCGCGCGCGCGGCCTTGACCCGGACCGTTTCGATTTTTCCTGTTGGCGCGGCGGACGCGTGCTGCCCGTCGGCGCCAGATGCGGTCAATGCAAACAGGGTTTTTCCATCGCGACCGCCGAGCATACAGGCATAGCAGGGTTGACTGGTTGTTACCCGTTCCACAATATCGCCACCCTCGGCGACCAACACCACTTCCGGTCCGATCGCATTGGCCACCCATATCTGCTTGTTTTCGTCCAGACAGATCCCATCCGGGGCAACACCGGGAAGGGCTGCCCACACTCTCCGCTGCGTCAGTGACTTGTCTGCATTGATGGTGAAGGCGGTCAAGCAGCTGGCCAGTGTTTCCGCCACGATGAGCGTGGTGCCGTCAGCGGTGATAACACTGCCATTGGGAAAATGCATGTCCTGCGCGGCCAGATGAACAGCACCGTCTGGGTCAACTCGCACGAGATTGGTCACTGGATGATCAGTGAGCACATCCATACCACGGGCGCGCAGCTGCGCATCCAGGTCAAACCCAAAGTTGCCGATCCAGGCGCTGCCCTGCGCATCGACCACCATGTCGTTACACAAGTGCGCGGTGAGGTGTCTAAGGTCCGCGTGCAGAACGAGCCCATCTGCATCCAGGCGTTTGAGCGCACGCTCCTGCATAGCGACAACCAGCAGACGTCCGTCGGGTAACCAACCGAGTCCTGAGGGCTGATCGTCCAGTTCCAGCTCGGTACGCAGCTGCCCTGACTCATCAATCGATTTCACAGCGTGGGCGTAAAAGTCACTAAACCACAACCGCCCATGGTGCCAGCGTGGTCCTTCACCGAAGTACAGCCCGTCTACCAATATTGTCGTGTCGCTCATCTCAGTAAATTCCTGATCCAAAAAAACAGTCGCTTCAGGTACACAGCCATCCACCATCCACCACCAGTGTTTGCCCGGTAATAAAGGCGCTGGCCGGACCGGCCAAGAAGACGACAACGCCCTTGATGTCGTCCTCCTTGCCAGAACGCTGCTGCGGAATAGCACTCTCAAAGGCATTGAGCTTATCCTTGTCATGCACAATATGATTCATCATATCGGTCAGGAACGCGCCCGGTGCTATGCCATTCACGCGTATCTTGTCTGCCGCCAGTTTCACGGCCATATCACGCGTTAGGGAAATAACGGCACCTTTACTGGCATTGTAGGCAACCACCGGTTCCTGCGCGTCTGTCGCGCAGCGCCAGGCGGAGATGGAGGAAATATTGATGATGCTGCCACCGCCCTGCACCTTCATCCGTTTGGCCAGCTGCTGTGACAGATAGAACAGTCCCCGCACATTGAGATCAAACACCTTATCCCAACCCCGCATGGGATAGTCCAGGGTCGGCGCGGTCCACACCATGCCCGCGTTATTCACCAGAATATCCACGCGCTCGACCCGTTCAGCAACCGTGGCAACCAGTACATCGATGGCGTCAATATCGGAGATATCGGCCTGCAACACCCAGCACCTGCGCCCCATCGCCTCAATGGTCTCGGCCACTTCCTGCAGCGGCTGCAGCTTGCGCCCGACCACGATAACATCCGCGCCCGCCTCGGCCAGGCCGATACTCAGGTGCCGGCCAATGCCATGGCCGCCGCCAGTAACCAGCGCCACACGACCTTCCAGCTTGTACATGTCCAGGGTATGCATTGATGAAACCGCTCTGTAGATGATTATTCGGTACGTTGTTGCTGTTGTGGCTGCTGTAAGACCCGCGCCTGTCAGATAATAGTACTGTCCCGCCCCTGCCAATAGCGCGCGCGGATATTGCGCTTGAACAACTTGCCGGCGTCGGAGCGCGGCAGCTTGCGCTCAAAATCAATACTCCTGGGGCACTTGATGTGCGACAGCCGGGCGCGACACCAGGCGATCAATTCCTGCTCCAACTGCGGGCCAGAGTTCGCAAAGTCAGCGGGCTCTACCACCGCTTTGACCTCCTCGCCCAAATCCTCGTTGGGCACACCGATCACGGCCACATCGGCCACTGCCGGGTGCATGACAAGGGTATTTTCAATCTCCTGTGGATAGACATTCACGCCGCCACAAATAATCATATTGGCTTTGCGGTCGGTCAGGTAGAGGTAGCCCTCATTATCAACATACCCGACATCGCCCACCGTCGACATGCTGCCAACACGCGACTGCAAGGTTTGCTCCTCGCTATGGTGGTATTCGAAGGCGGCGCCGCCGGCAAAATACACGGTCCCCACCTCACCCTCGGTTCGTTCATGGCCTTCGTCGTCCAGAATATGTACGCTGCCATAGACGGGCTTGCCGACGGAACCAGGGTGGGCCAGCCAGGCAGCGGAGTCTATCTGGGTACCCCCATGGCCCTCAGTAGCACCGTAGTACTCCACCAGTATCGGTCCCCACCAATCGATCATCTGCTGCTTTGCCGCCATCGGACAGGGGGCCGCCGAATGTGTGACGACTTGCTGGCTGGACACATCATAGGATTCACGCACACCTTGCGGCAGCTTGAGCATGCGGATAAACATGGTAGGCACCCACTGGCTGAAGGTTACCCGGTGCTGCTCAATGAGCTGTAACGCCTTTTCCGGATCAAAGTGTTCCATCACAACGGCAGTCGCACCGACGCGGTGCATGGCCATGCAAAAGCGCATAGGCGCAGCGTGGTACAAAGGTGCCGGAGACAAGTAGACCGTATCCTGGCAGATGCCGAAACTGCCTAATATGCCCATCACCAGCGGACCGGGATTGCCGATTTCACGCAGCGGATTAGGATGTTTGATGCCCTTGGGATAGCCGGTGGTGCCAGATGAATACAGCATTACGCTGCCTTCGAGCTCCCTGGCGATTGGCGTAACCGGCAAGGCATCCAACCTATCCTCAAACGCATCGAACCCCTCGACCGTACCGCCGACCATTAACCAGGTGTGCACACCGGGTGCATCCTTCCGGAGCAGGCTCGCCACCTCATGTAGCGCGTACGACACTACCAGCACCTGTGCCTGACTGTTGTGTACGATATAAGCGGCTTCTGCGGCGGACAGATGGGTGGATATCGGTGTGTAGTACAAACCAGAGCGCTGCGCGCCCCAGGCGGCATAAAAATAGTCCGGGCAATTCGCCATGAACAGTGCCACGACGGCATCATTGCCCAGCCCCAGACTGGCGAAGAGATGAGCACATTGATTGGAGCGTTCATTCAGTTGCCGATAGGTGACCATCTCCCCACAGCCCATGATGATGGCGGCCTTATCAGGATGAGACTGGGCATGAACTGCCGGATACATGGCTGCACCTTCTGCGTTGTCGTGCCTGGAGTACGTGTCCTCCGGCAAAGCCGGGGGTTTTTAGTTTGTGAGCCGCTCGAAGCTATGATGCGCCGTTGCGGCGTGTGGCTGTGGGCAGGCCCCGCTTGATAAAACTGCTGATATATTCGCCGCGGAGCATGCCCACTGCCACTCGCCTGGTATCGTGCGTACATCACATCTGTGGAGTTCACTCCGCCAGAGTCCCTCCCTTGGTACTAGGACCGTTGCGCAATCACCTGGTAGAACGCTCCCACGGCCAGTAGTGCAGGCCGGGAAATACGAAATCGTGCAATGGTATTGTACAGTCGAGCCAGTACGGCGCGCCGTGGACTGAAGGCCTCAATCTCCTCCTGCGGAACCTCGGGGATGCGCACCTCGAAGCGCAAATCAGGGAATTGTCTCAGCTCACGCGCCATTTCCCATGTGCTAAGCAGCTTGGTGCAGCTATAGTCCTGCCCGATGCGCCACCGTACATACGGGACCTGGAGTGCGCGCGGCAGCCAACCGACTCCCCACAGGAAGACATGCGGTTCAGCCGACAGACTGAAGCGATTCGGCGTTGATAAACCAAGGTACCCACCGGGTGTCAGCACCCGGCGAGCCTCAGCCAGTGTGCGTCGCACATTTCCTACATGCTCGATAGAATCGTACATAGTCACTGTGCCCAGACTCTCGCTGGCGATAGGGAGAGCTTCCGCATAGGCGCAGGCCAGGCGCGCGACGCCACCGTGCGCCTCTATCATGTGTTTGGCGGCCACCAGCATAGTCATCGACGCATCGATACCGGCACCGGTGAAACCGAGCGTTGCCAGTTCTGCCAACAGGCCACCACTGCCACAACCCACATCGAGCACCAGACTATCCTGTTGCAAACAGGGGCGTAACCAGCCTTGTAATTGACTGCGCAGTCGACGCGGCGACTCCATGATTTGTCGCACCCGCAGCGCCTGGGTAGCATCGTCATTGGCGGGCCGGTCGCAGAGCTGCTCCATCACCGCTTCCAAACTGGCATTGCGCGCATTGAAGTAATAGCGCCGTGCCTCCTCAAGATCAGCATCAGCGTTGAACGTACCGCCGTCGCGCGCACGCAAATCCGGAATGCCGCCGACCGCGGGGTAATCTGCCGCACAGTCGCGACAGGCGATCAACTCGATAGAACGCGCTTCGAGCACACCCTGACACGTCAGGCAGCGCCATAAGCCGACTGCCGAGACAGGATTCGCTGTGACCCCGTCAGGTACATACCATTGGCTGCTACTGTCTGCAGAGAGCGAACTGATACCGGACAGGTTCGACTGCATCGTGTGTTTCCCTGGGGGGTGTTAGGTAATGCTGTGGGTCGAGCAGCTGGAACGATAGCAGAGGTTTGGCAGAACTCAAAGAAGACAAGTTGACCGTTGCCGCTAAATTCGCCTCACCAGAGCAAAAGGTCTTCTCACGTGACTGGCCTTGTACTATCATCACAAGACAGATGCCTTGTATAAACAGATCCTCAGGAGTAGCGCGTGGATTTTGACTGGAGCCCCGAAGAAATCGCGTTCCGCGATGAGGTGCGTGATTTTATTCGCAGGGAAATGACGGATGAGGTCAAAGGCAGCATTTTCATCGACACACCGGCCCGCGTCGAATTCGTGACCAGGATGGCAAAGCTCGGCTGGCTGGGCATGGGTTTTCCCGAAAAGTATGGCGGCTCCCCTAACCCTTTCCCCCTGGCGCAGTTTATTCTCAATGCCGAACTGGACCGCAGCGGGGCACCGATCATTGGCAAGAACGTAGGCACCATTGCCAGCACCATTTTTCATGTCGCCAGTGAAGAGATGAAAATGGAGTTCCTGCCCATGATCTTCCGCAATGAGGGGCAGTGGGCCATCACCTATACCGAGCCCAATGCAGGCACCGATCTGGGGTCCATGCAGTGTCGCGCCATCGACAAGGGTGATCATTTCGAAGTCACCGGCATGAAGCACTACATCACCTCAGCGCATTTTTGCCGCTGGCACTGGATGGCGCTACGCACCGATCCGGATGCGCCAAAGCACAAAGGTATCAGTATTTTCATTGTCGATCACGACACACCCGGACTGCGTCTTTCGCGCATGGATACCATCGGCAGGGAAGGCACGACACACCGCACCAACCAGGTTTTTTTTGACCAGATGAAAATACCCAGATCGCGTCTGGTGGGTGAGCTCAACAAGGGTTTTTACTACATGATGCAGGCGCTGGACTATGAGCGGTTTGCCATCCTGTCGTTTGCCTCGCGCGTACGCCGCTTCAATAAAATTGTGAACTGGTACAAGGACGCCGATTTCAATGGCGAACGGCCTGCCAAAGACCCTTACACCCGACGCGCCCTGGCCAAGATGGCAGCGCGCATTGAAGTGGGCACCATGCTGGAGCGTATGGCGATCTGCAAGGCGCAGCATGAAGTCCCCGCCGTCGAGGCTGCCATGAACAAAGCCTGGGGCGCGACCATCGGCGATGAATTTGCGCAACTCGCGCTAGACCTGATGGGTCCGTTCGGCGGACTGTGGGGCGGCGAGCACTCCCCCTTCGGCGGTGGCCTGGCCGACGAGTACCTGATGGCCGGGCACGCGCGCGTGGCAGCCGGTGGTGTCGATACCTCCAAGTCCATTATTGCGCGGCGCCTGCTCGGCCTGCCCAACGCGCTGGGCAAACCGGAACTACCGCAGCGTTAAGTGCGACTGCGTATCAAACCCATCAAGGAGTCCACACGTGGATATCAAACTGACCGAGGAACAAACGCAGCTGCAGGATATAGCGGGCAAGTTCATGGACAACCATTGCACATTCGACTTTGTGCGCAAGATGGAGAAGGAATCCAAGCTGGGGTTCTGCCCGGACATGTGGCGTCAGTTCGCCGACATGGGCTGGTTGGGCATGATGATTCCGGAACAGTACGGCGGTATGGGCATGAACCTGCTCGACACCGTTGTGCTAATACGCGAACTGGGGCGCCACATCTGCCCCAGCCCCTTCCTGTTCACCAGCGTGCTGGCCAGCGACCTGATCGCCCAGGCGGGTACCCAGGAGCAAAAAGTTGAACTGTTACCACAGATTGTCGCAGGCCAGCGGATCTACGCCTTTGCATACCAGGAATATTCGCGTTTCTTTAAGCCTGAGCACATCAAGCTGCAGGCGCAGGCCAGCGGCGACAGCTATAGCCTTAACGGCACCAAACTGTTCGTGGAATTCGCTGATGGTGCCGACACGTTACTGGTCGTGGCACGGACCGGCCAAGTTGCTTCGCAGGACGGCCTGACGCTGTTCCTGGTTGACCGCAACAGCGTCGGCATCAGCACCAAACACATGGCCACCATGTCACGTGACCGCCACTACCAGGTCGATTTCGACAATGTGCAAGTGCCCGCCGCCGCTATCGTGGGCACCCTCAACGCGGGCTGGTCCGCACTGGAACCCTCGCTGCTCAAAACGGTAATCGCTTTCTGCGGTTATACCAACGGCGCGGGCTTTGAAATGCATGGCTACGCTACCAAGTACGCCAGCGAGCGGGTGCAGTTCGGCCGCCCGATCGGGCAAATGCAAACCATCCAGGGCTACCTAGCGCAGATGATCATGGAATTGTACGGCGCCGACA